>CALXQU010000010.1 GCA_944390725.1 uncultured Spirochaetaceae bacterium
ATGTTGTTCACGCCTTCGACCTTGCCTGACGAGATGGGGAACTTGGCATGGTAGACGATTCCCATCAGATGCCTCTGGACAGTATCGCAGAATGAGAGGAGCTCGGGGATCTTGCTCTGCCTGGCGAGCCTCATCCAGGATTTCATGCCCTTGTACAGCTTCGTGATGCTGGCCACGCCGTATGCGAGGTTGAACTGCTCGAGCAGCAGATAGCAGACCGAGAGGTCCTCGTTGGCGGCGAGGATGTCCTTGAGCCTCCTCTCCCTGTACGGCTTCCGTATCCTCTCGCCCGGAGGTATGGGCCTGCCCCTGTCCAGGTACAGCCTGCGCAGCCGGACGTTGTTCTCATGGGCCTCCCTGTCGCGTTCCCTGAGCGTGTCCATCCTCGACAGGAGAAGGTATCTGGAGTTCTTGAGCAGCGTGTATCCCTCCTCATTGCCGCCCTCAAGCATCTCCCGCTGCTTGCGCCTGCGGATGGCGGTGAGGACCGTGTCGTTGTACATCCTCACGAGATGGAAATGGTCATAGACGATCCGTATCCCAGGCCATCTCTCCCTGAATGCCGAATCATACTGCGCATTAATGTCCATCGACACGGCCTTCACATGCCCCATCCAGGCATCTCCCATCTCGGCGAAGAAATGATATGCCTGCTCCTTTGCCTTCCCTTCCTCGAGGAACAGCACCAGCCCAGTCTTCAGGTCCGTCACAACCGTCGCATACCTATGCCCCTTGTGCAGCTTGAACTCGTCTATGCCGATGCATTCGCATACAGGGGGCTTCCTCCCGCCAAGGATCGCCTTGAGGTTGGCCTTGTCGATTCCGTAGATGATGCTGGGGTGCACTGAGAGCGACCTCGCCGTCTCGCTGATCCCCGCGCCGCAGTTCAGCCTGATGCGGATCCTCCGCCCAAGCCGTTCCGTGATGAAATGCCCGGGCTCCCTGAACGCTACCTCCTGCATCTGCGTATGGCCGCAGCTCCCGCAGGAGCACCGGTACCTGTCATATGTGACGATGATGATGTGCAGATGCCCCAGCAGGTCTATGTCCTGCACCTTCATCTCCATCTTCCCATGCCTGTGCATGGCATTCCCGCATCTGGGGCAGCTCCCCGGGCCGGGGGCCGTGCTGATCCCCCTTGTGACATAGACCTCCTTCCCGGTCTTCGTTGTCACGAGCTCTGGCTCTGATGTGACGGAGAAGCATGACAGCCCATGCCTGATGGTGATACTATCTTCCATAGGGTTTCTTCCTTGTTCCTGTTTTTTTGCAAGCTAAACATTACAGGAGGAAACCCTTCCTTGTCTCTAGACCCTATCCTCTTCCCTTACCCTCATCCCACAACTTTCTGTATAGAGCCTTTGATTGAGGCTAGGAGACCCTTGGCGCTGTGCGGAATGCTTAGCCTGCTGATTGTCAGCCACAGCATTATATGCCAGGGGATATTTTGTTGACTGTATGTTCCTGTAAGCATTCACGCCAAGTTAAATCCAGAAAACTGCTTCGACCAGTATGATGGCAATGAGGCAGGGGCTGCTGGATAGCATGTGTAGATATCTACAATCTGGCTGATAGGGAAGATTGTGAGAATGATTTCTACTATAATCACAAACTTAGCATGCTAGAAAAAATCAAGGATTGAGCCTCTTCGGGTTTCCGGCTATCGACTCCGGGCCTTGATTCAGCCAATCCTTCTACGATTGAGGATACAAGCCTTAAGCGTTTTCTGCAAGAAGTTGGAATGGGTGAAGACTATGGATTCAGAGACATATTACATCCTGATGATTATCTTTACGGTCATCGGATTGCTGATAGCTGTGTTCAAAAGATAAACCACCCATTAGCTGTAGCAGAGCTTAGGCGGTTTCCGCTTATGTTGTCGTGAAGCTACCGTTCATCGGTGCGCCCACTTCTGTTTATATTATCACAAGAAATTCTGAAACAGTCAAAAGCCCAAATACATTGGCAGCAACTATTGACCAACTATTCCACACATTCACACCAGACAATGACAAAGTATGGAGATTCCGAAATCTGTGTCAACCTTAATCGTGTGAAGGAAAGGAATGAAGAAAACCTAACAAGCATCGTTTGTCATCCCTCCTCCACGGTTCCCCAGACATTCTCACCAGAAAGCACATCCTTGCTCGCAGCGGAAAGCAAAATTTTGAGATTTTCCCTTGCCTTATTCCTTATCCGAATCGCTTCTTTCTTTTCTTCAGGATTCTTGAATGTGGGATTCGTTCTGCCAAGAAGAACTGCATAGACGTTTGTATTATAGGCCTGCATGATACTCAGCATCCCTGATAGCTGGACGATGTTTTCCTGCATCTCCTGGATGAGAAGATCAGTTCGAACCTGTCCATCGATTGCTTCATGAATAAGCTCCGCAGTATATTCACTGAGGCTCTTGCCAACTTGGACGGCCCTGCGTTGCAGCTCATTTCTGTCTTCGGATTCGATTCTTATGGACATCCTTTCCTTCATGATTTATCCCTCCCAAAACGTCCGCAAATCAAACTTTTCTGATTGTATACTTGCATGCATTTTTCAGAAATCTAGGCGGACATATCATCTATATTTATTATAACATAATATGAAGTCTCAGTCCGCACTTTTCCCTTTTCTTTTATCTTGCCCAAGTATACAATGCACAGCTTTCACTACGTCGACAGCCCTAGAGCTCATAGCCATCTGACAGTAGCTGTCAGCTACAGTCAAGGCTGGATGCAGATAGCTTATTTCCACTATATCCCTCATCATCAGGGTTCTTCGAAAGCCTTGCAGATTCTTGCATTCGATGAATGCCTAATCAATGTGAGTTGCTTGAAATAGGCGCCTGGCGAGACAGGTGTGCCATCCAGCTTCCGTACATCGAACTGCCCAGATGACATCCTCGTATAGACGAAACATTCCTGGCCCTTGAAGCGGACTATATCGCCGACCCTGAATCCCTTGACGAATCTCGGTGCCTGGTTCATCCTCCTCCTACCGCCTTTCAAGATATTAATCTTATGGATCTGCCTGTTATGGCTCCGCCTCTTCGTAATGATGAGGAAAGAGCCATCTGACACTGCCCTGCCATTTCCTGTGATGCATCTTGCATCGATGTGATGCGCCTTCGGGAGCCCGAGCCTCTTCCGCTCGCAGTACGTTATGTAGCCATATGTACAGATGACCTCCTTATCTGGATACATGGCAGTCAGCCTATCAAGGATGGCACCTCTCATCGCATTCATGTCCGACATGGAGCTAAAGCCCATGAAGCCATCACGGGGACTGAGCATGAGAGGCTTGCCGTTATGGTGGCCATGATGGCATCTCCTGCAGAGCGTGACCAGGTTGCCGGGCCGGTCGGAGCCGCCTTGGCTTCGCGGGATGATATGATGCACCTGCAGGTCCTTGCCAGAGCCGCAATGCTGGCATCTGTAGCCATCGCGAGCCATTGCATAGGTCCTGATATTCCCATAGGCCCGCTTCCCTGCCTGCTGGCCATTCTTACCGACCATAACCTGACTCACCGCCTTCTGGATATCGAATTTCTGGATCTCGATGATTATCCTCGTAACCGGCAGGATAGCGCAGGCAGCGGCTATGGCATTCACATGCGCACGGGCCTTTGCCTCGATGGAGGGAGGAAGCCAACCTTCCGGCTTCCTGCGGTTGTCGAATCGAGGCTTACGGTATCTAGTCTTCCTGCTTCGTCTATTGGATCTGAGGATTTTCCTTGCCTCGATAAGCCTGGATATATCCTGGCGTATCGCCACCTCAGCTTCATACAGCACCCTGTTCCCGGATGTCGCTGATATCCCGATTGTCTTCGAGCCGGCATCAAGTCCCAGGATTACATCTTGGCCGTTGCCCCCATCAACCTGGAAGCACAGCCTTATCGTGAAGGGCATCCTTTCTACCACCACTGCCATCTTCCTCTGGAGCAGATGCCTTGCCTTGGCCTCCGTACATGGCATGAGCGGAGAGCCATCGCCATTGAGCACATATACCATATTGATTGCCGCTCCTTATCGGCATCGTGCAGGAAAGGATGAGAACCCATCCCGTCTTTCCTGCGAAGACGGGACAGGATGCGGATAAGACGCCTTCTAGGCCGGCTTCCGCTGCCGTACCGGGGTTTTCCTCCCCGGCGCCCTTCGCCGATGTTATGGAAGGGTTTCTCCGCATATGGCACTGCCCCTGCCTGGCAGGGCTGTTTAGCCATATGCCGCAGTGTCCGGGACTAGGGCAATATCCCGGAGTGCCTATTCATTCCTTCCTAACGTAGTTCAGAGGCATTGGCCTCATCACTTGGGCTAGTCGGTGCCGGGCGCTCAGGAAGCACTCCTGATGCCCGAAGGGCGATTCCCTCAGGTCACCAACCTTCCGGGAGCCATACGCTTCCCCGGAAGGACAGTTACGGGAATGAAAGCGATGGCAGGCGCAGCGATGTCACAGGGCCGCATAGCGGCTTGCCTTGCCCTTGACAGAGAAAGCCCCATCGCTCCTCCATGCCAGGAAAGCCTGATGCCAAGGAGATTCCTGAAAGGAGCCTGTCCCCTGCATAAGGCGATGGCATGGGAGTAATAGGGATGGGTTGGATGAATCGAGGGAAAGGAAAGATCCCTGGATTCTGCACCGGCGGGAAATGGGGATCCAAGGGGAAAAAGGCAGGCAATTGGGTTGTTCCCCTGGCAGCCGACTGCGGAGGCGGAATAGCCATAAGGCCTTCCACCATGATAGACAGCTGGATTGCTGTTTAGCTGTGTGGTTGAATCTCCATGTAACGGGATTGCTGAATAGGAAAACAGCCATTGCTGACATGGGAGTCCCGACTGGATCCAGACGGGGCGGGCCTGTAGTGAAAGAAGCATTCTGAGGAGGATGGAGCAGCCGGGAATCCTCCTTGCTGTGGACAGCAATCGAAACGGGTCTGTATCTATTGTCGGATATCTGTGATGCCGACTGTATCGCATTTCGGATTCTTGACGCATCTGGCCATGAATATCCCGAGTCCCGCAGTTGGAAAAGCAGAGAACCTTTGCGCATGAGTAGTCCGCTGTCATCTTCTGAATGTCTCGATATGATTCCCATTGATTGACTCTTTGGTTGAGATGATTCATTTCTACAGGTATGGACTGATTCCATACCATTTTCAGATGATTGCTCAAAAAGGACTTATAATATTCTTCCGTTGACAGTAGCTATTCTCAGAACTACATTTTACCTGTAGATTACTAAATCTGCTCAGGAAGGTGTCCACTATGGGAAAACCGGCTCCATTCATTATTGCTATACTTGTATCACTCTCTGTATTCAGTGCTTGTTCTCCTTCAGGAGGAAGCAATAATGAGTCGAATAATCCAAACCCAGGTGTTACCGTTCCGGATACCAATCCAACTCCTTCTAATCCCGATTCCAGTGATGGCAATGTTCTAACCGTCGATGAGATAAGCCTGGTTTATGAAGGCGCACGAATTGCAAGAAGTTATGTACTGTCGAATGTCACTGATCTGAAGGAAGCAGGTGTTGTTTCGGAGGGGACCAGTATAACTTCAATAGTTTATACATTCAAAAGTAATCATGTATGTTCCATCTCGCCTACAGCGACTCTGATGTCTCTTTCAATAGGGAAAAATGCGGTTGTAACATCGTCACGGCAAAATACAGGCACTTCTTCCCTCATAGGAAATCTGACTATTAACGGCAAGGCATATTCAATCAGTTATACGAACTCTTCTGGTGTTCCATCGCTTATCATAAATGGAATGAAAGTCTACTGAGTATCATTAAAGGGCTAAACATGATTTCCTTGATAAAACCAGCGTACCTTTTGATGAGATAACATACCTTTCAGCAGATTTCTGATGCTTCTCTTCGTCAGTCAACCAAGGCATGCTGGGCGATAATCATATGCAATAAAGCCATTCATCCGACAAGGCGGTTTCCTGTCCCATTCCGTAAACCTAGCGGATTGCAATTAATCTTGATAAGTTACTTTACTATGCCTTATAAGTTACTATAATGGGTTATATGCTTGAGGATATCCCTGTCATCATATGCGGCTTCCCATCCCCTGCGGAGGACTATGAGGAGCATCAGCTTGACTTCAATTCATACCTTGGCACAGGGAAGCCATCGGTCTATGCCCTCAGGGCAAGCGGCCTGAGCATGATAGGCGCAGGGATACTGCCTGATGACATCCTCATCGTCGACAGGGCCATAGCACCGTTCCATAGGGCTATAGTCGTGGCATGCATTGATGACGAATTCACCCTGAAGCGGCTTCTCCTGGACGGACAGGCCGTGCTGCATGCGGAGAACGGCAGCTATCCGGATATGCTGTTCGGCAACCTGCAGGAGCTCGTGATATTCGGCGTCGTAACCGGGATAGTGAGGAAGATTCTATGATAGGCCTCTGTGACTGCAACAGCTTCTATGCATCATGCGAGCGCCTTTTCAGGCCAGACCTCTACCATTCCCCGATAGCGGTGCTCTCCAACAATGATGGGGTTGTGGTGGCACTGAACCGCGAGGCAAAGGACCTTGGCTTCTCAAGGGGCGATGTCTATGCGCAGGTGAGGGATTCCATGGAAAGGAAGGGGGTAAGCGTATTCAGCTCGAACTATGCGCTGTACCAGAACCTTTCCGACAGGGTGATGAGCACCTTGTCATCGCTATGCCCATCCATAGAGCAGTATTCGATAGATGAGGCATTAAAAGCGTCTGCCACATTCCGTGCATCTGTAAAGCTGTTTCCCGCTTCCGGCAAAACCGCTCCTGATGACATGAGGGTGGAACTTCCCGCACTTTGGACAGAACCCGAAAGATACATGGCTGTGGCTGTCATCCTTTACAAAGGAATCCAGAAGCTCCTGGATCTTGCCGATCTGGTAGTTGTTGAGCCTTTTTTCCGTCCTCAGATATTCGATGAAGTTGAATTCTTCCATGAGGTTTCCTCCTGATTGCAACCTCATGATAGGACAGCTGGTAGGACATATATTGTCCTGGTAGACTCAAAAGCCACCAATTCTCAAATATGGAAAAAAATAAATCTCTTCATGTCTTATTCCCTCCTTATCCTTATTTTAATGGCAATCCGCCAAAAGCACTCAATGGTCTCATATCTCCTGGCTGGAGAACCATATTCATGTGTGGTTTTAGTGGCTGCAATGCAGGTAACTTTTCTTGCGGTTTATTAGAAAAAACACACGAGTAATAGCATTTTACTTCATTACCATCTGTCCCGTGATACATAGAACAGTTCAAACATGATGAAAGAGACCTTCTGTGAAGTCGGCCTTGCGGACAGACAACAAGATTTCTTTCTTTATCTATCTTATATCTTTCAATCGACGTATCATAATTTTTATGCAGAGGATATGTGTTTGGATTGAAAATCCATTTCACTCTATTAAGATCTTTGAGACAAGCTCTTAGTTCTTCTTTTGTCAAATCCTTATATGCCAAATCGTTCAGGCCAATTTCAATAACGAAACAGTTTCCAATTTTCTCTATACGTTTTCGCTTTTCATCATCGACAGCATGTGTGACATATATTTCTACTAAGATGGTTGCCTGCCCAGAGGTAATAACTATATCTGGGATGATATCAGATACTCTTTTCTCGCTTTCAATATGATCAATCGTACAACAGAAAGTTCGAGGGTCGTATACACAACGCCAGTTTCCACAATTCTCGAAATCTGGTGGCAACATAATCGTCTTCTCTTCTTTAAGAATTTCTTCAGCCAAACAATGTATGTTCGTCTGGCACACATAATCGCACTCAGCTTTGTTATAATGAGCGAAGTGATGTTTGTTTTTCTTTCCCTCGTTCCTAGCTATAAGCTGGCCTCCGCAAGCAGGACACGTACAATTGCAGTTCAGGCCATTTCCTACATCATCGATGTATACATTTTTTCCTTCAGGATTGAGTGCATATACAAGTTCTTTCCCTACTGTTACATCAGCATGTGAATTCATTTGTCACCTCCTAAAACAAATTCCTATTCCATCCTTCCGGTAGCCTCATGCCGCCTGTTCTTCTAACAGGTAGTATACGTGATACTTCATAGACATTAGGCCAGAGTCCCACCAGAGAATCAGAATTTGATATATTGGGATTGCTTAATAAAACTTGCTCAATTTCAATTCTTTCTTGTTCTGTAAACAGCCTGGGAGGAACGGCAAGACATCTTCCGTCTACAATGATGTTGAACATTCCTGTGCCTTGAGGGGTTATGGTCAAGTTGTGAATCCCAATGCCAGAAGAGAGAGTATCCAGGCGAAGAGGAATATACTCGCAATTCACATAATAAGTGACAGGGGAATATCCTCTGGATGGGATGTCTGATATTGTGGGAATGCGCCACTCACCTCCAATTCTGAAAGCATTTCTTAGTTTGCCCCTCCGGATCCATTGGCGTACTGTGACAGGTTCTGATTTTGTCACTTTTGCATATTCCTCAACGGAAAAACTCTCAACAGGATAATTGATAATTGAGAAGCATTCATCAAATTCAACAGTGTACTTCTCATTATCAGCTGCATCCGCATTTTCGGCTGGAACGAGCTTATGGATATGCTTCAGATATAGCCTGGCATTTCTGTTTGATACTTCAAACGAATAATACCATTCATCAGGTGCATTGAAGATGTTTCTGGTTGATATTTCTACGATAACTTTATCAAGAAGAAAAGACAGAGCATTGTAATATTGCAAAGTATGTTTTGGGGTATTCCTCATTTCATTGACAATATCTTTGCTCGCCCTATCCAAAACGGAAATGACTTCTTTTTTGTTGGTAGGCAGATAGCTCCAGTTATATTCAGACATTGTTTTTGATCCTTATATTTTGTATTGTAATATTACATTTGTTAATCGTCAATACAAAACCTAGTTTTGAGAAAGTCTATTATGTCGGAAATTATTACCCTGAAAACAATGTTTACGATTAGGCTGGAAAGCCTTCCAAGCGTAAACGCTATAACCTATTGATATTTCGAGAGTTATGATTTGAACGTAAACGCCCTTTATTTATCTTGCCCAACGTATACATTACTATCAAATCCAAACCATTCCATATTTTTAAAGCCTATTTTCCAAATTGAGAGACTTATTAATTGAAAATTTCCTAAACAAGAAATACACTATCAATATGCTTTCGATTGACGATTATTCAACAGCCAAGGAAATGGCGGAACATTGGGGGGTTACCGTCAGGATGGTCATCCACTATTGCGACCGGAATCTGATTCCGGATGCTGTCAAAAAAGGCAATCTCTGGCTCATCCCGACAAAGACAGAAAAGCCTGAAGACAGAAGATTGAAGGCATTCAAGAAACAGAGGACTGATGAATGAATGATAGACTCTCATTGCCAACCATATCCGGACTGGCAATCAATCCAGC
Source organism: uncultured Spirochaetaceae bacterium (assembly GCA_944390725.1). Classification (GTDB taxonomy): domain Bacteria; phylum Spirochaetota; class Spirochaetia; order Sphaerochaetales; family Sphaerochaetaceae; genus Ornithospirochaeta. Next base: position 9,406 of record CALXQU010000010.1, read on the forward strand.
CTCTTGGCTGGCAAAACGATATCTTGAAACTGAAGACTGGGAACCATGCCGGAAGGAGGCCATGGATAACAATCTCATGAAGATTGAGAAAACAGCCTCCGCAGCAAGATATCTTGCATATACGATGAAGCTTCTCCGGGCGCTTGATGACAGAGAACTTGAATTGCTTGCTTCTCAGAATGCAGATACACAACGAGCAATGATGTGGCTTGCTTTCTGCAGGACGTATCCGTTGATAGGGAAGTTTGCAGACACTGTGATCAATCAGAAATACATTCAGCATGATTTTCATCTGTCCCCAGGAGAATGGAATGAATTCCTCTCAAGGGAAAGCTGTGAACATCAGGAAATAGAAAACATCGGGAAAGCCTCAAGGCTGAAGGCAAAATCCGTATTATTCGGAAACCTTAAGAGTCTTGGATATCTTTCATCGTCAAACGAGCTGAAGGAAGCCATGCTTGCGAATGAAACAGTCGCAGCAATCGGATCTGATATGAGATTCTTTCCAGGTGTTGCAGGAGGTTCCAGATGAGCAGCAAGGAAATGTCCTATAACGAAAGATATGCTTTCCTTCTTGATCTTCTTGATGATGACAAATTCATCCAGAAGAAATATGTCGGGGCTGAGATTCCCAACTATATATGTGCATTCCCTCCAGAAGATGTCAGCTCATACAACGACATGCTGGAAAATCTTGCAAAGACTTTAACTAGGAAAGGCCGAAAAGTTCTCAAGGTTAATGTGTATGAAATCATGATTGAAATGCTCAAGGATTCAGGCGACTTTGAGGATTATCTTGAAGAGCCTTCTCTTACGCACAAGAACATCATGGAGGACTTCGAGGGAGTACTCGACAATGACACAGAGTTTGCGCCGAAGGTTGCCTCGATTATCAATGAAAGCGCTCCAGATCTTGTACTCATGAATGGTATTGGGGAAGCCTATCCTTTCATAAGAATCCATACGCTTCTAGAAAAACTGCCAACCCTTCTCAATAGACTTGTCCCGATAGTCGTCTTCTATCCTGGAAATTACGACAAGGTCACAGGAAGCTCTGCTTTGCAGCTTTTCGGAAAGCTTGAACACAAGAACTACTACAGAGCATTCAACATATTCACGGAGGTTCGCTGATGGCACTGAAATTCGAATCCATCTTCACCAATCAGATTGCACGGGACATTAATGGAGTTATCAACACAGACAGCCAGTCTACTCTTGGAGAGGAGTTCAGCGAATACGTAATCACGAATGAAGTCGCAAACTGCCTTGACGGTTTCTTTGAGAAATACAACGAGCATAATCCCGTCTACAACGGTGTCTGGATTTCAGGTTTCTTCGGCTGTGGTAAATCACACCTGTTGAAGATTCTCTCATACCTCATCGCAAACAGCGATATCGATGGGAAGAAAGCTGTCTCCTACTTTGACAATAAGCTCTGCGAAAATCCGATGCTCCTTGGACAGATGAGAAAAGCTGCAAGCATCCCATCAGAGAGCATCCTCTTCAACATCGTCCAGTACAACCAGAACGATAAATCGGAACCTATTCTCCACATTTTTCAGCGCAAGTTCTATGAGCATTGCGGCTATTACGGAATAAATCCGAAGATTGCCGCTTTCGAGATGGAACTTGACAAGGAAGGACTCTTTGAGAAGTTCAAGGAAACCTTCAACCAGATTTCAGGAAAGGTCTGGGAAGAGGCAAGAAAGAAGCCGAACATAAACAACAGACACATAATCAAGGCATTTGCTGAAGTCACCGGGAATGCTGAAGATCAGGATCTTCTCGACAGCTATGAAGCTGAAATCAGCATTCACGACTTCGCAGTACAGGTGAAGGAGTACATGGATTCAAAAGGCCCGGACTTCCGCCTGAACTTCTTCGTGGATGAAGTCGGCCAGTTCGTTGCAAGATCCAGTCGTCTCATGGTTGATCTCCAGGAGATTGCAACAAGCCTCAGCTCTGTCACAGGCAACAGATCCTGGGTCATGGTCACAAGCCAGGATGAGCTTGAGAAGTTTGTGAAGAACCTCGACAAGCAGGACAAGACCGACATCAGCAAAATCATGGGCAGATTCTATGTGAAGATGTCCCTCTCGAATGCTAACGTCAATGAAGTTATCCAGAAGAGGCTTCTTGAGAAGAATGAGGAAGGAAAGAAGATTGTCGGATCGGCATATGAGATCCAGAAGGAGAACTTCAATACGCTCTTCCAGTTTGTGAATGGGCCGAAGAAATACAGGGTCTACAGGGACAAGGATGAGTTCGTCACGACATATCCGTTTGTCACCTACCAGTTCGACATGTTCAAGACGACGCTGGAAACCCTGTCACTGCACAATGCATTCCCAGGCGAGTATACATCAACAGGCGCAAGATCCATGCTTGATGTCTTCCATAAGGTTCTCAGGGACTTTGCTGAAAGAGAAGATTCAAATGTCGGAACATCGCTCATTCCCTATGACGTGATGTATGACGGCCTCAAGGATCTCCTGAAAGAGAACTTCAAGAGATCGATAGATCTTGCTGAAAACAACATTGTTGACAACCCATTTGCAATCAGAGTCCTGAAGGCACTCCTTCTCGTGAAATACCTTCAGAGGGAATTCAAGCCGACTGCTCACAACCTGAGTGTTCTGCTACTTACAAGCTTCAATGACAATCCTGCAGAACTTGTCGAGAAGACAGAAGAGGCTCTTAACAGGCTTACAAAGGAAACCTACATCCAGCGCAATGGTGACCAGTACGACTTCCTGACAAACGAGGAAAAGGATGTTGAGGAAGAGATAAAGCAGACCTATGTTCCTCCGAAGGATCTCACAGATGAAGTCAAAGCAATCATCTATGACAATATCCTTTCCGGAGTTACAAAGGCTCAAGATGAAAGAAATCTCACAAGCTACCAGTTCACAAGAAAGATAGACGGAGAAACTGTTGTCTCAAGGAATGCTGAAATCAGCATCAATATTCTCACTCCATTCAGTGGAAGCGACTCGCACCCAGAGTACAGGGATACTCTCACGTCTCCGGATACAGAGCTTGTGATGCTTCTGAAACCGGACAAACGGCTTGCGGATGATCTTCTTCTCTACCTGAAGACAAAACAGTATGTGAAAAACAATGCCGGAATGACAGTCTCTGAAGACAGAGAAAAAGTTCTCAAAGCCAAAGGTGAGAGGAACACAACAAGGCGTGAGGAGATTGAGAACACTGTCAGGGACATGATGAGCGAGGCTGAGTTCTATGTCTCGGGAACAGCTCTTGATGTGACAGCTTCATCAAGAGTCGAGGCCCGTGTTGAAAGAGCTTTCCAGATTCTCATCGAGAAAGTCTATCCAAACCTGAAGATGATCACAAAAGAATCATCAGGAGAGATGAACGCAAGAGGACTTATCGACAAGAATGTTGATTCAGAGCTCTTCAAGGAGACAGCATCAGAAGCTGAGACTCAGATTCTCAATCAGCTGAGAATCGATAAGGAAAGGATCACAACAACTATCTCATCCCTTCTTGATAAGTTCAGGAAGAAGCCATACGGCTGGCCTGAGACGGCATTGATCTACAACCTCATCCTTCTTATGAGGAAGAGCCTCATCAACATTAAGAAGGATGGAAAGGTCGTTGATAATCCTGCAACTCTGAAAGGATTCCTGTTCTCATCTTCACAGTATGGTCAGACTGTAATCGAACTTTGCCAGGACATAGATCCAAAGAAGATCAAGGAGCTCAAGAACTTCATTTTTGACTTCACAAATCTGAAGTGCTCTTATGACGATGCGAAGAACACGGCAGGAATGGCAGCGAAGGCAATCAAGGAAGCATATGATGCTGTAAGAGACAAGGCCTATTCCCTCCGCTATCCGTTCACAGAGACAATAAAAGATAAGCTGACAATTCTTCAGAATGCTGTAGGACAGGATTATCTCTGGTTCTTTTCTGATGATTTCGAAGATATTAGCGATGAGATTCTCGATGCAAAAGAGGATTATTTTGACAAATTCCTCACATTCACCAGCAGAAAGGAGAACATCGATAAGTATGAGGATGCTGAACGTCTCATCAGACGAAATGAAAGTATAAAGGATCAGATTGATACCGTATCCTGGAACAAGATTACTTCCATCCTGAATGATAAGAATCTTTACAACAACTCATCACTCAGTGAGCTTGATAAACATGTCAGTGCACTCAAGCTCAGCATCTCCCAGCTTGTGACAAAGGCAAAGAATGATGCCCTTGATGATTTCGAGAAGTACGCAGAGTCTGTCCAGAAGGAGACAGCCTATCGTCTGCTTGATGAAGATCAGAAGGAACATATCAGCGAACTGGTATCAGCAGCAAGGACAAAGATAGCTGCAATCTCCTCCCTTGATGAGCTCAACAACACGAATACATTTACCATCAAGGATACGAAACGTGGGATTGCAGCTCTTCTTGAAGAAGGCAAGGAAAAAGCCCAGGAGAAGAAGATCATCAGGCTTTCAGCAATCCAGGCGTCTCATGTTACTGCTCCTATAAAGACAGCAGATGATGTAACTGCATTCATTGAGAAGCTCAAGAAGGAAATGATGGACAGAATCAACGAAGGATATACGGTGGAATAATATGAAGGGAAGCGCACTCGAAAGATTTGCACAGGAAGCAAGAATACAGCTCCAGAAGGAAGTAAAAGCCAGGCTTAACCTGGTTCAGAAAGGCGATGCCTCAATCGATCTCATTGAGAACAGAAATGCAGTGAATGCACTTAACAAGCATCTTGAGGAACTCAAAAGTGATGAAGATGCCCTTGTTGAAGAGGTTGCCTATACTTGGTTCAACAGAATCTCTGCTCTCCGTTTTATGGATGCCTCCGGCTACAACGCCACGCTTATAGTCTCTCCAGCAGAAGGAAAGACACTTCCTGAAATTCTTTCTGAGGCACTTTCTGGAATCATTGATGAAGATGTTGTCACAAGCATAAAGGATAGGGAAAGGATTCGTGGCCTTGTTGACGGCTCAATAACATCAAAGAATCCACAGGCCGAAATCTACCGTATCCTTCTTGTCGCTTCATGTAACCACCTCAACAACAGCCTTCCTCTGCTCTTTGAGAAGATTGAAGATTATACAGATCTGCTTCTTCCGGATGATCTTCTCTCTTCAGAATCCATCATCACAAAGACTGTGAATGCCATAAGCAAGGATGATACAGAATCTGTCGAGATCATCGGATGGCTTTATCAGTACTATATCTCAGAGAAGAAGGATGAAGTATTCGCCTCCTTCAAGAAAGGAAAGAAGGCGGGTAAGGATGAGATTCCTGCTGCTACTCAGCTCTTCACTCCCGAGTGGATAGTCCGCTACCTTGTCGAGAACTCTCTTGGCCGTCTCTGGATGCTTAACCATCCTGACTCCTCTCTGAAAACAAAGATGAAATACTACATAGAACCAGCAGACAAGGAAACAGACTTCATCAGACTTGATAGCCCAGAGGAAATAAAAGTACTCGATCCTTGCTGTGGATCCGGCCATATGCTCACATATGCCTTTGATCTCCTTTTCGACATCTACACAGAATGCGGATACACGGATAATGACGCTGTAAAGCATATTATCGAGGACAACCTCTATGGCATTGAAATCGATAAGCGAGCTGGCCAGCTTGCCTACTTTGCCCTCATGATGAAGGCAAGAGAAAAAAGCAGAAGAATTCTCAGAAAAGGAATCACACCAAACATCTGCATCCTCCAGAAAGTCGTATTCGACAAAGAAGAGCTTCCAAACGTCATCAATCTCTTTGAAAATCCATCGCTGACACTCATGGATCTGATGAAAGACTTCGAAAATGCAGACGTCCTCGGTTCCCTCATCACTCCATCGATATCGAACATAGCATTCCTGAAAAACACGCTGAAAGCAAATCCAGACTCAAATGACATGTTCTCAGATGAGAACCCTCTCAGAGAAAGAGTGAAGACAGTCCTGAATCAGGCAGAGTATCTGGCGAGAAAGTACAGCATTGTCATAACTAATCCTCCCTATCTTGCCCCATCGTCTTCGGATCCAGTCCTTCAGAACTTTGCAAAAGGGCAATATCCAAACAGCAAAGAAGATGTTGGTATAATGTTCATAGAGCGAAACTTTAAGCTCCTTTATAACAAAGGTTTCCTTGCTATGATTACGCTACATGGATGGATGTTCCTTGCAAGAACTGTCGGCCTACGGAATTTAATCTTATCAGAAAAAACAATTCTTTCATTAATTCATATAGGGCCACGAGGCTTTGACTCTATTGGAGGAGAGGTCGTATCTACTGCAGCATTCGTAATTAGTAATAAAACCAGCAAGAATAACTCAAGCTTTATTTCTCTGACAGAGGGGAAATCTGAAGCAGAAAAAATCCAAGCCATATTATCTGCAATAAAAACAAGCAACAGACTTTATATCCTAAAGCAAAATAGTTTTCTATCTCTTCCGGATAGTATTCTTGCATTTTGGATATCACCATCAATGTTTAATAATTTTACTTCATATAAACAAATAGGCGATGTTATTGATACTAGAGTCGGGCTAGATACAGGAGATAATGAAAAATTTATTAGAACATGGTTTGAGGTTGATTCTACAAAACTAATCTTTGATGCAAAAAACAATCTTGATGTTAATGGAAGAAAAAAATGGGTTCCACATACAAAGGGCGGTGAATATCGCAAATGGTATGGGAATTTAGAATATATTATAGCTTTTGATAAGGTTAATTATGATTTACTTATTCAATCGGGAAATCATTTGCCATCTAGACAGTTTTATTTTAAAGAAGGTATTAATTGGACACGAGTTTCAACAAAAGGGTTTTGTGTCCGATTTTCTCCAGCTGGCATGATATTCAATTCTGGCTGTCCTACAGCTTTTGCCGATGGTGATAATTTAATTTATAGCCTTGGCTTATTGAATTCTAATGCTATTATTCAATATGCAAAAGCTTTGAGTCCAACGATTAATTTTCAAGTCGGCGAAATTAATAAAATACCGTTCATCTATAAAAATCCTGAAATAGTAAAAAAGATAACAAATAGGAATATTTATATTTCAAGATTAAACTGGGACTCCTTTGAGACCTCCTGGGATTTCTCCATCCATCCTTTGCTTGATAAGAACATCATTGAGACTGACGGCTTTGCTTTTGAGGATGATCAGGAACTTCAGGAATATCTTGGAGATGATGAGTATAACATGATTTTCAAGAATGGAATTGATGGTTCAAGAACAGCATGGAGTCCTATTGAGTTTGCCTATCTCCGCTATAAAGACTGGGCAAATAAGGCATTCTTCCACCTCAAAAAGAATGAAGAAGAGCTGAACAGAATCTTCATCGATATCTATGGCCTTCAGGATGAGCTCACTCCGGAAGAGGATGATTCAATGGTATCAGTACATAGGATCTTTGATTCAAAGGCAGAGATTCCAGAGTCAATGAAGAAAGGACAGTATGCACTTACAAAGGAAGATGTCATCAAGTCATTCATCTCCTATGTGGTCGGTTGTATGTTTGGACGCTATGATGCTTCACGTCCTGGACTTGCCTTTGCAGGTGGTGATTTTGATATCTCCTCCTACTCTGGCTTTGTTCCAGACAGCGATAATGTCATTCCTGTCCTTGGCGATTCCTGGTTCAAGAATGATGCAGAGACTTATTTCATCAAGTTTGTTGAGAAAGAATTCGGACATGACAGCCTCAATGAGAATCTCAAGTTCATTGAGAATGCTCTTGGGAAATCAATCAGGGAATACTTCTATAAGGACTTCTACAAGGATCATCTGAAGACTTATCAGAAGAGGCCTATCTACTGGATGTTCTCATCTCCAAAGGGGTATTTCCAGGCATTGGTGTATATGCATCGCTATAATGAGAACACAGCCAATGTCGTTCTTGATTATCTGAGACAGTTCAGAGATAAGATCCGCCTTCAGATCAAGCTTGCTGAGGATGCTGGAGAGACCAAGAAGAAGGTTGAATATGAGAACATAGACAAGGATCTCAACGACTATGAGATGAATGTTCTTTATCCTCTTGCAATCAAGCATCTGACATTCGATCTTGATGATGGAGTGAAGGTGAATTATCAGAAGCTCGGGAATGCTCTGAAACCAATCAAGTGAGGTGAGGATGGAAGATTTCGAATTGCAGAACATAGAATACAAAGTCATCTGGAAGAAGGAGTTTCTTGATGAGATTTGTGGAATGGCCAATGCTTCCGGTGGGAAGATATATATCGGCAAAGATGACGATGGCAACACTGTGGATCTTGGAGTCAATGAGACCAGAAGATTGCTTGAAACAATTCCTAACAGCATAGTCCAGGCTCTGAACTACTCTAATGTCTCTGTTGATGCAAAAAGAGATGACAATGGCCTCTATATCGAGATTATAGTTCACAAATCAGACTCTCCTGTCTTCTATCAGGGAAGCATGTACAAGCGTATCGGGACTGCCAATTTCAAAGTGGAAGGAACTCAGCAGCAGAATGCTTTGATTGAAGTCAGGAACAGGACATGGGATTCATCAATTGTTGATAATGTCTCGATTGATGACCTCGATGAAGAGAGTTTCCAGATCTTCAGGGAAGAGGCTGTTGCATCTGGCCGTATAAGCGGCAAAGCCCTTGAAAGCAGAGAGAAGATTCTTGAAGAGCTTGAGCTTATCAAAGATGGAAAGCTTACCGTTGCTGCTGTTCTCCTGTTCCATAGAAAACCATCAAAAGTGGTACCAGGCGCATCCATACTTATTGGCAAGATGAGAAATGATGCGGATGTAGTGAGCAGTGATGAGATAAAAGGATCTCTGATGATGCTCAGCAGAAGCATCCTTGATATCCTGAAGGTGAAATATCTTTATGCACTCATATCCTACGACATGCCTACAAGGATTGAGACATATCCATACCCGTTTGACGCACTTAGAGAAGCTGTCTTTAACTCTTTAATGCATAACGACTGGTCATCAGGACAATCTATCCTGATTAAGGTTTATGATCATTCGCTCAGCATACTCAACAGAGCTATTGTTGATGAGGACTGGACTGTGGAACACCATAAATCCCGGCATATCAATCCGCTCATATCAAATGCATTCAATAAAGCCGGACTTGTTGAGAAATTCGGTACAGGCATCACCAAAATGATTGATTCATGCAAGGACGCTGGAAATCCTGAACCTTTGTTTGAGACAGCTTCCACTGGACTTGATTTCTGCGTGACATTTCAAGCTTCCAGACTATACAAGGCAATCGAAAAATATAGGGCATTTAATAGCGACTCTGTTGTTGACTACCGAAAGGTACTTGCACAGATGGATAAACTGACAAAGGAAAGCCCTGATGGCAGTATAAATGATGCTAGTGGCAGTTTAAATGGCAGAATAAATGACCCTAATGGCAGGTTAACCAGATTCTTGGCAGATAAGAAAACTGCAGAAACTTCAGAAGAAGATTCTGTATATTCCAGGAAGGTACGGATTATTTCGGAACTGAAAGGAAAACCTCAAAGCACAATTGAACAATTGGTATCAGCATTGAATATTCCAGAAAGAACACTCTACAGGGATATTGAGTGGTTGAGAGAAAACGGCTATCTGGAACGTCTTGGCTCAAAGAAATCTGGTTCCTGGCATGTAATCAAGGAGCTTGAATAAGATGAATGATACCTTGTTAAGCAATCTCACGAAGCAATTTGAATCACATAGGGTCGTCTTCTGGTATGATCCATCTTCAGAATTTTCCGATCAGCTTGATGTGATGCCGGATGGAGTTACGCTCATCAGAGCCTCTGAATACAACGACTTTGCAATCAAGTACAGAATTCTCACAGAAGAGCCAGAGAAGAAGTTCCTGGTCTACTATGAGAAGGATGAGCCTGAATATGAGGACAACTGGCTTCTCGACATTCAGCTGTCAAATACCGTGTTCAGGACTGATAAGGAGTCTATTCTCCTTTCGGATCTTAATCTGCCACACTCATTCATAGGAACACTCAGAAAGCATCTCCCGTTCTTTGACAACAAGAAACTTGTGAAGAAGCTTAATTCATTGATCAGTCCGGATATGAGCGAGGAGGCTTTTGAGCATCTGCTTCTTGCAACTACAGCAGGGGAAGACTCGTTCAATCTCCAGATGATCATTGATTCCCTTGTAGCTGCCTATGCTGATGATGGAGAGCTCTATGAGACGGTAAAGGAATACGGCCTTGATCAGCTCTTATGGAATGATATTGCTTCTCTCTACGGCTATTCGAAGGAAAATCCGAGCATTGAAGATTTCTATCTTTCTGTATTTGAAACTTCACTTCAGCACTTCCTTGGTTCTGCTACAACACTCCAGGCAGATGCATATGGCCTGCTGAAGCACTGGAAGGACTCAGGGAAATTCAAAGATTCCGGACTATATAAAACTCTCTCAGATAAAGCAGCTGAGGAACTTTCTGCGCCTAAGCATCTGGCAGATGTCCCTATTGAGTCTCTCTCTACGTTTGATGATTACGTTTTTGTCGAAGAAGAGATCATTGCACGGCTTACAGCCAGTACACTTAATCAGACGATGGGAATTGAGGCAATCAGACAGATTGCAGAGAGAAGAAGAAGTTCAGTCTGGTATTCTGAATACAGCTCGGTTTATCAGAGCATCGTGCTGGCAAAGACAATGCTGGATGCCGTGAAGAACATCTCTCTCGCAATGGATACTCCTGATGCAGGAATAAGCAAATACGTCAAAGAGTGGTCACATATAGACAACGCATATAGGAACTTCAAGACACAAGTCCGCACCTGCCTGAACATCAATTCAGACATGGAGGCTCTCTCGGATAAAGTCGAGTCATCTTATGTGACAAACTTCCTCATTCCACTTGGAGAGAAGTGGACACCGTTTGCAAAAGAATTGCTTGAGAATGGCTGGAGAACGGATGGAAATATCCAGAGACAGAGTATCTTCTACCACTACAACATCAAGAATCTCCAGATAAGAGGAAACAAGGCTGTTGTCCTCATTTCCGATGCCATGCGTTATGAAATTGGAGATGAACTTGTAAGTGAGATCAATTCTCAGCAACGTTACAAGGCTTCAATCCAGCCGCTTCTCGCATCAGCTCCAACTTATACACAGCTTGGTATGGCAGCACTGCTACCTCATGAGACACTTACAATTTCATCAGATGGAAGTGCAGTCTATGCGGACGGTGTAAGTACACAGGGGATTGTTAACAGGGAAAAGATCCTGAAGAATGCATCAGATGGCAAAGCCGTCGCATTGGATTCTGATCATGTCCTCAAGATGAAAAGCGATGATCTCAGAACGGTCATCAAGGATAACTCTGTAATCTATGTTTATCATGACCTGATTGACCGTGAAGGAGAAGACAATCTCTTCAAGGCGGCTCATGAGGCAATTGATGAGCTCAAGAACATCATCAGAAAGCTTGGCTCCTCTAATGCGAATACAATCTATGTCACAGCAGATCACGGTTTCCTGTTCCAGGAAAGTGACCTTGAGTCTCATCAGTACATCTCAGATGGCTCAGTCAGAGGAAAGGATGTTCATCAGGTCAGTGGAAGACGCTGTACAATAGGCTACGACCTTGAGTCATCGGATTCTCTCATGATTGCAAAGCTGAGGGATATAGGACTATCTAACGATGATGACCTCGAAGTTGCATTCCCAAACTCAATTCTCAGAATGAGAGTGCAGGGAGCAAACACGAACTTCGTCCATGGAGGACTCTCGCTTCAGGAAATAATCATTCCTCTCATCAAGGTTGATAAAGCACGTAAGGATGACATAACAGATGTCTCAATTGAGATACTCACGAATCTGAAGACTATAACTACAGGAAGTGTTGTTGTGACATTCTTCCAGGAGGATTATGTCTCAGACAAGGTTCAGGGCTATGAAGCTACATTCGGCTTCTATTCTCAGGATGGCACTGCTATCTCTGATATCGAGAAGAGGATAGTCGCAAGTGAGGCTATAGATCCGAAGAAGAGGGAATTCCAGATTGTGTTCTACCTTAACAAGGAATCTGAGAAATACAACAGACGGCCAGTGTTCCTGAGAATACAGAAGATCCTTTCATCTGGCAGAACTACCTTGATTGCAGAGAAGGAATGTATCCTCTCCCGCTCGATGAGTTCGGATTTTGATTTCTAGGAGGTAAAAAGGTGAAAGAGTTTGACCAGAAGATACATGATGCCTTTCCAGGTCTTGTCGTGAGGAAAGACCTGGTGAAGGAAGTGAAGGGAAATGCGATAGTCCCTTCTTATGTTCTTGAGTACCTCCTTGGGCAGTACTGTGCCACAGACGATCAGGAAACGGTCAAGGCCGGAATCGAGAGCGTCAAGTCAATCCTCGCAGCACACTATGTGCACCGAAATGAGGCAAACAAGATCAGAGCTGAGATAAGCGAGCGTGGACAGAAGAAAGTCATCGACATGATCTCTGTCACATTCAATGAGAAGAAGGACACATACGAAGCGTCTTTCTCCAACCTTGGAATCTCTAAGGTGCTTGTTGATTCCGACACCATCAAGAAACATCAGAAATTGCTTGTGAATGGTGTATGGTGTATAGCGACAGTGAGTTATCAGCTGGATGAAGAATCAAAGGATTCATCTCCTTGGCATATAGAGAACCTGAAGCCGATACAGCTCTCGAACTTCGACTTTGACATGTTCCTTGCTGGCAGAAAACAATTCACATCCGATGAATGGATTGATGTACTGATGCAGTCAATCGGATTCAATCCGGATATGTTCTCAAAGAGACTGAAGCTTCTACATCTGCTCCGCCTCGTGCCGTTTGTGGAGAGAAACTACAACCTCATAGAACTGGGCCCGAAGGGAACTGGAAAGAGCCATATCTACTCTGAAATGTCCCCATACGGCATGTTGCTCTCCGGCGGAGAAGTCACTGTTGCAAAGCTCTTCGTGAACAACAACCGCAATCAGCTCGGACTTGTGGGATTCTGGGATGTCGTTGCATTCGATGAATTCGCAGGACAGGCGAAGAAGGTTGATAAGGCGCTCGTCGATATCATGAAGAACTACATGGCCAACAAATCTTTCTCTCGTGGTATCGAAACGATGCACGCTGAAGCTTCAATGGTCTTTGTCGGCAATACAAAGCATACAGTACCATATATGCTGAAGAACTCGGATCTCTTTGAAGAGCTTCCAAGTGCATACCATGATTCAGCTTTCATCGACCGTATCCATGCTTTCGTCCCCGGCTGGGAGTTCGACAGCATTCGCTTTGACATGTTCTCGGATGGCTACGGCTTCATAGTGGATTATCTTGCCGAGATGCTCCGCTATATGCGTAACCGTGATTACTCGAACATTTATCAGGACTACTTTACGCTCTCTTCTGATATCACAACTCGTGACAAGGATGGTATAAACAAGACTTTCTCTGGTCTGATGAAGCTTATTTATCCCAATGGCGAAGCTACAAAGGAAGAGGCAAAAGAGATTCTGGAATTTGCAATTGAACAGAGAAAGAGAGTCAAGGATCAGCTTGTTCGCATAGATGCGACATTCTATGACACTGAGTTCAGTTACCTTGACAATTCTTCAAAAGAGAAGATTCAGATTCTTGCCCGTGAGGAGAAGGAGTTCCCGGAGCTTTACAAGAAGCAGGCAAGCGAGGCAAGCCCTGAAGAAAAGAGAGAGCCAGAGAAACAACAAGCTGAGGATACACAAACCATTCCGGACTCTCTTAAATCCAATGCCAAGATACTGGGGCCTTTGTTTCCTTCACCAAAAGCAGGAAACTTCAGTTATGAGGAAGATCAGAGCGGAGTATCCTACGAGAAGCTCTTCGGAGACTATCTTGACGGAGCAACCAGGATTGAGATTCAGGATCCATACATTATCAAGCCTTATCAGACAAGGAATCTGATGGAATTCCTGGAGGTCGTATATCATCATAAGAAGCCAGAAGATGAAGTATCTGTAACGCTTCTTACAAAGGCTGACAGAGATTATTTCGAAGATCAGGACATGAGGCTGTCAAGAATCAAAGATAGCGCTGCTCTAATCGGCATTGATTTCGAATACTCCTATGATGGCACTGACACGATTCATGATAGAAACATCATCTTGAACAATGGTTGGAAGATCATCCTCGGAAGAGGACTCGATATTTTCCAGGTATTCGACACAGATATGCTTTCATTTGCTTCAAGAGTGCAGGAAATCAGGAAATGCAAGGCATTTGAAATTACGTATCTTAAAAATGATTAAGGATGGTTATCAGTGAATAGTGAAGCAGAGCTTGTTCAAACTCTTGTATCAATGATTATCCAAGATCTACGCCAATGTGGGTATGGTGTAATTGTAAATTTGATAAAGAAATCAGAATATACACTTGATTTTTTGAGCCACGATAATTGGGATGGCGGAATAAATTATTACTATTTGGACTTTTATTTACCTTTTAGCGAATACTCAAACATTTTGCAGAAAAAAAGTGAATATGAGGAGATGGTGCTTAACTCTTTGCAGTCATTCTTTTCAGATGATCATACTAAAATTTATGGAGTTAGAATCAAAGCAAAGCTGACAAAATATATTGATTGGGTAGCAATACAACCAAAAGAGAATCGGGACTCTGTTTTGCGATTAATAAATGAAGAGAAGGACATTCTGGTAAAAGCAGGGACTGGAATTATTCAAATCCGAGATACCAAGGAAAACAACTCATATAAAGTAAAGCACCAGTATCTTTGTAATGTATTATCTAAGTTAGGTCTTTCACATGCTCATAACTATAATGATTTGTGGGATTGGTATACCGACTATAATGATAAGGAATTAAAAACTTATCAAAGTAGAAGAGCTTATCTAAAAGAACTTTACTCGCCTTTGATTCATATGATTGAAGGTTCTGAGGATAATAGTATTAATTTACTTCATTATGATAAAACTGGATGGGATAAGGTTGATGAAGATGCACAAAGAATGAAAGAAATCTTAGAAGGTGCATATAAAACTCAGGATTTTCAATCAGTTGGCATGTATGGTCGAGAGTTGTTAATTACTTTAGCACAGACGGTTTATAGAAAAGAAAAACATGGATCTACTATTGATGGAGTAGAAATTAGCCAAACCGACTCAAAACGTATGCTTGATGCGTACGTAACATTCTGTCTAAAGAACAAAAGTCGTGAAAGAGAAACTAAATTTGCAAGAGCTGCTGTAGATTTCTCAAATGAATTAACTCATACAAGAACAGCTGTTTCTATGGATGCTGAATTATGTTATACGGCTGTTCTGTCAACAGTCCACATTATTAGGGTTCTAAATAAGTATGAGCCTAATGGGGTATTTTAATGATTACGCAGGTTACAAGAACTAAAATAGCGAGTTTATTCCTTAATGGAATTGATGTTGACTGGATTACAGTGCCATATTTGTTTTCTGGTAATAAGGATGAAGTTTCTTTTTTGGCTGATCTTTACAATCTTAAACAAATGCCAAGTTATGATTCACGTTTGAAAAATGCTGAAGAGGATATTTTTCAGCATCGAATAAGAAACTATGATTGGAGTAATTCTTGGGTTTTTGAAGATGATAGATTCAACCTTAAGAGGTGTTGTGATAGTGAATATCTGAAATTTATATTACACATTTTTGCCCCTGATATTCGAGCGAGTAACTGGACAAATTTGTACGAACAGGTAAATCAATTATTGCGTGTGGACGGTGTAGAGCTTTATGAAAAGGATATTATTTCTAACGAACCTATATTTGGCTATAGGAAATATGATCTTGTCAAAGGATGGCAACCTTTTTCTATTCGTGAATCCATGGTTCATGATGTAAATGCCATTGCTAGTCTACTCAAAAAGGAATTACTTCTTGCTATTGCGGAATCAATACAAATACATGACATATCTGTAAGAACCCAGCCGGATTATTTTGATTCATATTGGGTTAATTCAACTGCCATTGAAGTGTTGAAAGAAGATTTAGATATTCCAGAAGAGTTACAGGAACATGATATAAAAGAGATTCTTACTGACAAAATCAGTCCATGCAAGGTGTTGGATGCCTTAGAGCTCTTTGCAGGAAATGACGAATCATTTCGTGTAGAAATTAATGATCTTTTTGAAAGAAATAAAATCCCATTGAAACTGTTGCATAAAGAACTGATTGTTATTGATGATAGGTATATTCCGCATCCCATGATAATAGATGCCTCAAGCTCAAAAGCTTTTACAGCATGCCGACAGGCTTTTGATTCTATGCGAGCTTGTATTGACAGGGGTGAGTACCTTGATGCTGTTCACTATTCAATTACAGCAATTGATTCGGCATTAAAGGACATGGCAAAAGAGAAGAATATTCAAATAGCACAAGATTGTAAGATATTGGATTTGCAGAACTCCGTTTTCCAAGCTTATGGTATTCATCCTGGATCAACACAAAATACTCTTATTAGAAATATTTCTGGATCAATCACCAAAATTGTAAGTTCATTATCAAAGCTTAGAAATTATTATAGTTCAGCACACGGAAATTCTAGTGAAGAAATTCCGGAATACACAAAAGCACAGATAAATTTGCTTGCTGATTCTACAGCCACTATATGTAATTATCTGATTTCAGTTTTTTATGGGTAATTGATAATTGTATGTGCATTCAATAACAGTTTTATGGATACTAATATACTGTTAAGAATGAATCGACGCATAATACCATTGTTAAATGTAAAGGATAGTAAGCGTAGAAAACTAATCCGGGAATTCTGCCTTTCCCTTGTTCTTCGGTCTTGCTTCTCAAAGCAAAGATGACAGCAGAAGCCAGAAATATTGATATCGTACCTGCGATATACTCTGCCTGTGTCTCAGCATAGAGAATTGTTCTGAGAATGAAATAGGAAGAGGGTATCAGAATTAGTGAGAGTTGTTCTTTCTGCTTCTTCTGGAGTACGTTGAAGATGATTGTAAACACCGGAGCAATAATGCTCCAGTCACAGATCAGTGATATCGGGAAGAACAGAGCTAAAGTGGCGAGCGCTGTCAGAAGTCCTTTTCTATCAAGTAAATAGATTATAGTTAAGCTTGCTAACAAAGTAAAAAGAATGTTCAGCTGCAGTCCAAACAAAAGATAGAAAGGGATTTCAGATATCACAGCCCAGAGAAGAAGTCTCTCTCCATACTTCAGAACAGATCTGGTGTATCTCAGGCCCTGGGTAATGAAGAAGCACATTATCACAATTGTGAAATTCCCGAAGAACTGACAGATGGTGTACAAGTCACTTCCTTCGTTCAGGAATACTGTGGAAGCGTGATCCGCTGTCATTGCGATGATTGCAAAAATCTTCAGGAAGTCTCTTGCTGTGTTGTACTGTGGCTTATCAGTGTTCATACGTAGTAATCACCATAGACAGCGACGCAGTGATTATTCGCTCGCAAAAGCACCAGCGCTCACAGAATGAGCACCGATGCCAATATGCACTTCAGCACCACTTCTTGGGGTTCTGCTTTGCAAGGTAATTTCTCATGTTGAAATCATTGAAACCAACAAGCAGGCTGTCGTAGATGAATTTGTCTGTGATGCTTTCGGACTTCACGGAAGCCCCCATCCTAGTCACCCATTCAGAAGGGCTGTACTGAGAGCAGAAGATTGTAGGATGGACATCCTCTCTGCGCTCGACCAGCTCAAACATGAAGCTTATCTCCTGGTCGCTTGGCACATCCTTCAGCCATTCATCGATGATGAGCACATCATAGCGGGAGAAGCGCCTGAGGAAGCGCATCCTCGCGCTGTGGTCAGCCAGCTCCTTGTATGAGCTCATCAGGTCAGGGAATCTTATGTACTTTGTCTTGTACAGGTGTCTGCAAGCTGCCTTCCCGATCGAACATGCCGCGAAGGATTTGCCACAGCCTGTAGGTCCATAGAGGACGATGTTCTTGCAGGTCTGGACAAAGACGCAGGATGAGATGTTGATGAACATGGCCCGATCAAGCTCACGCTCTGGGAGGAAAAGCATCGAAGACAGATCCGCCTGAGGGTACTTGAACCTTGCGCTTTTCGACAGTGTCCTGATCCTGTTCTCGTTCTTGATCTCATACAGCTGGTCCACTATGCAGTCCATGCGCTCGTCGAATGTCATCGACATTGTCTGTGCGACAGAATCCTGTTCGGCGATGATGGACACGAGTTCCGGGAGCTTCAGGAGCCCGAGCTTTCTGATTGTCTCACCTGTCAGAGCCATCATCCACCCCCTTGTCAATTACGCTGCGATAATAGTCCGCGCCTCTCAGGCATCCCTTGGCCTCCATTGCATTGACTGTGATGCGGGTCATATACAGCTCGTCTTGCCCGGAGGAGAGTATGGCTTTAAGATGTGCGTATCTGGGGCTGTAGATGGTTCTTATTGCCATCTCGCAGGCTGTCTCCAGACGCTTTGCGGAATAGGTCTTTGAAAGCCGGAGTACTGCGAGGGCGGAATTGAACGACTGCTCAGGATAGTCCCTGGATTCAAGCATCCTGGAGATGGCGATGCCGGTCGCCATCCCGATGCTTGACGCCCATGACAAGATCCTCTCAGGTGTCCATTCAGTGAAGCCGGAACCATTTGGAAGGTCGATGCCGTCAGTACGGTAACGATTTGAGAGCCCTGGGAGAACCGGGGATGTGTCTTGAGACGCTTCCCATCAAGATAGATTGATACTGATGATGGCGTTACTCTAAGGTCAACTTTCCTGCCTATGTATTCATGCGGGCATGAATAGAAGTTCTTTTCGAACTGTACATGGCTGTTCAGCTGGACCTTGCGTCCATACACCCATTCGCCGATTTCATAGCGCACGGCAGGAAGCGGCCTGAGGCAGTCCTTCTCTTCGCTGATGAAGACTTCGATCCTGGATCCGCCCCTCTTCTCGAAAGGCGCCTCATTGTGTTCTTTGAGCTTCTGCGATACAGCATCGCTGAGATCCTGGAAGGAATAGAAGCGCCTGTTGCGGAGCTTCGCAATTATTGATGTGGCTATGTCTCCTACCGTTCCTTCGGTGGAGTTCTTCTGCCTGGGTGCCTTCACTGCAGCCGGAAGGACCGCTGTCTGGTAATAGCTGGCAAGCGCCTCGTACTCGCTATTGAGCACGATCTCTCCTTCCTGTGGATGCGCGATGACTCCGGTCTTCAGATTGTCGCATACGATGATCCTGGAAACGCCTCCATAGAACTCCCACATGTTTATGCTGCAGCTCATCCAGCTCATCTGGTCCATCCTGAGAGTCGGCTCGACATAAGCAAGACGGCTGTAGACAAGATCCGCGACGAACAGATAGACCGTGATGTTCTTGCGCCTGCTCCTGTCGTAATAGCTCATCGTCGGACCAGACCAGTCCACTTCGATCCTGCCTCCGGGCTTGTGGATGATGTGATTTGCGAAGTTTCTTGTCCCTGTGAATTTCCCATAGTCCTTGCAGAACTTCGAATAGCCGACCGCTATCTTCCCAGCCTTCCTGCAGTCCTCCGCATATTCGTCATGAAGCAGCTTCAGCGTCACTCCGACCTTCCTAAGCTCCTTGTGGACGTACTCGTAGTCCGGAAGAAGATAGATGTTCT
The DNA here is from genome assembly GCA_944390725.1 of uncultured Spirochaetaceae bacterium. Lineage (GTDB taxonomy): Bacteria > Spirochaetota > Spirochaetia > Sphaerochaetales > Sphaerochaetaceae > Ornithospirochaeta. The sequence continues at coordinate 29,009 of CALXQU010000010.1, forward strand.
GGGAACACACCCTGTCTGGAAAGAACAGTTCATAGAGTTCCTCTTCCGATTGCTCCTTGGCATTTCCATAAGAGATGCCAAGCTCCGAGGCTCTTGCGCGTACCGCATGGATTGAGTGCTTGGAGATGCTGTAGGTTCTCGCAATTTCGTTTGCTGAGAGATCCTTCTCCAAGAGCTCAAGGATACGCTTCACCTTGATTCTGGTTGCCATTTTTGGCCTCCTGATATTGGATTTCAGCTTTCATGAAGCTGATACCAATGATTCTAGGACACCAAAACGGCTCTCATTCTGAGGCCTCTGAACATGCAGCGGTGCTGATAGATATTCTTGTGGTGCTCTTGCGTAGATTCTGGCCGGTGCTCTTCCATCCATCGGTGGTGCTCAAGTGCGGATTTCCGGTGCTATTGAGATGGAATATTCAACGCAGCTGTCCCAATAATCTTCTCCGAAGTATCTGATGATTCTTTTCCTGATGTATCTGCATCTGCTTCGTATACCTGGATGAACATCTAGGAATCCGGATATGAGAGCTCTGAGAGAGAAACCTTCGGTGTATTTAGAGAGAAAGAGATAATTTCCGAATCCGTAGCCTAAATCCACACCGAACATATCAGCACGGCGTTCTGCCCATTTGCCATCAACCCAGTAGAAGATCAGATTGATGAGATTGAAGATTATCCCGGTGATTGCACTGAAGACTGAAAGCAGAAGCCCATAGAGTCCGGCTGCTATTCCCAGGAAAAGAATATGAGAAAGGATTCTTGCTATGAATGTGGCAATCATCAATGGGAATGTCACTGTATTGATAGCCACATTACAGATCAGTGAAGCATCAGTGTCATAGTGATAGTAATGTCCAAGCTCGTGAGCTATCACTCCCTGAGCAACTTCTATTCCCTCATCAAACACATCGAGTGCAATCACGATATTTCGTCCGGATGAGTATGCATTCTGGCTGAATGTATCAGTAACGTAAAAGCGAGGACGAGGAAGGAAGAGCTTCCTGATGGGATTGACCCTCCTCATGACATCATTTATTCCAAGCTCCTCCATTTCTGCATCCCTGCCGAGCCTTTGTCCTTCCTTTACGGACGAACCATAGAAGATAACAGTAGCCAGATAACAGGCTATCAGGATGATGATGACTGCGTATACTCTCATTGCCACATCAAGTCCCAACGGATAAAGCCAGCAGAACATGGGACTGTATATGAAGAAAGACGCATATTCATCCCAGATTGGCAACGTCGTGATGTTCAGTCCATAGAAGAGAATCAGATAAAGCCAGTATGAGGCAAGGGACAGCATTACAATGGATTTGATCCTGAGAAACGCAAGGATCTTTCCTCTGAACATGAGTTTCCATACACAGACTACCAAGACAAGCAGCTCTATGCTCCTTGCGATTGGCTGAAGATTAAAGCCCTCTGTGAGGCTTGAAACTACAAGGGTGAAGATCTCCTTATTGAAGATGAGCCCGACGATGAGCCTGAAGCACATATAGGATTCATTGTGAAGGCTTGGCCAAGCTGTGAAAACAACGATAACCAGGAGAATAAGAAAGCAGAAGTTTCTTATCTTCGATAGCAATCCAAGCCAGCTGAATCGCTTCTTTGGCATTCCTTCATATTCGTTGTTATTTCCAAGTTGATAGTTGTAAGAGTTGCTGTTCATCGGTTCTCTCCGTGGTGTAGAGTCGTATGTTCTAGAAAGACTTTATTCTTAATAATATTATCTTACAAAATCATAAAAAATAAAAGACTTTATAAGTATAAAATAGATAATTTCTTGTAACGTAGTGATTTTAATACTTTAAGATATTTATACGTCTAAACTTATTTATACTTTTATAGTCTTGACTGATAAAGTTTCATGACCCATTATAAATACAAAGGAGGAATTCTATGATCACAATTGCTCTGATCAATCAGAAAGGTGGAGTTGGCAAGACTACAAGTGCAGTTGAGATAGCATCAAGATTTGCAAAAGCCGGAAAGAGAACACTTTCCATCGATGCCGACCCACAGGCTAACATGACATACATCTATGGGATCAACCCGGATAAAGAAGGGCAGCATACTCTGAAGGGTGTTTTCTCTAAAACTGTTGCCCTTAAGGATGCTGTAATCAAGACAGCAGAAGGAGTTGATTTGGTTCCCAACAACATTCTTATGAGCAATGCGGACAGGATGTTCATAGGTGTCAATTCGATGCAACTTCTGAAGAATGCATTGAAAGATGTTTCATCTCTTTATGACATATGTATCATAGACTCGCCTCCTACTCTCGGCATAATCAACTGGAATGTCCTTATAGCTGCAGATTCCGTTATTGTTCCAGTCAATGCAAACGCTCTATCCATCCAGGGACTCAGAGCCTTATCTGAGACAATCAACGAAGTAAAAGAGTCTGCAAATCCTGAATTGAAGATCCTTGGACTTCTTGTTACCCGTTATAATCCTCGTACCAGGCTCAGCAAGGAAGCGATACCGGATCTTGAGATAATCTCATCAAAGTTCCTAAATACCAAGGTTTTTGAATCCAAGATCAGGCAGAGCGTGGCCATTGAAGATGCCCATGCTAACAGAAACAGCACAGTCAAAGGAAAGAAGAGTCCGATCTCAAAAGACTATGACGCAATGTTTGAAGAGATACTGAAGGAGATTTGAATATGAGCAGACTGATGGATGCATGGAATACAGAGATTGAAGAAGAAAAGAAACCAAAGGCTTCTGAAACTCAGAAGGTATCTTCACCAGTCCCCGAACTACCACCTGTGGAACCAGTAGTAAAGAAGAAGATGGGAAGACCAAGTGCCACTCTTGATTGTTCAAAGATAATAAAGAACGTCACAGTCAAGATGACGGCCAATGATTTCATATATTGCAATATGCTTTCAAAGGAGATGAATGAGCAGCGATTGTGCGGAGGTGATGTCTCCAGTCTTATCGCCTATCTAATAAAGCAAAGCCGGGCGTTGAATCCAGAATTATCAGAAGCAGCTGAGGCAATCTACAAGCTTCAGACAGCAAGACGTAAAAACTAATTTAGATGTATAAACTTTATATGTGTAAATTTTGCATTTTGTTTTGTTATAAAATAATAAATATTATGTATGTATAAAGTCTAAATAAGGAATGACTGAACTTAAGTCTTTTGCAATAATTACACAGGAGGGAAGATTTTCATGGAATTCGCAGAGGTAATCAGGGATCGTTATTCCTGCAAGAAGTTTGATGGACGACCTGTTGAAAAAGAGCATCTGGATGCAATCCTTGAGGCTGGGCGTCTTGCCCCAACTGCAAAGAATCTTCAGGAACAGAGAATCTATGTCGTACAGTCAGCTGAAGGACTTGCGAAAATCGACAAGCTCACTCCCTGCCGTTATGGAGCAGGTACAGTGCTTGTCGTTGCCTTCGATTCAGAGAATGTGTTCACCTATCCTGGTGGAAAGCGTGATTCCGGCATTGAGGATGCCTCGATTGTCGCAACCCATCTCATGCTGGCAGCAAAGAATAAAGGTGTAGACAGCTGCTGGATAAACTTCTTTGACCCTGAAGTCGCTGCAAAGGAACTGGGACTGCCGGAAAATGAGGAAGTGCTGATGCTTTTGGATTTGGGCTATGCAGTTGATGGAACAAAGCCTCTATCCAATCACGAACAGCGTAAGCCGCTTTCAGAGACCGTCCGGTACCTGTAACCGTGTTGTGCCTATGATGCACTAAATGAGCTCTTGGGCTGTATGCGAACAGATCCTTTCGGGAAGAATCATGATGATTTGCTCAAAAAACGGCCCAAGAAACGCTTTACCTTGCGCAAAACATGAAATTACACCACAATTGATCCAGAATGTGTTCTCGGCAATCCTCGTGCGTCTGAGAGGGTGATTTGCTAAAGGGCTCACTTCCCATACGTCGAAATGTGTTTGCGGACTTCCTTTTGAGGATCTCAAAATGTCCGCTGGTGACCGCAAAAAGTCCTCAACTGTACGGAACATCTACTGTTGCTTGACCACCATAATTCCTTTCTGTAAAGTAAATTCAGAACACTATCAGTTTTATGATATTTTGCTGTCGTACCTGGAGACAGCATAGATCAGACTGCAACTCCCAGAGTTCAGGTATCAGATAAGCCCGGGAATCTTCTCGGGTCTTTTTACATGCAATCCCTTAATCAGAATCCAGCTCTTCGGCTTTCTCACCTCAAGCGCTTCCTTAAGCCTCTGCTATCAATATTGCTTATCATCTGGCTCTTCTCCGGTTCTTAGATCATCTGAAAGGATACAGTGCTTATCAACATGGAAGCCCCATCCCTCTTGATATCCATCCCGGATCCGCGGTATCACTCAGTGCTATGGATGGAATAGAGGAAGCGGTAGCGCCTTTCAGGGGAACAAGCGTATTCGGAGACCTTCTCACGGTATGGAACTACTACCGGTCGATAGAGCATGACTTCAGCGAATTCGAAAGCACATTCGGAATCGCCTGCCCCAGCAGATGCGGCAGGTGCTGCGAGAGATTCATCCCCGATGTCACATACCTTGAAGCGCTGCTGATTGCATTCTACCTGACGTCAGTGAAGAAGGAGGATATCTCATATCTTGACGGATGGGGCCTTTCGCATGATAGCTGTCCCCTCCTCGACGGCAGCACGAAGAGATGCAGGGCATATGCGGTGCGTCCCATCATATGCAGGGTATTCTGCTCTGCTGCCAGCCAGACGAAGAACGGGCTCTCCTTCCGCGGCTGCCATCTATCCACCGACATGCCCCATATGGTGAGGGAAATCAGCGATAAGGAGCTGAAAGCCTCGCATATCCGCATACCGGTCATGAGCGAATACGGGGAGAAGATCCGCCAGCTGCAGGAGTGGAATACGGAGACGAAGCTCCTTGATGAGGCCGTCATAGAACTCTCGGCCAAGCTCGAGCTGCTTAGGCGCATCCTAGCTGAAAGCGGCGACGATGATGATTTCACCCCGCAGGCAAGCTGATCAGTCCTCGAATCTGGCAGCGACGTCCTTCAGGAGCCTGGTAATCGGCAGGCCCTGCGGGCATATGGACTCGCACTGGCCGCAGCCGATGCAGCTGCTGGCCTTACCATGCCCTTCCGCAATCCTCGCATAGCCTGCTGTATCGAGCGACTTCCTGCCGATGCCGTTTCTGCGTATATCCTCATTGTAGAATGCGAAATAGCCAGGGATGGGGATATCCTGAGGACACCCATCCACGCAGTAGCTGCAGGCTGTACAGCCAATCATAGCCTCATCCTCGATGATGCCGGCAACCCTATACAGCGCATCCCGCTCATCCGTAGACAGAGGAGCCGGATCATCCAGAAGCCTGGTATTCTCATCGACCTGGGCGATAGTGCTCATACCGCTGAGGACCATGATCACCCCATCAAGCCCTGCTGCGAATCTCAGGGCCCATCCAGCTGGCGACAGGGTATCATCAAGCTGATGCAGGACCTCTTCAGCTCTCTGTGGGACGGAGGCCAGCCTGCCACCCTTGACAGGTTCCATGATAATCACATCCTTGCCATGCCTGCGCGCTGTCTCATAGACCTTCCTGGACTGTACGCTGGTGCTGTCCCAGTCCAGGTAATTGATCTGCAGCTGGACGAAATCGACCTCGGGATGGGCACTCAGGATCTGGTCAAGCACCTCTGCCGAATCATGGAATGAGAATCCGATCCGCCTTGCCTTCCCCTCTGCCTTGATCCGGCTGATGAATTCGAAAAGATGGAGATCCTCGGCCTTTCTGAGCTTATCTCCGCCCTTGAGCGCATGGATGAGATAGTAGTCGAAGTACTCCACCCTGCACTTCTCCAGCTGCTTCGAGAAATACGAAGATGGATCATCCCCTGGCGCCAGCAGGTCCAGCGGCATCTTGTCAGCCAGCACGAATGAGCTGCGCGGATAGCGGCTGGCAAGGCATTCGCCAGCAGCTAGCTCCGACTGCTTCTCATGATAGAACCATGCTGTATCGAAATAAGTGAATCCTCGCTCCATGAAGAGGTCAATCATCCGGCATACCTCTTCCTTGTCGATATTGCCCTTATCCTCCCCGATTACGGGAAGCCGCATCAGGCCGAAACCAAGCTTCTTCATCTCTTCTCCTTCCAAGGAGGATTCTATCACCATTCTGCCTGATGAAGGAGGAAAACAGCAGTGATGATCCCGGACAGGCATCATGCCGGAATTCTTTCCATACTGCGCATGGTCCCCATGCATCCTTCCAGAGCATTCCGCTCTCTTACTGGATTCCACATCACAAAATGAGATGTCCTCACGCCTCGTTGACAGATGCGGAATCTGATGGTAGGTTTTGATTGAGGCGAGTGGAGACTGTCCCTTGGCGCTGCCCATCGTTCCCGGCCTGCTGGTTTCCAGTGGCAGCACTATAAGCCAAGGGGAATTTCATCATCCTTCCTTCAAGTTGTCTTCTATATGTTCTCCTGCTGGATATTATGACAAGACCCTTAACTTCTGAATTGTTTATGGCCACAGAGAAAAACCATGTAGCAGGACTATCCTTTGTCTTGAATACCTTAAAGAATTCAAATGCATCCTTGCCGTTTTTGCTTTTGCCTGGTTCCCTCAGAATCAGAGATGGCCGTTCAAGCGTCGGCCTGATCATCCCAAGGAATCCAGTTCTATTCAGATTTACAAGCTTTATATCCTGATGTTCCCCGAATTTGATTTCACCAACAGCTGTCTGTACATTGGTTGAGAATTCTTCATTGGCTCGCTCTTCAGAGAATGGAACCGGGGCATATTCCTCAGGTGCAATCTCAAGCTGTGCTATCAGCCCTCTAGCTGTAGCGCTATCCATTGCTTCTGCATTCCCAAGGTCAACATTGGGGATATCATCATTCATCACAGTTCCATGCTCCTGATTGAAGAAGCGGAAGCCTTCTGCCTCGCTGTCATATTCCATCCCTGATACGAAAGGCCTATCCTGCAGTGATGCTGCCTGCAGATTCTTCCTGAATACACTTCCTTTCAGCCAACCGGTTGGCTGCCAGTATCCCATCCGTCCTCTTAGAAGGAGACGAAGGTCACTTCTATGGGGAAGTGGTCTGAATACCCGGAGCCTGTGGAGGCATCATATGCATCAGGACGCCCCAGTATGTCCTCAGCTTCGAATGGCCTTATGACACGGGAGCTGGCATAGCGCCATTCGCTGGAGCTGAATATGCTTGAGCAAAGCAGCGCATTGTCGTAGAAGTACCATCCGTCCATATACCAATATGTCCCTTCGGCGCCGCCGTCATCGATAAGCGGCGAATAGAGGATATTCCCGCCTGCCTTGCCGGGATCGGTTGTCACGTTCAGCGGGATATCAGCCCATCCAGCAGAGGGGTACATCGCCATGCCATCCTCCGGATACCGCGGGTCGGCATTGAAGTCGCCGATCGCGAAAGCCAGCCCTTCGGCTGATGAGAGGATAGAGCCGATATGCGAGAACTGCCTGAAGCGCACTGCATCGCTTCCTGTCTCCAGGCGGCTGCATGCATGCACGCCCAGGATCGTGAAGCTGCCGAAAGACATCTCCAGGAAGGGCCTTGCCCCATCGGTTGAATGTATGCGCACCGCATCCGGCCTCTCCTTGGAGATGAACCCCACAGACAGGGGCTCGCTGCCCTTCGCCAGCCCATAGTACCTGAAGCCCCTCAGGCCGAGCCCCGAGGAGATGAGGTCGGCAAGGACCTCTTCGCTCTCGACCTCGGCAAGGACAATCACATCGCAGGAGGTATTCCTCGCCAGCATTATGGCGAGATCGCGTATCCTCTCACGGTACGCCTCCTCCGTATAGCCATCGCTCCTGCGGAATCCTTCATACTCCCAGCCATCCTCGGCCGAATCAAAGAGGAGATAAGCGTTATAGAAACAGACGGAAAAGCTCTCAGGCAGAGGCTGAGAGCACGAGAACAGCAGCAATGCTGCGGATATAAGAACAGAAAGCCTCATGAAACAGATACGCTCCAGGAGGCCATTTCCGACAGTCTATCAGGTCAGATATCCGACTTGGATGAGATGATGCGCGAGACGAGGCCATACGCCTTTGCCTCCTCGGCGCCCATCCAGCAGTCACGCTCGGTATCGCCGGCAACCTCCTCCACGGATTTCCCGGCAGCATCGGCAATGACCTGGTCAAGCTTCCTGCGCAGCGCGGCGATCTTATCGGCATAGATAGCCACATCGATTGCCACGCCCTTCAGCTGGGAAAGGGGCTGGTGTATCAGGTACGTGGAATCAGGGAGCGCAAGGCGCCTCTCGGCAGGAACCGCGAGGAAGATAAGCGCAGCAGCCGAGGCCACGAGCCCCATGCCGATCATGGTGACAGGCGATGATACGAACCTTGCCATGTCATAGATGGCGAATCCTGAGTCGACATCGCCTCCCGGGCTGTTGATATATACGTATATAGGATCGGAGGACTCGCTGTCGAGGACAAGAATCTGCCGTGCGAACTCATCCGCCTTATCCTTGTTGATCTCCCCGGAAATCATTATCGTCCTGGTCTTGAGAAGCCTGTCATTCAGGCTCGGATCCGGCCTGTATTCCTTCTTATCGTTTTCCATAGGAATGAATATATCCAAAACACGTAGGGAAAGGAAGAGGTGGACGGAAAATGAGATGAGCCATCCAGCCCTATCCTGCTGTACAATCTACTTGAGGTGAATGAATGGACAAGGATACCGCAAGAGCGCTGATAGAGACGGCAGCGGGAAGGGCTGAGGCCGATCTGGTAATCAGGAATGCAAGGATCGTGAACGTATTCACGAGGACAGTGGAGACAGGTTCGGTAGCTGTCAGGGATGGCTATATCGCAGGATTCGGCAGCGGGATACATGGGAAGGCCGAAGTGGATGCAGGAGGACGCTTCCTCATCCCAGGGCTTATCGATTCCCATTGCCATATCGAGAGCTCGCACCTGTCGCCTTCGGAATATTCCGATGCGATAGTGCCTGGCGGCACGACGACAGTCATCGCAGACCCGCATGAGATATGCAACGTATGCGGCATGGCAGGGCTCGACTACATGCTGGAAGCTTCGGAGGATGCGCCGCTATCCGTATTCCTTATGGTCCCGTCATGCGTGCCTGCAACGCCGTTCGAGCATTCAGGCGCCATAATCGAAGCTGATGATATCGCGGGATACATAGGCAACGGAAGGATCCTCGGGCTCGGGGAGATGATGAACTATCCAGGCGTGGCCGGTGCTGACGATAAGGTCCTCGCCAAGCTGGATACCGCCTATAAGGCAGGCAAGCGCATAGACGGCCATGCCCCCTCAATCTCAGGCGACGGCCTCGATGCGTATATCGCCGCAGGCATAACGACAGACCATGAATGCGAGACCCCGGAAGAGCTGAGGGAAAAGGCCTCGAAGGGCATGTATGTGATGCTCAGGCAGGGCACTGCCTGCCGCAACGTGCTGCAGCTCCTGCCGGGCGTCGATGAGAGCAACTGGAGGAGGATGCTCTTCTGCACCGATGACTGCCAGCCGCAGACGATGATGAGGGAAGGCGCGCTCATCAATGGGATCCATCTGGCAATCGGAGCCGGCCTGGACCCGCTTACCGCGATTGCCATGGCCACGCTCAATGCATCGGAATGCTATGGCCTCAGGGACAGGGGCGCGATCAGCCCTGGCCGCAGGGCTGACTTCTTCCTCTCGGCATCGCTTGAGGATATAAGGGCCGATAAGGTATGGATTGCCGGCAGGCTTGCCGCGGAAGGCGGGAAGGCCGTCATGAAGGCACCGCATGTAGAGCCGCGCGGCGTCAGCGGGAAGATGGATGTCAGGGATTTCTCCAAGGCGAAGCTGAGCCTGAAGCTTGCATCGGACAGGGCCCGGTGCATAGACATAATCCCGGGAGGCGTCGTTACGGGGAAAGGAGAGGTCATGGTAAGGCGTGCCGCTGACGGCGAATGGATCCATGACAGCGCCGAGGATGTGCTGAAGCTTGCCGTGATCGAACGCCACCATGGCACAGGCAATGCCGCGACAGCCCTTATCCGCGGATACGGCATGAAGCATGGGGCGGTTGCCACATCCATTGCCCATGATTCCCACAATATCATCGTGATCGGCGACAATGATGATGACATGGAAGCCGCTGTCAGGAAGCTCATCTCGATCGGAGGCGGCATCACCATGTTCATGGATGGCAAGGAGCTAGGCACCCATGTGCTGGAGATCGCAGGCCTGATGACGGATGAGAAGGTCGAGGATGTGGTCAGGTGCCTGGACGCGATGCATGAGGCAGCCTATGGCACGCTCGGGGTGAACAAGGATATAGACCCGTTCATGACGCTCTGCTTCATGGCCCTGCCTGTCATACCAGCGCTCAAGCTCACCGACTGCGGCCTATTCGATGTCGAGGCCTTCGGCTTCGTCAGCAGCAGCCTCTAGCGCGGCATCTATCTCCGCTGGGGTGAATCCCTTCCTGAGGAGGGCTGCGGCAGCGCCCTCCCTGCCCTTCCTGGCAGACAATACCGATGCATACCGCCTCAGCGGCTCTATATAGAGGCCGTCATCCCATGCAGATGAGACAGCGGCAGAGGCAACTGCACGCGGGGAGCCTTTCTCCATCAGCCTCATCATAAGCAGGCTCCTGCCTTCCGGCGACCTGCGCAGCCTGGAGCGGATGAACGACTCTGCGAACCGCTCCTCGCTGAGGTATCCCTCCCTGAGCAGCCTGCCTGCCGCTTCGGAGATCTCCTCGCGGCCATATCCCCGGGTCTGGAGCTTCGACCTCAGTTCCTTCTCGGTATGCTCCCTGGCCGCAAGCAGCGATACAGCTTTGTCATAGCACGTCATAAGAGGACATTAGCACAGCTGGCGGGATGAAAAAAGAGCTTCCGCGCGGGAAGCCCTTTCGTCCATAAGGAAAGCCCTTATCTCTTGGAGAACTGGAAGCGCCTTCTTGCACCGCGCTGTCCATACTTCTTCCTCTCGACCATCCTCGGGTCCCTTGTCATGAAGCCAGCTTCATGAAGGGCGTGGCGATAAGCCTCATCATAGGCCACGAGAGCCCTGGAAAGCCCATGCCTGCAAGCCTCTGCCTGCGAGCAGATGCCACCGCCGGCGACGGTGATGACGAGATCATACCTGCCCTGTGTCTCAGTGACATCGAATGGCTGTACGACCTTGGCAGCATTGGCAGCATCAACGAAATACTGGGCGATGTCCCTGCCGTTGATAGTAACCTTGCCGTTTCCATCACGGAGATAGACCCTGGCGACGGAGGTCTTGCGGCGACCTACACCATGTGCGAGATTGATATTCTTCTTCTCTTCGTTCTTAGCCATTTCGCCTCTCCTTAAATCTCAACAGCAATCGGCTGCTGTGCTGTGTGCGGATGCTCGCTGCCTGCGTAGATCTTCACGTTGGTGATGAGCTTCCTGCCGAGCTTCCCGTGGGGAAGCATGCCCTTGATCGCATGCTCCATCGGATATGTGGGCTTCCTGACGAGAACCTTCTCAAGGGACTCCGCCTTGAGTCCGCCTGGATACATGGAATGGCGGTAGTACATCTTATCTTCCATCTTGTTGCCGGTGACAGTAGCCTTGGCTGCATTGATGATGATGACGTAATCGCCCATATCCTGATGCGGTACGTATTCAACCTTGTTCTTACCTCTGAGAATCCTTGCGGCAGCTACTGCGACACGGCCAAGGTTCTTTCCCTCTGCATCGATGAGATACCACTTCTTCTCCATCGTCTGAGGCTTTACGAAAATAGTCTTCATAAACTGAATCCTTCCTGTTTATTCTCCAAAGGGAAGACTTCCCTCCCGGGCATCCCGGCGCACGTGTCCCAGCCAAAGGAACCAGACGCATGCAGGTTCACCGAATCCATCGGGCCTTGCCTGTCCGCAGGTCTTCCGGGGAAAGGAAGATTCTGAAGATCGCTCTTCGGGACCTTGGGATAGGAGGATTATCCTCTGGATATCCTGCACAAGCCTTGTGCGAGAGTGCGCGGAAAACCGCGCAACTATGCATTCTATAGAATCATCGCCCGATTTGTAAAGAGGTGCAGTGACAGAAATTGCCAGCTATGGAAGCTGCCTCACCTCGAAAGGATGCGAAGAGCCGCGGAGAGCCTTCTCGCCGCCGATGGCGGTGCAGCAGAAGCCGTCCAGCTCCTTCCGGAACCTGGCAGCGGCCTCCTCTATATCCTCAACAGTCAGCGCCAGCGTCCTCTCAAGGCTGATCCTCCTGTCCTCATCGCTTATGGAATACACTATGCGCCTCAGGTCCAGGAGCGCCCTCGTGCTCGGCGAGAGAGGCTTCACCAGGCGCGAAAGCTCCCCGATGAGGGCATCGGAAAGCATTTCCTCCGTTGCCTCGAAGGCATCAAGCGATTGCGCAAGGTCCCTTATGGTGCCATCCAGGCGCGGATCCCGGTAGGAATAGAAGTACCAGACCCTCTCGATGCTGTCGAGGGCGATTCCCACGCCATATGCGCCACCCTTCTCCCTGACCTGCTGCCACAGCACGGTGGATGAGAGCATCGACAGCATGACCTTATCGGCAGGAGCATGCGGATCACTGAGGAATGCGCCCTTCCCTGCTGCGGATATGAACGATACCTGGGACGGGATCGAATAGCCAAGCCAGCGCGGGACTTCCGGGACCTCATGGCTGCCTTGCCCTGCAGCCTGGCCATGCGGCAAGGCGGACCTGAGCGAGGATGCGGCCCTGGCCGATGCATCCATGTGCATCTCCTCCGATGCGATATGGATGATCATCCTCTCCTGCACGAAGGCCTTGCGGCGTACATCCTCGAGCCTATCCGCTATCAGCGCAGGATCCTCTGCCGCCATCCTCTTCACCGTCTCCCAGCATGTCAGCCCCGTCAGCCGCTCCCCGATATACAGCGAAGGCGAAAGGGACTGGGATGCCGAGCATGTGCTGAATGAATACGCGCTTGAGATGGCATTGGACTGGAACTCCGTGAGGATATCCGTCAGGGCCGCGCCTATGCGCTTCGCATCATGCAGGTCCGGCTCGAGGAAGAGCTTCCTGTAGATGCCAAGGCCATCGGCGACAAGCCCGGGCAGGGATTTGAGCCTTGCCGTGAAGAAGACCTTCTCCTTCCCATGGGAATCTGCGCCTGATTCCACATAGAACACGCTGCCTCCGGATACGTACCTGAGCTCCGTCAGCAGCCTCGTATAGTCCAGTCCGCCAGCGCCGCACATCGATAGCAGGCGCGTAAGCACGACCAGCCAATCAAGCTCCTCATAGCTGAAATCGGAGACGTCGAAGAGGATATCCGTATAGACTATGCCTCCTGTGGCCATCGGGGCATGGATGATCCCGTCGACTGCCTCGTGCGCGATCATGTCGCATTCGGCCGGCAGGTCGCTTACCTCCAGCCGCGGCACCGTTGCCTTGGCCTCATCGGAATCCTCTGACTGCTGGAAGGCCCTGAAGGCCCTGTCGCCGGCCTCGCTGTAGGAAGGAAGGCGTTCGGCAAGGATGGCATCCATCTCCTCCTGCAGCCTGCCGTCATAGCCCTCATCCTTGGCGACGACAGTAAGGAGCCGATGTGGGTTGCCTACGAGGTTCTCCATGATCCAGTGCTCGAAGTAGCACGGATCGGCCGCGAGGCGCTCACGTATCGCCTTTATGGTCTCGGAAGGCCTCAGCTGGGCCGCAGGGTCCGAGGAGAACGAAAGCGCCTTGTCAGCAGCGAAGAGCAGCCTCGTGCCATTAGGCACCCCGCCCTTGATCTCCTTCTGGGAGAATTCCCGTTTGCGGATGGCGCCCTCGACGAGCTTCGGGTCCAGCCCGTCATGCGCGATGGAGGCCAGCGCTTCAAGGAGGAATGACTCGATGCGGTCCGCATCATCCTCCCTGGCCCCGAGGAAGCCTGCCGCGAATGCAAGCTCGCGATACGACGAGCACATGCCGCTCTCCGTAGAGAGGTCATCGCCGAGCCCGGAGTCGATGATGGCCTTATAGAGCGGGCAGCCGGGAGAGCCAAGCAGGATATCCACGGCAAGCGAAAGGGTCGTGGACTCCACTGGGTCCAGGCCATCGCCCAGCAGCCAGGAAAGGAGGATGGACGCGCCATTCTCCCCCTTGCCGGCCCCTGACACTGCCCTGTGCCTCCGGGGCCTGTCCCATCTGGCAGTGATGCCGCAGCGCCTTACCGGGATACCGCCATCCCTGCCAGCGAGGTATTCCCTGTCAAGCATCTCCAGCTTCTCCGTGATATCCATATCGCCATAGAGGAAGAGATACATATTGGCAGGCACATAGAAGCGCTTCCAGGCAGAGATATACTCATCATAGCCGAGCCTGGCGATCTCGCGGCAGTCCCCTCCGGATTCCCACTGGTATGGGCTGTCCCCGAAAAGCGGCTTGAAGACGGCAGAGCCTACGACCGCCTCGTGGTCAGCCATGACGCCGAACATCTCGGAATACACGACACCCTCGAAATGCGGCCCCCCTTCCATCGATATCCTGATGCCTTCCTGCATGAATGTCTCCTCGCGGAGCAGAGGGACGAATACGGCATCGGTATAAACTGAGAATATGTTATCGAAATCCTTCCTCACCGTGCTCGCAGCCGGGAAGTACGTCCTGTCGACGCCGGTAAGCGCATTGAGGTAGGTATTCGGGCTGTTGCGCACGAGTAGCATGAACGGATCCTTGACGGGATACTTCCTGCTCCCTGCCAGCACCGTATGCTCGATTATATGGCTGATGCCTTTCGATGATGATGGCGGCGTGTATACGCCATACGAGAAAAGCAGCTCCCTGTCATCGTTCCTTACGAAATAGACCTTGAATCCTGTCCTTATATGCTCAAGCAGTATGCCCTGCCCCCTGTAGTCAGGCAGGTCCGATACCTCCGCCACGCGGAAGCCAGCCACTATAGACGATGGTAGGTAATCCATGCAAGAAAAGGTAACAGCGAGGAGGCCGTTTTGCAAGCTAGATGCGCTTGAGCAGCATCCCTGCGGCGATGCATGACGCCTTGATAAGCGCGTTCTCCTCAGCCGTCTCCGCATCAGGCCCTTCGGCAACGGCGGAAGCATCCTGCGTATCGCCGTCATGGATGATCTGCGCATCCGCCCTGGCCACATAGCCATCAAGGACAGCCGAGGTCCCGACCAGCCCCGCGCGGACGATTATGGACCTGGCATCGCTGCCATACTCCTCCGCAAGATCCGCCAGGATCTCCTCCGGCTCCTCCCCTGACGACCTCACGATGCGGTAATACCCGGCGCCGGCATTGTCAAGATAGGAATGGAATGCGTTGAAGGCGCTGCTTTCCTCTATCAGGCTCCCGTCGGCCCTGTAAGCCGCGAACGCGATGACGGTCCCATCGGCATCCGCAGGCCGGACAGAGGGAATCAGGAGCTTCGTCTCGGAAGCCCTCCACTGCCGCATCAGCGGCGCAAGGAAGCCACTGTCCGATTTCGATGCGATTGACGACAGCAGCCCTTCCGGGATATAGGGCCTGAATGAAAGCTCGCCATACCTGAGCGCATATGGGTCGGTAGGGACATAGGACAGGTGCCCATAGCCATCCGTCCTCAGCACCAGGGAATCCTTCACGGCAACGCCATCGCTTGCCAGCCGCGTATACACAAGCTCGACAGTCCCATCGGCGACATCAGGATGGAAGAGGCCGCGTTCGCGCCATACCCTCAGGGCGATGCCATCCTCGCCGTCCCATGCATCTATCCTGATCACGCCAAGATAATCCACCGCCCTGGCAAGCAGCACCTGGGGCTGGAGGCCCTCATCGGCAACAGGCCCGTCTAGCGAGGCGTCAAGCGCCTCAAGCATATGGAGGAGCGCTTCGGTATCATGATTGGACCTATAGCTCTCCTCCGCCTCGGCAATGAAGGCCCTTACGGCATCTTCCCGCCCAAGCATGGCGTTATACTCTTCGGTCCTGTTGGCATAGTATGTGCCGGATGGAGCGACTGCAAGCATGTAATAATGCCAGCCATCATCGCTCTCAACGGAATAGGAGCCTTCCGTATAGGCACCCAGCGCTGCAACGGTACCTGCCGTGCTGAATTCACGCATATAAAGCGGCACGAGGTCGTATCCCAGCCCCCTTCCCATCTGCGTGAGTATGCTGAGCACCGCATCGGCCCTTGCCTCATCCTCCGAGCTGCCGGTCCCCTCAGCGAGGAACTGCAGCGCGCCAAGCCTCGTCGGCGGCCTGCGGTACCAGTCCGGCGCTATATCGAGGTCCCCTGTCGCGCATGAAGCCGCTACGAGCAGGGTCATGAGGACAATGGCAGCCTTCTTCAGAAATCGCCTCCCATGCCTATCATCAGCATATGCGTCCCCTGGAAGTTCTCATAGCCGATCCTCCAGTAGAAATACGGCGTAGCCCTATGCTCGTAGAAGACCGAGAAGCGTCCCTTCCAGTCGAACCCCTCCGTGCTTCCGCCCAGGAGCAGCGAGGCATCCGCGCCTATCCTTCCTTCCTGTATCAGCGTGAAGCTGACGGAAGGGAATATCCTATTGAGGTTGAGCACCGCGGCAAGCCCTATGCCGCCATACATATATGATACGCCATCAAGATACCTGTACACGAAGCTGATGGTGGGGATGAAGGGGAATATCCAGTCCAGCTTGCCGATGGTGGCAGATGCCACGACATCGACGGACGGGAAGGAGAACCCCATCGCGGCGCTCCCATATGCGGTCCAGGTCCCATCCGGCTCGAGGCTTATGCCGGGGAACGGGTTATCCAGGAAGACCGGATCGAGCGTCGTGACGCCGTCATGGCGTCCCGAGACATCGAATATGCCCCTGATATCGCCATCGGAATCAACGGCCCTGAAGCGCATGCCGCTGCGGTAGGCCGTATCGCAGAGCATCGAATAGGAAGACTGGTAGATATAGTCGAGCCTGAGGCCAGGCGCGAGCAGCATCTCCTCATAGTAGAGCATCGAGTATATCTCCTCCCCGATCTGCGCGATAAGCTCCTGGCGGTCCACGCCCGATGCATTTATCGTATATGACCTGTCCCCATAGGAGATGCCGAAGGAAGCATGTATGCGCTCAGGGAATGTCTCCCCATCCTCGCTGTAGCCGGAAAGGGTGAAGTCTATCGAGCCCCTGCCTTCCGTGCAGGCATCGAGGGACCCGCCGATCCCTGCCATGATATCGGCAGGGAACGAATCATCGAACGCTGCCGTGCTGGCAGAAAGCGCCATCGCCGCAAGTAGGACAGCTGCGAATATCGCGATATTCCTCATACCGCAGCCTCCCTGATGATTGCCATCACGAGCGAGAGCGAGGAGGCCATCGCCTCGACCGCCACCCATTCGCGGACAGAATGGAGGTTATGCCCTCCGGTGAATATATTCGGCGACGCGATGCCGAGCGCTGCCAGATTGGCGCCGTCGGTACCTCCCCTGATAGCCCTCCTCTCCAGCTTCATCCCGATTGACTGGGCAGCCCTTTCCAGCAATGACATGGCTTCCGGGCGGGAGGCGCACGCCTCTGCCATGTTCCTGTAGCGTATCGCGGTCCGGACAGAGACATCGGCTCCGTATATATGACGCGCGGCCTCTGCTATCGACTCCACTGCAGCGATGCGCCTCTGCAGGCCATCGTAATCGAAATCGCGGATGATTACCTCGAATGAGGCATCCGGGATGGATGCATGGAGGTTATCGGCCGCATAATAGCCATAGCGTCCGTCAGTGGCTTCAGGGCTTTCGGAGGCAGGCAGCGATGAGATGATATACGCAGCTGCCGTGACCGCATTCCTCAGCACGCCTCTGGCAGATCCGAGATGGACGGCATTCCCCTTTATCGTGATGTATACGGAAGCAGCATTGAAGCATTCGTTTTCGACTATGCCCTCCTCCTCGCCGTCGACCGTGTAGATGATGCCGGCCTTCCCCCATGTCGACGGGAAGCGGTCGACCCCATGGCCTGTCTCCTCGTCAGGAGTGAAATAAAGCTCGACATCGCCATGCGGCATATCGCCCTGGACAAGCAGCCTGGCAGCCTCCATCATGATGGCGACCCCGGCCTTGTCATCCGAGCCGAGAAGCGTATCGCCTGATGAGGTAATGACCGTCCCGCCGGCATAGCGCGCAAGGTCCGGATTGCCATCGAGGCTTATCACGGTATCGCCAAGCACGATGTCCCCGGGGACGAAATCCCTATGCACGACCGGCCTGACGCCATTGCCGGGAACATCATCGGCTGTATCCACATGCGCCATGAAGCCGATCGGGGCTGCATCAGCGCTGCCCCTGATGCGTGCGCAGAGGACCTTCTCCTCGCCATAGAAGGCTTCGATGCCAAGCGCCTCCAGCTCTTCCTTCAGATGCAGGAGCAGGCGTTCCTCACCTTCCGCCGAGGGTCTCACGCCCTCATCGGCCCTGGCCCCATCGCTCATGGTGTCATAGGAAGCGTAATCTAGGAATCTATCGAGGAGCTCTCCGTGCATGGAGGGATTATACCCCATTACTACCCCGTAAGGGAACTGAGGGAGCCAGGATGGCTCCCCTGCGGCACTACTCCTCCTCTTCTTCCTCCTCATCTTCGCCATCCGAGCCGAGAAGCTCATACCTGCCGATGATCTCCTCCGCCTCATCAGCCACGCCGAAAAGCCAGAAAAGGCCAAGCACGATCGCGGTGACGACAGGTTCTCGCCCCACGGTCGTCCCCAGGCTGATCACCGCTGCGGCCACTGCCCAGTCCGCAGATACCTTAGTAGCGACAGTCTCCAGCCAGTCCATGAACGTCTCGCCTGCGTCCTTGCCTGTATCGTAATGCTCGACGATGGCCATGATCATACCCGCTGCCACGCCTGCCACGATAGCGACTGCTGCCGCCGCGGTGATCTTGCCCCAGAGTATCACATCGGGCACTGCCCAGTAGACTATGGCCGCGGTAAGCAGCACAGCTGACGTGATGACGAGATTCGTGAGGTCATCATAGAAATCCTCCTCCTGCTCAGGTGTCAGGATCTTGGTATCCGATGCGAACATGAGCTTCGCCTCGGCTTCCAGATCCGAGACCGCATCCCTCACCTTATCCAGCTCTGATTCCGGCGCGAGCCCGGAAGCGGCTTCCAGGATCGAATCGACGCTTTCAGCCTCCGATGCCGCTATGCAGAACTCAAGATACTCCTGGCTTCCTTCGCCAAGGGCCTTCTCCGCCACGCCATAGGCACTGGAGGATGAAAGCTCGGCAAGGGTATCCTGCCAGGCAGGATCATCCCCGTATTCCGAGGACAATGCCTTGCCCACCTCCTCTATAACCCCATCTACCGACATGGCCTTCGCAGCAGCGCTGAGCAGCGCGGCCTCGCCCGGCCGTCCAGGCCCTGATGTCGGAAGCGAGCATGATGCCAGCATGGCGATGGCCATCAAGACTGCCAATGTCCTATTTAGGTATTCGCTCATACGAACCTCCTTCTGCTCAGAATGCCGTCCCGGCGACAAGGCCTATCCTGAACCGCGAATACTGCGGGACAGCCTCGGAGAGGATATCCATGCGCCCTGTCTCGGCGGAGAAGATATCCGTCATCGAGAAGCGCGGCTCGATATAGAAATACGGGAATTCGAATGTCCACCCTACGATTGCCTCGGAAAAGAACATGAACCGGTCCTCAGGCGCTTCCAGCCCCCAGAAGACGCCAAGGCGGACAAGGGATACGGCCGCAAAGAAGCCGTACCCATCGAATGGATAGACAGAGACAATCAGGCCAGTCTCCGCGAAATCAAGCTCATGGCTGAATGAATGGGAATACCTTATGGGCAGCGTAAGGCGTATCCTGCCGAATCTATACGATGCCTCAAGGTCAAGGCGCAGGGCTTCCATGAAGGCAGAGTCGATGCAGCGCAGGTCAGTCCCGACCTGCCACGATGATGCTGCATGCATCGGATGCATGATGGCTATTGCGAGTATAATCAGTACGATCCGCTTCATGCCTAAAGGCTAAAGCGGCATCATATGCCCCGGGCAGGGGCAAAAGCGGTCAATTCCAGCCCAGGTATCTCCTGAAGTCAGCTTCCCTCTTCGCAGCCGAGGATGAGATGAACTTCACCTCGTCCTCCCTGCCGGCAAGCTTGATCGCGACGCCGGAATGCCTCTCATCCACCTTGCGCATATCATAGCTTTCCACCTCTGCAGCCGAGCACGACCATGCGGGCCTTATGCTCCCCCGGGCATCCTTCCTTACATAGAAGACGATATCGGAGGATGTCACTGCCATGGCGCCAGGGACGGAAGATGTCTCGTCATCGCTGATCTTCGAGCAGCGCAGGTAGAGGAAATCCTCGCCCGGCCTCGCCTTCTCTATCATCCTGCGGGAAACCACCGATGATATAACATAGTAGACCGCCACCAGCGCCACCAGCACCGGGATGAGCGGAAGGATGACCATCCCCCGGAAAGAAACGAAAAACACGAAGACGCCAAAGACTGCGAGTATAAGGAGAAGCATCAGCTGTTTCATGCACATGATTGTACCCCAGACTGTCAGATATGGACAATCGCGGCGTATATCTTTCAGGAGGCTCTAATGAAGAAAGCACTCATTTACGCTATGCTGGCGCTGCTTCTCGCTGCCAGCTGCACGGAACAGGTCCCTGAGGGAAAGGGAACGATGCGCATCATCATCAACGAGGAGGCCAGCAAATCCCTTGGCACGATACAGCCGGATGGCTTCCCCCTTGAGATCGTGGATTACAGGATCAGCGGATCCGGGCCGGATGGCGCCCAGTTCACCGTGACCACCGACCATACGAGCGAGTCAATCGAAGGCGTTGCCTATGGCTCATGGACGCTGACCGCGGAAGGGCTCAACGAGAACGGCATCGCCATAGCGAGCGGGACAACGGAATTCGTCTTCTCGCCCAAGAACCAGAATGCCACCATCACGATCGATGAGCTCATAGGCGAGGGAACGCTCACCGTCGATATCTCCTGGGACGCCTCGAGGATATTCGGCACGCCGAGCATCACGCTCCAGCTTGCCGAGCAGTACGGGGAGAGGAAGCTCTATGACCTGGCAGTGGATATCAATGGGGAAGCAGGTACCGCATCATACAGCGGCGACGGGCATAGGTCAGGCTCCTACACCCTCAGCGCCCAGCTCTACGATGACGATGTACAGGTAGCCGGATGCACGGCCGCGGTACGGATCGCTGACGGACAGACATCATCCGGGGAAATCGCATTCGACCTCGACAACGGACCGATAGAGCCTGGCAGCATGGTGATCATGAATGCGACTGGGGTGCCTGTAAAGCTTACGATGGAAGGAATTCCCGAGGATGGCACGCCGGCGGATGAGGAGATTACGGTATCCATGTCGGCCGAGAACAATGAGGCAAGGAACTACAATATCCTCTGGTACCTTGACGGGGCCAGCATAGGCGAAGGGGAAAGCGTCACCTTCTCCCCTACGCTCGGCGTCCATCGGCTGGATGTGATAGCTTCCTCCTCGAAGATCGGATCCACCAGCAGCACGGCCCAGACATTCGAAGCATATGCTGCCGGAGAAGATGGGACGCCTAACCTGGGCGGCACGGTGATGGCATCCAGCAAGCTGCGGATGGGAGATGGCATGATCGTCAGGTTCCTTGACAACGGTTCGCTGCTGATCGCATCAAATGCCCACAGCACGCTGTACATAGGCCGCCTGGTACGCAATGACATCAACGTCGAGAAGGAGATATCCTATGCGACGCTCGGGATATCCGGGAGCACCATCGCGGATATCGCCATCAAGCCGGCAGGAGCAGGCTATCTCGCCGTATTCGGCACCAACAGCCCGATGTCGATCAGATACTACACCTACGATCCGGATCCGATGGCCTTCACCTGCTACTTCAGCGAGAACGGCCCATGGGAGCATCTAGGCGTACGCCTTACCGAGTCGATGTTCGTCGGCTTCGGCACCGATCCGTTGGCTGCGGTACTGGTAGCGAAGACAGATGACGGGCAAGGGGCGCGCATGATTCCATTCAACATGGACGATGAGGCATCGTCAGCGAACGGCTGGAGGGAGAACCTGATACACAACAGCTCGATCTGGAAGTCAGGATACCTGCCGATTGCCTACGAGGACGGCCCTGATGGCTTCATGGGGGTTGCGGCAGATGGCAACATACTCTACGGGACAAGGAGCGGCGTGCAGTACATGTCGACAGGGATGCTCATGCTGGCAGACTTCCTTGCAGAGGATACGACGGTCGATGCGGCCATAGTCGGCAAGGACAGGATCCTCCATCTCGGCAAGTCGCTCACGCTGATCGATGCATCTAAGCTTGGGGAGACCCTGAAGACCGTACCGCTTGGCGGCAGTACAGCGGCAGCGCTCACCGTCAGCAGGGACTACAGGTTCGCCTATTACCTGGATCTCACTGCCGGCGAGCTCGTATCGCTCTCGCTCAACGTCGCGGCAGCCTCATGGAACGAGATCGCCCGGACGGAGCTCCCCGAGCAGGGACTGGATTCCATGGTGATCTCGCCCAGCGGCAGGAACCTCCTGATATACGACAAGGACGATACAGACAGGATCGTCCTGATGCGGGTCAGCAGGGAATAAGGAATGCCTGGCTTCCGCCAGGCACCCCGAACCATCAGGCAGCCTAGGCTGCCATCCATCATGCCTTGTAGATAGGCACTTCCTTATACTCCGTATGGAGCAGATGATGCGACTTCTCGGAAAGCGGCTTGCCAAGATACTCGCTGTACAGCTTCTTGATCGACGGGTTGTTATGGGAGCATCTCTGCACTGACTTCTCGTCATCCTCATAAAGGCCCGCGATACGCTCTTCCCTGACCTCGTCATCTGTTCCGTATGGCTGTCCGCCGCCTGCGATACAGCCGCCGCGGCACGCCATGATCTCGATGAAATCAAGGTCAGGGGCCTTGCCTGCAGCCTTGTCGGCGCGGATCTTGTCGAGAAGCGGCCTGGCGTTCGCCATTCCATGGACGACCGCGACACGGACCTTCTTGCCGCCCATGTCGACCTCGCCCCTCTTGACCTCATCGAGGCCCCTGACGAGCTTGACCTCGACATTCTCGGCTTCCTTGCCGGTAATGCCGTAATAGGCAGTCCTGACAGCAGCTTCCATCACGCCGCCGGTAACGCCGAATATCGTGGCAGCGCCGGTATACTCGCCGATCGGATCATCCACATCGGACTCCGGGAGGTTGTCGAAATCAAGGCCCCTGGAGGCAATCAGCCTGGCGATCTCACGCGTGGTGAGCACGAGGTCGACATCCCTTGCGCCGGACGAGGAGGCATGCTCGCCATCCCTGGTGATCTCAGCCTTCTTCGCCGTGCACGGCATAATCGCCACGGAGTAGATCCTATCCTTGTCGATGCCGAGCTTCTCAGCCCAGTATGTCTTGGTCACGGCACCCTGCATCATCATCGGGCTCTTTGCCGACGAGAGGTTGTCAAGAAGCTCAGGATAGTACTTCTCGCAGTAGTCTACCCAGCCTGGGCAGCATGATGTAATCTGCGGAAGGACACCGCCCTTGGTCACCCTGTCAATCAGCTCGAATCCCTCCTCCATGATGGTGAGGTCAGCGCCGAAGTTCGTATCGAACACATAATCGAAGCCAAGGCGTCTGAGGGCCGTATAGAGCTTCTTCGTGGAGACGGCACCCGGCTTGAGGCCGAATTCCTCGCCGATGGCGACCCTTACGGCAGGAGCAATCTGCACTGCGACGACCTTATCCGGATCGGCGATGGCCGACATGGCAAGGTCCGTGTGGTCCTGCTCGTAGATGGCGCCTACAGGGCAGTGCGTGACGCACTGGCCGCACTTGATGCAGGGGCTGTCGTTGAGCGGAAGGCTCGCCGCCGGGCTCATAGTCGTCTTGTCGCCGCGTCCGATGAACTCAAGGGCATACACGCCCTGCAGTCCCTGGCAGACCTGCACGCAGCGCCCGCACTTGATGCACTTCTCCGGATCGAGGACGATGGCTCCTGTCGAGCGGTCCTTCCTGTCCTCGGCGAGGCGGATCTCGAAAGGCTGCTCCCTGACGCCGTATTCGATGGCCAGCTTCTGCAGCTCGCACTTGTTGTTCTTCGTGCAGAGCAGGCAGGAGGAAGGATGGGTGCTCATCGTCAGCTCGAGGATGGTCCTCCTGACCTCATAGAGGTCCTGGTCGTGCGTGATTATCTTCATGCCCTCCGCGGCAGGCGTCGAGCAGGCGCGGATGATCTTCCTCGATCCCTCCTGCTTGCAGATGCACAGCCCGCATGAACCGAAAGGCTTAAGGTCCGGATGATAGCAGAGCGTCGGGACCTTTATACCTGCAATCCTGGCAGCCTCGAGGACGGTCGTGCCCTCTGCCACCTCAACATCTATTCCCTGTACAGTAAGATGGATCATCTCTGGCCTCCTAGTGAATCTCGATCGCGCCGAACTTGCATGTATCCTTGCAGACTCCGCACTTGATACATACGTTGCCGTTGATCTTGTGAGGCTTCTTCACCTCACCTGAAATAGCTCCGACAGGGCACTTGCGCGAGCAGGCCGTACAGCCTATGCACTTCG
Organism: uncultured Spirochaetaceae bacterium; assembly: GCA_944390725.1. Classification (GTDB taxonomy): domain Bacteria; phylum Spirochaetota; class Spirochaetia; order Sphaerochaetales; family Sphaerochaetaceae; genus Ornithospirochaeta. Next base: position 53,558 of record CALXQU010000010.1, read on the forward strand.
AGGGATTGATCTCGTAGCTGATGAGCTTCTTGCACTTGCCTGACGGGCACTTCTTGTCCTGGATATGGGCCTCATACTCCTGGGGGAAGTACCTCAGCGAGGAAAGGACGGGGTTCGGCGCAGTCTGGCCGAGGGCGCAGAGGGAACCCATCTGCATCGCCTTGGCAATCTGATGGATCTGCTTGATATCGCTTTCCTCTCCCTTTCCCTGGGTGATCTTCTCAAGGATATTGCAGAGGCTCTTGCCTCCGATGCGGCACGGGGCGCACTTGCCGCATGATTCATCAACGGTGAAGTTCAGGTAGAACTTGGCGACATCGACGATGCAGTCGTCCTCGTCCATTACGATCATGCCGCCGGATCCCATCATGGAGCCGATCTTCTGCAGGCCGCCGAAATCGATCGGGGTATCGAGGTTGGACTCCGTGATGAGCCCGCCTGAAGGACCTCCGGTCTGTACGGCCTTGAACTTCTTGCCATGGGCGATGCCGCCGCCGATATCATAGACGATCTCGCGGAGCGTCGTTCCCATCGGGACCTCGACGAGGCCGGAGTTGCAGATCTTGCCTGTGAGGGCGAAGACCTTCGTTCCGTGGCTGTCCTCCGTGCCGATGGATGCGAACCATGCGCCGCCGTTGACGATGATCTGCGCGATATTGGCCCATGTCTCGACGTTGTTGATGACAGTCGGCTTGCCCCAGAGTCCCTTCACTGCCGGGAATGGCGGACGCGGCTGCGGCATTCCCCTGTTGCCTTCGATGGACTGCAGGAGGGCTGTCTCCTCGCCGCAGACGAATGCGCCTGCACCGAGCCTGATCTCGATATCGTAATCGAAGCCGGAGCCGAGGATGTCCTTGCCGAGGAGGCCGTATTCCCTGGCCTGCTTCATGGCGACCTCAAGCCTGTGGATAGCAAGGGGATACTCCGCCCTGATGTAGATATAGCCGTGATGGGCGCCAATCGTCTTGCCGCAGATCGTCATGGCCTCGAGCACTGCATGCGGATCTCCCTCGAGGGTCGACCTGTCCATGTATGCACCCGGGTCTCCTTCATCGGCATTGCAGACGACATACTTCTCATCGCCTTCCGCCTGCTTGGTGAAGTTCCACTTCATCCATGTCGGGAAGCCGGCGCCGCCGCGGCCCCTCAGGCCTGCGGTCTTGAGCTCGGCGATGACATCGTCGCCGCTCATCTCGAAGAGGACCTTCTCGAGCGCCTTGTATCCGCCAGCCGCGATGTACTCATCGATATTCTCCGGATCGATGGTGCCGCAGTTCTTGAGGACGATCCTCATCTGCTTGTTGTAGAACTGGATGTCCTGGACCTCATCATAGGCCTTCCTGGGAGCCTTGTTGTAGAGGAGCCTCGTGACCTCGCGGCCCTTGACGACATGCTCGGAGATAAGCTCCTTCGCATCCTCCGGCTTTACCTGCACATAGAATGAATCCTCGGGGAGGATCTTGACGATCGGTCCCTGCTCGCAGAAGCCGAAGCAGCCCGTCTTGATGACCTGGACCTGGTCTGCGACGCCCTGGCGCGCAGCCTCATCTATGAGAGAATGATAGATCTGGTCGGAGCGAGAGGATTCGCATCCTGTTCCTCCGCAGACGAAGATGTAATTCTTGAAGCCCATATTATACTCCTCCCTCGAGATCGATCCTCAGGTCTTCCACAGGCTTCCCGCCTGCGAGATGCTCATCGACGATCCTCTTCGCCTTCTCAGCATCCACGCTGCCGTAGACAGTGAGCCCCTTGCCGGGGATGAAGACCTCGACGACCGGCTCCGGTGCCGGTGCCGCAGATCCGGTCTGGGTGATGATCACATCCTCCAGCCCCTTCTTCTCGACTTCATCTGCAATTGCGTTGAGCGTGAACTTCGCTCCCTTCTCGATTCCGCTTGTGCCCATAGCGACTACGACATGGACGGTGCGTCCATGGATATCGCGCATCTTGAGCTTCTTTCCCTCACGCTCCCTTATGTCGTGGAGGTCGGACAGCGATAGCTTGGCCATAGTCATCTCCTTATAATGCCCTCCAGCAGAGACCGGAAGCCCCTGATGCCGGAGGCTCCCTCCGGAAAGGCATTCATCTTCTTTAGCATAGATGTGGAAACAGCTACCGAGCGGTTTCCATATCCCAGGGAAACTTCCACATCCCCATCCCTCAGGAACAGAGGCAGGAGCGCAGGATAAAGGTCATCCAGGCTGCCGTCATCCGCCATCCGGAAGGAAAGCACGGTACCGTTCCCCTTCTCCAAGTGCCAGGACTCCGCCCTCTGCGCAAGCAGCTTCAGGGCCCTGCCACGTCCAGCGCCTTTGGTGGAGCATTTCCCCTCCTCGAGGGTCCACTCCCCATCGTCGGCGACTTCGACGTCCCAGATACCATCCTCAAGCCTGGCCTTCACGCATATGGATGAGCTGCCGGCCTCGCTGCTGTTCTCAGCTGCCTCGAGGATGAAATCCGCGACGGTATGCATCAGGCGAACTTGTCCAGTATCCCGGGAATCTGGTTCTTCGACACCTTGCCGAACACCTCGCCGGAGATAGTCATGACAGGGGCCAGCCCGCAGCAGCCTACGCAGCGCACTGCCTCAAGGGAGAACCTTCCGTCCTCCGTAAGGCCGCCTACGTCCAGCTTGAGCTCCTTGCCGAGCTCCTCGACAATCATGTCGCCGCCCTTGAGGTAGCATGCGGTACCCAGACATACCTGTATATTGTACTTTCCAGGCTTGTTGAGCTTGAAGAAATGATAGAAGGTCAATACTCCCCAGATCTTGGCCATCGGGATGCCAAGCTGCCTGGCGACCTCATCAGCCGCCTCCCTGGAGACATATCCATACTCCTCCTGGACACGGTGGAGGATCATGATGAGATTGCCCGGCTTATCCTTCCATTCGGAAATAAAGGCATTGAGCTCATCAGAGAAGATATTCTGAGCCATAGTCTCTCCTTTGCATTCACTGGAATTCTAATTGAACGCCGCCTTATTTTCAATAATAAAGCATATACGCGTGGAATTAGCTTGAACAACGCTTATGATAAAGCTACAATCTCCAAGTTATTATTACATTGTTCACATTAAGGAGATAACTTCAACATGAATAGCGAGATGCTGGTACGTATTACCAGATACTATAGGGCCCTTAATAGGCTCAGGGCAATCGGATTGGAGAAGGTATTCGCGCACAACCTCGCCGACGCTGCCGGCGTATCGGCGGCAATCGTCAGGAAGGACTTCTCACAGCTCGGCATACGCGGCCAGAAAAGGGGCGGCTATGAGATCGGGGACCTCGTCGACAGGCTGGGGGCGATCCTCGGGAAGGGAGACCCGCAGAACGTGATCATCGTCGGCTGCGGCAGGATCGGCAAGGCCCTGATGCACTATTCGGGATTCGAGCCCGACGGCATAAGGATCGTGGCAGGATTCGACACGGACCCGGTAGTCTACTCGGAAGTATCGTACCCCGTTCCCGTCTATCCGATATCGAGGCTCGGGGAAATCGTCGGCGCGCTGGATGTGAAGGTCGCCATCATAACGGTCCCGGAGGCATCGGCCGCGGACGTGGCGGAGCGCATCAGGGAAGCCGGGATCCACGGCATACTCAACTTCTCGCCCATCACGCTCAAGCCGCATGTCGGCGAGGACGGGACCAGGAGCGACGTCATCCACAACATCAATATCGCGCTGGAGCTTGAGCAGATCTTCTACGAGCTGAAGTTCCCGGCAATCAAGTAAGGCTGCGTATCCAGGAGAAGAGATACTGCTGGGAGAGCGCCTCATATGGATGGAAGTATGAGGCATCCTTGCCCGGATAGTATTCAGCCATCACCTTCTTCATCCAGACATCCATCGGGAACCCTTCCCTGCGCTGGTAGGAGAAGATCAGTATGCATGACGCTACCTTGGGCCCCACGCCCTTGATCGACTGCAGCGCCTCCATCGCCTCATCGAAGGGAAGGCCCTCCACCTCGCCGAGGATATCCTTCTTCGCGACAGCATCGATTATGAACGGCGCGCGGAAGCCGACTCCGAGGCTGCGGAGCTCCTCCTCGGTGGCGGAGGACAGCTCCTCGGCAGTCGGGAAGCTCCAGTATCCTTCCTCTACCTCATGGCCATACCGCTCTGAGAGACGTGAATAGAGCCCCGTTATGCGCTTGATATTGTTGTTCTGCGAAAGTATGAACGATATGAGCGCTATCCAGTGGTCCTGCTTCAGCAGCCGGATCATCCCCGTAGATTCGACGGCGCGGCGCAGTATCCCATCCCTGGCGGCTATCTCCTGGCGCGCCAGCTCATAGTCATATCCGAGGTCGAAGTATCCATAGAGGAACGGATCATGCCTCGCATCCTCTATATCCCTTATCCTGTATACCTTCCCGTTGAGCACCGCGGAAAAGCAGTCGCCCTCATCCCTCCAGCTGAAGCTCTGCCCGCCCATCAGCGTCTCGCGGAGATTCTCTCCCCTCATCTCTGCCCCCTCTGCCTCGCCAGGTACTCCGACGGCGTCATGCCTTCGTATTTCCTGAACACCTGAGAGAAGTAGCGCGGATTGCCGCCGAAGCCTGACTTCTCCGCGATCTCCTGCACCGTGCTGGAATCATAGAGCTTCATCAGCGATTTCGCATAGTCGATGCGCATGCGGGAAAGGTAATCCGAGAACCTGACGCCCGTCTCCTTGACGAAAAGCTTCGAAAGGTATCCGGCATCCATATAGACGACATTGTCGGAAAGCCACTTGAGCGATATCCCATCATCATCGATGTGCTTATCGAGATAGCTGATGATCGCAGCCACGGGATTCTGGCCCTTGCGGCCATCCCCCATGCGCCGCCCGAGGATCTCCCTGGCGACCTTTATCACATCCTCCGTGGAAGCGGCATCCAGTATCCCCGTGCCCAGGAGCGCAGGGAGATAGCCATCCCCGAGGGAAGCGGACGAGACCATGCGCACAAGGAGCAGCGCCGCCTCCAGCGGCTGCATCGGAGAGAAGATCTCCTCGATCTTCCTGTCAAGCTCCTCCGAGGACTTCCCCTCCTCCAGCGCCTTTGCATACTCGGCGGAGATGCGCCCGATACGCTCCTCGCCGCCGGTCCATAGCGGGCGGAACGAGCCGTCATCGCCCTCAATCGAGATCTGGCCCGGCGTATACGAGGCCACGAATGAGGCTATGGCATCCTCCAGCCGGGGAGCATCAGGAGCCCCGTCGGGAACGAATGAATAGACAGTGCCCCCTGCCATCACCGGGCGGAAGAAAGGCTCCCTGCCTCCCCTGCCTTCCTGGATGGCAGCGCCTGAGGCTGGATTGATGCCCAGGAGCTTAAGCGAATGACCTATCGTCGATGGATCGGAAAGCGCATCAAGCAGCATGAGGCGCTCAAGCTGGTAGGAGTAGCGCAGCGCGCCATTGTCCGTACGCTCATACGAGATCCTGCGGAGAAGCTCGATGAGGTCTTCCTTGCGCGTAGGCTTGAGAAGATAGTGCTTCACGCCGTAGCTCATGGCTTTCTGCGCATATGAGAACTCGCCGAAGCCCGAGAGGATGATGATCTCCGTATCAGGGGAAAGGACCTTGATCCTCCCGATGAGCTCAAGGCCGTCCATCATCGGCATGCGGATATCCGTGATGACGATATCCGGAGGATCGTCGGAGACTATATCAAGCGCCTCCACCCCATTGCGGACACTGCCGACCAGGACCATGCCGAGCTCCTGCCAGGGGATCATATCGACAAGCGATGTCCTTACGATTTCCTCATCATCCGCTACAAGAACCTTGATCATCTGAACCTTCCCTGCCTGCTGATGATATTACAAATCCTCATCACAATCGATAGCAAAACGGCTACGCATGCTCAGGAAGAGGCATTGCGCGGCACCCTGAAGGAGGCGATGGCGGCGCCATCATCGTTGGCGAAGCGCAGCGCATAGCTGCTGCCGAAAAGGAGGGTCAGCCTCTGGTTGATGTTCCTCAGCCCGATACGCCCCTTCCTCTCCAGGTCCATATCGTCGGGGAACTGCGATCCGGTATTGCGCACCGCAATCACCGCATCGTCGCCATCCCATGCCGCGGAAAGGGTGACATGGCACACCTCGCCATTCTCCTCCACGGCATGCTTGACAGCATTCTCCACCAGCGGCTGGACCGAGAAGCGGGGGACATCGACATGCAGCAGATCCTCAGGGCAGTCATAATCGAAGCTGAACATGTCCGGGAACCTGATGCGCTGGATCTCCACGTAATGGTTGACGAACTCCAGCTCCTTGGAAAGCGGCACGACGATCTCATTGCCGCTGATGGATGTCCTGAAGAGATTGGCCAGGCTATAGCTCATCTTCGCGATATCCCCAGCCCCGTAGCGCTCGGCCAGCCAGTACATCGAATCGAGGACGTTATAGAGGAAATGCGGATTGATCTGCTGGGACAGCATGAGGAGCATCGAATCCCTGGCCAGGATTTCCTTGGTATAGTTCTCATGCACCATCTCGTTGTAGGTGACCACCATCTGGTCGAAATGCTTATGCAGGTCACCCAGCTCGTCATTGCGGTCCGCATAGGACGGCAGGTCGCTGAAATCCATATTGCCTGCGCCGAACCTGTCCATCTTCTCCGAAAGCACATGGAGGTGCTTGAGCAGGTTGCGCGAATACAGATGTATCGTAAGGATGGACAGCAGCATCATCACCAGCAGGAAGAGCACTGCCGTATAGAATATGCTCTCGCTTCCCGAGCCATATCCGGCATCCGAATAGAACCGGTATGTCCAGCCGGAGCTGAGCTCGCCATCATGCACGAAGTAGCTTGAGAAGCCCGCGATGGCCACATCGACGCCGCCGCTCCTGGAAGAGAAGGCATCGGGGACAAGCCCATCCGAATACATCAGCGTGCCGCCATAGCGGAGATCAACCCCGCCCGCAAGGCCGCTTGATTCCCACTGGCTGCCGATGATCGTCCCCAGCTCAAGCCGGAGGAAGAGGACGCCGAGGTCATCAAGCGCAAGCGTCGCCGTGCGCCTTATCGAGCGCAGGTAGTATACCTCACCGCCCGTGCCAGGCACCCATGACGGACGCCCGCCGAGGGAGAGCGCCAGCGATACGGCATCAGCGAACGCCTCCTCATCCAGCCCTATGCCCTGGCCGTAATGGAGAAGCGAGCTGCCATCGAATACCGCGATATCCGAGACATAGTCGACTGCATCTATCATCATGCCCAGCCGCGACTGTATATCCCTGCGGGCCGCGCTTACGCTGAGGGGGTTGGCATTGTCCTTGATGGCAGAGAGCCGCTCCTGCATGAACGAATCGCCTATGAAGAGCTCGCCGACCGATTCCGTGCCCTTGATGGCATAATCGACATCGGCCATCATGCTCCTGGCATTCCATCCGCTGATCGCATCCATATCCTCGACATACTGGTTGCGGACATACACGAGGACGAAGATGCCTATCGTCAGCAGCAAGGCGAAAATCAGGAAGAGGAATGCCTTTACCTGGCGGCTTATGCTCTGCCTAGGGCCTGAGAATCCCCTTTGCCTCATCCATGAAGAGATCGACCGCCTCATCTCCACTAAGCTCTCCTGTCCTGATCATATCCGTAAACCCGACCAATGTCTCCTCTATATTGCCGGCGCCCTGCAGGAACGGCTCCGGCATGGGATAGCCGCTGTACATGGCGCTATATGCATCCTGGAGATACCCCGGCATGCCGGCTACCGCCTCGGAGAATGCCACGCTGTCCGCGGGAAGCCCCATCTCGCCGTCGAGGAGGCCCGCCGCGGATTCCCGGGCCACTTCCGCGATGAATGCGGCCGCAGCTGCGGGGATATCGCAGGACGAAGAGACCGAGAGATATACGCATGGCTTGGCATACATCGGGTCCGCCACCGCATCATCCGGCACAGGAGGCACCGCATACCCTATCTCATCGGTGCCGGCAAAGGAGGCGAATATATCGATCTGGTTCATGAAGCCATAGGCATTCCAGGATGTGAGGTCCGTCATCGGCATCTGGTCGGGAACCGTAAGGTCCTTGCCTGAGAGGCTCTCTATCGATACCGAATAGTCCTTGGATGAGAATTCCTCGATATCGCGGAACATCATCCGTACGGCCCTGTCATCACCCTCGATGATGCTCATGAACGGATCGATGCCGAGGGCCCTGGCGTAGAAGACGAGCATATTGAGCCCGCCATCGCACAGCGCAGGCACGCCTACGCGCTGGTAGACCGTATTGGCGATCTCCATGAACTCGGAGAACGTCATCCTCTCCGGGATCTCCACGCCTGCGGCATCCGTCACGCGCTTGTCATAGAACATGACAGGCACCGTGACACCCATGGGATACCCATACAGCTGCCCGGAGATGGCAGAGGCATCAGCCAACGGTCCGCCAAGCGGAGGCAGGATGCCTGACTCAACGTATCCGTCCAGTGGATGCAGCAGCCCGCTGACAGCATAGTCGCGGATATAGTAGTGGTCCATCAGCAGGACATCAGGCATCGAAGCGCCAGCTGCGCGCGTCGCGAGCTTCGGCCAGTAGCTTGTCCATTCGGAGCTGCGTCCGGAAACCTGCAGATCCTGGTTCCGTCCCTGGAAGTCCCCTATCGCCGCTTCCATCACGGCGGCCCGTGACGCAGAGCCCCACCATAACACGGAGAGCTCGCTCCCCTGTGCGGAGGCAAAGCATAGAGATGCGGCAGCCATCAGGCTAAGAGCGAAAGAAAGAAGCCTTTTCATATCCTGTTCCCAGCCCCATTCTAATATAGCCGCAGGAAATGCGGAAGCTCATCGGGATCTTTTCACGGAAAATACAGGAAACGGCCCGGGACGTTTTTCTGAACATATCCAGACGGATTAGTGCATTGGAATGCCCTGCGGTGGCGTGGTAGCCTCTAATCAGAGAAAGAAGCACCATTTCATCCAAAGATTTCTGGATAATCCTCTTTCTATTCCCAGTTTTTCCGGCCATGTTTCCTTCCCCTGGTTCATGGCCGCTTTTTCTGCCATGCCGGCAGGTATCCCCTGCGCAGCTGCATCATCTCCTGAAAGTGAACATCGGAAGACGCTTTTCTGGATTACCCGGACAGCGAAGCTATGGTAATGTATGGGTAGAGAAAGAAGCACCATTTCATCCGAAGATTTCCGGATAATCCTCTTTCTATTCCCAGTTTTTCCGGCCATGTTTCCTTCCCCTGGTTCATGGCCATTTTTGATGCCTTTATCCCCCTTACCCATTTTGACATGCATAAAGTCTTATGATATAAGTGTAGAGCTGTGGCTGTTGCCGCATATCCTCAGTGCAAAGGACAGATTGAGGCTGTAAGGAGTTCAGTTGGCTACAAGAGATCTGAGAATCAATCGGCAGATACGTGCGCGCGAAGTGCTCGTCATCGATGAGAATGGGGTGCAGAGGGGCGTGATGAGCGTTCCCGAGGCATGCCGCCTTGCGGATGAAGCAGGAATGGACCTGGTGGAAGTATCCCCTAACGCGAACCCTCCTGTATGCAAGATCCTCGACTTCGGCAAATACCGCTATGAACTTGAGCGCAAGACAAGGGAAGCGAAGAAGAACCAGACCGTCGTCAAGATCAAGGAAATCAGGATGCAGCCGAAGATCGAGAAGCATGATCTCGAGACGAAGAGCAAGGCCATCGCCGAATTCCTCGGGGAGGGGAACAAGGTCAAGGTCTCGATCCGCTTCAGGGGAAGGGAGCTCGCCCACCCAGAGCTCGGCAAGGTGGTCCTGGACAAGATCCTCGATGCCCTGACGGAGCTCGGAGTCGCCTACAATCTCGACAAGGGTGCGCTGATGGAGGGGAAGATGATGAGCATGACAGTCTCCCCGCAGAAATCGAAATAACCTCCGCACGGAGATTATATATCGCAGCTTCAGGGGTTCTTGTTCCCTGCGGCGCGCTTAGGAGGGCAGGAAGATGCCTAAGATGAAAACAAGAAAGTCTGCAGCCAAGCGCTACAAGGTCACCGGCTCTGGCAAGGTCGCCTACAAGAAGATGGGACTTCGCCACATCCTCACCAAGAAGAGTTCCAAGAGAAAGATGAATCTTCGCCATCAGGGAATTCTTTCGGACGTCGAAGCAAAGAGAGCAAAGTCAATGCTCCCTTACGCCTAAGGATAAGGAGGATCGGAAATGCCAAGAGCAGTAGACGGAACAAGACGCAAGGACAGAAGGAAGAAGATCCTCGACCAGGCCAAGGGCTATTACGGAAGAAGATCGACGAACCACAGGATCGCGAAGGACGCAGTCGCCAAGGCTGGCCAGTATGCATACCGTGGCAGGAAGGAGAAGAAGAGGGACTTCAGGAAACTCTGGATCGCAAGGATCTCGGCAGCTGTACAGGCTGAGGGGCTTAACTACTCGCAGTTCATGCACGGCCTCAAGCTTGCCAACATCCAGCTCAACAGGAAAGCTCTCTCCAATATGGCAATCGAGGACAGGAATGCATTTATTCTTCTTGTCAACGAGGCCAAGAAGGCATTAGCCTAAAGAAAAAGAGGAGGCAGTATGACCACAATCGAGAGCAGCAGGCTTCTGCTGATGAGAGTCCAGAAGGCGGTGGGGCTCATAAACCATCTCCGCAATGAGAACAAGGAGCTTCAGGCAAGGTTCTCGCTTGTCGAGAACCATAACAAGGAGCTTCAGGAACTGATCGACAGGGTAAGCACTGATCAGGCTGTAATCGATGAGGCCATCAACTCCGCTCTCTCGGAGCTCGAGTCCACGATCGGGGATTTCGAGGATTTCGGAACGCTCGACATGGACGAGCTGTCGGCAGCGGAGGACTTCTCCGCAGGCGATGGCGAAAGCGAAGATATCGAGACATTCGAGGAGTGATTCCTTTCTACTTCCATGGAGGGGCCGCAAGGTCCCTCTTTCTTATTGGGGCAATGCCGGCCCCGCCACCTGCTGCCTCTCCATCTTGCGCAGCTCAGGGAATACCGTATGCCTCATGGCAAGATAGGCCGCGGAGCCTCCTATGACATTGCTGATAGGCTCGGCGAGCATGACGCCATCGATGCCGAATGCGTATGGCAGGGCAATCGTAAGGGGAACTACGATGATGACCTTCCTGAAGAGCGAGAAGAAGACTGCCTGCTTCGCCCTTCCCAGCGCGACGAATGTCTGCTGGCCCGATGTCTGCAGCGACATGAACACGAAGGCGAAGAAATAGACACGGAGCGCATGGGACGCCGCATCGATCATCACGGCATCCTGGGTGAAGAGCATGGCCATCGCATGGGGGAAGGCGAATACGACGATCCAGACGATGAGCGTATACATGAATACGAAGAACAGCATGAAATTGCTTGCCTTCATGACGCGTCCGCCATCACGGGCGCCATAGTTATAGCTCATGACAGGGCTTGATGCGCTCCCTATGCCGTTGACGACGGTGCTGAACATCTCGCGGACCGAATTGAGTATCGTCATCACGCCGACGAAGAGGTCACCTCCCCAGATGTAGGCGCACTTGTTGCAGACAAGCTGCACCGCGGAGTTGGTCGCCCCCATCGTGAACCCGCTTGTCCCCAGGGCGATTATCCGCAGGCACCGCCGCCTGGAAAGCCTCATTGAATCGGCCGTGAGCCTCAGGACAGCCGTCCGGCTCCTGAGGAAGGCGATGGCGAATACGCATGAGACCGTCTGGCTGAAGACCGTCGCGATAGCCGCCCCCTTTATTCCCATGCCGAAGACGAAGATCAGGAGCGGGTCAAGCAGTATATTGAGCACCGCGCCGATGATGACGGTGACCATGCCTACCGATGAGAATCCCTGGCTGTTCATGAATGCCGTCAGCGTCAGCGTGACGAGGACCGGCACGGAACCGAGGGCATAGATCATCAGGTAATCCCTCGCATATGGGTATGTGGCATCGCTTGCGCCGAAAGCGAAGAGTATGGGCCTGTTGAAGACCAGCACGGCAGCCATGAGCGCAAGGCCGGTCAGCACGGACATCAGGAATGAGTTGCCCATCACGAGCACGGCTTCCTCATCATCTCCCCTGCCCTGCGCTATCGCGGAAAGAGGTGCCCCGCCATTGGCACCGAAGAGCTTGGCGAAGGCGCTGATAAGGGAGATCACGGGGAAGCAGAGCCCGATGCCGGTCAGCGCGACAGGGCCTTCACCTGGCATATGGCCGATATAGATCCTGTCGACCATGCTGTAGAGCAGGTTGACCAGCTCAGCCGCAATCAGGGGAATCGATACCCTGACAATCAGGGATGACACCTTGCCCTTGGAGAATTCTGCCTTATGGATCTTCATCGCGGTAGCCTTTCATATGAGGATACCACCTTTCAGGCGGATTGTCCCAAGGAAAGGAAGAGCCCCCTGGAAAAAGAAAGGAGTCCGTATCCAGAGGGCTGAAGATGGCTATGCGTTCTTCCCCTTGTTCGAATAGCCTGTCGGAGGCGGCCAGTGGTATCCTCTCTGGTTATACAGGCCGAAATCAGGGGCAGGCGGACTGGTTGGCGGGCCGAAACCCCTCAGCTTCCCATCGGCGATCCAGTCCAGGTCCCCGCCATGGAGCTCTCTGATGAGCTTCCCTTCCATGGCAGCGATCACATCCTGCATGGCAGGATCGGACGAGAGGTCATGCTCCTCCCTCCTGTCCTTCTCCATATCGAAGAGCTGGATGACATTGCCGCAGGGATAGTAAACGAGCTTGTACCTGCCATCCCTTATCATCCTGGTGGCTTTCGTGCCCTCGCCTACTTCCCCATAGATGTACTCATGCTCTTCCTCGCCGAAGATGGATATGCCATCCATAGGCGCCCTGGCCTCTATGCCGCAGAGCGAGAGCAGCGTCGGCATGACATCAGCGATAGAGCAGAGCCTCCTCTCGAAGCCCTTCCCCCTGTATTCCTGCATCGGCTTGCCGCTGAAGATAAGCGGAATCGAGGCAGAGCCTTCATAGAAGACCCTCTTCGCGACCATGCCGTGGTCGAAGAGCATATCGCCATGATCGCTCATGAACACGATGATGGTATCATCAAGCATGCTCAGCTCGCGGAGCGTTCCCAGCAGCATCCTGATGCTGTAGTCGATATGGGTGCACTGCGCCATGAACGCGCGCCTTGCGGCATCCACCTCCCTGGGGGAGTAGGATGAGGCCATCTTCCTCAGCTCCTCGATGATCCATTCCCTCGTCCAGTCATCGCCGTAGCTGGAATCGAGCTCCGTATCCCGGTATTTGTCCAGGAATGAGGCAAGCGGGACGAGCGGCGGATGGGGATACTGGTACGATACGAAGAAGAAGCCGGGTCGGGTCGGGTCGCGACGCATCATCTGCTTCATCATCTGCTCGGTGACCCAGCTCGTCTCATGGGCATTCTCCGGCAGCGGCCATGGCCTGGTGTAATACGTATTGTTGCCCATGCCATGGAGGAACTGCCTTCCCGTCAGGCCATGCTCCCCGAGCCAGATCTGGTGGTCATCCGTCACGCCGAACTCATAGCGCCCCTCTTCGGTGATCAGCGCCTCATCGAATCCGATGCGGCTGCGCTGCGGATATACATGGAGCTTCCCTACCGCGACCGTCTGGTACCCCGCATCGCGGAACGTCGATGCGAGGGTCGGGACATCGGGCATCTCCATCCTGTCGGAGTAGACCCTGTCGCCATGGCTCCTGGGGGAAAGGCCCGTCATCAGCGAGCGGCGGGCGGGAATGCATACAGGGCATTCGCTGTATGCATTCTCCATCCTTATCCCCTCCTCCGCGAGGAAGTCTATCGTAGGGGTCATCACATCGCCGCGCCCTGCATGGCCGAAAAGGTATCCCGGCCATTCATCGACGCAGATGAAAAGGACATTCTTCCTATCCATGGCCTACCCTCAGATAAGCCCGAGCGTGCCGGGCAGCCAGAGCGAGAGCTGCGGTACGTACGTCAGCAGCATCAGCACGATGAACATGACGACAAGGAGCGGGAAGACCGCCTTCGTCAGCTTCTCGATGGACAGTCCGGAGATTCCGCTGCCTACGAAGAGGACACCGCCTACAGGAGGCGTTATGAGGCCGATTCCGCAGTTGAGGATGAGGATCATGCCGAACTGGATGAGGCTCACATCGATCGCATGGAGGATCGGGACGAGGATCGGCGTCACGATGACGATGATCGATGCCATTCCCAGGATCATGCCAAGCAGGAGGATGATGAGGTTTATCAGCAGCAGGAGGAGGAACTTGTTGGAAGTGATGGCAAGCATCCCCTCGACGACCATCTGCGGGATATTCAGATATGCGATGCAGTATCCGAACGGGCCGGATGCGGCAATAAGCAGGAGGATCGGGGCAAGGGTCTTCACCGTATTCATCATCATCGGGAAGAGCTCCTTCCACTTCATCTCCTTATAGACGAATACCGAGATGAGGATTGAGTAGATCACCGCCACTGCAGCGCTTTCCGTCGCCGTGAAGAGACCGGATACGACACCTACGAGGACGATGAGTATCGTGCCTACTCCCCAGATGGAGGACCAGATGGCCTTGATGAGGTTGATGAGCGAGAACGGTGTTCCCTTAGGATAGTTCCTCTTCACAGAGATGATGTAGCAGTAGATCATGAACGCTATGGCAAGGAGCACGCCGGGAACGATGCCTGCCATGAAGAGGGCGCTGACGGAAAGGCCTCCGGCTGCCATCGAATAGATGATCATATTATGCGATGGCGGGATGAGCATGCCCTCGACCGAGCTCGACATCGTGATGGCCGTGGCGAAGTCCTTGTCATATCCGTTCTTCTCCATCATCGGTATGACGATGGGGCCGAGGGAAGCGCAGTCAGCGGTCGCGGAGCCCGATACGCCTCCGAAGAGAAGGCTGTCGCAGCAGTTGACCATCGCCAGGCCTCCCCTCATCCAGCCTACCGCGGCATCGGCAAGCTTGACGAGCCTGTCGCTGATGCCGCCTTTCGCCATGATATCGCCGGCAAGGATGAAGAACGGGATCGCTAGGAACGTGAATCCGTCTATGCCGTCCACGAGCTGGCTGATGACCATAAGCGGCGGCATGCCCATATAGATGAATGTGAATATGGAGGCGCCGATCATCGCATAGGATATGTGCGCCCCGAGGAAGATCATGACAAAGAAACTGCCAAGAAGTATAGTGATTGCACCGACATCCAACATCAGAAACCTCCCTTGATGAATCTTCCGATTGTCATGAAGAGGCCATAGATGCCGCCAACGACGATTGAGATGTAGTTCAGCGACTGCGGCCAGCCCGTCGCAGACATCCTTGCCATGGAAGACAGGCTGGAAAGGCTGATGCCATAGTAGATCCAGTATATGTTCACGAAGAGAAGCAGCACATACGTGAGGATGACTATCACCTTGCGTACGCCCTGCGGGAACATATTCACGAAGATAGTCATGTTCGCATGCTTGTTGTCATAGATGCCATAGCCTGCGCTTGCGAAGCACAGCCAGACCAGGCAGAGTATGGCAAGCTCCTGCGTCCACCTAGGCTGCCTGACGAAATGGGCGAAGCGCCCGATGACACCATAGGTGACTGCGAAGATCATCACGCCGAAGACGAGGGCACAGAAGCCAACCATGATCTTGGTGAACAGCGATGCGAACCTGTCATATTTCAGGATAAGCTCAGAACGGTCCATATGAATCTCCTGTAAAGCAAGCAAGGCGCATGGAAGCGCCCCGCCTGCCGTCTCTCTGCCGATCAGCGCGCGGCTTCGATCTGCGCGATGATGTCAGCATACTCGTCGCCATATGCATCGTAGACAGATGCGCATGCTTCCTTCCACTCCGCTACATCGACTTCGGTGACAGTGACGCCGGCATCGATGGTCTGCTGGAGATACTCTGCATCAGCCGCATCGGAAATCTCCTCGAAGTACGGGACAGACTCATTGAAGCACTCCTGGATAAGGGCCTTGTCTTCTTCCGAAAGCCTATTCCAGACCACCTCGGAGAAGAGGATCAGGTTCGGGCTGATCTCATGCTGGTCAAGCACATAGTACTTGGTGATCTCAGGATAGGCGTTGGTGACGAAGCCTGAGAGAGGCTGCTCTGCGCCATCGACGATGCCTGACTGCAGCGCCGTGAAGAGCTCGGAGAAGTCAACGGACTGTGCCGTTGCGCCGAGGGCTTCGATGGCATCATAGTATACAGCGCCTTCCTGGCACCTGATCAGGAGCCCCTGCATATCCTCAGGATGCTGGACATTGGCTTCCGTGAAGAAGTAGTTCCTCGCCGACTCCTGGTATGCGCCGAGGCATACGATCCTCGTGCCGGCTTCCTGGATATACCTGAAGAGAGTCTGTCCATCCTCGCTCTTCTCGAAGCGCCTTGCATGGTCTACGGAATCGAAGAGATAAGGAAGCGAGAAGACCCTGAGAAGCGGTGCGCCATAATCGGCGATGACGCCGCCCATGAGCATCGCGGCATCGATGGTGCCTGTCTGGAGGCCCTGTACGGTGCTCGGCTTGCTGCCCAGTACGCCGCTGTAATAGAGCTGGAACTTCATCCTGCCGCCGCTCTTCTCCTCGAGAAGGTCGCTGAAGCGCTGGATTCCCATCGAAAGCGGATGGTTCTGTCCGTTCTGGAGCGCGAAACGGAATACGATAGGCCCGTCGGAAGAGGATGATTCACCGCTTCCGCCTGCGAATGCGCTCTGTGCCATAAGGGCAAGGAATATAACGAGAACAACTGCTGCATACCATTTTCTCTTCATGGCATACCTCCTTTCTTTGGCTATAGTCTATGAGGGGACCTGCAGCAGGCGTTATGTCAGGAAAATGCCGAAATACGGACGATATCGACCTACTGGCCCTTTCTCGCGTTCTTCGGAGGATACCCCTTGAGGCGCTTGAAGCACCTGCCGAAATATGACGGGTCCATGAATCCGACGGCTTCAGATGCTTCCTGGACATTCATGCCATGGAGTATCAGGCTCTCAGCCTTATCGATGCGGTAGCGGATCAGGTACTCGACTACGCCGGAGCCGAATTCCTTCCTGAACGCACGTCCGATATATGACTTGTCCATTCCGAGCTCATCGGCTATCGACTGGAGCGATATCTGCTCCTTGTACCTCTCCTGGATGAGCTTGTAGACTTTCTGCGCGACTGTCATCGACCCATAGCTCTCCTCCTTATCCCAGTACTGGCCGATGAACCTGTCGATGCATTCCTTGAACGTCCCAGAGGAATAGGGCTTCAGGATATAATCGAACACGTTCTTCCTGATTGACTGCCTGAGGTACTCATAATCGGAATATGCAGTAACCATGACGATCCTGGCCTCTGGCCGCAGGCTGTTCACGGTATCGATGAACTCCACTCCGTTCACATCCGGAAGATTCACATCAAGCATCACGAGGTCCCAGTGGGACCTGCGCAGCTGCAGCTCGGCAGAACGCCCGTCAGGGGCGGTCCCGACAGCCTGGAATTCCGCCGGATAGGCAATCCGGAACAGCTTCTCAAGCGCAAGCCTCTCGATGCGGCTATCCTCCACTATCAGGACCTTCATCACTCCACCTCCTGCGGGAACCTGAGCTCGACAAGGGTGTACCCACCGGGTACGCTGTCGACCTCCAGCAAATCATCCCGCCCATACTGCAGCTCAAGCCGCCTGCGGATATTGTTCAGGCCTATCCCTTTCGAGGCAGACCTGAGCACGCCTTCAGGGTCAGCCATGCCGGCCCCGTCATCAAGTATATCCACGACTACCATGGAGTCCTTCCTCCCTATCACGACCTTGATGGAAAGATGCCCCCTGCTCCTGTCATATCCATGCTTGATCGAATTCTCGACCACAGGCTGTATGCACATCGGTACGATGAGGCATCCATCAGTCTCCTCGGCAGATGCGCCATCGTCATAGCAGATGCTGAAGCTGATGTCATCGGCATTGGACATCTGGTGGAGACGCATGTATGTCCTGACGATGGAGATCTCATCGGCAAGGGGGACGAGGCGTTCCTTGTTATAGAGGCTGTAACGCAGGATCCTGCCCGTGCACTCGACCATATCAAGCACCTGGTCGGTGTCATCCACGAGTACGGCAAGCCCTATCTGCGAGAGGGAATTGAAGAGGAAATGCGGATTGACCTGCGAGCGCAGCATATCCATCTCCGCGGAGATGAGCATCCTGCTGGCGGTCTCGTTCTTAAGCTTCTCATCAAGGAGGCTCCTCTCCAGCTCCGCCCTGTCCTGCAGCTGGCGGAAATAGGCGGCCAGCCTGTGCTTGAGCCTGTTGATACCGACGAAGAGCCTGCGGAACTCCTCGAAGCGCCCGCCCTGCAGGTTCGGGACATCCCATGTCCCCTGCGATATAGCATCGAGATTGGCAACTGCCCTGCCGATCGTGTTCCTGATCGTCATGCCGAACCAGAGGTAGACTGCGGAAATCACCGCCGTAATAGCCCCGACAGCAAGGAACGAAAGCAGGATCCTCCTCGTAATATGCTCCATATCGTCAGCATATTGCGCGAGTACGGTATCCATCTGGCTCCGGTACAGGGCCAGGACCTCCTCCGTATGCCGCTCGATGCCTACATCGACATAGCGCCTGTCGAGATAGAAGCTGATCGGCGCATCGCTTTCCTCTATCAGCGACTGCTGATACTCATTGAATGACTGCAGCCTCCTCATCACATTGGCCGATTCATCATCCGTGGCATAGGAGGCGAGGAAACGCTCCACAGCCGCGGAAAGGGAATCGCTTGCAGCCTCATAGGAAGCAAGGTCATCGCCATCGGCATCGCCTACCACCATCAGGTCAAGGCTGGTGCCGATTCCCATCATGGCAACGAAGATATCATTCCATGCCCCTGTATAGTCCATCAGCCTTCCGGAGCTGCGGAACTGGCCGGAAAGGCTGACCGAAAGGAGGGAGAAGCAGATGGATACCAGGATGAGGAACAGGATCCCCATCAGGAATATGAATCTTCCGATGCTCATGGATTTAGAGAGTGCCATTAGCAGATTATACCCCCGAATCAGGCATGGGCAGCAGGAATATGAGAGAAAACCAGCATACAGGCACCTGAAGCATCGCCTGCATGCCGCTCTGGGCGCTACCTGCCGCCCTGGCCGGAAAGCACGGCATCCGCAGCTTCCCTTATGCTGATCCCCCTTTCCTTCGCGATCCTCTCCAGGTCATCATACTCAGGCTTCACGCGCTCCACGCCATAGCCCTGCGATATCTTCATGCGTACCGGGCCGCAGCCGGTATCCACGCCCTCCTGCCTGCGCGTGAGGACATATCTCTCGTACACGGTCTTCCTTATGCCGATCGTCGTCGTATAGCGGAATATCATGCGTACCATCTCATCGAGGTCATGCTCGGCGCAGATCACGGAAAGCATGACGCCGGGACGGTTCTTCTTCATGCCGATAGGAACCGTGTATGCATCCTTGGCACCGCAGGACAGCAGCCTCTCGATAGCGAAGCCGATCTCCTCGCCTGTCATATCATCGACATTGCATGAAAGCCCTATGACGGTATCGCCAGAGCCTTCCTGCCCGCCAAGCATCGCCCTGACGCAGTTGGCAGCAGGGAAATCCTTCCTGCCCATCCCATAGCCGATAGCTGATACGCTCATCAGCGGCATCTGGCCGAAGCGGGTAGCGAAATGCCTGAGCAGGGCAGCTCCCGTCGGCGTGCACAGCTCCCCCTCGATATCCCCGGAATAGATAGGCAGACCTGAAAGGATATAGGCAGTGGCGGGAGCCGGCACGGGAAGGATCCCATGCGCGCATCTCACGTGCCCATACCCTGTGCGTATCGGCGATACGACGACCTCGTCAGGATGTATGCGGTCCATCAGCATCGATACCGCCGCCACGTCAGCTATGGCATCCATGGTCCCTACCTCATGGAAATGTATATCCGCCACAGGCATGCCATGGACACGGCTCTCCGCCTCGGCTATGAGGCCGAACACGGCCAGGATATCCTTCCTGACCGCCGGCTGCAGGTCCAGGTGATGCATGACGATGTGCTCGATATCGCCGATACCGTGATGATGGTGGTGGTGCTCACCATCATGATGATGGTGCTCCTCCCCTTCCTCGGCGCCATCGACGAGGATGGATACATGCGTACCGGTGATACCGCACTTGACGGATTCCTCCCTCTCCATCCTGATGCCGGGCAGCCCCAGGCTGTTGAATTCCTCCACGAAGCCATCAGGATCCGGCAGCAGCTCAAGCAGCGCGGCGGCAAGCATATCGCCGGCAGCGCCCATGCCGCAGTCTATATAAAGAGTCCTCATGATCGATCCCTCCTTAACCTCATATGGTTTATCATGCTGGCAAGGTACCCAGCTCCGAAGCCATTGTCTATATTCACCACCGACACCCCGCTCGCGCAGGAATTGAGCATCGAGAGAAGCGCTGCAAGGCCGCCGAAGGCCGCGCCATAGCCTACGCTTGTGGGAACAGCTATCACCGGGCAGTCCGCAAGGCCGCCCAGGACGCTCGCCAAGGCGCCTTCCATCCCGGCAATCGCCACGATGACGCTGGCGCTCATGATCTCATCAAGATGGCTGAGCGTACGATGGAGCCCTGCGACACCCACATCATACAGCCTTGTCACCTCATTCCCCATCACCTCGGCAGTGAGGGCGGCTTCCTCCGCGACAGGGATATCGCTCGTGCCGCCGGTGGCAATGACAACGGTGCCGATCCCGTCCGGGGCAGGCATCCCGCCTGCTATCCCGATCCTTGCCTCAGGATGGTAATCGAGTGGATGGCTGGCGGAGACGATGGATGCAGCCTCCTCGGAAAGCCTGGTCACCAGTACCCTTCCCTGGCCATTGGCCTTCATCGTATCGAGTATCGCCACAATCTGCTCAGGAGACTTCCCCTGCCCGTATATGACCTCGGCAGCACCCTGGCGCAGCTTGCGGTGCAGGTCGACCTTGGCAAAGCCTATATCCTCGAAAGGCTTCTTCTTCAGCTCAAGCAATGCCTCATCCACGTCCACGCTGCCGTTCCTGACGCTCTCCAGGAGCTTCCTTATATCATCCATTCCTGACCTCCAGATCAAGCAATACTGCCTTATAATATTTCTTTAACCAATCCGAAATCGCCTGTCTTTTATCTATTATCATCTGAATCTGTTCCTCGCGGACCTGGAGCCTCGCGCATCCATCCATCATCCTGATGCGGAAGCCGCTGAAGCCAAGGCCACGCAGGAAATCCTCTGCCTGCTCAGTCGCGATGAGCTTATCGCTGGAGATCATCTCACCGCACGGTATACGCGTCGCAAGGCAGGCATAGGCAGGCTTATCCCAGGTGAAGAGCCCTGACTTGCGGGAAAGCATGCGGATCTCTTCCTTGCCAAGACCGCATTCCCTGAGAGGCGAACGGACACCAAGCTCAGCAAGCGCCCTGGCACCGGGGCGGTCGGAAAGGTCATCGCTCGCGTTCGTGCCATCGATGACCAGGCCATAGCCATCGGCAGCAGCTGCACTGGCGATGGTTTCCATGATGAGCCTCTTGCAGTGATAGCATCTGTCGGGAGGATTGGACACGATGGCCGGACACGCGAAGACATCGGCTTCGAGCACCTTCATGCCTATATCGAGCTGGGATGCAAGCCTCATGGCATCATCAAGCTCGAAGCGGGGCTGGAACGCGGTCTTCACATAGTATGGACGCACATCGGCGCCGAGCCTGATGGCATAGTGCAGCAGGAACGCTGAATCAACGCCTCCAGAGAATGCCAGCGCTGCCTTGCCATTCTCCCTGAAGAATCCATCAAGGGTCATCGCATCTCCTCCTTACACATGGAACCTGTCATAGTCATGATAGCAGTCCTGGCACAGCATATGGCCATCCTGCATATGCATCCAGCGCTCCCCGGCCACCTCGCCGCACCGTTCGCAGGCATAGGAGGCGAAGATGCGTGCCCGTTCAGGGACTTCCAGGCGGGTCTCCTTCACGGTGAAGAAATCCGCAGGCCTGTACATCTCCAGATAGCTGGTTATATCCATATCACCAAGGTCAGGGACCTTGCCTGCAAGCACAAGCCTGGCGGACTTCCCGCTCTCCCTGCTATAGAATGAATATGCCTGCTTCCCGGTCATATGGAACAGCAGGCTGCCGCGACCGACAGTGCAGCCAAGCACCACCTGGATAGCATCGACCCCGCAGGCATCATTCTCGCTGATGCAGACGATCCCCTCATCGCTGCCGGCATGCAGGCCCAGCAGCTGGGAGGCATATAATGCGGCAAGGAAACCCGTAAGCAATCCGCCGCATGTATGGCCATGGAAGCTGCGGCAGCGCTCCCACAGCACGTGGATATCATCCATAAGGTCCTCCTAATCCATCAGCACGAACCGGCGTCCGCCGACCGTGACGATTTCCGAATCAATACCATAGGCACCGCTTATCGTAGCGCTGTCGACCTCATCGCTGCTGCAGCAGCAGAATCCAGTGCCATCCTTCATGAAGAAGAGCCTGTCGCAGAAGCGGAGGGCAAGGTTGAGGTCATGGAGCACGGCAATGACGGTTATGCCATCTTCCCTGGCTGCGCTCCTCACCAGCGCCATCACTTCATTCTGGTTACGCGGGTCAAGGCTGTTTGTCGGCTCATCAAGGAGCATCACGGCAGGCTCCTGCACGAGCGCGCGTGCGACCATGGCCTTCTGCTGCTCGCCGCCGGAAAGCTCATCCATGCGGCGGAAGGCAAGGCCCTCGAGCCCCATCCTGCGGATGACAGACCTGCATGCCTCGATATCCCTTTCGTCAGCACCCCATCCGAAATATGGCCTGCGTCCCAGGAGGATGCAGTCAAAGACAGACATGCCTGAGATCTCGCTACGCTGCGGCACATAGGAGACAAGCCTGGCTATCTCCTTGCGGCTCATCGTGATAATCGGCCTGCCGTCTATCATGACAGAGCCTTCGTCAGGGGTCCTTATCATATCAAGGCAGGTGATGAGAGTGCTTTTCCCGGCACCATTGTTGCCCAGGATCCCCAGCACGGTCCCGCTCCCTGCGGAGAACGATACATCATGTATCGCGTTACGGCTGCCATATGAATATGAAAGCCCCCTTACCTCTATCATCTACGCCCCCTTTCCCTGAATATCAGGTACAGGAACAGCGGCGCTCCCATGAACGACGTAAGCGCCCCGATCGGCAGCACTACAGGAGGGATTGCCATCCTGCATGCGATATCGGCAGCGAGAAGGAGGGCTGCACCGCACAATGCCGAGCATGGTATCAGGAAGCGGAAGTCATTGCCTACGAGCTTCCTCATCACATGGGGCGCGATAAGGCCGATGAAGCTTATGCAGCCCGTGAAGGCGACAGCGACCGAAGAGCAGAGCGCGCATACGGCCAGGCTGGCTGGGACGAGCGTATCGACATCGACGCCTAGGCTCCTGGCTGTATGCGTACCGCCTTCGATGGCATTGTAGTTCCATCTGTTGAGCATGAAGAAGGCAGATGCGGATATGGCGACAGCCGCAATCGTGGCTATCTCCTTCCAGCCGGCCCTGCCCAGGCTGCCGAATGTCCAGTAGACGATGGTCGCGACAGCAACATCATCCGCGAAGTACTGTATGAGCGTAGTCGCCCCGCTGAACATCGCGCTGATGGCGACGCCGGCAAGGATCATCGATGAAGTGGTCGACGAGCCTAGGCGCGAGATGAGGAGTATGGCGGCAGTAGTCGCCATCCCGCCGATGAATGCAGCGGCAGGCACTGCAAGGAAGCTGCCGTAGGGAGCTCCCGTCCCAAGGCAGACAATGGCAGCGGCCGCTCCGAATGATGCTCCCTGCGATACTCCCAGCGTAGACGGCGAGGCAAGCGGATTGCGCAGCACGTTCTGCATGATGCATCCGCTAATTGCCAGGGCGAATCCGGCAGCTGCAGCCGCAGCTATGCGCGGAAGCCGCACATTCATGACGATTGTCCTCATCTGCGCATCCGTTCCGAGGAACAGCGCCCCAAGGACATCCGCAAGCGACAGCCTCGCGGATCCGCACATCAGCGAGACAAGGCACATGGAAGTCGCAGCCACAGCCATCATGGCAAGGGCAAGCCATTTACGCCTGATATACCGATGGTAATCCATTCCCGCCGCCTGCATCATCGCTGCATCACTCCCCGATCCTGATCCGGCCGTAATAGAGGCCGCCTGCTTCCATCTCCTCGAGGAAATCCTTGCCGAGCATCATCTCCATGATCTCCGCTGCCTTCATGCGGAAGCTGACATCGCTGAACTCCTCAGGGAACAGTACGGAACCTGCATAATAGGCATTCATCAGCAGGTACGTGATGTTCGGCCCTGCGGAATTGGATGAAGGCATGGTATATACCCGGCCTTCGCGCACGGCACGGAGCGAATCGAAATAGGCAGGATTCGCAGCATACTCGGCATTGACCAGGTCCATATTGCCAGGATCGAGGAATATGACATCTGGATCCCAGCTGATGATCTGCTCCAGATCAGCCTCGAAGCCATCATCGCCTATATATGCAGTGCCGGTCCTTAACGCATAGGCCGATGCCTGCCCTGTCTGCTCATCGCGGAGGACATCAGCGACATTGACGGCATTGACTGCATCGAAAGGCGGGAATGATACATAGGTGAAGGCAAAGCCATGGCGGCCATTGAATGTCACGGCGCCTGTATACGCCCTCAGCTTCCTATCATCGGGCACATCGCATGTCCTGGCATCAAGGTCGGCTTTGCACGAATCGATATAGGAAAGGACCTCCTCGCAGCGCTCCTGGGCGCCTACGACATCGGCGAATAGCCTCAGCGAACGGTAGAAGCCCTCGTCTATGAAGCCCTGCGTGCGGTACCTGATGCTGACGACAGGAATGCCGGTCTGCCTCTGCAGCTCATCGCAGGCATCCGCATTGAAGCCTGCCAGGATTACATCAGGCTGCAGCATGATTATCTCCTCGGCATAGGCATTGTTCCCCCCGCTGCCGCCGCCTGTTCCCACGCTTGGCAGGGCTGCCAGCTCATCATGGAATACGGGACTGTAGTCATAGCGTACGGATTCTTCCCTGATATCGCTGTCCTCGGCACCTGCCAGCATATCCACGACATCGAGATAAGCTGCCATCCTCGGCCCCATAGGCCCGATTGCGATGATGCTGTCAACCTCATCAGGAATCACGATATCCCGGTTCCAGACATCCGTGACAGTACGCCCTGCGGATACAGGGAAGCAGATTGAGATGACAAGAAGTATCGAAAGAAGCAGTATCCTCATAAAGCAGACCAGCGGCAACGCATCCTAGGCAGCAGCCATCCTTCGGAATGGCATCTACCGCTGCCGGCGGCTATCGTCGATATAAATGGATTCCCGGAAGCTACGGCTTCCGTAATCTGCTTCATGCAGAACCGATGGATTAATCTAACCGCATGGCTTTCAGGTTGTCAATTCCCTGATACGGTCTATGACTTCACGGATAAGCCGCGTGAGGCTGAGGTCGCTTACCCCGACGACGATATTGTCGCAATGATTGACGGGGATGAGTATGCGCCTGGCCTTGCTCTGGCATACTGCGAGAGCCATGGCGGGAGACACCTCACCCATCATCGAATCAGCGATGACGATACCGATCGGGCCTATGATGATATCAGCGATACGGCAGGCGACGATGACGGGATTCTCCCCGGAAGCCCCCTGGTCGGCCCCTGCCTTCAGCATGGCTGCCGTAGCCTGCGCGTTCGTTCCGATAGCAATCACATGCTGTTCCGGAAGCTCAGCCTTTATCGAGGACACGACCTGACGCCCGATGCCACCACCCTGCGAATCTATCACGACTATGTTCATCACGATCTCCAGATAGGATAATCTCACATCGGAGGAGTATCGGGAAGCCCTATCCTCAAGTCGCCTATTGCCTATCCTCCGGAGCGTTCCTGAGCTGCATCAGGATTTCCTCGAGAAGCTCATTCTGCTTTTCCAGGAGGGCTATGCGCTTATTGATCTTCCAATACCAGCAGAAGAACACGCGCAGCAGCAGGAATGCGATGATGAAGATAGCTACCCATAGGCAGACCAGCATATAGAATTCGGTATCGTCCATTTCCACTCTCCCGTATACAGTAAATCATCGATTACCTGGCCTGGCAAGGCTGCCCAATGCCTGCTGTGGAAGCATCGGGGAGGATTGGACCAGCCAATCAAGAAAAGGATTCCGGATGATCCACTTCTGTGGATTTGCAAGCAATTTCTTAATATGCCATGAATAACAACATGGGGTGCCATGTACTGGGAATTAAGAGCCCTCTATCTTTCTTATTCCAAATACAGGATTTATCTGTTTAGAGAACCGCAAAGAGCAAATCCGCTGATTGCTGCAGGAGGCCTATGCAGTACATCACATCAAGCCAGCAGGCATAGCAGCTGCCCTTGCCATAGTCATTGCTTCCGCCCGCTTGTGTCCTATACCTTAGCCGGACACAACTGATTCCCGAATTGTTTGGTCCATATTACACCAAGGCTTATTTCTTCAGTTCCTGCAGGGCCTCTTCGATGGGATACTTTTCTGTATTCTCATCAGCAATCAATGCAAGGGCTTCTTCCATGGCAGCTATCGTCCGTTTATTCGGCACATCCAGCCTGCCCTTAAACGGGAAACCACCACACACAGATAATGAAGGCTGCCAAAGTTCTTTCGGATATTTCATTGCATTCTAAAAACGAAATCCCCTATTCATGAACCGAATAAGGGATTCTACAACGTATAACCTTGCTTAAAGGTGCGAATGGGATTCGAACCCATGAAAAACGGTTTTGCAAACCGTCCCCTTAGGCCACTTGGGTATCGCACCGCAATTGATTTGCTTAGAAACTTTAGCAGAAGAATCCCTTTCAATCAAGATATCCGCAATATGACATCGCCCAGGACTGCCATCATGCATCGGCATGCATGGTATAATATCGCCATGAAGAGAATCATCACCCTGCTCATAATCGCTATCGCAATTGCATCGCCTCTTGCGGCCAGCTCACAATATGCCACAGTCTCCGTTGCCGGAGGCTATACCTCAACGACAAGGTCCGCAATCATAGGTGCCGGCGCGAACTATGGCTACCTATCGGATGTAAGCCGCTTCGTCGGAATCGGATTCGGTTCCCATCTGGACTTCGCTTTCGTCAATTCGCATTACGGCGGATTCAGCTTCGGCGCGCTGGTAGGTGCGGACTTCGAATTCAGGCCGGCAGAGAGAGCGACCATAGCCCTCATAGTGGGACCTGGCTTCACGGCCCATGCCGATTACGGCAGCTATGTCGGGTTCGGCATCGGTGCCGACATCTCATTCAGCTACTACTTCGGCGGCGATATGAATACCGGCATCGTAGTCGGCGCGAC
Source organism: uncultured Spirochaetaceae bacterium (assembly GCA_944390725.1). GTDB lineage: Bacteria > Spirochaetota > Spirochaetia > Sphaerochaetales > Sphaerochaetaceae > Ornithospirochaeta. The sequence continues at coordinate 80,898 of CALXQU010000010.1, forward strand.
AGTATACCCACAGTTCGCCAGCTGGGACGAATACGGCAGGAGGCCGTTCGACATCATAGCATCAGGGTATTTCGGAGTCTCGTTCAGATTCAGGGGATACAGCTATAACCAGCTGATACCGGATCCGCTCCCGTTCATCCTGATTTGATCACCATCTCGCGCTTGCGCGCGAAGCGCAGATGATGGCGTTCCGCCCATCTTACGTATGCGCATGACGGCGGGAGGTAATCAGCGGCCATGGCCCGCAGCGGCGTTACCTTCAGGCAGCGCGGGCAGGCATTGAATCTGTCCTCATATACGGTACAGAGGCCTGTTTCCCTGTCATAGAAGCTGCATGCGGCATCCATATCTATGAGGAGGCAGTCAGGCAAGACGACCTTCTCATGGCAGCAGAGACCGCATCTAGTGCAGATATCCTCCCACTTCATAGCCTTGCCATTGCCTCTGCGGAGAGGGACGGGAAGCATTCGATGATGGAAATCGAGGCATTGCCTCTGGCACAGACCTCGAAGTCTGCAGGCAGCTCCCTGCCACATGGCCTGCGTTCCATATGGTAGCCGGTGATGGCAAGATGCTTCAGGCCGCCCTGGTCCTCGACGACCTCGACATCGTCGTAATACGCGGTATAGCCGATACTGGCAGGCTCTGCGCATCCGCTGAAGGATGGCGGGAAGTTGATATTCATGAATGTATCCGGCGCGATTGCGCTGGCAAGCCGTTCCAGATTGGCTGCCGCATACTCCGCCGCCTTCCTGAAGATGCCGCTGCCGCCTTCCGTAGATGCGGAGAGCGCGATTGCGGGGATGCGGTACAGAGCAGCCTGCCTTGCCGCCGCGCAGGTGCCTGAATAGATGACATCGGCCGAGAGATTGTAGCCATGGTTTATGCCGGAGATCATCAGGTCGGGCTTCCGCGGGAACAGCGATGAGCGATGGGTGAATATCACGCAGTCAGCAGGCGTACCCTCGATGCTGAATCTGCATGGGCCGTATTCCCTTACCCTTATGCGGCCCTCGATGGACATCGAATGGGACTTGCCGCTCTGCTCGGAATAAGGCGCGGCGATATATACCTCATGGCCCTCTCCTGCCAGCACATCGGCAAGCGTATTGAGGCCTTCCGCCTGATACCCATCATCATTAGATAGAAGGATCGTCATCGATGGAGACCGCCTTTATCGACCCGGAAGGGACGAACTCCCTGATCAGAGGCTTGAAGCCGAATATGCGCTCATACTCCTCGATCTGCCTGAGGTATCCATCCTCGGAGCCATCGTCTATGAGCGCTATGAGCGTGCCCGTGATTCCGCATGATATCTCGGTGATGCCCTTGACGCCCGGAACCTCGACCCCGCGGCGCACGAGCCAGTCCACCTCCGGCGATGTCAGGCCCGCAAGCTCTGAGAGATTCCTCTGCTCTGCCGCGATCAGCTTGCCGAATGCAGTAGGATTGGCACTCCTGATGGCATCCGCGGCCTTAAGCGCATAGCCCGACTCCTCCACTATGAAGGAAATCGCATTCCTCAGGTCCTGAGAGAGCGGTATGTGCTGGTGCCTTATATCCCATTCGGAGAGATCGCGTATCCTCTCCCCGTTCGATGCAAGGCTCTTGCCGGCTTCCCTGGCCTCCTCGCATGACTCGCGGAAGAAGGCCACCTCCTCTGCCAGCTCCTCGGAAGGAAGCCCGCAGTCGATGAAGAAGCTGCCGACACCGCTTCCTTTCGTGAATGCATAGTCGATGAACTTATAGTCGTATGTCTCCAGGTCGAAGAATATGACCTTGCCCGGCTCAGCCGTGAAGATCGTGATCAGGTCACGCAGGCGTGAGGAATAGACATCCGTGAAGCGGTTGGCCCCATAGGAGAGCCTGATCATCTCCCCCTTGTCGCAGCCGAGGCCATAAAGCTCATTGAGGGCCATCATCATACCCGCAACCAGCGCGCCTGTAAGCGCAGGCGGATCTGCTTCGGCGCTCTGCCCCTTGAACGTCATATCGAATCCGCTTATCCCCAGTCCGGCCGCCATGATGTTCTGGCAGACTGCCTTGACGACCTGCCCCCACTTGTCTTCCTTGCGCTGGCGTATCGCCGTAAGCTGGAATTTCTTGCGTTCCGTACCGGATGATGCGTTGAATACCCTTACGGAGCTATCCTGCCGCGGGCTCATCGCGACCCTGAGGCCATGGCTGTTCGTCCCCATTATGGCATAGCCATGGCAATACTCCGAGAAGGCACCGAGAAGCGTTGTCACCTGCGGCACTTCAATCACGACCGCAGGGGAAGCGCCATATTCCTGTAAATGGGCCTTTGCTATCCCCTCCATCCTCTTTCTTCCTGTTTCCTATCAGGATTATATGGAATTTGGTTTCATCCTTGCAAGATAGGTCAGAAAATGACTATATCCATAGCGTGAAGGCAAATGAAAAGCCGGGTTTCCCCGGCTTCTGTATGGTACGGCTATGCGCTTATTTCGCTTCCTTGCCGTACTTCTTGAGGAAGCGCTCGACCCTTCCTGTGGTGTCGACGAGCTTCTGCGTGCCCGTGAAGAACGGATGGCATGCCGAGCAGATTTCGACGTGCAGGTTCTTCGCAGTTGACTTTGTCTTGATCACATTGCCGCAAGAGCAATGGATTTCCTGAAGCTGGTAGTCAGGATGGATGTTCTTCTTCATTTTCTTTCTCCTCCGGTCCTATAGGATAGAATGCCTGCATTCACAGGCATGGGATTTCATCATAGCCTCGCCGTATTCATCGAGTCGAGGAACTCCTTATTGTTGTTTGTTTTCCCCATCTTGTCAATGATGGTAACGGACATGTCCATATCATCGAGATTGCCGAACGCGGACCTCAGGAGATATACCCTGGACCTCACATCCTCAGGCAGCAGCAGGTCATCCCTTCTCGTTCCCGACTTCTTGATGTTGATGGCCGGGAAGCGGCGGTTGTCAGCCATCTTCCTGTCAAGGACGATCTCGTTGTTGCCGGTACCCTTGAACTCCTCGAATATGACCTCGTCCATCCTGGACCCTGTCTCGATGAGAGCCGTGGAGATGATTGTCAGCGAACCGCCCTCCTCGATGTTCCTTGCCGCGCCGAAGAACCTCTTGGGCTTGTGGAGCGCATTGGAATCGACGCCGCCGGAAAGGATCTTGCCGGAAGCGGGAACTGTCTGGTTGTAGGCCCTGGCCAGCCTGGTGATGGAATCAAGGAGGATGACTACATCCTTCTTGTACTCGACAAGGCGCTTGGCCCTCTCGATTACCATCTCCGCGACCTGCACATGATGCGTGGCCTGCTCATCGAACGTCGACGATATCACCTCAGCCTTGACATTGCGCTGCATATCGGTGACTTCCTCAGGACGCTCATCGACAAGCAGGACGATGAGTGTGACTTCCGGATGGTTCGTGGTGATGGCATTGGCGATCTTCTGCATCAGCACCGTCTTTCCTGTACGCGGAGGCGCTACGATGAGCGACCTCTGGCCTTTGCCTATCGGGCAGTAGAGGTCTACGACACGCGTGGAGAGATCGGACGGCTTGTCATCCCTGAGAACCTCGAGCCTGAGCCTCTCAGTCGGGAATATAGGAGTAAGGGAATCGAACGGCGCGCGGATCTTGGCCATCCTGGACTCGCAGCCATTCACCTGCAGGACGCGGATGACAGCAGCGCTCTTCTCGCCTTCGCGCGGCGCACGGATCTGGCCATAGATGAAATCGCCGGTCTTGAGTCCGACAGCCTTTATCAGGGAAGAGGAGATATATACATCCTCCGTGCCTGCAAGGTAGTTGTTGACGGCGAACCTTATGTAGCCGAAGCTCCCTTCCTGGAGCACCTCGAGCACGCCTTCGACAAGCAGCACCCCGCCATTGGCGGAATGGATGCGCAGCATCTTGGCGATGAGGTCCTGGCGGCGCGAGTCAAGGATGACATCCTCAGGGATGCCTGCTTCCCTGGCCCTGTCCCTGAGCTGGTCAAGATGGAGGGCCGTAAGCACCGATATGAAGAGCTGGGGAGCATCGGGATGCTCATCGAGGTTGATCTCCGGCGGGAAATCCTCAGCCGGCCTCCTGCCCTTCTTCTGGAACTTGTCGCGGCGGCCGTTCTGCCTGTGGTCGCGGAACTCGCGTCCCCTCTGCATCTGCGGCTGGCTCTCATCCCTGGCTTCCTCGCCTTCTGCGGAAGCAGGGGCATTATCCGAGGAATGCGCAGGAGCAGCCTCTTCCTGCATAGCCTGTACCGGCTCTGCTGCAGGAGCTGCCTCGGCAGCCTCCAGCGGAAGATCCTTCTGGACTTCCTCTGCATTATCTTCCTTGGCAGGATTCTCTGCCTTTACGGTGACTTTCGTCTTCCTGCGTATCGCTACGCGCTTCGGAGCGGTACCTTCTGCCTGTACCTTGCGCGGCCTGCCCCTCTTCTTCGGCGCAGCTGCTTCTGCAGGAACTTCCGTCCCTAAGACGGATTCTTCATTGATTTCGGACATATTCAGAATTTATTCTCCGGATTAGATGCCTGCATAAGCCCTGCAGGCTCAGTTGATTACCCTTGCATGGTAATAGCAATCTCCTCTGCAAGTCAACAACGGTCAGATTTATTTTTGAGGCATCATTCAACGTATTAAATCAGAAACTGGCCAATCAAAGAGCGTATTTCAACGAATTAAATCAAACCTGATTAAATCTAAAAGGACACGCCACGCAATTCGATTCCAGTCAATCCACATAGACGAGGAGCTATCCAGACTGCCTTTTGTTCTGCAATCTACCCGAGCCTTTTCCAACGATATGGAATCATCCGGAAACAGATTCCTCTTCTATGAATTCCCTTATCGCTCTTCCTCTCATTTCAGCTTTCCTTCGGTCTGTTCCTATGCTCATGTATATGACCCTATGAACAAAACTGCGTTCATACCTGTCATCATATCCTGTTATGTTGTTTCTGTTTGTAAACGTTTCCAACTAGGTCATGCCAAACCTCCTTTACAATACCGGCCTCCCATTTCTGAGAGGCCGTGCATTGATATCTCCATATAGGGCATCACACCCTTTCCCGGTATGCCCATGAGTCATCGCCCTGGGCGTACCGCCGCCTGTAGTCCCTGACCGTGTACTTGTTCAGCCCAGTCATAGTGGCCGTGCTCTTGTACCCGTTCCCTTCCTGGAACAGAGCCAGGCATTCCTGCCTCTTGTCCAGCGAGACCCAGTGCTTCTTTCGGAGAGAATCCCTTTCTTCCATTCCGTTCCCTCCTTCTCTACTTGCTAGAAATCAATCAGGTCTGCTGACCGCCTTCTTCCTCGCCACCGTCCTGTGAACCAGCAACAACAGTTACATCGATAATGAACGATTCTGTGACTTCGGTACCACCATGCGGTGTGTATGTCGCTGTAAGCTGAACATAGATTGTATCTCCAGCCTTAGCCGACTTGGGAATTATCTGATTAGCAGGAGAAAGATCAATCGTTATCTTGCTAGCAAGTGTTGCAGTTTCGCCGGAAAGGGTTGTGAACACAGGTTCAAATTCTCCCTTATTAAACTTATGATTTGCAGTAAAGAGTTTTGCTCCTTCTTCTGTTGGTTTGATATCCGTAACTTCAACAATCGCATCCTGCCCTGCTGTAACGGCAGAAACATCTGTGCTGTATCCGTTATATGCAACCTTAGCAGCTGCACAATCGGTCTCATCAGTTACATCGATTGTGGTCACGAATGAAGTTCCCTCGAGCGGACGAACAACAGAAGTGACATCCTCAATCTTTACAGATTTATCGCCCTCTGTCCCAACTGTCCAGATAGAAATCTTTACTTCATCGCCAATATAAAGGGCCGGAAGTGTCGCAACTGCCTCTTCCCCATTTACGCTGTAATATGCATCGATTCCCGTGACAGTCGGTCCTTCTACTGGTTCCTGCCATACAGAGAATGGGATATCAGCTGTCTTTGAAGATGATACTTCCTTCACCACGATTGCTGTGTAATCTTTGTTATAAGCAAGCGTATAAACAGAAGAAGTTGTTCCGATTGGCTCAGATGATGTTCCATCTGCATAAGCACGTGTCACGACGAGCTTTTCCCTGATTGCAGTTGAATTTGAAGTAAGATATGTCTGCTCATTACCCTTCCATGCAGCATACTCATCTTCTGTGATCTCAAGAATACCGGCATCGATACCCGAGTAATCAGCAGCAAGTGTATAGCCAACTACTGTTACAGGAACCTTATAGCCATCCGAATCAAGACCATATGCTTTGACTGTAGCATATGTGTCTGTTGTCTTTGCGGCACCGCTTCCAATAGTCAGCGTTGCATCAAGACCTTCGGTCGTCTTTCCATTGATACGCTCTACATCGACCTTAACCATCAAATCCGTATAGGTCTCGCCTTCATAGAATGTAGGTGCATCAACAAGGGTAACCTTAGCAATATCATTGCCATCTGTCGCCATGTCGAATGACGATGGCTGGCAAGCAGCGAATGAGAAGAGCACCGCTACTGCGAGCGCGATTGTAATGAATTTCTTCATACTTCGAAATCCTCCGATTATTGATGCATT
>CALXQU010000011.1 GCA_944390725.1 uncultured Spirochaetaceae bacterium
TCTGCTCCGATGACGGCAGAACGACATCTATGCTATATCGTCATCCAGCTTTTAGCAACGCTGTGCAGATAGGAGTTTATATCTAAAAACCTGAGGAGAAAGCTGCAAGGCTTTGGAAGGCATTCCGCAGAAACGGTGCCATGCTTCCTGCTGGGACAGATTGCAAGGGATGATAGTGTAACACAGAAGGTACCGTATTTATCTGATATGCTAGACATGTCCATCAATTACATTCTCCGTGCTCAGACCATTATCGGAGGCCGGTTCATATCCCTTGATTGCCTTGATGCGCTTGTCCCCCTTTACGAAAAGCATGGATTCCAGAAAATCAGCAGAGTTGGTGAGCTTAATCAGATGATAATGTTCATTGGGTGAGGAGTAATGGCCATACCTGGAGCAGTTAGGCATTGAAATTGCATGGTATCACTTAGGAAGAACCATAGAATGGATGCCGTTTTGCAGTAGGATATCCAAGAAGAGGAAATAATCCTCCGATAAGACTTTGTCTTTGGCTGCCATACATAAATATGATGCTCTATATGAAGATATTGCCGGGCCTCAGAAATGGGGCCCGATACTATTTCCTAGGGGCGCAGCTTTCGCGTTCTATGATGCTGAATGGCAGGTTTACCTTAACATTGATCGTGTGGCCGCCATTGATCCGGTCTATAAGCACCTTCGCTGCTATCTGGCCCAGCTCTTCCATAGGGGTCTTGACGGTTGTGAGCTTAGGTGTGGTATAGGCAGAGGCTTCTACATTATCGACACCGATTATTGATATTTCCTCAGGGCATCTGACCTTTTCATCATTCAATGCCTTTATCGCTCCGATTGCGAAATAATCATTCATGCAGAATATGGCAGTAGGCCTTTCCTTCAGAGAGAGGATCTGCTTCATGCCAAGGTAGCCATTCTCCATTGATGCTGGCAGGTTGACGATCCATTCATCCCTTATCTCGCATTTCCTCTCTTTCAGTGCATCCATATATCCGCTGAAGCGGATCTCGTTATCCGCTTCTCCGATGAAGCCGCATTCAACATGGTTGAAATCCGCCAGATAGTCAGCCGCGGCCCTGCCGATCCTGTATGCATCGCAGACAACGGAATCATATACATCGCTTACAGGCGGCATGAGCCCGGCATATACGATGTTCTTCACGCGCGGGTAGATTTTCCTGATGAGGTCTTCCTTGTGCCTTCCTATGATGATAAGCCCAGAGATATCCTCACCTATGAGCTTGTCGAAGTTCCGCTCATATACCTCAGTCGCGGTGAAGTAATGCCTTGTTGAATAGTTCAGCGAGAGGGCGATCTTCTCGAAATTCTGGGCTATCCCGGTGAAGAAAGGATTGTCGGATATCTTCTTGGCTTCTCTTGCAAACAGGCAGGAGATGACAGGTGCGGACTGCGAAATCATGCCGCTTCTCTGTGCGGGAGTTGTATAGTTCTGCCTGCGTACGATCTCCCAGATCCGATCCTGTATTTCCTGTGATGCCACATGGGGATTCTTTCTGTTCAGGACCCTGGATACTGTAGATATGGATACTCCAACTTCTTCGGCGATTTCCCGTAATGTCATTTTCCGCTCCTGATTAATATTACGCAAACTTTTGCGTTAGCTGTCAAGAAAAATTTTCTAATTTTGTTGACAACACGATTTTAGGTAGTAATCTAGGGGTAAGATAAAGCAAATTTATGAAAATCTAAAACAAAAATCAGTTCAATCAACGCAAAAGTTTGCGTAAAAGGAGGTTGGATGAAAAAGGTATTGATTTGCATTCTCTGTTCCATGATGCTTGTTGGGACAGCTTTCGCAGGAGGTTCATCGGAGGCAGCTTCCGCTGCGGATTCCAATACGCTTACATGGTGGGAGCATTTCGAGACGCTTACCGCTATGAATGAGAAGCTTTTTGAGGAATTCACGGCAGAGACGGGTATGGAAGTCGAGTATACGCTTTCCTCACCTGACAAGATGATTGAATCCCTGCTTGTCGGATTCAGGTCGAATCAGCTTCCTGATGTATTCAGCCTGCCGTTTGATGACGCATCAAGCGTCCTTACCATGTTCAATGAGGGATGGTTCCAGCCGCTGGGCATCGATGCATCTGAGCTTCCTGCTGATGTAGCTGCCAGCCTCTGTGAAGGCAGGACGCTGTACAATGGCGAAATCTATTCGCTTCCGATATTCAGCAAGAACCATACGACGCTTCTCTTCTATCATCCGAGCATGGTGGCAGAAGATGAGCTCCCGACGACATACCAGGAATTCTATGAATCATGCAAGAAGGTCTATGAGGAGTCCAATGGCGAGGTCTACGGCCTGATCATGCCTATGGCATTCACATCCAGGGTGAATGCGAACATCAATGAGCTTATGGATGCCGCAGGATCCCCTGTCCTCGATTATGCAACAGGCGAATACCAGTACAATTCCGATGATATGAAGGCCCTGTTCGCCCTTATGGCGAAGCTGTGGGATGAAGGGCTTATCCATCCGTCCTCTGTCAACTTCAATATGAAGCAGGCAAGGGAGAGATGGGCAGCCGGAGAGGCCGCATATATGATTGACGGAATCTGGAACGTCGGTATCACGAAGATGAATTTCGACCCGGAGCTTGCTGATTTCGGCGTTACAGACCCGATAAGGCCGGAAGAAGGTGATTACATGATCTATGATCCCCCTCAGGGCGGTACATATTATGTGGCGGCTTCCAGCAATCATGTATCTGAAGGTGCATCCCTTATCAAGGAGATGATCGAGGAAGATTACCAGATAGGGCTTGCCAACGTGATGGACCAGCCGCCTGCAGACCTCTCTGTCCTCGCTAAGGCCGACGTCGATCCTTCCTATATAAAGGGATGCGAGATCTTCTCTGCGACGATGGGATATGAACCATATCCTGCACTGAGGAATCCCGATACTTCCAGGGTCATGTCTGCGATGCGCACCGTCACTCCGACGCCCTGCGATATCCTGAACGGCTATTTCGCTGGTGCAATCAAGGATCTTGATGCTGCTCTCGATGATTATAACCAGAAGATGACTGAGGAGAGGAACCTGGCAATCGAGAAGGTGCAGGCAGAAGGATACGACGTGTCGGTCGATGATTGGAAATTCGATGATTTCGTTTATGGCGAAAGCTATGCGAACTGATAGGTAAGCTACGCTTCAGGTTGAGGAGGTCGCTATGATAATCGGAGGAAAGAAGCATCATGAAGTGCTGTGGATTGCATTATTCCTGCTTCCTAATACGCTCCTTTATACCATCTATACGATTGCGCCTGCGGTCATGACTGCGATATATTCGCTGTTCGACTGGAATGGATTCCAGGCTTCAGGCACATTCTATGGCATAAGGAACTATATTGAGCTCTTCCATGACAATGTCTTCTTCCAGAGTCTCAAGGCGACCTTCCTCTTCATGCTTGTGGTAGTCCCGCTGAGATTCCTCATCTCGCTGGGATTCGGATTGCTGCTTAACAGCAGTGCGTGCAAGTTCCGCTCTTTCTTCAGGACATTGCTCTTCCTGCCGGTCGTCACCACTGGCGCGATTATCGGAACGATAATGATAATGATTTTCGATCCGAGCCATGGTCCTGTGAATATCGTCCTGGGGAAGCTGGGCGTGCTGGAAAGCGGAACGAATCTGCTCGGGTCCTTCGATACCGCGCTTTACACATCAGGCGTGATCTGGACCTGGAAATGGATGGGAATGTCCCTCATTTACTGGATAGCAAGCCTGCAGAGCATCCCATCGGAGCTTTATGAAGCAGCTAAGATCGACGGGGCTTCCGTGTTCCAGCAGTTCTTTATGGTGACGGCTCCGCTACTGAAGCAGTTCGCCGCGATTATATTCGTGCTGACGGTAAGCGACAGCCTCAGGGTATTCGACCTGATGCTCACGCTGACGAACGGCGGGCCGTTCTACAGTACGGAGACGATAGAGCTGTTCATCTATCACATGGCATTCACTGACAGGGTTCCGCGGCTCGGATACGCTTCGGCAGCGGCGACGATTTTCGCATTGATCTTCTGCGTGATAGCGATTTTCCAGTCGCTTATCAAGCGCAGCAGAGAGGAGGCATGATATGACAAGACGTACGATGCGGAAGGCTTCTGCCTGGATTGTCGCAATAGCGCTCCTCTGCTTCTGCCTTATCTGGATTTATCCATTCCTGTGGATGATAAGCGCTTCGATGAAGACGACGACAGAGCTGTTCCAGAAAGGCCTGGACCTGATTCCCGACAGATTCTCGCTTGATAGCTACTACAATGCCTGGATAAAAGGCGGATTCAGCAGCTATTTCATGAATAGCGTCCTGATAACGATCGGATCGATAATAGTCGTGCTGATCCGGTGCGCAACATGTGGCTATATACTCTCGCTTTATGATTTCAGGGGGAAGAAGCTATATCTGCTGGTTCTGCTCGCGACATTCTTCATCCCGAATGGCACGACAATCATTCCCGTTTCGCAGATCAGCACTGCATTCGGCCTGATGGGCACGAGGCTTGGAGTCGTCCTTGCGCTGGCAGGAGGCGGGCAGGTGACATCTATACTTCTGTATAAGAGCTTCTTCGATCAGACTCCAAAATCCCTATATGAGGCTGCTGTAATCGATGGTGCATCGTTCCTGAAGGCATTCTTTGCCGTTATGCTGCCAATGACGGGACCTGTCACCGCAACGGTCACTATACTGACCTTCATGTTCTCATGGAACAATCTGCTTATACCTCTCGTCTTCACGATGGGAAATGCGGATATAAAGACGCTGACAGTTGGGATGATGGCATTCTCCGGCACGTATGCAACGGACTGGGCAGGAATGGCAGCTGCCGGAACCATGACATTGATACCTATCGTTGTCTGCTATGTCTGCCTGCAGAAGTATTTCGTTTCCGGAATCGCAGGCGCTGTAAAAGGCTGAATCAAATAAAATACCAAAGGAGAGAAACATGCTGGACAAAAGCTATTTCGAGGAAATCAAAGGAGCAGTTTATATTCCTACTCAGGCATATAATGCTTATCAGATGTGGAGGGATTACACCTCTGAGGTTGCGGAAAGGGATCTCGGATATGCAAAGAGCATCAACATCAATTCCCTGCGTATCTGGATGAGCTATGAGTACTGGCTCAGCAACAAGGAGGATTTCGAGAGCAAGTTCGAGGATTTCCTTTCCATAGCAGATTCCAAGGGAATCCGTGTCATGCCATCGATGTTCGAATGCTGCGGCAGGGAACCGAACGAAGAGAATATCCTTGACAGGGACCAGTTCACGGGTACTGCGGTCAGAAGCCCTGGAACCGAAATTACGGAGGATCCTTCCAGATGGAATGAGCCGTTTGCGTTTATCGATTGGTTCCTTGGCAAGTATAGGAATGACCGTAGGGTGCTTGCGACTGAGGTCACCAATGAACCAAAGACGGATGCTGACCAGATTTTCGCTATCGCCCTCCTGAAGAGATGCAAGGAAATCGGAGGTACGGTACCTGTGACGCTCGGCGGACAGGAGCTTGCCGATAATATCCTCTATAGGGATTACATCGATGTCTACCAGACGCATGAGAATATCGTGCTTTCCGAGTTCGCCCTCCGTTCGCATCTGGAAAGGATGCAGATGCTGGAGCATATCGATAAGAAGCCTGTGTGGATTACGGAGTGGCAGCGCATGAGGAAGAGCGGCGTAGGCTTCAATTCCGAGTACGTCGCAAAGGAAGAGCTGAGGCCAGCGCATGTCACGATGGCCGGCCTTTACCGTGAATACGGTATCGGCAACTTCGTCTGGAGCCTTATGCTTAAGCCGGCTTATCTGACAGGGCAGAGGAAGGTCGGCACATTCAGCGGCATCTTCCATGAGGATGGTTCCGTATACAGCCTTGAGGATGCAAGGGCAGTAGCTGGCGATGATAAGCTTGTCCTCCCTGAGAACCATACGCTTCCCAAATGCTTTGACAGGGTAGCAGCCCTGAGCGAGTGAGGTTTGCGATGACGCTGCAGGAACTTAAGCTTGAAGTCGTGAATGCCAACAAGGAGCTTCCTAAGCATGGACTTGTCAAGTTCAGCTGGGGCAATGTCGGTGCAATCGACAGGGATAAGGGCATCGTGGTCATCAAGCCTGTGGGGATGCCTTATCAGGACCTTACCGTGGATAATGTCGCGGTGACTGACCTTGATGGGAATCTCATCGATGGCGCGTGGGAGCCTTCTGTGGACCTGCCGATCCATCTGGAGCTTTTCGCGGGCTTCCCCGGTATCAATGCAATAGTGCATACGCATTCGACATATGCGACGATGTGGGCCCAGGCCAGACGCGATATCCCCTGCTTCGGTACGACCCATGCAGATTATTTCTACGGTACGGTCCCCTGTACGAGAGAACTGACAGAAGCTGAGATCAATGGGGATTTCGAGCGTGCGACTGGCCGATCCATCGTGGAGCGATTCGAGGGTATCGACCCATGCGCGGTTCCTGGAGTGCTTGTTGCTTCCCATGGTGTGTTCACCTGGGGAAAGGATGTGTGGGAGGCCGTGCATAGCGCTGTGGTCATCGAGGAGATAGCCAAGATGGCCATAGGTACCTTGCTCCTGTCTGAATCGGCTTCTCCTGTACCCCAGGTGCTGCTGGACAGGCATTATCGAAGGAAGCATGGCCCGGATGCCTATTTCACCCATGATGATTACGGCAATGGGGAAGTGAGTACGAAATAAGGGAGGTTATATGAAGATAGTCATCGGTTCGGATCTCGCGGCATATGAATTCAAGCTTAAGCTTGCTGATATCCTCCGCGGCAAAGGACATGAAGTCACTGATGTAGGATGCTTCTCATCCGAAGAGGGGGAGTATCCCTACTATGGCCAGCTGGTAGGCCGCAAGGTCGCCAGCGGAGAATATGAGCGCGGCATCGTAATCTGCGGTACAGGCAATGGAATCACCATGGCAGCGAATAAGGTGCACGGAGTGAGGGCGGCCCTCTGCTATAACACATTCGCAGCCCTCATGAGCCGTGAGCATAATAATGCAAATGTCCTTGGGCTTAGCTCATGGATGCTGTCGATTGAGGAAGCCGAGAAAATAGCGGATGTCTGGCTTTTCGGCAAATTCGCGGAAGGACGGCATTGCAAGCGCATCAAGATGCTTGCGGACATAGAGGAAGGGACCTTGGCCTAACGTAAGCGAAGGATATATCGCTTGGCCGGAGTGCATTGGCTCCGGCCTTTATCTTGCCGATGGAATCCGCGGGATTCCGCAGATAAGATCAATCTATTTTAGAATAGACTATTTATGAATAGATAAAATCATCCTTAATTATTTCTTTAGATTATAAAAGATTGGCATACGGAATCCAATAACGTTCCCGATTGATGCTCCAATTCCTGCTGCTGGCATAGTAAAGGCTTAGGAGCGATAATTGATTAATAATTTTTGTTGACAGGTATGTTAAGGCATGGTTTCCTGAATTTAGCGTTAATGTTAACGCCGCAAAAGGAGATGAATGATGAAAAAGGTTTTAGCTATGCTGCTTGTAGCGCTGATTGCTATGGGTTCTGTTATGGCAGGAGGCAGTTCCGAAGCTTCAGGAGAGGCAAAGATAGATGAAAACATCTCGATGTATGTGACAGTGAAGGCTGGCGGTGCCTTGGACGTGCGTGCGCGCATCATTGCTGACTATATGTCTAGGGAATTGGGCGTTAACGTTACCGTAGTCAATCTTCCAGGTGCGGGCGGACTTACATGCGCAACACAGATGCTTACGAATCCAAGCAGCCCCTATGACCTTATGTTCACAGCTGCATCTACTTTCACGGCAGGGCCGGTATTCGATCCTTCCTGTATCTACACCATCGATGATTTCAGGGTCGTGGCCCCTGTTGATGTGGAGGAGTTCGGCCTCTTCATCGTGCCATCAAGGACTGGGTTCGAATCATTTGATGACGTTGTCGAATATGGTCTGAATAAGGAGCTCATATTCGGATGCGGAGGTATCGCCAATATCACATATCTATATCAGGCTGCCCTCTATAAGGCTCTTGGGATGACTTATAATACCCTGATCCATAATGGAGGTATCGAAGGTATAACGAACTGCATGGGCGGTCATAATATGATTACGATGTGTGGGCTCGAGACGGCTAGGCCTTATGTTGAGAGCGGCGATATCGTGCCTGTCCTTACTTTCAATGATTCTGATTACACAGGATATGAGGGGTATACGGTACCAAGCGTTCTTAACTATGTCGACAATCAGGAGAACGTATACCGCTCGCTGATGGAAGTCGTCTGCCTTGGCAATCTTGACGATGCTCACTATGAGATCCTCAAGGCTGCGCTTGACAAATGCCTTGCCAATCCTGATTGCGTAGCAGAGCTGGAGAAGGTTGGCCTTAATTACATTCCGGATATGACAGCGGAAGAAGCTGAGGAGTTCATCAGCGCAGAGTATGATACCCTTACAGGTTTCGTAGAACAGCTTATAGAATAAGCCAATCGGTGAACGCGTATGAAGACTCTAAGAATCAAGACCAATCTGGTTTTCGGTATCATTGCAGTCTGTACAGCGGTTGCCTTATGGCTGATTATCCCATGGCAGGTACCGGCATCCCTGATAACCAACGAGAAAATCGATGGCAGGTTCATGCCGCGCCTGCTGGCTGTACTTATGGCAATATGCGGTATTTCATGCATTATCAAGAGCCTTGTATTCAAGAATGAGGATGTGAAGACCATCGCATGTCCGATTGAGATGAAGAACATCATCTATCTTGGTATGGTGATAGTCTATGGCATTCTGGCGATATATGTCAGCTTCATACTGTCAAGCATAGTTTTTGGTTGCTGCTCGCTTCTATACATGAAGACCAAGGATTTTCGGAAGTATCTGGTTGTGACAGTAGTGATTATCGCTGTATCTATTGCGTTCAAGTATGGCCTCCGGGTCAGATTCGGCGGAATATGGGGGATCTGATATGTGGGAAATGATCGCAGAAGGATTCGTTGGATGTTTCAATCCGTATTCCCTCATCCTTAATGTGCTGGGCGTGCTTGTCGGAATCATATTCGGTGCAATTCCAGGTCTTTCTGGTACACTTGGAATCATACTGTTCCTTCCTATGACCCGGTCGATTGACCTCCTTAACTCCCTGATTTTCCTTGTAGGAATCTTCATTGGAGGAGAGTTCGGCGGTTCGATCTCCGCAATCCTCATCGGTACTCCGGGAACGAATTCCGCCGTCTGTACGATGCTGGAAGGCTATCCGATGGCAAAGAAAGGACATGCAAGGAAAGCGTTGATGATGGCGCTTGTAGCATCGACAATCGGTGGATTGCTTTCCGCATTCTCGCTTCTGTTCCTTGCTCCAGTGCTAGCTGAATATACTCTTGAGTTCGGTGCGCCGGAATTCTTTGCCATTGCCGTATTCGGATTGTCCATAATAGCGTCCGTCTCCGGCAAGAGCATTGAGAAAGGCCTATTCGCAGGTGCTGTCGGCATTGTGCTTTCGCTCTTCGGTATGGACCCGCTCAGCGGTTCGAGCCGTTTTACGTTTGGCAATCTGACGCTCTATCGAGGGCTTGAGCTTGTTGCGCTTCTTACTGGCCTCTTTGCTGTTTCCAGCATCATCGAGAAGGTTGGTGCGGTATTCAAGCAGGATATCGAGATGCAGGAGGAGATGAAGCTCCACAAGAAGGATAAGCTTACGCTGCGCGAAGTGCTGAAATGCAAGTGGGATATACTCCAAGGCTCGATAGTCGGAATCATAATCGGCATAATCCCAGGTATCGGTACAGGCGTTGCCAGCTTCCTTTCCTATGATATGTCGAAGAGATTCTCAAAGGAACCTGAGAAGTATGGGACAGGATGCCTCGAAGGAATCGCGGCGGTAGAGAGCTCCAATAATGGTGTCACAGCTGCATCATTGATTCCATTGCTCACGCTTGGCCTTCCAGGAAGCCCGTCTGCGGCTGTTCTTGTAGGTGCTTTTACGATGAATGGACTTTCGGTCGGGCCGCTTCTTTTTAGAGAATACGGTACGCTGCTTTATTCGTTGATGGTAGCTATCGTAATCGCTAATATAATCATGCAGATTGAAGGTATGACATTATCCGGCTTCATGGCTAAGATAACGAAGGTCCCAAATGATGTGCTCGTACCGATGCTGATGGTTATCTGCGCTGCAGGTGCATTCTCTGTCAATAACAGCGGATTCGATATGATGCTGTTCATCGTCGCAGGTATAATCGGATACTTCCTCTCGCTGATAAAGGTCCCGCTTGTACCTATCGTCATCGGTTTCGTCCTTGGCAGCACGATGGAAAGCAACCTGAGAAAGGGGCTCGTCATGACTCAATACGATGTATGGGCATTCGTGACAAGGCCTATCACATTCACGATTCTTCTGGTCACCGTTGCCTTCCTTATCTTCTCGATAGTGAAGGAGCAGCTCAGGAAGAAAAAGGAAACTGCTTGATATGGGTGGAGCGATGAACTTCAATACTGATGGGCGTGATTACGATGTCCTGATTTATATCAGTGACCAGCATACGGCTGATTGTTCCGGTTTTATGGGTGATGACATAGTCAGGACGCCTAATCTGGACCGCATAGCAGAGGAGGGCTTCGTTTTCGACAATGCCTATACATCGTGCCCTCTCTGCGTACCGGCCAGGGCTTCGTTCATGACATCGAGAATGCCATCGAATATAGGGGTTTTCGACAACTCATGTGATTTCAGGTCTTCCGAAGTCACTTTCGCCCATGCCCATGTGGCCAAGGGATATGATTGTACGCTCGTAGGTAGGATGCACTTCGTTGGATTGGATTATTTCCACGGATTCAGCAGGCGAATCGGCAAGGACATGACTCCTAGCTACTGGGGATGGCCTTCCGAGGAACGTGAGGATCTCGGAGATTTCGGCCGTAGCCTTTACCAGAAGTACTGCCTCGAGGTTATCGGGAGCGGCGATTCCCCTGTCCTGTCATATGACAGGGAGGTCGTCGCTGACGCATTGGCCTTTCTTGAGGAAAGACATGAAAGGCCACAGCTGACAGTCGTTGGAACATATGCCCCGCATTTCCCATATGTAGGAAATAAGGAGAAAATGGATTATTACCGGAAGCTGCTGGAAGGGAGATATGCTGATGAGGAGATGTCTTTTGACTTGCCGCCTGTTGATGCAAAGCTCCAGACTGCGACCAGGGATGATATCATCGAGCTACGTGCCGCGTATTATGCCATGGTCGATACCCTGGATGAGCAGGTAGGGCTTGTCTATGATGCATTTGAGAGGCAGCTGGCCAAAACCGGAAGGCAAGGCATATTCATCTATATGTCAGACCATGGCGACCAGCTTGGCTGCATGGGAATCTATGGCAAGCAGACATTCTTCGAGAAATCCGCAAGGATACCT
The DNA here is from genome assembly GCA_944390725.1 of uncultured Spirochaetaceae bacterium. Taxonomy (GTDB): domain Bacteria; phylum Spirochaetota; class Spirochaetia; order Sphaerochaetales; family Sphaerochaetaceae; genus Ornithospirochaeta. The sequence goes on from CALXQU010000011.1 coordinate 11,408, forward strand.
TTTGTCATGAAGGTCATGGGACAAACGGGACGGCGTATCGCAGAACCTGTGAGCATCATGGATATCGCGCCGACTCTGTGCGAAATCAATGGTACCGATCCGATACCGCTTGCAGAGGGAAAGTCATTCCTGAATCTGCTTCGCGGGGAATCAGAGCCGGAAAGGTATGCCATCTCAGAATTCTATGACAGCCAGATTGCGGATTGCATCAGGGGCTATATGGCTGTGAAGGGTGGTTTCAAGTATATCGTCTACCGAGGATTCGAGGATAAGGAAATGCTTTTCGATTTACGCGATAGCAGCAGGTCCGAGCGGGAGAATGCAGCATCTCTTCACCCGGAGCTCTGCCGCAGCTTCCGAGAGCTTCTTTCCTCTGATTTCCGTCTCAGAGACCACACGGAAGCTTTCATAAACAACAGGAAACAGCATAAGCTTCTTAATAAGGCAGGCCGTAGGATGGGAGAGTTCAATAAATATCTCTATAGCCCTCCGGTTGAGGCCCGCTATATCGATGAATCAGGCAAGAGGCCAAGGCGTGGGAAATAATCTGGGCGATAGGAAAATCACCTTGAAGGAGATAGCGGAGAAAGCCAATGTATCCATCGGCACTGTTGACCGCTGTCTCCACAACCGTGGGAAGATAAGCTCCGAGACAGCGAAGCGTATCAGGGAGATATGCCTTGAATACGGATACAACTCAAATGTGGTTGGCAAGGCTATGGCAATGAGGCGCAAGGGCAGGACGATAGCTGTTGTCATCAATGCCATCTCCCGTAATGAATTCTCCGCAGTTATCCAGAAGGGGCTGCGTGATTTCGCTGAATCCGTTGAGGACTACAATGTCAGGTTCGAATACTATGACCTTGTTGATGGGTCCGTGGAGGAGCTATGCCAGAAGCTGGATCAGGTTTCCGCTTCTGAAGTCGATGGGCTGATCCTTAAGCCGATTGATACGACGATTGTCAGATACAAGCTGCTGAAGATACGCGAGGAGAAGAACATCCCCATCGTCACCTGTACGTCGGATATTGCCGATGCTGGCGCGATTGCCTATGTCGGACAGGATCATCGCAAATTGGGAAGGATGATGGCCTGTACTCTGACGAAGGTCTTTCATGAACATCTGAGGATCCTTGTTGTCGTAGGGCCTCTCATGAATGCGGCCAGACGGGAGAAGCTCGAGGGGTTCATGGAGTATCTTCATCACTCCGGACGGAAATACGAGATATGCGATATCTGTGAGGTATCGCTCTCCGATGCTGAGGCATGCAGCTCCATATTGGCATCGTTGCAGGCTCATCGCGATATCAATGCCCTGTATATCCATTCTCCCCAGCTTGACCAGTGCTTCACGGCACTCGAGCAGTTCGGGGAATTCAACGGAATGAAGTTCGCTTTCGGATATTCGGGCTATATGGCTGATTATATCCGTAGCGGGAAGATAGATTTCGCCATTTATGAAGATCCATACAATCAGGGGTATCTGGCTGGGGAAACCATCTTTGATTATCTGCTTGAGGGCATCGTTCCTGAAGATAACAAGAGGCTTCTTGATGGCCAGATCGTCTTTGATGCGAATTGCTGAATATGAAGATAGAAGGGAAATCAGAATACATATCGGTAGCGGAAGTAATGCATAGGGATAGCGAATATGGATTTTTCCCGTCCATAGAAGTCTCCTCTATCAAAGGTATCCGCTTTTGCGTTGAGCCATCACGTGGCCTTGATATCTCATCATTGTCATATAGAGGTATAGATATCGCCTATCAGGCTCCTACGGGAGTAAGGCATCATGAGGTATTCAAATACGCTCCTGGCAGCTTTGAGGATAATATGTTCTTCGGCATGCTTACTACCTGTGGACTGGAGAATGCCGGTCCTGGCTGTACAGATGATGGCATCTACTATTCACAGCATGGCAGCCTCAACTACAGCGAAGCTGATGATGTAGCTGCTTCGTTCAGCCATGACGGTAAGCATCTTGTAATCGAAGGCACTGTTCGCGGCAACAGATTCGGAAGGCATCGCTTTGTCTTTTCGCGGAAGATCTCATTCTCTTCCGATGCATGCGTAATCATGATTGAGGACAGCGTATGGAACCCCGGAGATACAGGCCAGATATGCCTGATGTACCACTATAACTTCGGAGCTCCATTCCTGTCCCCATGCTGCAATCTTTCGATTCCCTATGTATCAGCGGTTCCTAAAAATGATGCGGCAGTGGATGAAGCAGATGCGATTCTCATGGTCAAGGAGCCATCTGAAGCCAATAAGCCCCATGTCTTCTATATGTCATTCCCTGAGGAAGATATACATGAGGTCTCGGTATCCAATCCGGATCTGGCCATAGAGGCTGTTCTCTCATTCAATGCCGATACCCTTCCGTATATGGATTTCTGGAAGTGCCTGAAGCCGGAGAAGTACGTGATGGCTTTCGAACCATGCAATGCATTTCCCTATGGGAGGGCAGCCCAGAGGGAGAAGGGCAATGCAGATTATCTCAGGAAAGGAGAATCCAGGATATATAGGACATATCTGCAGATAAAAGGAGGTAACGATGTCTAAGCCCAATATAGTGCTGTTCTTCTCAGACCAGCAGAGAGCTGATACGGTAGGTCTCTATGGCCAGGAGCTTGATATAACGCCCAATCTCGACAGGATGGGCAATGAAGGAATAGTCTTCGAGAATGCCTTCACTCCACAGCCGGTATGCGGGCCGTTCAGGTCAATACTCCAGTCCGGGAGGTATCCTACAGAGACAGGATGCTTTACGAACCAGATTGCGTTGCCGCTGGATATCAAGACACTTGCGGATTGGTTCTATGAAGCAGGATACGACCTTGGCTATGTCGGAAAATGGCACCTTGCTTCGGATGGCGAGATGGAGCAGAAGCCGACTATCGATTACCAGTGCTCTGCGATTCCTCCTGAGAGGAGGGGTGGGTATAAAGGATTCTGGAGGGTTGCCGATGTGCTTGAGTTCACATCGCATGGATATGGCGGCTATGTCTTCGATGAGAAGATGCAGAAGCATTGGTTCACAGGATACAGATGCGATGCCATAACCGATTATGGACTTGAGTATCTTGACCAGATTCCGTCTGATAAGCCCTTCTTCCTGACGATATCGCATATCGAATCCCATCATCAGAACGATAGGAACCACTATGAGGGGCCCGATGGGTCCAAAGAGAGATTCAAGGGATGCCATATCCCATCTGATCTCACATCTATTCCAGGCGGAGACTATGCGGATGAGTATCCGGATTACCTTGGCCAGGTAGCAAGCCTTGATGAGAATCTCGGCAGGATTATCCAGAAGCTCAAGGATACGGGCGTATATGACAATACCGTGGTGATCTACCTTTCTGACCATGGGTCTCATTTCCGCACGCGTAACAGGGATGAGAACCTCTGTGGATATGATGACTACAAGAGGACAGGGCATGATGCAGCATTGAAGGTACCACTCGTAATAGGGGGCGGTGCGGTTAAGGAACATATAGCCGTCGAGGATCTTGTCAGCACTGCAAGCCTGCCGAAGACGCTTCTTGCCATTGCCGGTGTTGGTGTCGGGGATGCTATGATCGGCGAGAATCTAATCGATGTTGCAGAGGGTAGGTGCGCAGGCAGGAAGAACGAGGTGTTTGCCCAGATTTCCGAAAGCAGGGTAGGAAGGGTGCTCAGGACTAAGGACTATCTTCTCGGGGTGGTAGCCAAAGGGCTCTACGGCGGCAAGTACAAGGATTCCAAGGAATATATAGTGGATTACTTCTATGACCTTGCTTCTGATCCTGATGAGCTCAATGATGTCAAGTCCGAAGGCCGCTATAAGGAGACTATCAGGACGCTCTGTGACGAGCTCGAGCGCATAATCAGGAAGGAAGAGCATATCGACTCGCATATCATCTTCGGTTAAGGAGATTCCCGCAATGATAAGGAACAGGATAGCAGATGGATTCAGGGATGAGCTCAAGGCGATAGGCTGGTATGACCGTATCCGCTGCCTTAAGGCATTCGTCGGCGATATCCACAATCATTGCGGGATAAGCTATGGCCATGGTTCGGACGAGAAGGCTATACGTTTTGCATCTCTGCAGCTCGATTTCTTTTCCGTCACAGGCCATTTCTCATGGCCCGATATGGATGATGCCGATAAGCTGATTCCTGATGAGGTCAAGGCATACCATAGAGAAGGGTTCCGCAGGCTACGGGATAACTGGGCATCGTTCCAGAAGCATATGGAAGAGGCTGGGACGGAATGCCTGATACCGTTCCTCTCATATGAGTACCATAGCTTCCTCTATGGTGATTATACTGTCCTATGCAAGTACCTTGATGAGGAACTTCCACCTCCCGTTCCAGAAGGAAAGAAGGATTCCCGCCTTGAGGAATTGCTTGAACAGGAAACGTCCTGCCAGAGCCGTCTTCTGCCATTTCCGCATCATATCGGGTACAAACAAGGATATCGAGGCATCAACTGGACTCTTTTCAGCGAAAAGGCATCACCTATCGTTGAGATTGCATCGATGCATGGTGCAGCAGAGAGCACGGAATCGAGGCTGAAGTATCTCCATACTATGGGACCTCGGAGCTGTTCGAATACATATCAGGGAGGGCTGGTACTTGGGCATCATTTCGGTGTTACAGGATCTACTGACCATCACAATGCATCGCCAGGAAGCTATGGCTTTGGCCGTACCGTACTATGGACTGATGATCTGAGCCGTGATAGCATATGGAGCGGCCTTGTCGGCAGATTCACATCTGCGGTTACCGGGGATCCCATGCAGGCCATCCTCCTTCTTAATGATTCACGCATGGGGGAAATCACGAACCCCTCGAGCCATTATAGGATGAATGCATTCGTTGCATCATATGATGCGCTAGAGAAAGTGGAAATCATAAAAGGAGACAAGGTTATTGAAGGTCGATATGACTTCAGCTCTGGTCTTCAGCGCGGACGCGGATTCATCTCCTGCATGTTCGGGTGGGGAGAGAAACATAAACCTTGCAAGTGGGATGTCAAGATCTGTTTACGCAATGGCCGCCTGCTTGATGCCATCCCGAGGCTGAGGGGCGTTGATATTGTGGATCCACTTGATAAGCCAGATGAATCGGCCGATGGCATGTCGTTTTCTTTTTCTGATGGCATCCTGCATATGCGTTTCAGGACTGATGGCAATCCAACTGCCGTAACGGATACCTCACAGGGCTGCGTAATCGAGCTTGAGCTTGGGGATAATACTTTTCTGGATATCCATATCGAGGCTATCTGGAATGGCTGCCATGTGTCACGCAGCTATTCATTCAGCGCAGATGATATGGCAAGATATCAGAACACCGAATACATCAGCGGATTCGTATCACCAGCAATCGAGATAGGCCAGTTCAGGCCTGCAGCAGACTGCCTATGCTCGATTTCCTCAGAGATTGAGATGGATATCGATGATTCGATATACCTCCGGGCATATGAGAAGAATGGGGATGCCGTATTTACATCACCGATTACGATGAGGAATTGATTGATCCTTCCTGGAAAATGCCATGAACGTCTGGCTGCAAGGCCAAAACGTTAATCATGGATAGGCATCACTGGCAGATTCATTTCCTGGGACATATCTTTTTATCCAATGGTACGTATGGTAATGGGCAGCCGGAAGAGCCTGGAGCCAATGCTGGGTTATATAATGGATTATATCTATATATTTGCTTGATTTATTGCCTTTAGTCAAAAGCCATGCATCCAGTTTTTCCATGATTCATTATCAGGTAATCTATATATGCCAAAGCGGCAGATTAAATAAAACTTGCGAGCATATAACTTGTATGATAACTTGTAATACATAAAACGGGATGCAAGGAGTCTCAAATGAAAATCACAGATGTCAATGTCTATGTCATGAATACGAAGCTGAACGATATCTTCTCTTTTTCCCAGGGGCCCGTGTATAACCGCTGTTCTGTCCTGGTGAGGATCGATATCGATAATGGCGTATATGGCTGGGGCGAATGCATGTGCCATGGCCAGCAGGCTGCTGAGATATCCGCTGCGGCCATAGAATTCATGTACAAGCCGCTGATAATCGGGAAGAACCCTTTTGATGTCGGCGTTATCTGGGAACGGCTGTATAACCGCACGAGGCCATTCGGGCAGGCCGGTTCCGTGATAAATGCCCTGAGCGGCATAGATATCGCCCTCTATGACTGCCTTGGCAAGATCGTTGGCCAGCCTGTCTACAATCTGCTGGGAGGCAGATACAGGGATAAGGTCAAGGCGTATGCCACAGGATTCTACTGGGCCGATGATGATGTCTTCCCGGATTGCTGGATAGAGGAGGCGAAGCGCCATCTGGCAAAGGGCTTCAGGGGAATGAAGCTCAAGACCGGCCGCGGGGTTGAGGAAGATATCCGCAATGTGAATGCAGTCCGTTCCATACTTCCGGAAGGAACTCTCCTGATGGCTGATTTCAATAGCTGCTATAGCTATGGGGAAGCGAAGCGGGTAATAGATGGCACCAGGGATGCAAGGCTGTACTTCTATGAGGAGCTGCTCTCGCCGGAGGACCTCGATGGTTACTGCCGTATCAGGAACTACACATCCTCGAATATAGCGGGCGGTGAGGAAATCCTTACGAAGCATATATATCTCAACTGGATGAAAGCCGGTGCCCTTGATATCTACCAGCCTGATATCTGTTCGGCAGGAGGCTTCACGGAAGGCAAGAAGATCCTTTCCATCGCGGAGGCTACGAATAACAGGGTGATTCCTCATGTATGGGGTTCCGCAGTCGGGCTTGCGGCTTCTCTTCAGTTCATCGCAGCAGTGCCTAGGTCACCGCTTGCCACAAGGAATGAGGAGCCTATGCTTGAGTTCGACCAGAGCACCCATCCCTTCAGGGCATTGCTCATAAAGGAGGAGATAGGCCTCGATGATGAGGGCTATGTACATATTTCCGACAGGCCCGGAATCGGTGTTACGGTCGATATGGATGTGGTCAGGGAATTCGGTAAGAAGCTGACGTATATGTCAGTTTAATAAAAAAGGAGACAGATATGAGGAAGTTGTTTACACTCCTGCTCGTCATGCTCGCAGCCACTGCTATGATGTTTGCCGGTGGAAGCGGAGAGAGCAGTGACGGCTCTGTAATCATCAGGATTGGTAATGCGATGGCGGATGACCATCCATGGAATCTGGCTATCAATGAGATGATCAAGCTTGCGGATGAGTATTCCGGTGGGAAGCTGATTATCCAGAATTATCCGAATGCAACGCTTGGGACAGAGGCAGACCTGATTGAAAGCACGAACAATGGCTCGCTTGATATGTATGTAGGTGATCCGACCGTAGGTGCAAGCTTCTGCAAGGAGCTCGAGCTGTTCTCCCTGCCGTTCCTTTTCAGGGATAAGGCGCATTGGACAGCGGCACTTGATGGAGAGCCGGGGCAGATGTATGCGGACCGCGTGGCAGAGAACTCCAATCTCCTCATCCTTGGATATTGGGGAGGATCGGAAAGGAACGTCATAGCTACCAAGAAGCCTGTATTGTCCATTGATGACCTGCAGGGATTCAAGCTCCGCCTTGCTCCGTCCGAGCTCAAGTTCAGCGTATGGGAAGCAATCGGTGCCCTTCCTGTCACGATTGCGTTCGGAGAGACATATTCAGCCCTCCAGTCTGGCGTATGCGATGGCATGGAGAACGAGATGCCATCGATCCTGACTGCGAAGTTCTATGAGCCGGCCCCTTATTTCACGCTTACGCAGCATGAGATTACCGTAAGGCCGCTTGCGATGAATGAGGATAAGTTCGAATCCCTTTCTCCGGAGCTGCAGGAAGCGCTTCTGAAGGCTATCGATGAAGGAACAGCCATCGCGAGGGATCTCGAGGCACAGGCTGCGGCAGATGCCGAGAAGGAGATGGTGGAGAAGTACGGGATCGAGATCTATGAAATCGATAAGGAGCCTATCATCGCGGCAACCGCAGGCATATTCGCTGAGTTCGGCGAGAGGACCGGTACCTCTGACATCATAGAGGCTATCCAGAACGTGAACTGAATCGGGCGATTGTAATCTGAGAGGGAGGCGACTCCCTCTCTAGGGAGGTAAAAGTGGAAAAGGTTTCGGCATTCATGACGAAGGTGATTAATTTCCTTCTTATTGTTTTCGTTTCCCTTCTTGTAGCTGTCACATTCATCCAGGTCCTCTGCAGATTCGTATTCAAGATACCCGTATCGTGGACGGAGGAGCTGGTAAGGATGAACTTCGTGTGGCTCATATTCCTCGGGGCAGCGATTGCGGTCAAGGAGAAGAGCCACCTCGTGATGGATGTATTCACGGGCAATTTCAAGGGGAAGGGCAAGCTTATCCTCAATGTCGCGATCCTGCTGATGATTATCGCGATCTTTGCCGTTCTCTTCGTATCAGGAACGCAGTACTGCCTGCGCAGCGTGGGAAAATCCGCAGTGACGATGCCTATACCTGCGAACTGCGTGTATATCTCTGCGCCGGTGGCTTCCCTTGCTGCGATATTCTTCGCCATCGAACGCATCAGGAATGAATTCGCGGAATATAAGGAGGGGAAGGCCAAATGACTCCTATCGTGATAATGCTCGTCGGAATGCTTGTGTTCATGTTCCTGGGAGTGCCTCTTGCATTCTCCATCCTCGGCATCTCGACGCTGGTTTTCGTTACATTCACGGATATATCGTTCTGGCAGATAGTCCAGAGATTCTTCAGCGGCATAGACAGCTTCGTGCTCACTGCCATTCCTTTCTTCCTGCTTGCAGGAAACCTTATGAATGAAGGCAAGATTTCCGACAGGCTGGTCGACCTGGCATCAGCCCTTGTAGGGCATATCAGAGGCGGCCTCGCCCAGATCAATGTCCTGGACAGCCTCTTCTTCGGAGGTATCTCAGGTTCCGCAGTCGCTGATACCTCAGGCATCGGCTCGATGATCATCCCGCAGATGATCAGGAAGGGATATACGCCTGAATTCACTGTCGCGATTACGGCAACTACTTCCGTTCTCGGGCAGATCATCCCTCCATCCCTGATCATGATCATCTATGCCGCGACGGCCAATACCTCCGTGCAGGCTATGTTCCTTGCTGGGATAATCCCTGGCTGCCTCTTTGCCCTTACGATGATGATTGTCTCGTATGTATATGCCGTCAAGTATGATTATCCTAGGGAAAAGCGAAAGACATTCAGGGAATTCCTACATATCCTTAAGGAATCCTTAATTGTACTCGTCATGCCGCTTATCATAATGGGAGGGGTGGTTTTCGGCATATTCACTGCAACAGAATCTGCGGTCGTTGCTGTCGTATACAGCCTCGTGATAACGCTGTTCGTCGAGAAGACCATAACGTTCAAGGATCTTGGCAAGATCCTTGTGAACACTGCCAAGAGCAGTGCTGCGAGCCTCTTCTGCATAGGTGCTGCTAGCGTATTCGGATATCTTATGGCGTATTTCAGGGTCAATGTCCTCGTCGGTGAGCTTATGACTGCCATGAACCTTACCGCGAATACCTATATCCTCTTCGTGGTAGTGCTGTTCTTCATACTCGGGCTCTTCATGGACGCAACCCCTGCTATCTACATATTCGTCCCGATCGTGATTCCTCTTGGCGAGATGCTGGGTCTGCATCCGGTACATATGGGTATGATCGTCTGTCTTGTCCTTGCATTCGGAATGGTCACGCCTCCTTATGGGCTCTGCCTCCTTCTGGCATGCCAGTTCGCGAAGATTCCCGTAAAGAATACGATAAAGGATGTCACGATTCTGCTCGGGCCGATCTTCCTGATGCTTCTCGTCATCGTATACGTTCCCGATATAATAATGTTCCTGCCGCGTTTGCTTGCCGCCCGGTATGTTTAGCATTATAATCAGGACATTAACGGCTTGCAGAGGTTTCGGTGACTTTAGTAGATAAGGCACAAGAAGATATAAAGAGCATCATAATCAATAAGGAATATGATGAGACAGGCTTCCTTCCCAGTGAGGCAGAGCTTTGCAGGCGCCTTGGCGTCTCGAGGACTACCGTGAGGGAAGCCGTAAAGTCCCTTGAAGTCCGTGGGTTCGTCAAGCGCATCCACGGCAAGGGCATCCTCGTGGTGGATACAAGCGAGAGGGTCGTCGCCCGTGCATTATCCGACATGTATGAGCAGAATGATATGAGCCTTGCCGATATCCTGGAAGTCAGGATGATCATAGAGGTTCCTGCCGCCGGGCTTGCTGCCCTCCGTGCGACTCCTGCTGATATCCGCAAGATGGAGCATTGCGTGGAAGTCATGGAGAACAATTCCCGCAATGAGGACGTATATGTCCAGGCTGACCTGAATTTCCATCTGCTGCTGGTGGAAGCGGCAAAGAACAAGGCACTTGTGTCGGTCACGAAATCTTATCAGGACTATCTCTATGACCTTGTCCGTAAATCATGCAATTTCCTTGATAGCATGGAATCGACGTCCCATCTTCATAGGAATGTCCTGCAGAGCATAAAGGACAGGGACCCGGAGAAAGCCAGGTTCTTCATGGAGGAGCATCTTTCCATAACGAAGAAGATAGATGAGTTCTATCAGAATACCTGATTCATATCCTTAAGATGAAGTGCAGGTGGCTGGACCTGTTTGAATGATTTAGGAACAGGATTCCTATCGATTTCCCTTTCTTGATGGAAGGATCTAGCTGCTTCCAGTTTTGATTCTTTAGTAATGCAGAGACCGATATTCCTTGTATGTTTCCAGATGAAATTGTCCATGCTATATTATTGGCGGAGGGGAGTCTGATGGCAGAGATGTTCAATTCAAGCAGCAGAAAGCTTAGCTTGAGCGGTTGGCTTGAAGAGAATAGGCCTGAAGCCTATTCGATATCGCTTAAGCTTCAGAAGTTCCTTTTCCTTTATGAATCATTTGCGAAAGCAAGTGGCAAGCCTGCTGATTTCACCAGTCTCAAGGGATATAAGCGAGGTCCTGTCTTCAGCAACGTGTATGGTGATTATACCAAGCACAGGGAGCAATTCGATAGATTAGCTTCTGATGTCTACAACAGCGTGGAAATGCGGAAGAAGCCGAAGAATGCATTGGTTGATGATGACATAGCCGAAGTCGCGGGGTTTATTGTCGATAGCCTGACTGATGTTGAGCTTTCAGAGCTGACGCATTCTTTTAACGTCTGGGCATGCAAGAAGGATAGGATCATGGGAGGTGAGCTCCAGGTTCCCCTTGATGAGTCTGATTTCTCAGCTGGGGATGCAGAGCTTAGCAGGAATCTGTTTTCCATGTATTCTCCTGATTTGATTAGGAATACCTTGATTATGCATATAGGCGGCAAGAGCTTCGTATTCTCAAAGGAAGATGCCGCGAAGATCGAATCGGAGCATGAGGATATCCTTTCGGCAGCAGCTATGGATCCGAGCCTCCATAATCCGGTCTTTGTCTGCTTTGATGAGAGCGGAGGCCTTGTATTTGATTAAGAGGAAAGATGTCATATGGCTTTATGTTCCATTTCCTGATATCAATTCAGGGTTAGCCCGCAAGAGGCATATGTATATATGTCAGCATGAAGACGGATCCAGTCGTGAGTTTGTCAAATGCCAGACGCTGAAGCCATATATGCTGATAAATAATCCGATGAAGCATTTCTGGGATGAATCCCCTGATATAGCAAGGAATCCTTTTGTCCGGAAGACAAGGATAGATTGCGATCAGACATTCCTGACGGAAGGGATACGGTACAGATTATCCTCGATGCATTTGCCAAGACCAGATGTCTGTGATGATACAATGCTTAATATCGAATCGGAATTGTTGGCAGATGGATACGTCAGGAATCTTCTTCCTGATTCGGATATGGCCATGATGAATCTGGATGCGGCGAGCTTGATGTAAAGCAATCTTATTGTTCAGCAATTATATAGGGATTATCGTTTTATCATTGATAGCTGAAGCCGTGAATTTGTTTTGTTGCATTTGAAGAGTGATAATCTGTCTGGCCTTCGCTATCGCCTCACTGATTGCCAGGAATCCATGTGATTCCCGTTCACCCTGCTGTTCCCGTATAATCATCATATGGCTAAGTACAGGATAGGGGAGATTGCCGCAAAGTGCGCTATCTCCGAGAGGACTATCAGATACTACGAGGAGGAAGGCCTGATATCCTCCCAGCGGTCTGCTGGCGGCCATAGATGGTACCGTGATGAGGATATCGTCTATATAAAGAGGATCCTGGAGCTCAAGGAGCTTGGCTTCTCCCTGGCTGAGATACGCAGGATCATAGAGCTGAAGGCGGAGGATGAGAGCGGCAACAAGAGAAGGGCGGAGCTCCTGTCGCAGTACAGGCAGAAGCTTTCCGCGGATGTAAGGCGCGTAGAGGCCCTCCAGGCCCATATCGATGAGCTTGAGTGGCATATCCACCAGCTGGAGAAGGCTGAGGATGGCTTCACATCGTGCCCCGGCGCGCTCTGCGTATCATGCTCCTATAAGGCAAGGTGCATCTTCTTCAGAGCCCCAGGAGATCTCCAGCAATAGAGAGCGATAGGTCGATGACGGCACCGGATAGGGAGAAGGGGAGATTGGCTGAGAACTTCATGCACTCATATGTCAGGTAGCCTCCATACGATTCCCTGAATGCCGCCATGGCTGCTTCCCAGTCTATCGTGCCGAATCCCGGCAGGAGATGCTGGTCCTCCTTGCCGTCGTTATCCGCGATATGCGTACCGATTAGCATGTCACCTGCGGTCCTGATGAAGCCGGGTATCGAGAGATTCCGCATATGGGCATGGCCTGTGTCGAGTATGATGCCTGCTCTGCCATTTAGATGCGATGCGATTTCCAGCAGGTCATCTACCCTGTATATCTCATCCTCCCTTTCCATGTTCTCGATGCCGATCCTTATATCAATCTGCCCAAGCAGCCTTGAGAAGTAATCGATATTGTCCTGCACGGTGCCCCTGATAGGATGGATGACGATATGGGGTATGCCGAGGGAATGCGCATAGCCTGCGGCCCTGCAGATCTCGGCGTCCGATGCCCTCCTTCCTTCCTCTGCAAGCGAGCGGTAATCCCTTGGATAGGGAGCATGGGCCTGTATGTATTCCAGGCCGTACCTATCCCTTAGCTCTGCAAGCCTTGCTATATAGCCCTCATCAATCGATGAGTGCGGATTCATCATCTCGCAGAAGTTCAGGTCCAGCGCCCTGTATCCATGGCTGGCATAGAGAGGCAGCAGGGAGAGCATGGTATGCTTTTCCCCGCCGCGCGAGAAGGCCACGAGATTGGTATTAGTCGATATTCGCCGCTGCATAGGTATCAAGCGCGTCCTGCACAGTCGCGACCATGTCATCTACTGCCTGGTCGATGCTCTTGTTGCCTTCTGCCACATCCATCACATTGCTCTGGAATGAATAGTAGATCTGATAGGCGGATGGAAGCCAGATGCCGACGACCTTTGGATTGGATGCATGCATCTCCTCGACTGCCTTGGAATAGGCAGGATTCTCCTTGAGGAATCCGATGTAGTCCGGGTCGTCGTATATTCCCGTATTCACCGCGATATACCCGGTCTCCTTCGCCCACATCATCTGGACATCAGGGCTTGTAAGGTATCCAAGGACGGTCTTCACCGCATCCGATCCGCTGAAGCAGAAGAGGGCATCGCCGCCGATGTTCACCCCTCCTGTGGCATCCTCATCCGTCATCGGCACGAAAGCAGTGCCGACTTCGAACCTGCCTGATACATCCGCGAGTATACGCGTGAGGCTGGATGATGAGGCGAGGATTATTGCCGTGCGGCCTGCTGCGAATTCCGTCGTGGTTCCGGATCCTATGCTGTTGAGGTAGCCTGTATCGGCAAGCTTCTTCCAGTGCTCGAGGAAGTTCCTGAAGGTCCCTTCCTTGCCGAAGAGCACCTCTGTCGGGGTGCCGGCATGCCCGTTCTCGTTGTCTACGAAGTAGGAGAGCCCTTCCTGCGCGCCTATGAAGGCTCCGAGCTCATATGTCGTCGGCACGCCTGCCATCGCGTAGCGGGTGACTTTGCCGCTGCTGTCCTTGGCACCGATAAGCGGGGCGATTCCCGTCAGTTCATCGAGCGTCCTAGGCGGCTCAAGGCCAAGGGAATCGAAGAGCGTCTTGTCATAGTAGGCGAGAAGGAGCGAGCAGCTGAACGGAAGTCCCAGAAGCCCCTTGTATGAGCTGAAGGCTTCCACAGCCTGCGGGAGGAGTATGGATGTATCGAAGCCGAGCTCATCGATGGTAATGAGATAATCGGCATTCATCATGTCCAGGCATGATGTCGCATCCATCTGCGCGATATCAGGCAGCGATGAGAGGTCTGCTGACGCAGCTGCCTTCACCTTGGTCAGGACATCATTGGCCAGGCCCTGGTAGACCGGCTCTATCTCTATGCCCTTCTCCTTGCCGATGGTCGCGTTGAAATCCTCTACGATTTGGTCGAAGGCCGCGCCTGCCTTCCCTGAATTCGAATGCCAGACCGTCACGGTCTCGACGCCGCTCTCGCTTCCGCCCATGGCGATGAGCGGGAGGGCAGCTGCTGCGATAAGCAATGCGGCTATGGTTCTTTTCATCTGTTCACCCCCGATGTCAGATATCCGGATATATGCTTCTTCCCGATTCCCAGCAGTACCAGGAACGGGAGGACTATCAGCGTGATGGCTGCGAATTCAGCCCCGTATTCCCCTCCGTCTGCGAAGCCGAGCATCGTGATGCCGACCTGGACTGTCCTCATCGAGTTCCTGTTGGTGACGAGGAGGGGCCAGAGGTAGCTGTTGAATGATATGATGAAGGCCTGCAGGAAGAGAGCCGCGACCACGCTCTGCATCATAGGGCAGAGTATCCTCATGATATATGCATGGTCGGACGCTCCGTCGATCCTCGCGGCCTCATAGTATTCGCTGCTGAGCGACAGCAGGCTGCCCAGCATGAGTATGAGGGCAGAGGCGGAGAAGACAGAGGGCAGTACGATGGCGGCATATGTATCGAGGAGCCCCAAGGCTGCGATCGTCCTGTAGTTCGGATAAAGCATCGCATCGGCGGGTATGAACATCGTCCCCAGCAGCATGATGAGGATTTCCCGGCGGAACCTGAATCTGAGATGGGAGAAGGCGAAGGCCGCCATCACTGTCACGGCGGTGCGCAGTATGGCGGAAAGCGATGCCGTGATGAATGAGTTGAGTATGAATCTGGGATAGTGCCTGTTCGACAGGGCCACCATGAAGTTCCTCAGCGTAGGGGCCGATGAGATGAAATGGGCCTCCGTATCGGTGAAGTCGATGTTCGTGAAGAAGGACATCGAGATCCCATAGAGCAGGGGGAAGGCGATGATCGCTGCGAGGAAGATGGTAGCCGCGGCCCTAGATATCCTTGAGAGCATGCTTCCTCCTTATGGCTATCAGCGCCATCGACAGCATCGAGACAGCTGCGGAGAGCGTCGCTATCGTCGACTCCACAGCCCTGTTGCCGGATTTGAAGGCTTCAAGATAGTAGAAGTACATAACAGTCTCGGTGGAGCGGAATGGCCCGCCTTCGGTGAGGATCATCACAGGCGCGGATATCAGCAGCGCATCCTTCACTGCCATGAAGATGGTGGCTGATATTATGGTGCGTATCATCGGGAGCTCTATCGAGAATAGCATCCTGAGGCTGCCGGCCCCATCGAGCTCCGCCGCATCCAGCACGTCCCGCTCTATCGACCTGAATCCCGAGAGTATGAGTATGTAGTCGATGCCGAAGTCGAGGAAGACACCCAGCATGGCCAGCACTAGCATCGCCGTGCCGGGGCTTTCCAGCCATGCTATGTCCGTGGAGAGTATCCTGCTGATGATGGAGACCCTGCCCCTGAACATCTCCTTGAAGATCATCGCGTATGCTGCCAGCGATACAGCCATCGGCGAGATGAAGATGAACTCCGCGACAGCCGTCCATTTCCCCTTGCGCCTCGTGGCGGCGGCCGCGGCTATCGTGAGGACCGTGTTGAGCGGCAGGAAGAGGAGCGCGAAGATGATGGTGTGGCCTACGCTCCTGAGGAAGGCCTCGCTGCGGAAGAGCCCTGCATAGTTGCCGAGCCCTGCGAATCCCCTGACAGCGCCGTTCTGCGAAATCCTCAGGAATGATGACACGATGCTCTCCGCCAGCGGTATATATGAGAAGAGAATGGCCAGCAGCAGCGCAGGCGCAAGGTATGCATATGCTTTCAGGTTCCTCTTGCTCATGGAGATTATTCTAATCGCTTTCCAGTGTTATCTTCAATGCTTTTGGCATATAATTTCTTGTTTTGCAATGATATATCTTACGTATATAAATCTTACGTAAAATTTAGTTACGTAATGTTTCCGACAGAGACAGGCAAAATATGCGCAAAAGGACGAGAAAACAATGCAACTCCGTCCATATTGCTTTAGAATCTTATGCAGGAGGGGATGATGAAACCAACACTTCTTGTAATGGCTGCTGGTATGGGATCGCGCTATGGCGGCGTCAAGCAGATCGATGCGGTAGGGATGCATGGGGAGACGCTCCTTGATTTCGGCGTCTATGATGCTTTCCACAATGGGTACGGGAAGGTCGTATTCATCATCCGCCGGGATATCGAGGCGGATTTCCGCGAGAGGCTCTTCGACAGGATCGCCAGGAACATGGATGCCGATTATGTATTCCAGGACCGTACGTCCCTGCTGACAGCCGAGCAGGCCGAGGTCTCCGCCGGAAGGACGAAGCCATGGGGTACGATCCAGGCCATACTCTGCGCGAAGGACGCGGTGAAGACACCGTTCGTAGTCGTCAATGCCGATGACTACTATGGCCGCACCGCATACAAGGTGCTCAGGGATTATCTCTCGACGCTCAGCAATGACGATACCACCCATGCGATGGTCGGATTCACCTGCAAGAACACGATGAGCCCGTCAGGTTCCGTCACCAGGGCCATCTGCGTCATAGATGATGGCAACCTCGTATCGATGGAGGAGAATCCGAAGATCGAATACGCTGCGGACGGGTCTGTTGTCTCCCATCTGCCTTCAGGCGACGTGAAGCTTACCGGCGATGAGCCGGTGTCGATGAACTTCTTCGGCTTCACGCCTAAGGCATTCGACAGCTTCATGGGCTACTGGGAGCGCTTCCTCGAGAAGAATGCGGCGGAACCGAAGGTGGAATGCCTGCTTCCGAATGGGGCTTCCGACATGGTCCAGAGGGGCGAGGGCTCCATCAGGGTGTTCACTACCCCCGATAAGTGGTTCGGCATGACGTATCCGGAGGATAAGGCGACTGTCATGTCAGAGCTCAGGAGGAAGATCGAGACAGGCTATTATCCGGAGAAGCTCTGGGAGAGATAGCGGACTGCTGCGGCGGGGAGACCCGCCGTTTCAAATGCCTCCGGGACCGCAGGCTCCGATCATGCAGATTGCTTCTTGCCTGTACGGTGCATACAATCTAGAATATCCAAATAAGCTAATGCTTTTTTCAGGAGTAGGTTATGAAACGAAATAAACTGATGCTTGCCCTGGCTGCGCTTCTCATCATCGGCCTTTCCGGCCTTTCCGCAGCGGGCATGACAGTGTCATGGGAATGGCTTCTCGATGATCCGGACGTGACTGCTTACCGCTATCAGCTCAATGGCGAGGAGGAGGATGGCTGGACCGTCGTCTCCGGTGATACCGATTCATATACGGCTGAGGGGCTCGATCCATATCAGCCATATACGCTTTATCTGCAGAGATCCTATGATGGGGTGAACTGGTCCGAGTCCGCCGCTTCGACAGCGGAGGCCATGCTTGAGGAAGGCGTCGAGCCTGTCCTGCCGGAAGAGCCAGCCGCTGTGGAGCCTGCTTCAGAGGAGGCGCTGGCTGAGGAACCGGCCCCTGTGGAGGAAGAGCCTGCTGCAGCGGAACCTGCTGCTGAGGAGCCAGCTGCCGCTGATGAAGCCGCTGCTCCGGTAGCTGAGGTTCCTGCGGAAGGAATCGCTGCTGAAGAGCCTGCTCCTGTCGAGGAAGAGGCTGCCGTTGCTGAGCCAGCTGCGGAGGAACCGGCTGCCGCTGAGGAAGAGGCTCCTGCCCCGATTGCCATCGAGCCGCTTGCCCCTGTGCCGCAGGAGGAGGTCGTGGAGAAGGCCGGCGTTGCCGACAGGTTCGCCTTCTCGATCATACCGCGTCTCGGCGCAGGTGCTGTGTATGGCGAGAATACGCCGATTGCTGAATTCGGCATCGGCCTTGATTTCGGCAATATCCTCTCGGCAACTGACAGCTTCGGCATCGGCTTCCGTTCGGATATCACGGCGGACTTCATGCCGAAGGGCGGCTGGTCTGCATTCGGGGCTGATACGCTGGCATATTTCAATCCCATGAACTATGCGGGAATGGGATCGATTGATATCAAGCTGATGTTCGATGTTATCGGCGGCGGCGTGATGGACTTCTATTTCGGCGGCGGCGTGGGCTATTCGATTGGCTCCGCATCCGATGCTGAGTTCGCAGGCCTCCTCGGGCTCAATTCCTTCATCGATGCAGGCACTGTTGCCGATGGCTGGTTCGCATCCGGCCTCATCGGGCTGAAGTTCTTCACCAACGACTTCTTCTCCATCGGCGTCGAAGGATACTACCGCTATTACATGCCTGTGGATAAGCACCTCATCTCCGGAGGGCTCGTCCTTGGCTTCACTATCTGATCCCCGCCGCGGAATCTGTTCGGCCGTCTCTCAGGAGGCGGCCTTGTGCATGTCTGCGCCTTTGCGAGAATTGACCGATACGCTTGTTATTGCGTATCATTCAGGATACGTAAAAGAGAGGTATTCTTCAGTTTATGAGAACAGCACGGCTGTCCATCAGCCTGGAATATATGAGATTCACCACGGAAGCGGATGGGGAGGAGTTCACGGAAGAGCTCGAGCGGACCTTCACTGACATAATCGAGGGTGACCTTTCCGCCGACAAGGCAGTTGCCGATTATATCAGGGCAGCAGGGCTTGATTCCTCCAAGGACGATCCAAAGCTCGATGACCAGAGCCGCTATCCGGGAACCAGATGCCTGGTGAACTATTTCGGCATCACTGACAGGCCTGAGCTGAAGAGGATCGATAAGCGCATCTCATCGCTGCGCACCGCGGAGCTGCTGCGCTCGCCGATTGACATGCCTTTCACGTTCGACCACCTCAAGGCGATCCATTTCCATCTCTTCGGCGATGTGTTCCCATCGGCCGGGCAGATCAGGCGCAGGTCCTCCTCGAAGCATACCGAGTTCTGCGAGCCTGAGTATATCGAGGCGCAGGCTGCCAGGCTGTTCGATGAGCTTCTCAGGGCCAGCTACCTGCGCAATGTCGACGATGCCGATGACTTCATAAACGAGCTCGCCTATTACATGGGTGAGATGGAGGCCCTCCATCCCTTCGTCGATGGCAATGGCAGGGCCTCGAGGCTCTTCTTCAATTCGATAGCCCTCGCTGCCGGCTATGAGATCGGCTGGGGCAGCGCGGACCCGGACAACTTCCTCGAGGCGAACGTAGCGGCGCTCGATGGCGACTACCAGGCGCTGATCGATGTGCTCGAGGAAATCGTCATCCCCCTCTCCGAGGACTGATTACATCAGGCCAAGATCCCTGGCTATATCCTCGATTCCGAGATACTCGAACACGGAGCCCTTCAGGATCACGAAGAGCTCTATGAGCTTGTTCTTAAGCCTTGCTGCCTTGTTATCCTCCACGTATGCCAGGGCATCCGGGTCGGGAGCCTCTCCTGTCGGAACGAACTGGCTGAATGACCAGTCGGCAGTGCTGAATGCGCTCTCGAGCCTTTCCTCATCCTCATCAGGGAGCAGCGGATAGAAATCGATGCCGGTGATTTCCTCGACATCATCTATGCTCATCGCATATGACTGCAGAGACCTGTCCGAGCCCTCGTTCGGCAGCACGAAGCCGATGCCCTTCCTCTCATCACCCGTATAATCCAGCACTGTCTTGTAGAATCTCTTCGGGATGGAGACCCTGCTCTCGCCGATGGTCTCGTATGGTCCGTCTGCCAGCACGGGGCCGGTGACGACATAGACGGTGCCGTTGTCATAGGCGAATGTCCTCACCACTGCCTCCAGGTCCGCCCAGATGCCTCTGTTGAACGATGGTTCCTGTGGTGACATGTTGGACATGTAGAACGTATCGCTCATCGCCTCGTCGGACCATTTGAAGTCGGCTGCAGGTGCCAGATGGCCCCTGTCATAGCCGGATGACCGGTAATCGGCAAGGGTGGCAGAGCCTGTGAGGACCGCGGGATCTTCCCGGAAGTCATCGGCGCGCTCTGAAGTCCCCAGCACCTCATTCCGCGTCAGCTCATATGCGACCCACGACGGGAGCTCGTTCTCCTCATTGTATGAAAGGGTGTATCCAGTATGCCTTACTATCTGCTCGCCCTCGATGGCAGCAGGGATCTCAAGCCCCTGTATCGTCCCATCCGTCCCTGCCTGGGGTTCCTCTGCCGGGGTGAGCAGGCAGAGCGCTATGAAGATGGCCAGCATGAGGACCAGAGTCAGGATGATCCTCCTGAGGACCCGTTTCTTCTTCTTGCTTCTTCTTGCCATATCGTATCCCTCTTGGAAAAATGCAATTCCGATTATAGGGCAAAAGACATTCTCCCGGAACTGTGTGATAATCGTTGCTATGGATGCGAAGGAAAGGCTCTATGGCCTTATCGATGAAGGCTATGCCCTTGTGTTCCCGACAGAGGAAAGCGCGCGTGCCTTCTCCGTCAGCTATGTGCGGGATAGGAGGAAGGGACTGCTGGCAGGGTCTGCCATAGCGTTCGATACGTTCCAGGGGATGTTCTACGGGGAAAGCGAAGGCAGGCGGGAGGCTGATGATATCGATATCACGGTATTCTCCCATTATGCAGCTGCGAGGCTTTCCGATTCATTCACCTATTTCTCCTCGGCATCCTATCCGGAAGTGAAGGAAAGGATGAGCACCTTCATGAAGTCGATGCTCGCATCGATCGATGAGGTGATGGCATCCCCGGTGCGGAGGAAGGAAGCCCATCATGATGCTGCTATCATCCTCGGCCAGTACAGGCGCTATCTCGATGCGCTCTCGCTTTCCGACAGGCGCCTTGGGCAGATGCGGATGCCTGCCCTCGGCAGGAGATATGCCCTCCTGATGCCGAAGGCATTCCCGAAGGAGCGCAGGCTTGCCAGCTTCATTGCCGGACAAGATGGTATCGCCATCATCGATGACCTTCCATCCGCAGAGCCGGTGCTCGAGAGCTACGCCAACGAGAAGAGCGAGCTGAGGAGCATGTTCATCAGGATAAGGGAGCTTGCCGGCAAGGGCGTTGACCTTGCTGACATAATCATATCGTCGCCATCGCTTGACAGGGTAAGGCCATACTTGGAGAAGGAGGCATACCTCCACTCAATCAGGCTTGCCTTCGTGTCGGGCTCATCCCCGCTGGAATCACCGGCAGGATCGTTCCTCTCCTCGCTGAGGGACATATACCAGTCGCATTACCAGATTGATGCCCTGAAGTCACTCTTCCTCAATCCTGCCATGCCATTCAGGCATCCGGAGGCCCTCCGTGCGTTCATAGGCAGGGCCATTGCCGATTCGATAGCCTATGCGTCCGGAAGGCCGGCAGATGACAGGTATGCGCGCATAGAGGATGATGCGTATCCGGAGGCGAGGAGGTCATACCGGGCATTCCGCCGGGACCTGGACAGGCTGATGGCGGAGACCAGGCCGCGCAAGGCTGTCGAGCATCTGCACACGCTGATGTCCCATCTGCTGAAGGATGAGCAGTTCTCGGAAGACGAGGATGACAGGGACATGTACTCATTCGCGATGGATGCCCTCTCGTCATTCGCGGCGGCCGCGGAAAGGGCGGCGGAAGCGGGCTTCCCGATCTCGCGTCCTGTCTTCCCCGCATTCATCTCATACCTTGAGGGAATCAAGTATGTGCCGAGGAAGAAGGCTGGTGGCGTCAGGGTATATCCATTCGGCCAGGATGCAGCCATCCCCGTGCGCTTCAGGTTCATAATCGGGCTCAACGAGAACGATGCGGCCAGGGTCGTGAAGGATGCCCCTTGCCTCTCGGACTATGAGGTGGAGGACAGGCCTGAGGATGATATCACGGCAGAGGTCCTGAAGGCATACGGGGCGATGACAGGCGAGCTCCATCTCTCAGCTTCCCAGGAGACGTATTCCGGTTCCGTCCTGCCTCTCATGAAGCTTGCCCGGCGGCAGGCCTCATCCCCCAGGGATGACCTCTGGCGCTTTGAGGGCTATCTGCCCTGCAGCATGATATTCCCTCTCCAGAAGGAGGGATACTCCGCCGCATCTGCCTCGTCATTCAGGCGGCGGCCATATGATGAGGACGTGGCAATGGGAGCTGCTGGGAAACCGCTTGCCGGGCAGCTGCGCATGAGCTTCTCGAAGGTGGACAAATACCGCAGGTGCCCGTTTGCCTATGCCATGGAGTATGGATTCGGCCTTGATGCGGACAGGGCATTCGTAAGCGGGCCTGTCGACCATCTTGAGATAGGGTCGAGGCTCCATTCCGTCTTCGAGGCCTTCTATGAGGAGGGCGGGCAGGATCCCGAGGAGCGCATACCCGCGATCTTCGATGAGGTGATGGCCCTATGGCAGGATGGGAAGATCCTCGAAGGGGATGGCACCATACGCAGCATGCGCCCATCCGCGTCGCGCCCATCCGCCATCCAGGTCATAAGCCTGAGGCGTAAATACGTTCCCAATATGGTACGCCTCGCCGTGATGATGAACTCCGAGACCGATACCATCAGCGGCGGTACGGAGAGGAAGTTCGTGCAGGAAGCCGAAGGCCATGGATACATCCTCGAGGGGAAGGCTGACAGGATCGCATCCTCTCCCTCGGGAGGGCTGGTGATCTATGACTACAAGAAGGGGAGCGCGTTCAGCAGCGCGGACCTCGGCGATAAGAGCCTCCAGTTCTATATCTACAGGTTCCTTGCCGAAAGGGAGCTCCACAGGCATGTCGAGAGGGCTGCCTTCGTGACGATCGCGGACTGCAGGATCTCCGATGCAGACCTCAGCCTGGGCGATGATGAGATGCTCTCCGTTCTCGATGAGGCAGCTGATGGGATGAGGAACGGCCGCTGGATAGCCATCCCCGATGATGGCAGATGCGGCAGGTGCGGATTCCGCACGATATGCAGGAGGAGGTTCTCTGTACAATGACCTTTCAGGAGCTTCTGGCAAGGAACGGGATAAGGCTTTCCGCTGAGCAGGAGGCGGCAGTCTATGAGGATAGGGCCGCTGTCGTAAGCGCCGGGGCCGGAGCAGGGAAGACCACGGTCCTCTCCCTGCGCTTCGTACGCCTCGTGATGGAGCGCAAGGCGCATTCCGACCAGATCATGACGCTGACATTCACCAAGAAGGCCGCTGCCGAGATGTATGAGAGGATCTACAGGCTCCTTGGCTGCGCTGCGGAAGGCGATGGGTATCTGAAGGCCGAGATGGAGGAGCATTTCCCCAAGGCAAGGATCTCGACGCTTGATTCGTTCTGGAGCGAGATCGCCCGGACGGATTCCATGCGGTATGGCGTCATGCGCGACTTCACGCTCCTTGAGGATGATGATGCGGAGGATATGGCCAGGAGGATCTTCATCGATATGGAGGATGATGCGGCGCTCCGTGCCGCATTGGAGGAGACCGCATCATTCATCTCCTCGGAGAGGCTTCTCGCGGAGCTTGTAAGGATAGCATCCGTGGCATCCGATGTGACGACGCCGTTCTCTGCGGAGGAGAATGCCAGATCTGCAGGGCTTTTCGCGGAGCTTGCCTCGGATTATGCGTCAGGACTGCTAGATGAAGCTGTCGATGCGCTGGAGGCTGCCGATAGCGATAATCCGGAAAACGCGCTCCATGATGCCATTTCAGAGGATATAAGGCGCTACAGGAGCGGTGGGAAGGCATCATTCGATTACAGCCTCCGTACCGTGATGAGCAAGAGGTACAAGGAGCTCCGCGATGCCGTCAAGGGACTGAGGGAGGTTCTGGAGAGCGTTGGATGCTATCTCCATGGAAAGGATCTGCTTGACAGTTATGTGCGTCCGCTTTCCATCGTCATCGAAGGCTTCATCGGTAGGCTACAGGCAGAGAAGCGGAGGCGCGGCGCGCTTACCTTCCATGATACCGAGGTCCTCTCCAGGAAGATCCTGCTCTCGAACCTCGATGTGAGGGATTACTACAAGAGGAAGTACCGCTACATCATGATCGATGAGTTCCAGGACAACAACAGCTCCCAGCGTGACCTCCTCTTCCTCCTTGCGGAGAAGCCCGATGCGCATTCCGCATCCATACCTTCCCCGGAGGACCTGGAGCCTGACAAGCTCTTCTTCGTCGGCGATGACAAGCAGTCGATCTACTATTTCAGGGGAGCTGACGTCTCCGTATTCAGGGAGCTCAATGATGATATACGGAGGATGGGCGGGAATCTCCTGTCCCTCACCATGAACTACAGGTCCGAGCCGGGGCTTATCGGATGGTTCTCCTTCGTATTCAGCAGCGTATTCAGCAGCGGCGCGGAACCGGATTCTGAGGAGCAGCTCCTTTCCTCATTCACCGGCAGGCCGTTCTCCCCATACTGGGCAGAGCACAGGGCGATGGGGAAGAGGGAGCCGTCACCTGGCATAAGCCCGCGGATAGTGATGGCCTCGCTTGAGGCGAAGCCGGATCCTGAGATGGCGTCTCCCGGCGAGTCGGAGGCTGTTTATATCGCGGATATGATCGAGCGTATGGTCTCGTCCGATGACTTCCTCGTTCCGGGCAAGGATGGCCCCAGGCGGCCTTCCCTTGCCGATATAGCGGTGCTGCTGCAGACTACGGCAGGCCAGCGTGACCTGGAGAAGGTCTTCAGGATGCGCGGCATCGGCTATGCAGTAGCGGAAAGCTCCTCAATCACCACGGAGGCCATCGCCAGCGATATCTACTCATTCCTCCAGTGCCTGGCATATCCTGATGACAAGCTGGCATACACGGCCCTCCTCAGGTCGCCATTTGCGAGGATTTCCGATGAAGGTCTCCTGTTCCTCGCGGACCGCGGGCCTGCCTGCATCGCATTCGCTGAGGAGCCGAGCTTCGAAAGGGATGATGACAGGGAGTCCTTCAGGAGCCTTGCGAGGCTGTATGCCAAGGCCAGGGCGATGGTAGGCCGCATGCCTATAGCGCATATACTCGATACCATCTACTACGAAGGCGGCTACCATGCATATCTTGCATCGCGTCCCGAGCTCGCTGTCTATGAAGACCACTTCAGCTATCTGTGGGAGGTCGCGAGGAGGTATGACGGGAAGGGCAGGGCGCTGGTCCTCTTCCTCGATTACCTCAGGCCGCTTCTCGGACAGCCAGAGAAGCTCGCAGGGGCCGCGATACAGCACTTCGAGGAGAATGCGGTATCGATCATGACGATACACAGGTCGAAGGGGCTCCAGTTCCCCATCGTTTTCCTTGCTGACTCCCAGCGTGGCGCATCATCGCAGAGCGCGAAGAACAAGCTTGCCGTGTATGAAGGCAGGAATCCGCTGATCATGGTCGATCCCGAGGAAGCAGGTTCATATCCCTTCTCGCGTCTGCTGAACAATGCAAGGGCCAGGAGGGAGGAGGCGGAGCGCGACAGGCTGCTTTATGTAGCCCTTACCAGGGCTTCTGCCCATCTGGTGATTACCGGGGTGAAGAGGAGGAATTCCGAAGGCAGCCTCTTCGCCAGGGTGATGGGGTCCGGAGGCGCATGCATTCCCGAGGAGATCCACTTGGCGCCGAAGCCTGGATACGGCGATATTGAGAGGGTGCCGGCTGCCTGGTATGATAAGGAAGCTTATCCTGAGCCTGTGTCGAGCGAGAGGCGTATCGGGGTGAGGGCCTCGCTCATCTATGACAGCGACAATTCATGGCAGGAGGGAAAGCGCCTGCCGTCCCTTCCTTCCGACAGCATAATCAGGGCGAGGGGGCTTTTCACCCAGTTCGGCATAATGGCCCATGAGGCGGTGGAGTCCGCTATAGAAGGCAGGGAGCCTGCCTTCAGCTCCATACCCGGGTTGCCTGATAGCGAGTACAGAGCGCTTGAAGATGATGCGCTTGCGATCCGTTCACGCTTCATTTCGTCCGGATTCTATGCCGAACTGGTCAAAGGAAGGAAGTCGGAGTGCGAAGTAAGGTTCTACTATCCTGATGGCGATTCCGTCATCGAGGGATCTGCGGACCTCATAGCGTATGATGGGGATTCGGCCCTTGTCGTCGACTTCAAGACAGACAGCGTGATGTGTCCTGAGGAGCATCTGGGGCAGATTACGAGATACGCGCAGGCGCTGACGGAGCTGGAAGGCGTCGAATGCAGATGCACGCTCCTTTACCTCAGGTCGATGGAAAGGAGCGCTATCTGGGATAAGGAAGGCAATGTCCTGGAAGGCTAGAGCGACCTGGCCGCCCTGTCCATCCTCTTCAGCGCCTCAAGCACGGACTTCCTTGATGTGCCGTAGTTGAAGCGGACGAATTCCTTCCACATGCCTCCGAACCAGGTCCCGTCATTCACGCAGACCGCTGCCTTGGCGCCGAAGAAGCGAGAGAGGATCCCGCCGCCTTCGCCGCCTGGGAATTCCTCCGGATGCCTTTCCACATAGTCCCTGGCCTTGCCATAGATCGCGGAGCAGTCGATGAAGGCTACGAACGATGCATGGGACTGCACGATATGGAGCGGGGATCCGAGGTCCTCGAGGAGGCTGACCATCGCCTCAAGCGTGCCGGCAAGATAGGAGCAGAGCTCCCTGTTGTATTCCAGGCCGTCCCTGTATACGGCCTCTGCCAGCTCTCCGATCACGAGGCTGGGCTCGTCCAGGCGGCAGGCCCGCTCATTGCGGCGGAAGCGCTCCTTCTTCCCCTGGTCCGAGAAGACGATGAAGCCGCAATGCTCGCCGGCGATATTGAAGGTCTTGGATGGCGCGAAGAGCGTGATCGTGTCGGCTCCGATTCCCTCGTTGGCCTTCCCCATCGGGATATGTGTGGCTTCCGGATGCGCAAGGTCGGCGTGGATCTCATCCGAGATGACGGGAATGGAAAGGCCCTTCGCAGTCTCGAGCACGAAGCGGAGGTCATCTTCGGAGAAGACGATCCCTGATGGGTTCTGGGGCGAGCAGAAGAGTATCGCATCGGAATGCGATGCATCTTCCCTGAAGCGCTCCCTGTCGATCGAGAAGGCATGCGCCGCGCTGTCATAGGCAAGGCAGTGCTCGATGAATGTCCTGCCCAGGTCCGCCGTGATATCGCGGAAGGGCTTATAGGTAGGCGAGGGGACGAGTATCCTTGCCCCTGGCGGCGTGAAGAGCGAGAGGCAGGCCGATACGCCATGGAGCAGTCCCATCGAGTATGTGATATCCTCAGCGGGTACTTCCCATCCATGGCGGACGCTGAGCCAGTGCGATGCCGCTTCCTCCAGCGTCCTGAATACCGGGTATCCATAGACGCCCAGTTCTGCGATCCTGAGCCCCGCGGCTTTCGCATGCTCCTCGGGGAGGAAGTCCATATCGGCAACCCAGAAGGGTTCCGCATCGGGGTTCGAGCATATCGACATGATGGATGCCCTGTCCCATTTCACGCTGTTGGTGCCGCGCCTGGCGGCTGCTGTATCGAAATCCATATCCTTTATCTCCTGATGAGCTCCTCTGACGGGACCGGGCCTCTGTACTGGCCCCTGGCCCCGGGGTAAGCTATGGCATTCTGTGGGCACCTGTGGTAGCAGGCGAAGCAGGAAATGCATTCGGAACCGAATTCAGGCCCCTTCTCCGACATCCTTATATTCCCCATGGGGCAGATCCTCTCGCAGAGCGAGCACTTTATGCATCTGCCATCCGCCGAGAGCCTGTTCCGCTGCGGGGTGATGGCCTTCATCGATACGGCCCTGATGAAGCGGAAGAGCGGGCCCCTCTTCGCAACCGAGATCGTCTCCTTCGCTATCTCGCCGGAAATCTCCCTGAGGCGTATATCCGCCTTGGCGAAGGCTTCCCGGGCCTTCTCCTCCGGCACGGCCTTCTTCTGCAGCGGAAGGTAGGCGTCAGGCATCTTGACACAGGCGGAATAGGCGAGGGCGATGCCTATATCGCCGAGTTCCTTATCGAAGTCAGCGAGGGTATATAATGGCGTGCTGGCCATCGTAAGGAGCGCGAATACGTATTCCAGGGCACTGTTATCCCTTTGTGCCATGTATTCGCGTATGAATCTCCTCATAGGATATGCAACGCCCCAGCAGTAGGCAGGGAAGGCGAAGCCCAGGCATTCGGTATCATCCGGGATGGTCTCCTCGCCTGAGAGGACCTTCTCGATCAGCACCGTCCTGTATCCCTCGATCTTCCTTGCTGCGTACAGCGTATTGCCTGTTCCTGTGTATACTGCGATTATCCTTTCCATATCATCTCCTGAGCGAGCCGAGAAGGGTGAAGAAGGTGGGGAATGTCACTTCCGCGGCCTTTTCATCATCTATCGTGACAGGGCCATCCGACCCTGCCGAGAGCGATGCCATCGCCATGATAATCCGATGGTCCCCGAAGCCCTTCACGGAACCGCCATGTATCCTTCCCCTGCCATGGATGGCGAGCCCGTCAGGCTCTTCCTCCACGTCGATGCCGAGCGCCTCGAGGTCCTGCCTCATGCAGGCGATCCTGTCGGTTTCCTTGATCCTGGCCTGGGGGACGTTAAACAGCCTCGTGGTGCCTTCGGCGACAGCAGCCGTGGCAGCCAGGACAGGGAGCGTATCGGGAATGGCGTTGAGGTCGAACTCGCCGCCCATGAGGCGTTCCGGCCCCTGCACCGTCACAGCGTTCCCTTCCCAGGAGACCGTGCATCCCATCTGGCTGAGGATGCCCAGTATCGCCTTGTCGCCCTGCGGGTCCGCGGGGTCGAGCCCTTTCACGGTTATCGAGGTACCTGCCATCGCTGCCATGCAGAAGAAGAACGAGGCGGATGAGTAGTCCCCGTTGATATAGCTTTCAAAGCCTCTGTAGCGCTGCCCGCCCTTTATCCGCGAGACCATGTAGTCATCCGAGATCTGGAAGCTGATTCCCTGCGAGCGCAGCCATCCCAGCGTGAGGGAGACATACGGCTTCTCATACAGCAGCGAGCATCTGATCTCCGTATCGCCCTCGGCCATCGGCGCTCCCAGCAGCAGCCCTGAGAGGTACTGGCTTGATTTGCATTCGATGACCGTGCTTCCGCCCCTGATGGGCCCTAGTACCCTTACCGGAGGCCTCCCTCCTGCCGTCTTGACTTCGCATCCGAGGTCCCTGAGCGCATCGGCAAGCGGGCCGACAGGCCTGGACCTGAGCTGCTCATCGCCTGTAATCGTGACAGGTATCCCAAGAGAGGCCGCCATCGGCAGCAGCAGGTACTCCGTGGTGCCGCTGTTGCCGGCATCGATGGAGAGCGAATCCGGCATCGCCATGTCCCTTGAGTCGACGATGGCTTCCTTCATCCCCTCATCGAACGATACCCTGGCGCCTGCCTGGATGATGGCATCTATGCATGACTGCGTATCTGCGGAGATGAGCGGATTCGATATCCTGGAGATATCCCTGGCGAAGAATGCGATCAGGAATGCCCTGATCGTCTGGCTCTTCGATGCCGGAACCGATACCGTCCCGGCTGGTCTTGATGGGCTGAGGGTGATCATACCGGGATTATAGTTGGTTCATCCGATGAGGAAAAGGCTCAGCGGCCTATCAGCTTCCTGGACGTGCTGGAAGGGATATCAAGGCGGGAGCCGAAGCTGCTTCCCATGCCATATGATGACGGGCTGTAGCTTGTCCTGCTGCCGCAGCGCCTGAGCACGACGTCGCCGCTGTAGAGGATCTCCTTCGCCTTCCTCTCGTTTTCCGTCGAGATCAGCGCCAGGGATGGTCCGCTGCTGCTGCCGAGCCTGGCCCTGAGCTCCGCTATCGCGCCGAGGATGAACGATGATGACCTGACATGCTTCCCATCCCTGCGGAGCCTGGCGATCTCCTTCTCCGAGGCGGAGATGATGTATGTATATATGTAGACGGCGAGTTCCGTCTCGGCCAGCGAGCCGTGGATGCGTACGGTCCTGAGCCCATCGCTGCCTGTCCAGCGGAGGCCGAACACGCCCGTGGCGGAGCGGAGATAGGAGAGGAGATGGGGGATGTATCCCGGCAGCCTGTATCCGGAGCAGAGGTCTGCCGTGTAGATGGCATCATCGCCGGCGGCGGGCGTGTCCCTGCATTCCATCATCAGCTGCTGTGCCTTGAGGATTGCCTGGGAGGCCTCGCTCTCGAAAGGCGATGAGGAAAGCGCCATCAGCTTGCGGATCCTTTCCCTTAGGGACCTGTCCCTGTCTGCCGCTGTCCGTATCCTGCTCTTGCTGAAGTCCCTGTCCAGGCCCAGCATGGCGCAGTATTCCCGGAAACGCGGCGAGTGGCCGCCTATGGAGCCATTCAGCCTGAAATCAAGCGCGTGGGCAAGCTCGTGGAGGAAGATGCCCTTCGCATCCTCTGCGGTGAGGCAGCCATCCTCGCCGATCACTATCGAATCAGCTTCCGGGTCGTAGAAGCCGAGCCTGCCGCCTTCGAGCGGAGGCGATATGACCAGATGGAGGGTGAAGGGGGAGGAGATGATGCCTGCTGCCATCAGCCCGGCTTCCTTCTCGCGCATGATCCCCTGCAGCTCCGATGCGATCCTGATGATGGCTTTGCTCTGCGCCTGTATCCTGGTCATGATGCGATGATAGCATTTCCCCGCGCTTTTGGTTTAGAGTTGTATCCGTGAAGATCTATATCGAGAGCTTAGGATGCGCCAAGAACCAGGTCGATTCCGAGATCCTCCTCACATATGCTGAGGAGAATGGGTACATGAAGGCCGAGAAGCCGGAGGATGCCGATGTGATAGTCGTCAACTCCTGCGGCTTCATCGACAGCGCCAAGGAGGAGTCGATTTCTGCGTTCTTCTCCCTCCGCGAGGCTAATCCCAAGGCAAGGATCATACTCGCAGGCTGCCTTGCCCAGCGCTATGGCAGGGATATGGAGCTCAAGGAGGCCGATGCCATCTTCGGCAACCATGACCTCTCGCTCTTCCCCTCCGTCCTCAAGGGCCTGGAGGAGCGCGTCTGCATCCCGGAGTATCCGGATCCCGATAGGGAAAGGGATGACAGGAAGGAGCTCCTGGGCTATCCGCGCAGTGCCTACCTGAAGATCTCAGAGGGGTGCAATCACTGCTGCTCGTACTGCGCGATCCCGCTCATCAGGGGGCCGCTGAGGTCACGGCCGATGGAGAAGGTCATCGAGGAGGCGAAGAGGCTGATAGCCTCAGGCGTATATGAGATCAACCTCATCGCCCAGGACCTGGGCGCCTATGGCCTCGACATCTATGGCAGCCAGATGCTCGTCACGCTGCTCTCGAAGCTGGCGGACCTTGATGGGGAGTTCGTGCTGCGCCTGCTTTACATTCATCCTGATACATTCCCGGAAGGCCTGATAGGGCTTGTCCGCTCCAATAGGAAGATCCTTCCGTACTTCGATATCCCCTTCCAGCATGCCGATGGGCGTGTCCTCAGGTCGATGGGCAGGACAGGCAGCAGGGAGGTATATACGGCCCTTGTCTCCAGGATCAGGGAGGCGCTGCCTGATGCCGTGATCAGGACGACCCTGATGCTCGGCTACCCAGGCGAGGATGAGGAGGCTTTCATGGAGCTCAGGCGCTTCGTGGAGGAGGCCCGCTTCGACTGGATGGGCTCATTCCTATACTCGCGCGAGGAAGGGACCCCTGCCTATGCGATGCGCGGCCAGAAGGAGCATGACAGGGCGCACAGGAAGGCAGCTGCCTGGCAGAAGGAGATCCAGGAGATCCAGGAGGGGATAACCGCTGAGCGCCTCAGGCGCTTCGTGGGCAGGAGCTACGATGCCCTCGTGGAGGAGAAGGTCGAGAATGAGGAGCTGGCCATTGCCAGGATCTATGCCCAGGCGCCCGATGTCGATGGCCTGACGGTCATCATGGGACGCGGCATGGAGAGCGGCTCGGTGGTGCGTGTCGGCATAACGAACGTAAGGGGCGTTGACCTCGAAGGGGTGAGGATTTGATCGATCTCTCGATGCTCAATGATGAGCAGAGGGAGGCTGTGCTGGATTTCGACCACAGCCTCCTGCTGCTGGCCTGCGCAGGATCCGGCAAGACGCGTACCATCACGGCGAAGGTCGCCTATGCGATTTCCGAGTCGATCATGAAGCCCTGGCAGATCCTTGCCGTCACATTCACGAACAGGGCCGCCAATGAGATGAGGGAGAGGGTGGAGAAGTACCTTCCTGACGAGGACCTGACGGGACTCGAGATGAGGACGTTCCATTCGTTCGGCGCCTATCTCCTGCGCCGCCATGCCGAGAGGGCCCATCTGGCCAGGGATTTCTGCATCTATGATGACGATGACTCGCTCTCGCTCCTTTCCACTGTCGCGGCGATGGAGAAGCGTGAGCTGAGGCAGGTGATGAAGGCCATATCGAAGGTCAAGGACCTCGGCCTAAGGCCCGGGGACAGCAGGGTCGCAGGGTACGGCGATGACTATTATGACCTCCAGGCCCTGTATACGCGCTACCAGGAAGCCCTGGATAAGACAGGCAATGTAGATTTCGCTGACCTGATACTCAAGCCATATGAGCTCCTGAGGGACAATCCGGACCTCAGGGAGCATTACCAGGACAGGTTCCGCATGATACTCGTCGATGAGTACCAGGATTCCAATACTATGCAGTTCAGGCTCCTGAGCGAGCTGGCAGGGCCTGATACGCGCATCGTCGCTGTCGGCGATGATGACCAGTCGATCTATTCGTTCCGCGGGGCTGATATCGGGAATATACTCACATTCTCCTCCTCGTTCGCGAATGTCAGGGAGATCAAGCTGGAGAAGAACTACCGCTCCACATCGCAGATCCTTGCCCCGGCGGCGGCGCTGATCGCGCATAATACGGAACGACATGCCAAGTCGCTTGTCTCCGCAGATGGCAAGGAAGGCCCCAAGCCGCAGGTGCTGCGCAGCCCTGACTACAGGGAGGAGGCCTTCCATATCGCCTCTCTGATCAGGCAGAGCCATGACTACGACAACACGGCGATCCTCTACAGGACCAATGCCCAGTCCCAGGTCTTCGAGCAGATGCTGACCGAGATGAGGATCCCATTCAAGCTGGTAGGTGCCCTGCGCTTCTATGAGCGCGAGGAGGTGAAGGATTCGCTTTCCATGCTCTACCTCCTCCTCAACCACCGCGACGGGATAAGCTTCAGGCGCATCGTCAACAAGCCGGCCCGCGGGATAGGCGAGCAGAAGATAGCGAGGATCATCTCGCTCTCCCCGGACCTGATGGAAGGGCTGAGGGAGTTCGCATCCTCTGCGTCAGGGCAGGCGGCCCAGGGCGCTGCGCGCTTCCTTTCCGCCTGGGAGGAGGCCGAGAGATCGCTTGCCAGGGATGGGAACCTTGGCGATATCCTCAGGCAGTTCCTGGAAGGGACCGGCCTGTATGGCTACTACCAGGGCGAGCCTGACAAGGCCATCAGGCAGACCAAGCTCGATAACCTCGGCACCCTTGTCTCGCTTATGCAGGAGGCGGGATGCGGCAGGGAGGACCTGGCCCAGTTCCTGGAGAAGATCACCCTCGATACCTCCATGATGGGCGACAAGGACCCCGCTGAGATGGGCGGGGTGACCCTGATTACGATGCACAATACGAAGGGGCTGGAATACGACAGGGTATTCATAGCGGGACTGGAAGACTCCATCATACCGGGGCGCAACCTCATCGGGCGTGAGGCCGAGGAGGAGCGGAGGATCCTCTACGTGGCCATGACCAGGGCACGCAGGTATCTCTATCTCTCCTATGCCGATAAGCGCATGGTCTGGGGCCATCTCGAGTTCCAGGGACCATCCCGCTTCTTGCGCGAGATCCCTGCGGATATGCTTGCCATCGACAGGTCATACAGCCCATCCAGCCTCATCAGGCCCAAGCCGGCAGCGACGATCGTGAACAGGCCGGCCTGGGCATCCGCGGTCGAGATGCCGAAGCCGAAGGCGCAGAAGGTACAGCCGCGGAATGCTCCAGGGACATTCAGGGTAGGCGACAGGGTGCTCAGCGAGGAGTTCGGCCCGGGGCAGGTCGTGGAGATTGCCGAAAAGGGGCCCGGCAGGCGCGTGCTTTCCGTCAGGTTCCGCAGGAGCACCGCGAAATTCATCGAAGCGTTCGCCAAGCTGGAGAAGATATAGATTGGCTGTGCTACAATCGTCTGAGGTGACAAACCGCCGCGAAACAGATACGATTCTTAGATAAGGAGGACAGGTCCGGTGTTCGCGATACTCAAAGGGCTCGATGCCGCCGAGGTGGCGCGCATCCTGGTGGAAATAGGATTGCTGAGTTTCGTGCTCTACAGGATCTACATCGCCATCGCGGATACGAAAGCGACGGAAATCATCGCCATAGTCTTCGCCATAGCGCTGGTATACCTGCTTTCCGCCGTCTTCTCGCTTGAGGTCATCACCTATCTGATAAAGGTGTTCATCATCCCGTTCCTGATGCTGCTCTGCGTGTTCTACCACCCTGAGCTGAGGCGTGCCTTCTCGAATTCATTCATGAAGAAGACGAGGCTCTTCCGCATCGGCGGGCAGACGACGAGCGACCAGGTCGATTCGATCCTCAATGCCTGCAATATACTCGTGGAGAAGAAGAGGGGAGCCCTGATCGTCTTCCCGCGCCATACCGATATCCAGTCGATACTCGATTCGGGCACGAAGCTCAATGCTGACCTCTCTTCCACGCTGCTGCTGACGATATTCGACCACGATACCCCGCTCCATGACGGCGCCGCCGTCATCTCGGGAGGGCGCATCGCCTTTGCGGCCTGCTATCTCCCCCTTTCCGAGCAGAAGGGCATCAAGGCGACATTCGGCACCAGGCACAGGGCTGCGCTCGGCCTGGCGGAGGAATCCGATGCCATCATACTCGTCGTATCGGAGGAGACGGGAGCCATATCTCTGGCCTACAATGCCAATATCTACTACAACCTGTCCAATGCGACGATAAAGAGGACATTGCTCTCGCTCTTCAGCTATAAGGACGTACTGCCGGAGACGGCAGCCAAGGAGGGGCAGAATGAAGCAGAATAAGGTCTTTGCATCGCTCCTTTCCAACTGGATCCCCAAGATACTCTCGCTGGCTATTGCGGTATTCATCGTCATAGCGGTGCGGTTCCTCAATATAAACGACAGGATCGTGACGCTTCCGCTGGAGGTCGCCCTGCCGGAGGCGCTTGCCCCCGCATCCCTGGTCCCCGATACCGTCGATGTGGCAATAACGGGGCCCGATTCGATCATCTACCTCGTCAATCCCGATGAGATAAAGGCCTATGCGGATTTCTCGGAAGTGGATGAGCCCGGCATCGCCAGGGTGCCTGTGATGCTTGAATACGACCATGATATCTTCACATCGGACGGGCTTGCCGTATCGGCATCGCCATCCACGGTGAGGATCCTCTTCGAGACGCCGGTATGATCCGCGGCATCGGCGTCGACATAGTCCGCTGCTCGCGCATGGAGGGGAAGGAGCGTCGCTTCTATGAGCGCTTCCTTTCCGCTGAGGAGCTGCGCCATGAGGTGACTGCCGAGTATGCGGCATCGCGCTTCGCTGCCAAGGAGGCATTCTCGAAGGCGCTCGGCACAGGCATCCGCGGCTTCTCGATGAAGGAGGTGTCGGTGGTGTGCGATGACCTCGGCTGCCCTTCCTTCCGGCTTGAAGGGAATGCAGAGGCGCTGGCGAGGGGCCTTGCCCTCCATCTCTCCATCTCGCATGAGAGGGAGTATGCCGTGGCTATGGTGGTGGCTGATGAGGTCTGACTGGAGGAGGCCGTCCAGCTGGGATGGGCCCGCGGATGGCGAGAGGCGCATCATGATGTTCGTCTCATACGACGGTTCCTGCTTCCATGGCTGGCAGAGCCAGGGCGATGGATGCGCCGTGCAGGACGAGCTGTCCCGCGTGCTCTCGGAGCTGGCAGGGGATGGGCGGATGGTATATGGATCAGGACGCACCGATGCCGGCGTCCATGCGCTCAGGCAGGGCTGCCATTTCGACACGCCGCTGGACATAGATCCGCATAAGTACGCCGTCATATTCAATACGAAGCTGCCCAGATCGATACGCGTGCTCTCTGCGGAGGAGGCCCCTGCAGGCTTCCATGCGAGGTTCTCGACCCAGTCAAGGGAGTACTGGTATCTGGCCAAGCGCGGATGCGATATGCTCCCGTTCGATGCCAGGCACATCACGCAGATGAAGAGGATGCCCGACATCTCCGTCCTGAACGGCTATGCGGAGCTGCTTGCCGGAACCCATGACTTCACGACATTCGCCTCTGCGAAGGATGTATCGCTCTCCAGGTTCCGCGATATCTACGTCTCGCGCTGGGATACCATAAGGGATGCATATGGCTATGAGGTCCTGCGCTACCGCGTCGCAGGCAATGCGTTCCTGTACCATCAGGTGCGGAGCATGGCAGGCACCATGCTTGAGGCGGAGGCCAAGGGTGAGGCGCCGGATGCCTTCCGTGCCAGGCTCGAGGCGAGGGACCGCTCGATGGCGCTGAAGACGGCGCCTTCCGATGGCCTATATCTGGCGGATGTCAGCTATGATAGCGGGAAGTACGGTTGGTTCGAGGAGGAATATGCAGGGAAAAGCCGAACGCAGCTACCTGATGCAGCTGGTCGATGATGCCGAGCGCATCGTGATGTCCGATCCCCTCGGGGAGGAGATCCCGCCGGCCACGTATGCCCTTGATGGCAGCGGGAAGGAGAAGGATGGAGCCGATGGGTTCTACCGTGCCATAGCCTCCTGCCACTCATGCAGGCTCTGCTATGCCCGCGAGGTCTTCGCCTATCCGATAGTGAGGAAGGAGCCCCGCGTCCTCTTCATCGTGGAGAATCCGGAGGGGAAGACAATCCTGGACGGCAGCTCGCTGGAGACGTTCCGCGCCTTCTGGAAGGACAGCCTCCGCCTGGGCGAGGGCGAATGGGCGCTCACGTCGCTTATCAAATGCCCCGGGGGATGGGACCCGTCATGCGCCGATGCATGCAGGCAGTATATGCGCAGCGAGCTTTCCTCAATCGCTCCCAGGGCAATCGTGCTGATGGGGATGAACGGGGCCCGCTACATGCTCGGCGAGCGCGGGACCGATGATGCGTATCTCGGCAGGAGGTTCATCGTGAACCATATCCCGCTGTATGTCACCTATTCCCCTGCCGAATACCGTGCCGACAGGAGCCTGAGGACGAGGATCTGGGACAACCTCCTCTTCATCAGGAAAGAGCTGGGGCTCGATGCTGTACGCTGATGTGCTCCTGGCAGTGCCTGTAGAGGAGGCATGGTCGTATTCCGTGCCCGAGCCGCTCGAGGGGAGCGTCTCCTTCGGCAAGCGCGTGATCGTCCCCTTCGGCAGGAGGAAGATGACGGGCTTCGTCATCTCCGTCTCCCAGGATAAGCCGGAAGGGGATTACGAGGTCAGGGCCATCGAGCGCGTGATCGACAAGGAGCCGGTATTCACCGAAGAGCTCCTGGGGATTGCGGGGTGGATGCACAGGATGTACTTCTCTGCCACCGGCATGTGCCTTTCCGCGATGATACCATCGGGCAGGAGGGAGAGCGAGGCCGATCCCTTCTATGAGCCGGCATCGTTCAGGGCCATAGAGCATCTTTCGCGCTCGCAGGAGGAGGCCCTAGCGGAGATAAGGTCCGGCAGGAGCCGCATCTACTACCTTTTCGGCATCACGGGCTCCGGCAAGAGCGAGGTGTACCTGCGCAGGGCTGAGGATATCATCAGCGAGGGCGGACAGGTCCTGTACATGGTGCCGGAGATCACCCTCACCGAGCAGCTCTCCGATGAGGTCTATGAGCGCTTCCATGG
The DNA here is from genome assembly GCA_944390725.1 of uncultured Spirochaetaceae bacterium. Taxonomy (GTDB): domain Bacteria; phylum Spirochaetota; class Spirochaetia; order Sphaerochaetales; family Sphaerochaetaceae; genus Ornithospirochaeta. The sequence continues at coordinate 49,350 of CALXQU010000011.1, forward strand.
CCGCGTGGCCATCCTGCACTCAGGGCTTACCCCTTCCCAGCGCCTCAAGGCATGGCGGGAAGCGGCAGCCGGGGATGTCGACCTCGTCATCGGGGCCAGGAGCAGCGTCTTCGCGCCGTTCAGGAACCTGCGCCTGATAATCCTCGATGAGGAGCATGAGACATCATATAAGGCCGGGAGCGCACCGCGCTATCATGCCAGGCAGGTGGCGCAGTACAGGGCAGCGGAGCTGGGTGCCGAGTTCATCATGGGTTCCGCGACGCCGTCGCTTGAGGCCTGGAAGATGATGTCCGAGCACCAGATCTACCGCATCGACCTGCCTGAGAGGGTCGGCAACGGGCGCTATCCCGAGATAAGGGTCGTCAGCATGCTGAAGTCAAGGAGGAACATATCGCCGGAGCTGGAGAGGGAGATGCGGAGGACGCTGGCGGAAGGGAAGACCGTCCTGCTGTTCCTCAACAGGCGCGGATACACATACGGCTATTCCTGCGCCGTCTGCGGCCATGTCATCACCTGCCCCAACTGCTCTGTGGCCATGACCTACCATAAGAAGGACAACAGGCTGGTATGCCATACATGCGGCTATACGTCGCCTGCAGTCAGGGTCTGCCCCGAGTGCGGCTCCTATGACCTTGTCCCCCGCGGCTTCGGCACCGAGAACATCGAGGAGGAGGCAAGGGCATTGTTCCCCTCTGCCCGCATCGCCAGGCTCGATGCGGATTCCGCCTCCTCTAAGGACAGGATTCATCAGGTCCTGCAGGATTTCAGGGAAGGCTCGATAGATATCCTCCTGGGGACCCAGATGATTGCCAAGGGACTCAATTTCCCCCTTGTGTCGCTTGTCGGCGTGCTCAATGCCGATTCGACGCTGATGCTGCCTGACTTCCGCGCCTCGGAGCGTACCTTCGACCTCCTCCACCAGGTAGCAGGCAGGGCGGGGCGCTACCGCGATGACGGCCTGGTGATCATCCAGACCACGCAGCCGCTGGCGCCTGCTGTCTCCGCGGCTTCATGCAATGATTTGGAGTGGTTCTATCGCGAGGAGATGAAGCTGCGGAAGGAGACGATGTTCCCGCCGTTCTCGCGCCTGATAGACCTGACCATACGCGGGCGCAGCGAGGAGCTGACGCGCAGCAAGGCGGAGGAGCTGGAGGCGCTGGCTGTCTCGATCGCGGGTGATGATGCTGGCCTGGAGGTGTTCTCCGCCTCTCCCTGCCCTGTCGAGAAGGCCGCCATGTATTACCGCTACCATGTCCTGCTGAGGTCGGGGAATATCTCAAGGCTGCTGTATTTCGCCCAGCTCGTGCTTTCCCGCTTCACCGTGCCATCATCCATGTACCTCGAGGTCGATACCGATCCTGTCTCGCTGATGTGACATGGCAGCCGCCTTTTGCCGTAAGGATGCAGGCAAGAGTTGACCGTTCAATGACTTATATCCTAAATTTAAGGCATGTTGGATATCTGTACATTAGGAGATGAGGTGCTCCGCGAGGAGTGCAGCGATATAAAGGCATTCGATTCGGCCCTGAGGATGCTTGCCGATGCGATGATGGAGACCCTCAGGGAAGCCGATGGCGTAGGGCTTGCGGGCCCGCAGGTCGGCGTGCCGGAGAAGATCTTCGTCACGCTGGTGCCAAATGATGAGCCAAGGGTGTTCATAAATCCCGAGATCATCGAGACGAGCATCGAGACAGGCCCGTATGAGGAAGGCTGCCTCTCGATTCCCGGCATGTATCATGAGGTCATCAGGCCCAGGCGGATCAGGATCCAGGCCTTCGATGCCGACGGCAAGGCCTTCACGCTCGATGCCGATGGCCTGCTTGCAAGGGCGATACAGCATGAGAATGACCATCTCCATGGCAAGCTTTACATAGATTACCTGCCGGAAGGCGAGAGGGAGAAGCTCCTCAGGCTCTATGAGAAGAAGAGCAAGGCCAGAAGGAACAGGAAAAGGAAGGTCTGATTGAGGATCCTATACGCAGCAACCGGTGATATCGCGGTACCGCTTCTCGGGCAGCTGGCTGCCGAAGGGCTTGTAGGTGCCGTCCTGACTGCCCCCGATGCCCCTGGCAGGAGGGGGAAGTCGCTTGTCCCCAGCCCTGTGAAGGTGAAGGCCCTGGAGCTGGGCATACCGGTCATGCAGCCGGAGACGCTGCGTACGGAGGCCCGTGCCGAGGCTGCCTCATTCAGCTGCGACACGCTGCTCTCGTTCTGCTATGGGAAGATATTCGGCCCGCGCTTCCTGGCCATGTTCGGCAGGAAGCTGAATGTCCATCCGTCCATCCTGCCGCGCTACCGCGGATGCTCTCCCATATATGCTGCCATCAGGGCAGGCGACAGCGAGACGGGCATCACGCTGCAGGAGATTGCCGAGGGCGTCGATGAGGGCGATATCTACGGCTGCCTCCCGATTGCGCTTGATGGCACGGAGACCCAGGAGAGCCTTGAGGCGAAGGTTGCCAGCCTTGCTCCCGGCTTCGTCTCCGCCATGCTGGCAAGCCTCCCCGATCCGCGGCCGCAGGAAGGCGATCCTTCCTATTCCGGATTCATCGCCAAGGAGGATGGCAGGATAGATTTCTCAGCGCCTGCCGCGGAGATCCATGCGCAGATCCGCGCATGCTATCCATGGCCGAAGGCATATGCCATGCTTGATGGCGCGCCGCTCTATCTGACTGGCGTCTACGGCTCCGTGGCAGATGTCCATGGGCCGGCCTGCGAGGCTCCTGGCACCATCGTGGCCCTGGAGAAGGGGAAGGGGCTGAAGGTCGCTGCCGGCGATGGGTATGTCTATGTAAGCAGGGTGCTTCCTCCCATGCGCAAGGAGATGGATGCAGCCTCATTCGTGAATGGCTCCAGGGATGCCATAGGGAAGGTGCTCTCATGATCCGGAAGGCTATTGCCCTGCTGCTGGCCATGCTTGCCATTGCTGCGCCAGCCTTCGCATCTGATGATGACCCGGTATTCGCCCTTGTCCTCTCCGGCGGCGGCGCCAGGGGGCTTACGCACATAGCGGCGATACAGGAGCTTGATAGGCGGGGAATCGTCCCTGACCTCGTGGTCGGTACCAGCATGGGCGCGCTTGTCGGGGCGCTCTATGCCGCCGGGTATGATGGCGATGCGATGGAGGATGTCGCGCTCCATGCGGATCTCTACGATGCTGTCTTCTCCATGCCGCCGATGCGTACGGTGGGTACCATACAGAGCGCATTCGAGACGGAGCCTGGCAACCTGCTGCGCGTGGAGATCGGCAAGAAGGGCCTTGGCTCACAGCTCGGCATCCTCGATGATATGAAGGTGAACGGCCTCATCATGCGGCTTTTCTCGAAGATCATCTCCATTGATGATTTCGATGATCTCCCCATACCGTACAGGGCCATCGGCACAGATATCGCGAACAACAGGACGATAGTCTTCGGCTCAGGCTCGTTCTTCAATGCCGTGCGTTCATCGATGGCGATTCCCGTCGTCTTCGCACCGGTGATCCTTGAGGATGGCTCCGTAGTGGTCGATGGCGGGGTGACGGCCAATCTCCCCGTCAAGATAGCCAGGCAGCTGGGGGCTGACTATATACTGGCAATCGACTGCAATGACTCCCTGAAGCGCTATGATGACGAGGATGAGGCAAGCGCGCTCCCGGAGAGCCTCTCCGGCTTTGCCATGCAGCTGATAGACACCCTTGCATCCGCCGACACCTCGGAGGATGCGCTCGAGGCCGACTGGCTTGTCTCGCCGGACTACAGGGATTTCTCCACCTTCGACTTCGCCGGCATCCCCCGCATACTCGCGGACTCCAAGGCCGCCATCGCCTCCGATGAGGTGCAGGCCGTGTTCGATGATATGGAAGCTGTCCTCGCTCCCTATATGGATGATATGCATTACATCCATTACGACGAGCTGCCTGTCCCTCTCATCGGCGATGTCGTCTCCGAGGGCATCTCAGGCTACTATGATAACGTATTCGACTCATATGCCGGGCGCCCCCTCGATTACGATACGCTGACGGAGCTGGAGTCGCTTCTCGAGCGCATACGCCGCCATGAGGGCCTTGCGGAGGTCAGCTACAGGGTGATAGGCGATGAGATCCATATAAAGGGGACTTCCTATCCGCTCCTCTCCGGCTTCCTCTCGCTGGGGCTCAGCGGCGGGATAGGCGTGCGCTACGATGGCAATGAGACGTTCTTCGCATACACCCCTGAGTTCTCGGTGCAGACGCAGCTGGGCCTCACTTCATCGCTCTACGGTACCCTGGGGGTCTCCGTCGGTGAGGGAATCGGCATCAACTCCGGCCTTACGGTGCCTATATTGGATACGGCGTTCTTCTATCTGGATCTCGACCTCAGCTACGGGCAGCTCTCATCGATATCGATACCGGGTACGGCGAATTCCGCATACGGCAGGGATGTCGGCCTGTCTTTCGATATGGGAATCGGGTATGTCTATTCCAACAACATCAGGCTGGACATACTGCTCGGCGTGGATTATGCATATCTTTCCGGCACGATGCCTGCCAATGCCGATACGGTGCCTATCCCCCGTGTCCACAATGCCTATCCGTACTGCGGGATCGGCTTCGTCTATGACATATATGATGGCGGCAATGCCGCTGATGACGGATTCGAGACCGAGGTGAGGCTGACGATCGGCGGCGACTTCCCTGACAACATGCTCTCGTATTCGCTGGACTGGGAGTTCTTCGGCATCTACGGGCCTTCCGACAAGGTGAAGTTCTTCATGGACGGGGCTATCTCTGCCGTCAGGAGGCCATGGTACCTCTCTTCCGCCTTCCGCGTGATGACGACAGGGCTCAAGACGGTGGATTACCTTTATCTGCTCCTTGGGGTGCGCGTGCCGCTGCCAGCTTCCACGTTCATAGATATCGGGGCATATGCCGAGGGATACAGCAGCCTCCACCCGTCATCGGCATGGGAATACGATACCTCCCTGATCCCGTTCGCGACCATAGATGGCTATGATGTCGGTGGATGCCTCTCAGGCGGCATCATCACGACATTCGGCACCATCAAGGCGACGCTCTATGTCTCTGCCAAGCCCCGTGTCTCCTTCATGCTCGAGATCCTCTGATGGAAAGGCCGTGGAACAGCTATCCTGAGTACCTGCGCAGGCGCTATGGCCAGCCTGTCTACAGGATCGGCATCGATGGCGGCTTCTCCTGCCCGAACCGCAGCGCTGACGGGCATGGCGGCTGCTCGTTCTGCGATGGCACCGGGGCCATAGCCGTATACCAGCGGAAGGCCGAGTCGGGCTTCTTCCGCAGCAGCCCATACTCCGAGGAGGCGGCTTCCTCGCTGCTGCCGCGCCTTGCCTCGGTAGAGGAGCAGGCGGAAAGGGGCCGGGAGTTCCTCTCCAGGCGCTACGGGGCGAAGCTGTTCTCCCTCTATTTCCAGTCATTCACGAATACATACGATACCATCGATAATCTCAGGAGGATATACGACAGGGCGCTGGCGACAGGGGACTATAAGGAGTTCATCGTCTCGACCAGGCCGGACTGCCTGCCTGATGACGTGCTGGACCTGCTTGCCTCGTATATCACGCCAGGCAGGCAGGTGTGGGTAGAGCTGGGGCTGCAGAGCGCTTCGGACAGTACGCTGATGGCCATCGGCAGGGGGCATGGCGCTGCCGCATGGCGTGATGCGGCGCTCAGGGTGAAGGAAAGGGGCCTGATGCTCTCATCGCATATCATCATAGGGCTTCCGGGAGAAGGGAAGAAGGAGTATCTTGAGACTGTGGGGCTTGTCAATGGCGTGCTCTCCGATGGGGTGAAGATCCATAACCTCCATGTCCCGGGCGGGACGAGGATGGGTGATGAGTATCTCGAAGGGTGCTTCACGGTATCGTCGGAGGGCAGGTATCTGGAGGATGCGGAGCTCGTGCTGCGCCACCTGCGGCCGGAGATGGTCGTGCAGCGGCTTGTGTGCGAGACGCCTTACCACCGGCTGCTTGCGCCGAGGGTGTTCCCCGACAAGAGCCTCTTCCTGGCGAGGCTGGGGAAAAGGATGGAAGAGAATGGAACGAGACAGGGTGATCTCTTCGAAGGCTGAGGACAGGATCGCAGAGGCGCTCATACGCGCGATCCGTGTGCTGCCGGAGGATGTCGAATCGCTGATCCGCAGGGCTGCCGTGGCAGAGCATGGCCAGGCTGGACGCCTTGCGCTGGGCGCGATACTGGAGAATATCGATGAGGCCAGGCGCAGCGGGCTCCCCCTCTGCCAGGATACGGGCATGTTCTGGTGCCTTGCCTCGGTCGGCAGGGAGAGCAGCGTCCCCCTCTGCAGGGTGGAGGAAGCCATCATCGCCGGTGCCGGCAGGGCAGCGGCTGAGGGCTATTACAGGAAGAGCGTCGTGGAGGACCCCGTGTATTCAAGGCGCAACACCGGTACGAACCTGCCTGCGGTGATTTCGTACGAGCTGGCTGACGGCAGCGATGTCACGCTCCATTTCCTCTTCAAGGGATTCGGCTCCGAGAACTGCTCCTCGCTGAGGATGATCAATCCGACTGCGGGCGAGGACGGGGTCTCTGCCGCAGTGCTCGATATGATGATGAAGGCCGGCGGCAAGCCATGTCCGCCTGTCTTCCTCGGCATCGGCATCGGCGGGACGATGGACAGGGCCGCATTCCTTTCCAAGAAGGCATTCTTCACGGAGCCGGAGGATTCCCCGCTCCGCCGCAGGCTGATGGATGAGGTCAATGGCCTGGGAATCGGGCCTGGCGGCCTTGGCGGCAGCCAGACGGTGCTCGATATCTCGATAATCTCGGAACCTACGCATATCGCGGGGCTTCCGGTCGCGCTCACCGTCAACTGCTGGGCCGACAGGAAATGCAGCATCGTCTTCAAGGAGGGAGAGCTATGAGGAGGGAACTCCATCTTCCGTATACGCAGGATGAGGTGGATGCCATCAGGGCAGGGGATGAGGTGATGCTCTCCGGAACGCTCTATGTGGGGCGCGACCAGGTGCATAAGAGGCTCGCAGCCGCGATAGAGGAGGGAAGGCCCCTGCCGTTCCCGTTCGCGGGCAATGCCATATACTACATGGGACCATCTCCGGCTCCTCCCGGGTCCGTGCTAGGCGCGGCAGGCCCTACTACCAGCGCGCGCATGGATCCGTTCTCGCCCCTCCTGGCAGGGCATGGGCTCAAGGTCATGGTGGGCAAGGGACCGCGCAGCGCGGAGGTTAGGGAGGCCATAGGCAGGTTCCATGGCCTCTACCTGCAGGCATATGGCGGCTGCGGGGCGCTATATTCGGCGAGGATATCATCAGCGGAGACGGTCGCGTATCCGGAGCTGGGGCCCGAGGCCCTGCTGAGGATATCCATCCATGATTTCCCTGTGTTCTGCATGATAGACAGCCTGGGCAATGTATTCGGAGGGAAGCCATGAGGAAGCTTGCGGTACTCGCATTGGCGGTCCTTGCCGCCTCCTGCAGCGGCGGTGATGATGGACAGGCCCACAGCTTCAGCGAGCCTGATACGCTGGCTGGGGAATTCAGCTATGTGTATGGCTATCTGATGGCGGAGGCATCGGCCGATTACGGCGATATCGACTTCAGCCAGATCATACACGGCGTCTCCGATTTCGCCTCATCCGCCTCTGACTTCTCCGCGGCGGAGATGAATGACATCATGGCAAGATACCAGCAGCAGCTCATTTCGGAGAGGGAGGCCGCACGTGCCGCCCTGGCAGGGAAGAACAGGAAGGTAGCCGAGGATTTCCTTGCCGTGAACGGGCAGCGGATGGGTGTCGTCACGCTGCCTTCGGGCATGCAGTACGAGGTGCTGGGGAAGGGTGATGGCGAAAGCGCCGCGGATGCCTCCGTCGCCGTGGTCGACTATACGCTCACGCTTCCCGATGGCGCTGTCGCCGACTCATCCTATGACAGGAGGCACAGCTCCGAATTCTCGCTTGACCAGGTCATCCCCGGCTTCGCGGAGGCCATCAGGCAGATGGATGTGGGGGACAGGACCAGGTTCTGGATCCCGCCTGACCTCGGCTATGGGGACCAGGGCACCGTCGGGATAGACCCCGGCTCACTGCTGATCTTCGATATCGAGCTGATCTCCATCGAATAGGAGCCTACCAAGCTCCTCGTATGAGGATACCGACCAGTCCGCGAGCTTGGATACGGCACCGCTGAATGAGATGAAGATGCTCCTGATGCCAGCGTTACGCGCCCCGAGGATATCGCTCTTCTCGCTGTCGCCGATGACGATGGCCTCATCGGCGCTGCAGCCGATGTCCGAGAGCACATGGTCGAAGAATCTCCTGTCAGGCTTGGCGAAGCCCACCTCCTCGCTTATGTAGATCCTGCGGAAGAATCCCTCCGCGCCTGAGTTTGCTATCCTGCGATGCTGGGTATATGGTATCCCGTTCGTGATGATGTACATGGGGTCCCGCCCGCAGATCCTGCCCAGGAATTCCCTGGCGCCGGGCAGCATGGCGCCGGTCTCTCCCAGGTATGCGGTGTAATCCGCCCCTGCCTTGGTCCCGTCCTCATTGATGCCGATGGCATCGAAGAAGAGGCGGAAGCGCCGCCAGCGCAGCTCCTCCATAGTCATCTCGCCTTTCTCGTACCTGTTCCAGCATCCATCGTTGCCTATGCGGTAGATGGATATCATCTCATCCGTGTAGGGGATCCCGCGTTCCTGGAATACCATCCTGAGCGCATGGTCCTCCGAGGCTTTGAAGTCATACAGCGTGCCATCTGCATCGAAGAGAAGGTGTCTCATGATGTCAGGGTAGCAGAAATGGCCGCGATGGTGGATAATCTAATCATGAGAAGAGCTATCGGATACCTGATCGCAGGCCTGCTGCTGATCTTCATCGGGGCTTTCATGATCGTCTCCCCGGGTAAATTCCTTGCGATAGGGACAGCCATGTTCGCTGTGTATATGATCTTCGATGGCGGCCGGAGCCTCTATGCCTTCTTCCGCTATACGGGGATTTCCAGGGGAGTGCGCTCAGCCGTGGTCTCGAAGGGCATAGTCAATCTTCTCCTCGGCATAGCCGTGATCATCCTCACGATAGCCAGTCCCGATATCGTGATGACGGTCCTTGTCTATATCGTAGCCGCCGACTTCCTCCTCACCGGCCTGATAAACCTCGCGGACTTCCTCGTGATGAGGAAGGCCGGCCTGCGGCTGGGGCTGCTCGGCATGGAAAGCGGTCTGGAGATCGCGATTGCGGCCCTGATGTTCTTCTTCCCGATGATGATGGGCTCCTTCGCATTCAGCCTTGCCGGTGCGGCGATCATTGCCTTCGGTGCCATCGCGGTCGTCAGCTGCTTCTGGTCCCTGAGGGTCGCGTCCGCCATGCGCGAGGCCGAGCGCCGTGCCCGGAGCGATATCGGCAGATTCGATGAGGTGTAGGGATGAGAGGCGCCCTTCCGTATCTGGTTTCCGGAGTGCTGTTCATCGCGGTAGGCCTCTGCATGCTCCTTTCCCCCATAAGCCTCGGCACGCTGGCGATGGCCCTCGTTTCGGTCTATATCGCCATCGAGGGGATCAGGAGCCTCCTCACCGTAAGGAGGGAGGGGATACCGCGCTGGCTGTTCGCCATGGTCTCGGTGAAGAACGCGGTATGCATCGCAGGCGGCATTGCCCTGCTCGTCCTCATATTCGCGCTTCCTGACCTGCTTTTCAGCGTATTCGTCTTCATAGCCGGAGCCGTGCTCATCGCGGTGGCCGTGGTGAATACGGTCCAGTTCTTCGCCACGGGCAGGGTCTTCCTCTCCCCTGGGACGTTCGTCGGCTTCGCCCTCGGCGTGGTGCTGATCCTGTATCCGTTCATCATGCGGAAGCCTGGCTTCGCCGTGGCGGCTGCCGTCATCCTCGCGCTAGGATCTGCCATGCTGACGGCTGGCATGATGAGGCTGCGCCTGGCCTCGGATATCTCAGGCATACTGCTTGAGCTCGGCTCCAAGGGGGATATAAACGTGTCTGACGTGGCTGATGCGATGGAAAGGAAGCTTATGCATCCCGTTGCCGAGAAAGGGAAATCGGTCATCAAAAGGGGATGATGTCATCCATTTGGGGTTATCAAGGAGGCATGCTAGAGATTAGAATCCTCCTAGGAGGCTTCGCATGGAGAATATCCTCAGCATCGCCATACAGAAGAGCGGAAGGCTCTCCGAGAAGAGCCTGGAGATCATAAGGTCATGCGGCATCGACTTCGCGTCTGACAGCAGGGTCCTGAGGGAGATGGCTTCCAACTTCCCCCTCCAGTTCCTTTTCGTCCGCGATGACGATATCCCGGGCTATGTGGAATCCGGCGTTGCCGATATCGGCATCGTCGGCAGGAATGAATATGATGAATCAGGCAAGGAGCTGGAGGTCGTCAGGGACCTGAAGTTCGCTTCCTGCCGCCTTTCGATAGCAGTCCCCCATGGATTCGCATACAAGGACCTCTCCTCGCTGGAGGGCAAGAGGATAGCCACATCGTATCCGCGCATCCTCTCCTCCGTCCTCGGCAGGTACGGGGTGAAGGCAGAGCCTGTCGTCGTCTCCGGTTCGGTTGAGATTACCGTGCAGATCGGCGTTGCCGATGCCATCGCCGACCTCGTGTCGACAGGTACCACGCTGAAGGCGAACGGGCTCGAGGAGGCGGAATGCATCTACAGGTCCTCCGCCGTCATGATCGGACGCCCTGATATGTCCGATGGAAAGCGCGCGATCCTCACGCGGCTGCTGGAGAGGATCGATGCCGTGATGATGGCGAGGAAGAAGAAGTATATCCTCTTCAACCTGCCGGCCGGCAAGCTTGATGATGCTGCCAGGATCATCGGCGGCATGAAGAGCCCGACAGTCACACCGCTGATGGACCGTGACTGGGTCTCCGTGCAGTCCGCTGTTGACGAGGAGCGGTTCTGGTCGGTATTCGAGGACCTCAGGGCGCTCGGCGCGGAGGGAATCCTCGTCATGAACATCGAGAAGATGACGGAGTGAGCATGCTGCTTCCTTATTCTGAATACAGCGAGGAGCTTCTGAAGCGCCCCTTCGAGAGCGATGAGAGCGTGACGGAAGCCGTGATGGGTATCATCGATGAGGTGCGCAAGGGAGGGGATGAGGCGCTGAGGTCGCTGTCGGAGAGATTCGACGGCTGCCGTCCCGATAGCCTCTTCGCCACCGCGGAGGAGATCGCGGAAGCCGAGGCCTCCATACCGCAGGAGCTCAAGGACGCGATCGGGGAGGCGGCCAGGAACATACTGGCATTCCATAAGGCGCAGATGCCTGAAGGCGAGTGCGTGGAGACGGCTCCCGGCGTCATCTGCTCGCGCAAGGTCGTGCCGATCGAGAAGGTGGGCCTCTATATCCCCGGCGGTACGGCGCCCCTCTTTTCCACCGTGCTCATGCTTGCCATCCCTGCCAAAGCTGCCGGATGCAGCGATATCATGCTGGCGACCCCTGCCAGGGACGGGTGTGTGAACCCGGCAATCCTCTATGCCGCTTCCGTATCGGGAGTGGACAGGATACTGAAGGTCGGCGGAGCCCAGGCCATCGCGGCTTTCGCCTTCGGCACGGAGAGCGTCTCCCGCCGCGACAAGGTCTTCGGCCCTGGCAACAGGTTCGTCTCGAAGGCGAAGGAGCTTGTCTCCAGATATGTCGCCATCGATATGGTCGCCGGCCCGTCGGAGGTGATGGTTGCCGCAGACAGCACTACCGATGCCGAATTCGCGGCGCTTGACCTGCTTTCCCAGGCAGAGCATGGCAAGGACAGCCAGGCGATGCTCGCGATCAGGGCAGATAGCAGGGAGGAGGCTGATGCCATCTACAGGGCTATAGACGAGGAGATAGGCAAGGCCATCAGGAGGCTCGGGAAGAGGTCGGAGTACATGCTGCCGTCGCTTTCCCATTCGGCGGCCTTCCCCGTCTACAGCGACCAGATGCTGATTGATGCGATCAACGGATATGCCCCTGAGCACCTGATCATCAGCACCAGGGACCCTGAGAGGATACTTGAGGGAGTGAGGAACGCGGGCTCCGTCTTCCTCGGCCCCTATTCGCCTGAATCGGCCGGGGACTACGCGTCCGGCACCAACCACACGCTGCCGACATCCGGATGGGCGAGGTCATCCTCCGGCGTATCGCTTGACTCGTTCCTGAAGAAGATCACGGTGCAGAAGCTCTCGAAGGAGGGCATCGAAGGGCTTGGCAGGACCATAGAGGCGATGGCTGAGGCTGAAGGGCTCTGGGCCCATAGCGAGGCTGCGAAGGCGAGGTGCAGATGACAGAGCTGGAAGCGCTGATGAACAGGCATATCAGGGAGATGGTCCCATATTCATCGGCCCGCGATGAGTTCTCGGGCCATGCTGATGTCTACCTGGATGCCAATGAGTCCTGGAGGGGAGGGAATGACGGGGTCAACAGGTATCCCGATCCGCTCTGCAGGGCAGTGAGGAGGAAGCTGGAGGAGGTGCTCGGCCTCCCTTATGATATGACAGCCATAGGCAATGGCTCGGATGAGGTCATCGATATGCTGATGCGCATATTCTGCGTGCCCGGCTCGGATTGCGTGATGGTCGAGCGCCCGACATACGGGGAGTATGGGGTGCTGGCATCGCTCAACAATGCCAGGGTGCTGGATGTGCCGCTGCTTCCCACGCTGCAGCTCGATGTCGAGGGGATGGTCTCCGCTATCAGGGAGCAGAAGCCGAAGATGGTCTTCATCTGCTCGCCCAACAACCCCACGGGAATCGTCTACAGCCTTGAGGATATCGCGAGGATAGCGGAAGAGAACAAGGGCATCACCGTCGTCGATGAGGCCTACTGCGATTTCGCGGAGGGCTTCCGCTCCGCCTGTGCCCTCATCAGGGAGAACAGGCGCATCGTCGTCATGAGGACCCTCTCGAAGGCCTGGGGGCTGGCTGGCGCCCGGCTTGGCGTGCTGGTGGCCGATCCCGAGGTCATCGCCGTATTCAACAAGGCGAAGGCACCGTACAACGTCTCGCGCCTTGGGCAGGAAGCCGCATTGCGCGCCCTGTCGGATGCCGATGCCGTCAGGGAGGATATCGAGGGGATACGCAGGGGCAGGAAGCATCTTGCCGCATTCCTGCTTCTCCTGCCGTTCGTCAGATGGGTCATCCCGTCAGAGGCGAATTTCATCCTCATCGGCGTCGATTCGCCTGCCGGGCTCTGCTCGTATCTGGCATCGAAGGGCATCGTCATCAGGAACAGGTCATCGGAGCCCCTGCTGGAAGGCGGGGTCAGGATCACGATAGGATCCGCTGAGGAGAACAGGAAGCTTGAGGAGGCGCTTGTTGGATACGTCGAGACATAGGAAGAAGGCATTGTTCATCGATAGGGATGGGGTGATTGTCATCGAGGACCAGATAGACAGCTTCGAGAAGATCATCTACAAGCCCCATGTGTTCGAGGCGCTGAGGGAGATTTCGCGGAAGACGGATTTCGAGCTCGTGCTGGTATCGAACCAGGATGGGGTCGGCACGCCATCGTTCCCCTTCGAGGCTTTCGAGGGCCCGATGGAGAGGATACTCTCGACGCTTGCCGGCGAGGGGATCGTATTCGATGACATAAACGTCGATTACTCGCTGCCGGAGGACTGCTGCCCGGGCCGCAAGCCAGGCACGGCGATGCTTTCCGGCTATCTGGATGGAAGCTATGACATGGCTTCCTCCTTCATGGTCGGCGACAGGCTTACCGATATGCAGCTTGCACAGAACATCGGGGCTAAAGGCATCTGGTATACGCCTGAGAGGATGGAGATCCCCGAAGGATACCGCGATGCCATCGCGCTCAGCACGTCCAGCTGGCTCGATATCGCGTCATACCTTACCGGGGACGGCTCCTGCGCCCACCGCACCGCCTCGATATCAAGGGACACGAAGGAGACGAGGATCTCGCTGGATATCGACCTGGATGGCACGGGATGCGGCAGGATCGTGACTGGCATCGGCTTCTTCGACCATATGCTTGACCAGGTAGTCAGGCATTCCCGCTGCGATATCAGCGGCAGTGTGGAGGGCGATCTCTATGTCGATTGCCACCATACGGTGGAGGATACTGCCATCGTCCTCGGCGAGGCTGTCCTCACAGCCCTTGGCGAGAAGCGCGGCATCGAGCGCTATGGCTTCGATATCGTGCCGATGGACGATACGGCCGCAGTCGCTGCCATCGACTTCTCCGGACGTCCTGAGTTCATGCAGGAGTTCTCCTTCCGCTATGACTATATCGGCGATTTCCCTACGGAGCTGATCCGCCACTTCTTCCGCTCGTTCTCATCTGCCGCCAGATGCAACCTCTATCTGGAAGCCACCGATGGCGGTGATAGCCACCATACCGCAGAAGCGCTCTTCAAGGCGTTTGCCAGGGCCCTGAGGAAGGCTGTCAGGCGGATTCCCGGCGACAATGCGATCTCCAGCACGAAGGGGGTCCTATGATAGCCGTGATCCAGTATGGGGCCGGCAATGTCCGCTCGGTGCTCTCTGCGCTCAGGAGGCTTGGCCATGAGGGGGTGCTGACAGATGCCCCCGATACGATCCGCAAGGCTGAGCGCGTCATCTTCCCCGGGGTCGGTGAGGCCTCTTCAGCTATGGCTGCCCTCAGGGAGCGCGGGCTTGATGAGGTGATCTCATCCCTTGAGCGGCCCTTCCTCGGCATCTGCCTCGGCATGCAGATGATGTGCTCATTCTCGGAGGAGGGCGATACGGAGGGGCTGGGCATCTTCCCCGAGCGCGTCATGCGCTTCCCCTCCGGCCGCGGATGCAAGATCCCCCATATGGGCTGGAACGGCATCTCAGCGCTGGGCGGCAGGCTTTTCGCTGATGTGGATGAGGAAAGCTATGCCTATTTCGTCCATTCATACTACGTCCCCCTCTCGCCATTCACGGCAGCGAGGTGCAGCTATGACGGCATCTGCTTCTCTGCAGCGCTCGAGCGCGGCAATTTCATGGGCACGCAGTTCCATCCCGAGAAGAGCGGCAGCGTCGGTGAGAAGGTGCTTGCCTCGTTCCTGGAGGCCATATGATAGCCATTCCTGCGATAGACCTGATCGATGGGGCGCTCGTCCGCCTTTCCGCCGGCGATTACTCGACGGCGAAGGGTTATGGGCTTGAACCTGCCGATGCAGCGAGGATGATAGAGGATGCAGGGCTTACCCATCTGCATCTTGTCGACCTGGACGGTGCCAAGGGGGATGGGAGGCGCAACCTCCATATCCTCGAGGAGATTGCCGGGGCCACCGGCCTTATCATCGACTTCGGCGGCGGCATAAGGACGAAGGCAGATGCCGAAGCGGCATTCTCGGCAGGTGCCGATGCGGTCAACGTGGGGTCTGCCGCGGCGAGGGACCCGGAAGAGGTCCTCTCATGGGCTGCGGAGTGGCCGGGGCGGATCATCCTCAGCGCCGACAGCGCCGATGGGCTGGTCGCGGTGTCTGGATGGGTGGAGAAGACATCGATCCCGCTTCTGCCGTTCGTGGAGAGGTTCGTGTCATGCGGACTCAGGCGTACTGTCGTCACCGATATCTCCTGCGATGGCATGCTCGCAGGCCCGTCAGTCGGCCTTTACCGCAGCATCATCAGCGCCGTCCCCGGCGTCGAGCTGGTCGCGTCAGGCGGGGTGTCCTCGAAGGAGGACCTCTATGCGCTCAGGGAAGCCGGATGCTACGGCGCCATCGTCGGCAAGGCCCTCTATGAGGGGTATATGACGCTTGCCGACCTGAAGGAGGCAGGATGCTGACGAGGAGGATAATACCCTGCCTTGATGTGAAGGATGGCAGGACAGTCAAGGGTGTCAATTTCGTAGGGCTGCGCGATGCGGGGTCCGCGCTGGAGCTTGCCGCCTATTACTCGGAGCATGGCGCTGATGAGCTCGTCTTCCTCGATATCACGGCGACGGTGGAGAACAGGGGGACGATGGTGAGGCTCGTGCAGGATGTCGCCGACAGGATCTCCATACCGTTTACGGTAGGCGGCGGCATACGTACGAAGGAGGATGTCGGCAGGCTGCTCTCCGCAGGCGCTGACAAGATATCCATCAACTCGGCCGCGGTACGCAATCCTGACATGATAAGCGGTTTCGCCCGCCTGTTCGGTTCCCAGTGCGTCGTGCTAGCGATCGATGCCAGGCGCAATCCAGGCATGCCTTCGGGCTTCGAGACGATAATCGACGGCGGGAGGACGGCTACAGGCAGGGACGCCCTTCTCTGGGCGCAGGAAGCCGAGAGGCTCGGAGCCGGCGAGGTACTGCTCACATCGATGGATGCTGATGGCACCAGGAACGGCTTTGATGTTGACTTAACTGCGGTAATCAGCGGTAATATTGGTATTCCGGTCATCGCATCAGGCGGGGCCGGATGCGAGGAGCATTTCCGGGATATCCTCAGGGAAGGGAAGGCTGATGCCGCGCTTGCCGCCTCTGTCTTCCATTTCCGCGAGATCGGCATCCCGGAGCTGAAGGCATATCTTCGCAGCGAGGGGATTCCAGTAAGGATATAGGGGAGGGAGAATGACTATCGATTTTGCTAAAGGCGGCGGTCTGGTTCCTGCGGTTGTCCAGGATGCAGTCACGAGAAGGGTCCTCATGCTGGGCTATATGAACGAGGAAGCATATAAGCTGACGCTGGACAGGGGGCTCGTGACATTCTTCTCCAGGTCAAGGAACAGGATATGGACCAAGGGGGAGACATCCGGCAATTTCCTGCAGGTGCGCGAGATACTTGCCGACTGCGATGGCGATACCCTGCTGGTCAAGGCGATTCCCTCCGGTCCCGTATGCCACACAGGCGCCGATACGTGCTTCGGCGAGGAGAACCAGCCGTCTGAGATCTCATCGCCCGAGTTCCTCTTCTATCTCGAATCAGTGATCCGCGACAGGCGCACCAACCCGATCGAGGGTTCCTATACGAACCATCTCTTCTCCAGGGGCCTGAACAAGATAGCGCAGAAGGTCGGGGAGGAGGCCGTCGAGCTCGTCATCGCCTCGAAGGATGATGACAAGGACCTCTTCCTGGGCGAGGCTGCCGACCTTGTCTACCATTTCCTCGTGCTGCTTGCGCAGAAGGATACCACGCTTGCCGAAGTCATCGACGTGCTGAAGGACAGGCATAGCCGCTGATGGACCAGGAGACGCTGGAGGAGATACTCAGCGAAGGGGAGGCCGTAGGCATCAGCTTCTCAGGCGAGGACCTTTCCTTCCGTGATTTCACCGGCGTCGTGTTCAGGGACTGCACGTTCTCATCATGCCGCCTTGAAGGCATGGCCATCCGCGGGGGCGGGATCATGTCATCCAGGATCATCGATTCTGACCTGGCCAGGATCGAGTGCCAGGATGCGTGCCTTGCCGATGTCTCGCTGGTCTCCTGCAGGCTTCCAGGCGCATCATTCGCCCGCTCATCCATAAAGCGCATGGAGATCATCTCCTCATCTGGCCTGTATGCATCATTCTCCTCATCGCATGCGAGCGGTCTCTGCATAAGGGAGTGCATGCTGGAGGATAGCTCTTTCGAGGATATGAAGTGCACATCATGCTCTATCGAGCACACCAGCCTCAGGCGCTCGCAGTTCAGGGGAACGTGGCTGAGGGATATACGGCTATGCGGCTCCGATATCGAGGGGATAGCCCTCTCGCCGGATCTCCACGAGCTGAGGGGCGCGGTGCTGGATACCGCCCAGGCCCTCAGCGTGGCAAGGCTGCTTGGCATAGAGCTGGTCTAGCTTTCTTCACATTTTCTCCGCTTGACCTCCGCTTCCGGCTGCCTCAGACTTAGTATCAGCAAGTATCAGGAGGCATTATGGCTAGGAAATTCATCATCGTCGCACTGGCTGCGCTCATCCTCGCAGCAGGCTGCGCCACGATAAGCGAGACACCGGCTATCCCGACAGAAGAGGAGAAGGCGCAGGTTATCGCAACCATGACCAAGGGATTCACTGCGGTAGCCGCAGGGATGATAACCCCCGAAGGCGATTCTCTGCAGAAGGAAATCGACCTGAGGAACCTTTCCTATTCGATGGAGTTCTCCTCCTTCAGCCTGCTCGGCAGCTCGCCGATCACCGGCACATTCACGCTCCATGGGCAGAGCGATGCGGAGAGCAACATGGTGATGGACATCAGGGACGGGGATACCTCCCTGCTGATAAAGGGCCGCATGGAGGATATCGGGGACAGCAAGGTGCAGCACGTATCGGAGCTGAGGCTCAACGGCAAGCTCCTCGATGCGTCGTTCCTCAACGGCTGAGATATCCGTTTCCATCTCCGATGGCCGCCTGCAGGGGCGGCCTTCCTCATGCTATACTCTTCCTGTGAGGAAGCTGGATAAGGAGAAGATAGCCGCGCTCGGCTATAGGGAGCTCAGGGATGGCTACAGGGAATACCTGGAGCTTGAGAGCGACCTGTGCCCATCGACGGTCCAGGCATCGAGCTATGGTGCGCTCTTCCTCTTCCGCTATGACCCCGCCCTCTTCTGGGATGTCGTATTCTCCTCCGATGATTCGTTCCGCATGAGGGCGAAGGATGCCATCAGGGAAGCTGTCAGGGCGAAGGGGCTCGGATGGCAGGATGAGCATTCCGTCATCAGCAGGGTATACCACCTCTCATCATTCCGCCGCTACGTCATGGAGCGGCTCTGGGATAAGGAAGGGATGCCATAGGCGGCATCCCCGGTCCTCATAGCATATCATCGAGATGCTTCAGCTTCCTCATGTCGTATTCATGGAGCTGGTTGATCAGGGCATCGGGATTGTTGAATCTCTTCTCCCTCCTCTTGTTGAAGATGAGGTAGAGCACAGGCGATAGCAGCAGCGTCAGGAATGCGCCTGTGGTAATCCCTCCTACGAATGTTATCGCGATAGGCTGCATCATCTCCGCTCCTTCCCCGGGGAAGAAGGCCATCGGTATCATGCCGAGTATGGTCGTCAGCGTCGTCATCAGGATGGGCCTGAGGCGCCCGTACGCAGCCTGCAGGCAGGCCTGCTTGACAGGCACCTTGTGGTCGACGAGCCTGTTGATGCAGTCGATGAGCACGATGCCGTTGTTGACGACTACGCCGATCAGGGCGATGATGCCGACGAGCGAGAAGAGCGAGAAATCCTCTCCCATGGCGACATGGATGCCGATTACGCCGATGAAGAGCAGCGGGATGGTGGCGAAGATGATGAAGGGGTCTATCAGCGACTCGAACTGCGCCGCCATGACCGCATAGACGAGGAAGAGGGCCAGGAGGACGATCATTATGAGGGTAGGGAGGTACTCATTGAATGTGTACATCTCGCCGCGCTGCTCGATCCTCGCGCCCTCGGGGAGCACGAGCTCCCTTTCCAGCAGCCTATCCACCATGGCCTGCACATCGCTTGCCGCATAGCCTTCGCGCAGCGTCGCATAGACATGGTTGACCCTTTCCTTGTCCTCCCTGGTAATCGTCCTCGGTGCCGATCCGAGCTCGAATGAGGCAAGGGTGTCGAGCCTGACCATCGTTCCCTTGCCGGTCGGGATCATCAGGGCGGAGAGGTCATCCACGGTCTGTATCTCATCAGGGTCGATGAGGACGATGACATCATAGGTCGTGTCGGTGGCGAATGTGGAGATCTCCGTTGCCGTGATGCCTGTAAGGGCGGCATTCACGGTGTCCGTAAGCGTGGAGACGGTCACGCCGAGGTCCTCTGCCTTCTGGTAGTCGATGATGATGGAGTACTTGGGCGCGCCATTCGAGAGGTCGGAACGTATGTTCTCCACCGGGTAGATATATGCCTCAAGGAGGGCCATGATTTCCTCCACGGCTGCCAGCGAGGCATCCGGGGATTCCGAGTATACCGCCACGTCGATGCCCTGTCCCGATACTCCCCTGGATGTGGAGAATATCCAGTCGGCCTCAGGTCTGTCATCAAGGAATGGCCTGATGAGGTCCTGGAGCTCCGATACCGAGTATTCCTGCTCGTCAATAGGCGGTAGCTCTATCTCGATATCGCCTGTATTGCTGCTTCCGACGGAGGTCATTATCTCCTCGTAGCTTCCTTCCGGCAGGACGGAGAGTATGTTCTTCTGCATCTCGAAGACATATTCCTTCGTCACATCCTGCGTGGTTCCCGGATCGAGCGTCAGCTCGACGGTTATCATGTCATCGGTCGTCGATCTGGGCACCAGCGATATGCCGAGGTCGCCGAACTTCTGCACGGAGAGCATCAGCAGCAGCACCAGGAGGACGATGAGCAGCATCTTGCGCTCCAGGAAGAACGAGAGCAGGCGGACATAGCCGCTGCGGACCTTCTCCTCGGCTCTGGCCATTGAGCTGTCTATCGCCCTTAGCAGCCTGCTCTTCAGCGGTTTCTGCACCCTCGTATTGAGCCTGAGGATGGAGCCGCAGAGGGCAGGGACGAGGGTCACTGCCACGAACAGCGAGGCGAAGAGGGATATGCAGACCGTGATGACGAGGTCCTGGAACATCACGCCTATCATGCCGATGTCGTATTTGTAGATGATGATGGGCAGGAATACGCAGATCGTGGTCAGCGTCGAGGCGACTATGGCCGTGAACATGTTCTCGCTGCCGAGGATGGCGGCAATGGCGCTCCGCTCCTTCTTCTCCCTGAACGAGTAGGTGTTCTCGAGGATGATGATGGATGCGTCGACCGTCATGCCGATGCCGAGGATCAGCCCGGACATCGACATCGCGTTGACTGACATGCCGGTAATCGACATCAGCATCAGAGTGATGAGGATGCAGATGGGCATCGAGAGCGAGATGATGATGGTGCTCTTTATGTTGCGCAGGAAGATGAAGATTATCAGGGCGGCGAGGATGACTCCCTGCACCGCGGAGTTGGCGACTTCCTGCATCGTATTCCTGATGAGCTCGGTATTGTCGCGCTGTATGATGAGGTCCAGCCCTGCGGGAAGCTCGGCCCTGATGCTGTCCAGCTCCCTCATGACGGATGAGGCGACAGTCGTCTCATTGGATTCGGAGTCATTAGAGATCGATATCGTGACGACCTCGTTCCCGTTCAGGTAGTTCAGCCTGCCGCCTGATGCCGTCGTCTCCTCCACATCGGCGATATCCTGTACGAGGATCGGATTGCCGTCCGATGCATAGCTGATGATCGTCTCGCTGATATCCTGCAGCGACATGTAGCGCGCATCCGTGGCGATCTGGAAGTCCTTGCCTCGCTGCGTGATCTCCCCTCCGGTGCTCTGCACGTTCCTTGCCGCTATCGCATTGGATACCGTCTGCAGCGTCAGGCCGTAGGCCTCAAGCCTGTTGGGGTCGACCTGCACCTCGTATTCGATAGGGGCGCCGCCATAGACATTGACCTGCGCGACGCCATCGATCCTCTCAATCAGCGGCTGCACCGTATTCTCGGCGATGTACTGCAGCTCATCCTTGGTCCTGTCGCCTGTGAGGATGAGGCGCATGATCGAGCCGGAGCCCATCGAGTCATACCTGATGATCGAGGGCGATTCTGCCCAGTCGGGCAGGAACCTGGACATCCTCGATGCGATGGCATTGACATCGTTGTAGGCATCATCGAGGTCGGTGCCGTATTTGAATTCCAGCGTTACCGACGAGCGTCCTTCCCTTGACCGGCTGGTCATCTTCTCCAGATTGGAGAGCGAATCCAGGGCATCCTCCATCGGCTCGGTGACCTGCAGCTCGATTTCCTCCGGCCCTGCATCATTGCATGAGACCGATACGGATATCACGGGATAGTCGACCGAAGGGTAGAGGGCCAGGTCGAGGCGCGGCAGGAAGACCAGGCAGATGACGGAGATCAGCACATAGGTCATCGTCATCAGGACGGGCCGCCTAACAGATAGCTCAGATAGTGTCATCCTGTCTCTCCTTATCCCTGGCTGGATATCGGATTGATGGCGGTACCATCCGTGATGTTGCCTGCCGTTATCACCAGCTCGCCGGGCTCAAGCCCCCCAAGGATCACAGCCTCTGTGCCGTTGTCGCTACCGGGCGTGACTATCTTCCTCACGGCCTTCCCGTCCACGGCAGCGTAGACGACATCATCGCCTATGTATTCGCCCAGGGCGGCGGACGGGACCATCAGCGCATCCTCAATCCTCTCCGTCTCCAGATAGAGCTTGACGTACATGCCTGTCTTGAGGCCGTCCGTATCGCCGTCGATATCCAGCTTGATATCAGCGGTACGCGATGAGGTGCTGATGGAAGGGGAGATATAGGCCAGCCTTGCCGTGTAGGTCCTGCCAGGATAGGCAACGGTCTCGAAGCTTGCCGTCATGCCCGTGCGGAGGGAGCCGAGGAACTTCTCCGGCACGGCAGCCTCCAGCACGAGGTCCGCATTGCTTGCGATCGTCGCCACGGCGGTAGAGGAGGAGATGACCTGTCCGGCCGATACCCCGACATCTATCACGGTCCCGCCTGCCTTGGCGATGACAGGGCTTATCTTGTAGGGGGAACCCGGGCGGGAGGCATCGATATAGGCGACGACATCGCCGGCCGATACGGTGTCGCCCTCATGGATGAGGACCTCTGTCACCGTGCCTGTCGTCGTGATATCAGGGAGGATCGCGATATCGAAGCCGTCCCTGCGTATCTCGCCGTTGAGCCTCGATATCTTGGTGAATGTCCCTACAGAGGCGGGGCTGACGGAGACATTGACCACCTGCGTGGCTGACGTTTCCTGCGGGGCGCTTTCCGCCGCCTCACCCTCCCCGGCCAGCATATTGTATGCGACCAGCCCTGCCAGCGCTATGCAGATAAGCACCAGTATGAGGTTCATTGCCTTCGCGAATCCCGACGTCCTGCCTCCTTCCGCTGCAAGCCTGCTGAAATCTATCCTGCTGTCGTCTGGCATCACCTGTCCTCCTTTTCACCTGTGCTGTATCCAGCCTGCAGTTCTGATATATCTATGCCGAGCGTATCGGAAAGGGCATAGCACTCGAGAAGGTGGCTCACCCTGTATGATATCGTCGTCATCTGGCTCTGCAGCAGCGCGGTGCGGGCATCGGCAAGGTCAAGCGCCGACGATGCGCCCGCTTCATAGGCTTCCTGCGTGAGCTGGTATGTGCGTTCCGCTATCTCCTCGGAACTGATCGCGCTTCCGATTGAGTCCTGCAGCTGGGAAATCCTGATCACGCCCGACCTGATTTCCTCGAGGAGGTTCTCGCTGGCCCTTGAGAGCGCTATCGATGCCAGCCTGATGGAGTCATCTCGGTCCCTTATGGCTGAGTCTGCAGTGCCGCCGGGAAGCATCTGGCTGAGGGGGATGCTCAATGAGACGGATCCCGTAAGCGAGTTCGTCCTGTGGGTGTAGTTCCATGAGCCGTCGGCAAGGCCGCCATATGAGTAGCCGATCGATGCCGACAGCCTCGGCACATATGCGGAGAGCACGGCGGAGTCGCGGCCAGAGCGCTCTGACTCAAGCGCATTGCGGGCCTGCTGCATCGCCAGCGTCCCCGCGGAGTATTCTTCGAAGAGCTCTTCCGCCGATGGCAGCGAGAGCATCACCGGGTCCGGCAGCGGCATGGTGCGGAAATCCCCGCTGAGCCCGGTCAGCGCCTTGAGCTGCTCCATGGCCAGCCTGAGGCTGTCTTCCGCTGCGGAGAGCGTCAGCCTTGCGGTCGAGAGCGAATACTCCGACTGCCTCATCGAGAGCTCCCCGATCATTCCCCGCTCATATCCTGCGAGCGCCGAGCGGTACTGCTCCTCGGCAAGATGCATGGCCGCCAGCGCGCTGTCATGCTCGGCACTGAGCGCCGCCATGTTCCAATATGCGGAGATGACTGCCGATTCCACCTCATCGCAGGCTGCGCGGAACTCCAGGGAGGCAGCCTCCTTCGCCAGGCTGCGTACCCTGCCGTCATTGGCCATCTCGCCCTTGAATTCGAAGCTTGCATCGGCTCCCGCGCTCACCGCCAGCCCACCGTAGCGGATCTCCTCTGCGGATGATACCGGGAAGCTGACCGATGGGCTGGCCGAGGCCTTCAGCGAAATCGAGGGCATGAACGTGGACATGGCATTATCCTGTATGCGCATCGTCCTTTCCAGCGTCGCCCTCGCATACTCTATATCGAGATTGTTCTCCTTTGCGCTCATGATCGCATCGGCTAGGCTGGCCACTGGGGCTTCCGCCGCCATATGCGATATGCAGAGAAAGGCTATGGCCGCTACCGCCAAGGCTTTCTTAGGCATCTCCTCTCCTTTTCCCGCCGGAGGCCTATTCCCCTTAGCAATACCGCCGACGTCCTCTTATATTCTGCCTGCAGTTGCGGGGTCGCGCAAAGGATATTTTCATGATTAGGATGGAAAAAGGCTAGAAATTGCGCTTGTCGCCCATTATCAGGCAGCTTGACTGCCTATCAAGGAAGATATCGCAGCTGGTCTTCCTCTTGAGGGCGGCGCATGGCGCTGCCGGCCCCATATCGTCATAGACGCACATGGCGACGGCCTTTGCCTTGCGCTGCTCCGGGCAGGCGCAGATGATGTTCCTGGCGGAGAGTATCTCATGTATCGACATGGTTATGGCCTGCTGCGGCACATCATCGATCGATTTGAACCAGCCTTCGCCGACCTGCTGCCTCCTGGACCTCCTCTCCAGGTCCACCAGTATGTACGGGTCTGTCGCGTCGAGGTCTGCGGGAGGGTCGTTGAAGGCGAGGTGCCCGTTCTCGCCGATGCAGATGAAGGCTACGTCGAGGGGGTAGTCCCTCATCAGGGAATTCATCTTCTTCAGCGTCGCCGCAGTGCTGCGTGAGCGCGATATCGGATGGAAGCTGCCGATGGACGGTATATAGCTGAGGAAGTTCTCGGTGAGGAATGTCTCGGATGAGGCCTTGTGCCCATCCTCCAGGCCGATGAACTCGTCGAGGAGGAACACATTGACCTTGTCCCATTCGATCTCGGCCTTCCTGAGGTTCTCCAGCAGCCCGAGCTGGCTCGTGCCAGTCACGAAAGCGACGTTGGCGGATCCTTTCTCCTTTATCGTCGTCTTGATGCAGTGGCGTCCCATCGCAGCTGCCTGCTGCGCAAGCTCTATCCTGTCTTCGCAGATCGTTATCCTCATCGAAGGCCTCCTCGCATATTTATAATATGAAACCGGGGGCTGTGAACAGCCAGCTCCGCAGTGCCCTGCCGCCAGATCCGCTACGGAGAATATTTTCCTTTACAAGCCATGCATCAGCAACTATTATACTAATATATTAGTTTTTGTGGAAAAGGAGATCAACCCCTATGCAGATGACGATGAGATGGTTCGGCGACAAGTTCGACTCGGTGAAGCTCTGGCAGATCAGGCAGGTCCCGGGCGTGACGGGCGTTATCACTACGCTCTATGACATCCCGGCAGGCGATGTATGGCCGCTTGAGAAGATCCAGGCGCTCAAGAAGGAAGTCGAGGATGCCGGACTCAATATCGCGGGAATCGAAAGCGTTAATATCCATGATGATATCAAGATCGGCCTTCCCAGCCGCGATAAGTACATAGAGAACTACATCATCACGCTTGAGAATCTCGCCAAGTGCGATATCAAGCTGGTATGCTACAACTTCATGCCTGTATTCGACTGGACGAGGACGGACCTTGCCAAGGCCAGGCCTGATGGCGCTACGGTCCTTGCCTATGACCAGAAGGTAGTCGATACGATCGATCCGCAGAAGTTCTTCGACCAGACCAACGACAGCTCCAACGGTTTCGTGATGCCAGGCTGGGAGCCGGAGAGGCTCAGCAGGGTCAAGGAGCTCTTCGAGGCATACAAGGACGTAACTGAGGAGAAGCTCTTCGACAACCTCGTCTACTTCCTCAAGGCGATACAGCCGGTATGCGAGAAGTACGGCATCAAGATGGCTATCCATCCTGACGATCCGGCATGGCCTGTATTCGGGCTGCCGAGGATTATCACCTCCAAGGAGAAGATCCTCAAGGTCATGAAGGCAGTCGATTCGCCGTTCAACGGCCTTACCTTCTGCGCAGGCTCGTTCGGCACCAATCCGAAGAATGACCTCCCCGGCATCATCAGGGCGCTCCCGGGACGTGTGCATTTCGCCCATGTGAGGAACCTCCATCACTTCGCGCCGGGACTCTTCGAGGAGGCTGCCCATCTCTCGTCCGATGGCTCCTTCGATATGTATGAGATCGTCAGGGCGCTCTACGAGACAGGGTTCGACGGTCCTATCCGCCCGGACCATGGAAGGGCTATCTGGGGCGAGGTCTCGATGCCGGGCTACGGACTGTATGACAGGGCCCTCGGCGCAGAGTACATCCTCGGTCTCTGGGAAGCTGTCGAGAAGAGCGAGAAGAGGCTCGTAAAATGAGGAGGACGTCCAGCGAGGCGATCTACGATACCCTGAAGGAGGAGATCATCTTCCTCAGGCGCAAGCCTGGGGAGGAGATCGACCAGGATGAGATATCCGAACGCTTCGAGGTGTCGCGCTCCCCGGTCCGCGATGCGCTGATGAGGCTGCGTTCCGACGCCTTGGTCGTGATGCGGCCGCAGCGCGGGTGCTGGGTGTCCAGGATCGACCTCGGCAGGGTGGATGATGAATGCTTCTTCCGCCTGGCGCTGGAGAAGGGCGTCCTTGAGCGCTATCCATCCTTCATGAAGAGCTCGGACCTGACGAAGATCGAGTACTTCATCGAAGTACAGAAGGAGGCTGCCGAATCATGCGATTCCATCGCGTTCTACAACGCTGATGATGATATGCATGCTGTCTTCTTCGATTCCACGGGGCTGTCGAGGATCTGGCAGCTCATACTGAGGGAGACCGGCAACCACAGGCGCATGCGCATACTCTCGATGTCTGCCAAGGATGTGCTGCTGCTGAATATAAGGCAGCATGAGGCGCTTCTCGGGGCATTGAAGGCGAAGGATTTCAGCAGGGCAAGGGAGATCGAGATCGAGCATCTCTCGAAGCTGAAGTATGAAGTAGAGGGCCTGATACAGGCCAATCCAGGTTATTTCATAACCGCAAGCAAAGGAGTTCCAAGTGAAGCTTAGCGATAAGGGCCTGCAGTCCGCGGACTGGAAGGCGAAAGGTTTCAAGGTGCCTTCCTATGACAGGGAAGCGCTCAGGAAGAGGACGGCGGAGAATCCGGTATGGGTCCATTTCGGAGCCGGCAATATCTTCCGCGGTTTCCCCGCGCGCCTGCAGCAGGAGCTGATAGAGAAGGGGCTGGCAGACAAGGGCATAGTCGTAGGCGAGGGGTTCGACTTCGAGATCATCAGCGATGTCTACGACAGGTTCGATGACCTTACCCTCCTTGTCACGCTGAAGGCCGATGGCTCGATCGACAGGACGGTCGTGGGGTCCGTCACGGAGGCGCATCCCTGCGATTACCGCTTCGAGGCTGGCTGGAAGAGGTTCATCGAGGTCTTCGAGAACCCATCGCTGCAGATGGTCTCCTTCACGATCACGGAGAAGGGATATGCGCTGAAGACCCCGGATGGGGAGTACTTCCCCGGCTATGCCGCTGATTTCAAGGGCGGTCCTGGCAAGGGCTCCATGTTCCTCTCGCGCCTGGCCGAGCTGCTCCTGTACCGCTACAGGAAGAATGCGGCGCCTATCGCCCTGGTATCGATGGATAACTGCTCCCATAACGGCGAGAAGGTCCAGCTTGCCATGCAGACGATTGCCCATGAATGGGTGGCGAACGGCCTCGTGGAGAAGGGCTTCGAAGAGTACCTCGCATCGGACAAGGTCGCCTATCCATGGTCGATGATCGACAAGATCACGCCGCGTCCGGATGCCAGCGTCGCCAGGATGCTGGAGGAAGACGGGTTCGAGGATACCGATGTCATCGTCACCTCGAAGCATACGTATACGGCTGCGTTCGTGAATGCCGAGGAATGCGAGTACCTCGTGATCGAGGACAGCTTCCCCAACGGACGCCCTGCGCTTGAGGAGGCCGGCGTCTACTTCACCGACAGGGACACGGTCAACAAGGTCGAGAAGATGAAGGTATGCACATGCCTCAATCCGCTCCATACGGCGCTTGCCGTCTGCGGCTGCCTGCTCGGCTATAAGCTGATTGCCGATGAGATGAAGGATGAGGACCTCGTGAATCTCGTGAAGAGGATCGGATACCAGGAGGGCCTTCCGGTCGTAGTCGATCCCGGCATCATCAGCCCGAGGAAGTTCATCGATGAGGTCGTCAATGTCCGCATCCCGAATCCGTTCATGCCCGACACCCCGCAGCGCATCGCCACGGATACATCGCAGAAGCTGCCGATCAGGTTCGGCGAGACCATCAAGGCGTATCTCGCCTCCGATAGGCTCTCGATCGAGGACCTGAAGTGCATCCCGCTCGTATTCGCTGCCTGGCTGAGGTATGTCATCGGCATCGACGACGAGGGCAAAGCCTTCGAGCCATCGCCCGATCCGCTGCTCGGCTATGCGCAGGAAGCGCTCAAGGGCATCACCCTGGGCTACGGCGGCTCGCTTGACCAGCTCCGTCCGGTGCTCTCCAACCAGAAGATCTTCGGCGTGGACCTCTATCAGGCAGGGTTGGCAGATGCTGTGCTTGGCTACTTCAGGTCGATGATCGCAGGTACAGGCTGCGTAAGGTCGACGATCCATAAGGCTGTGAACTGATTATCCGGCCCCTGTCCCGGCAGGGGCCTATACGGGAGTCCTATATGGCAAAGCCTAAGCCTATCTATTCCAGGGCAAGCGATTACCTGCTCCTGATCCTCGGGCCCCTGTGCTCGGGAGTCGCAGCTGCCGGATTCTATACCCCGGCCAGGATCACCGGAGGGGGCGCTACCGGTATCGGCACGATCCTCTACTACCTGTTCGGGCTGGACCAGGGCATCGGGATGATGATGATAAACATCCCGCTTGTCCTTTTCGGCATGAAGGTCTTCGGCTGGAGATACGGCATCAAGACGCTGGTCGGCTCGGTGATGGTCTCGCTGATGACCACGCTGGTAGGCAGGCTCAGCGATTACCAGGGCTTCCTGGACACGTCGGAGCCCATCAATGTGCTGCTCTCGGCAATATACGGCGGCGTGCTGATGGGAGTCGGCATCGGCCTCACGATGAGGACCGGCAGCAATACCGGCGGCTCAGATATCGTCTCCCAGGTGGTTGCCAGCAAGTTCCCTGTCTCCGTCGGGGCCGTGAGCTTCTCGGTCAATGCCGTGGTCGTGTGCTGCGGCGGCATCTTCCTCGGCCTGCAGCCGATGCTTTTCGCCATCATCGCCATGTATCTCTCCGCCCAGCTGACGAACTTCGTCTTCATGGGCTTCGGCACCAATATGTCGAAGGCTGTCTACATACTCACCGACTCGGAGAAGATCCCCAGCATATCGAGGGCAGTGACATCCAGGCTCCACAGGAGCGGCACCGTCTTCGAAGGCGAGGGGCTCTATACGCTGAAGGCCAGGTACATGCTTGTCGTCATCGTCCCCAACAACCAGCTCAAGGCGCTTCTGGCCATCGTGAACCATGAGGATGCCTCGGCTTTCGTCTTCGTCACCGAGGCATATGAAGTGCTTGGCAGAGGATTCATGCCTATCAAGAAGGCACTGCGCGATGATTAGCGCCTCTCTCCGCCGATGTGCTTCAGGAATTCATCATAGCCATCCTTGAGGTTCTCCTCAGGCTCGTATTCCGTCAGCGGATAGTGCTCCATGACATAGTCGATATCCTTGTCGCCCCTTCCTGAGAGGTTGACAAGGATCTTCTTCCCCTTGCCGAGCTTCTTGGCGAGCTTGACCGCGTATGCGACGGCATGGGATGACTCAAGGGCAGGGATGATGCCTTCCATCCTGGAGAGCGCATAGAATGCCTCCACGGCCTCCCTGTCGGTCGCGGTCTCGTAATTGACCCTGCCGATCGAGTGGAGGTAGCTGTGCTGCGGCCCCACGCCTGGATAGTCCAGTCCTGATGCGATCGAGTACACCGGCAGCGGCTCCCCGCTCTTGTCCTGCAGCACGAGCGACCTGAAGCCATGGAGCACCCCGACCGTGCCTTTCGCGATCGTAGCCGCGTGCATGTCCGTATCGAGTCCCTTTCCTGCCGGCTCGACGCCATAGAGGGCTACGTCCCTGTCCTTGAGGAAGGCTGAGAAGATGCCCATCGCATTGGAACCGCCTCCTACGCAGGCCACCACCGCATCGGGAAGGGACCCCGCATAGCTCTGCATCTGCTCACGCGCCTCCATGCCGACTATCGACTGGAAATCGCGCACCATCATCGGGAACGGATGCGGGCCTACCACCGAGCCGATGCAGTAGATCTGCGTCACCGGGTCGGCAAGATATGCCTCGAAAGCCGCGTCCACGGCATCCTTGAGCGTCCTTGTGCCCCTTGTCACGGAGACGACCTTGGCGCCGAGCACCTTCATCCTCGATACATTGGGGGCCTCCTTCTTCACGTCGACCTCTCCCATGTAGATGTCGCACTCGAGGCCCAGGAGCGCCGCGGCTGTCGCAAGAGCCACTCCATGCTGGCCCGCGCCAGTCTCCGCGATCACCTTCTTCTTGCCCATCCTCTTGGCAAGGAGCACTTCGCCGAGGCAGTGGTTGATCTTATGGGCGCCGGTGTGGTTCAGGTCCTCCCTCTTGAGGTAGATCTCAGCGCCTCCTGCAGCCTCCGTGAGCCGCTTCGCATGGTACACAGGGCTCGGGCGTCCTGTGTAGTGCTCGTTGAGCTCCTTGAGCTCCGCGATGAATGTCGGGTCTGCCGAGATCTTCGCATATGCCTCAGAGACCTCATCCATCACCTTCTGCAGCTGCTCAGGGATGAATGATCCGCCGTACTCTCCGAAGTATCCTTCCTCGTTGGGGAGGTTAGTTGTGTCTATGCCTTTCGTTACCAGGTTCATGTGCGTCTCCTTTGTTATTGTCTACAGTAATGCTACTGTCAGGAGAAACGCCTTGTCAACCCCTTTCCGTGATTTTCCGGAAAATCTGTCAGCCCTGTTTCCTGCGTGTCCTGGATTCCCTTATGGAATTGCGTATCTTCTGCTCGGCACGCCTGCGCGTCGCGTCAGAGACCTTGTCCAGATAAGGGCCGGTTTCCGTCCCGTCCTTCCAGAAGACCTGCAGTCCCCAGGCTACTGCCATTGATATATAGTATTCATCGCTGTCGGCCTGCGCGATCATGGCAAGGATGTCATGGGCGGGGTACAGCCGGCGGTGCGAGAAGAGGTAGACGATGCCGATGCGCCTGACGAAGACCCTGCCTGATGCCAGCAGGGAGCTGAAATAGCCGAATGCCTCTTCCTCCTCTCCCTTGCGGACCTTCATCGATGAGCCGATGATATCCGCATGGTCCCATGCGGACAGGTATGGCAGCAGCCCGTCGAGGAGGATGCGCCTTTCCGCGAATGGCTTGCGTATCGAGGAGATGATGAGTCCCTTCAGCAGCACGTCCTCATGGCAGATGATGGGGAAGTCCACGCAGTCCATTTCCTTTGCCAGCTTGCGGAGCTGCGGTATGCGGATGCCGAGGACGGGAAGGGCATCATCATTCACGATCTTCCTGCTGAATTCCCGGTAGCTGCTGTCTATCAGCCCGGAGTAGAAGGGATTGCAGTCCATGCGGTGATTATAGCACGGATATCGGTATCCGATTGGGAATCGTAAGATGCGTTTCCATATACCTATTCACTATAGTCCTGCTGTATGAGAGAATCATCATATGGAAGGGGTATCTCGCATTTATACGGACAGGATGGTCGTCACCGGTGCCGGAAGCGGTATCGGCAGGGCCGTTGCCTGCCTTTTCGCGGAAGAGGGATATACGGTCTACGGCCTGAGCAGGTCGATAGAGGAAGTGGAGAGGCAGGTCGGCAGGGGACGCATCATCGGCATCAGGTGCGATGTCACCGATGAGGCGAGCGTCAGGGATGCGGTTGCCCGCATCGGCGATTTCTCCATCATCGTGCACAGCGCGGGATTCGGTATCGCAGGAGCTGCTGAGGATACGCCTTCTGATCTGGCGGAAAGCCAGCTCAGGACGAACTACTTCGGCGTGCTGAACATGAATAGGACGGCCCTTCCCGTGATGAGGAAGCATGCGCATAGCCTCGTGGTGCTGATCTCCTCGATTGCCGGCCGCGTGCCGATTCCCTTCCAGAGCCATTACAGCTCGTCGAAGTATGCGCTGGAGGCATATGCGGCCTGCCTGAAGATGGAGGCGCGCTCATTCGGTGTCGAGTGCGTCCTCGTGGAGCCTGGCGATATCCAGACGGGCTTCACTGCCCACCGTGAGTTCCCGCATCTGCATGATAGCATCTATGCGGATATGGCGGGGCGGGCTGTCCGCCGCATGGAGGAGGATGAGAGGAACGGCATGAGGCCGGAGGCCGTTGCCTCCGTGGTGCTGAAGATGGCCCATCGCCGCCATCCGCCCCTCCGCACTGCTGTCGGCCTGCAGTACAAGGCGCTGATGGTCCTTGCCAGGATATTTCCGGACAGGCTCGTCCTCTTCATCCTCAGGAAGATGTACAGAGCCTGAGCTTGTGCTATCATCGGCTTTATGGAAAGAGCTATAGAAATGGATAAGGCGCTCCTGAGGCGCTGCGCGGAGGTTGCCCACAGGGCCATGGAAGAAGGGAACCACCCCTTCGGTGCCCTCCTTGCCGACAAGGATGGCAATGTGCTGATGGAGCAGGGCAATGCATTCACCGAAGGCGGAAGCGCCTACCATGCGGAGACGCTGCTCGTGCTGAGGGCTGCGAAGGAGTATTCGCCGGATTTCCTTGCGGGCTGCACGCTCTATACGAACTTCGAGCCATGCTGCATGTGCACCGGTGCCGTCTACTGGTCAGGCATAGGGCGCATCGTCTATGGGCTTTCGGAGAAGAGGCTCCTCGAGGAGACCGGCGATAACCATGAGAATCCCACCTTCTCGCTCTCTTCCCG
This sequence comes from uncultured Spirochaetaceae bacterium, assembly GCA_944390725.1. Classification (GTDB taxonomy): domain Bacteria; phylum Spirochaetota; class Spirochaetia; order Sphaerochaetales; family Sphaerochaetaceae; genus Ornithospirochaeta. Next base: position 82,150 of record CALXQU010000011.1, read on the forward strand.
CGAGGTCATCTCCAGGGGCCAGCGCGATGTCGAGATCGTAGGCCCCATAGAGGATGACGAGGAGCTTGCCGAGCTTATCCTGCGCGACCACAGGGGATTCTGGGAAAGCCGCTGACCTAGTCCCTGCTGTCCATCGCTGCTATGGCAAGGCAGGCAAGGCCTATGCCGAGCAGCGTGATTCCCGTCTTTGCATCGATCTCGTCCATCACGGCGAGCACCGTGGCTGCTATGCCCATCGCGACCGCTACTGCCTTCAGCGCCGTCTTCGCGATATCCCTCGCCTTGGCCATCCCTTCTTCCTTCGTCCTGCTGCTGCACTGCATCAGCTCATCGACCGATACGCCGAGGATCTCTGCCAGGGCCGGCAGCGAGGCCGTATCCGGATAGGAAAGGCCCCTTTCCCATTTCGATACCGCCTTGTCGGTCACGTTCATCTTCCCAGCCAGCTCAAGCTGGGTCATGCCTTTCCCTTTGCGCAGCTCCTGTATCATCCTGCCTAATGGTTTCCTGTCCATGGCCTGATGATAGCCTTTCCTGGGCTCCGCTTTCCATCGACTGGCAGTCGAGCCGGCTCTACCGGTGGTTGAGACAGCCAGCAGCCATTCACCAATGCCGCAGTTAGTGCGATAATATCAGGAGGAGCTAGCTATGGATAATGTCTTCTCGGCTGTTTCGGCCAATCTTGCGAAGCTGGGCTATGATGTCCACGTGTTCGATACTGCGGAAAGCGCTTCCGCATGGATCGATTCTGAGATCGATGGATGCTCTGTGGGCTTCGGCGGTTCGGAGACCCTCAGGGAGATGGGGCTCTACGAGCGCCTTGCCAGGCACAATGAGGTCTATTGGCACCATATCCTGGACAAGGGCCTGACTGCCGATGAGACAAGGATCGCGGCCTGCCGTGCCGATATCTACCTGTCATCGGTGAACGGGCTTTCCGAGAATGGCGAGATCATCAACATCGACGGAAGGGGAAACAGGGTCTCTTCCATCTTCTATGGCCACCGCAGGGTCTATCTCGTCATCGGCGTGAACAAGCTTGCCAATGACTATGAGAGCGCCCTCTGGCGGGCCAGGAACATAGCCGCGCCCCTCAATGCGAAGCGCCTGGGCATGAAGACGCCATGCGCCGCCAAGGCGGACAGATGCTATGACTGCAAGAGCCCCGACAGGATCTGCAGGGAGCTCGCGGTCCTCTGGGAATGCCCTATGGGGAGCGATATCACGATAGTCCTCGTGGATGAGAAGCTGGGCTACTGAGCATTTCCCGGCCATTCTCCCAGGACTTTTCGTCACGGCTATTGACACAGGGGCGGTTTTACTGTAGATTCAGTACGAAATCGACGTAGGGTAGAGCAGTTGGCAGCTCGTCGGGCTCATAACCCGGAGGTCGCAGGTTCGAGTCCTGCCCCTGCTAAATTGATGATCTCCAGTCCATTGAGCGGCAAAAGCCGACAGTGGGTAGAGAGTACTGGAACATCTAATGAAACCGATGGCAATCCGTCAGAGAAGCAATGGCTTCAGGGTGGGTTGCCTTTCGTTTTTCCTATGCCTTTCCAGTTCCTTCCTTTGCCGATTCCCATGAAATAAGGGCTCTATACAGAAAGTGCGAGTCCAATCCAGAAGGATGGATTTGCATATCCGAACCGGTCGAGTCAGACAGGAGTTTGCAAACTGGGAATCTATCGATTGTCTATTCCCCATGACCTTGCCTCCCTCAATCGGGAGTGCCGTTCTCGGGAAATAGCTCTTATAGGTTTGGTACCTTTCTCCCTCAGATAGCTGTAAACCCATTCCATCCACACGTTGCGGCTCTCCCGGATTTCGGAATCAAACCAGTTTTCCGGCTATCCGGTCGAGGAGTGTCTGCTTGCGGATTATGAGGTTGATATCCTTCCGCCGCTAATCAAGTAAAGGAAATAGAGAGCTTTTTCCCCAGAGCAGAGGCAATGCGGTGAAGAGTCGATACCGAAGGATTGCCATTGCCATTCTCGATCCTGCTGAGATTTGACTGATTGATACCCGTTTTCTCTGAAAGCTGCTGCTGAGTGATACCGGTCTCCATTCTTGCTGCAATCATGGCTTTCATAATCTGGTATTCAGGCTCCATCTCCTCCCATTCCTTTCTGAAAGCAGGATCTTCAAGCTGCTTATTGAGGAATTTCCTGAAATCATCCATTCTGCTTTCTCCTTTCCAGGTAATCAGCCCTGTATATTCT
>CALXQU010000012.1 GCA_944390725.1 uncultured Spirochaetaceae bacterium
TGCGGCATAGTAGTGGAGGTCCGAGCCGCAGATGCCTACGGCCTCCATCTTTATCAGTACGTCATCCGGGCCGTACTTAGGCATCGGCGCCTCGCCGGCATCCATCTTCTCAAGCCCTGTAAGGTAGTATGCTTTCATCGATTCCTCCCATTATTCATCTAAATAAGAAGTAAGTCCGACACGGACATACTGTTCAGATGGAGCATCATTTTCCTTCATCAATCTGACCATTTCCCTAATCAGTGTTTCTTCGACAGCCTTATCCTGGATAGGATGCTCCTCATGCGGATCCGTCTTAAGATCATACAGGAGCGTTCCATATTTGAAGAGATTTATCCTAGTATTCGGAAGCTGTATGATCGGCTGGCCTTCACGAGGGATTTTCAGCATCTTGCATCCCTTGGAGAATCTGAAAGGACCAGCGATGTCTACCTCAGGTCTCTGAAGATCCTCTAATGGATATCTCCTTTCCATTACCGTACACATCGTAGTGTAATTGAACAGAGGCTGGTTCTCCTGGGTTGCCGGAGCCCTCATATAAACATATCTCCCATCCGTTATATTGATATGACCGCCATGGATACCGAAAAGGACATAGTCATGGACTTTCTCATCATGGTCGATGGTATTTCTGAGTGGCTTACCTTCCATATCGTCAGGGATAGGCTGATTGAAGAATTCCAATAGCGTTGCAGGAAGATCGATAGTGGTAACCAAGCTCTTGCGCCGTTCATTCTGCTTTCTGCTGCGAGGGTCCCAGATGAAAAGCGGGGTATGCGCGGTCTCTTCCCACCACGGCATGATATTCTTCGTCCAATGGTTCTTCTCCCCTAGCATGATACCATGGTCAGTATTGACAATGAGCATAGTGTCTTCCCAGAGGTTCTTCTCGTCCATTATATCGAGAACCCTTCCAAGCTGTTCATCGCAAAGGGTGAGCAATGCCGCATACTGATTGCGTATATGCTCGACATCCTCTGGAGTATCCGTATCGTTGAAGGCTCTGTAATCAGGCCAATCATAAAGCAAGCCACGGTATTTATCAGGGAATTTCTCTATGAATTCCTTAGGAGCATAGAAAGGCTCATGAGGATCGAATGTCTCAATCTGAAGGAACCAGTTATCTTCCTCACAGTTATTGTTTATAAATTCAATGCCCGCATCAAACGTCTTCACCTGAGGCCAATCATCATGCTGCTTGATGTACTGCCTATTCACATAGTCATGGGAATATTGGTACGTTACGCGGTTCCTTGTTATCGTCTCAGGCGCGGGAGGGGCTTTTACTATCCCCTTCCATGGATCACCCTCCTGTCCACGCACGGCTTCCCACGATGAATACCGATTATGATAATTAGCTCCGCCATCTTCCCAATAATGATAATGATCGCTGACAAGATGCGTATAAACACCAGCATTCTTGAGAATCTCGGGCATAGAATCATCCCAGGGTTCCAATGGGCTCCATGCCCTATGGAGGAAATTCAGCCTACCGGTATGCATCTCCCTTCTTGCAGGCATGCATGGCATACTCCCTACATAACATGTATCGAATGTCACGCTTCTTTCCGCCAAGCGGCAGAAATTCGGAGTCTTGATCCAATCACATCCATAAGTCTCAAGCATGTGCCGATTCAGGGAATCGTACATGACCATAATAGCTTTCATGCTTCCTCCTTTTGAAATAGCAATGTTGTTTAATTACCACCACTTGATGGAATCAGTTATATGCCTTCTCAATGCAATGAACTGCTCAGAAGAGATATCGCGAGGTCGTGGGAGATCTATCTTTATATTCTCCTTTATCTTGGCAGGCTTATTCGATAAGACCAGAACCCTCTCTGCTAGATAGACGGCTTCCTCGATGTTGTGCGTTATGAAGATGACCGTACTATTGAATTCCTTCCAGAGCTTCAGGACTTCATCTTCAAGATAGAACCTCATCTTCACATCCATCTGGCCATATGGCTCATCCATGAGCAGCAGGTCAGGATATGTGCTGAAAGCCCTCCCGATTATGACACGCTGCTCTGCGCTGACTGACAATTGCCGTGGATAGGCATCCCGTACATCCTCCATACCAAGAAGCTTCAACAACCTGTCAATCCTCTTTGCCCTTTCCTCAGGCGGAATCTTCTTTATCTTCATCCCGAATTCGAGATTCTGGGATACCGTAAGCCAAGGCATCGCAGAAGGCTCCTGGAATGCGAAGGATATGTTATGCTTCTTCGGGTCTGCAGGGATACCATCGATATACAATTCGCCGGACGATGGCTGATATATCCTAGTCAGCAGATTCAGGAATGTCGTTTTGCCGCAGCCAGTCGGTCCGACGACACAGACGAATTCTCCCTGCTTGACTTCAAAGCTTATATCATCAAGCACAAGCAGGTCCCCGAACTTCTTCGTTAGATGGTCAACTCTAATCTTGCTTTCATTTTCCATAATCTCACCTTCATCACAGAGCTAGGTCAGTGTTCTCTGATATGACCTTACGCAGTTCGAGGAAATCCTGGTCCATAGTATCCCTTGGCTTCTTGAATGGGATATCGTAGATTGCCTTTATGGATGCCGGACAGGCAGTAAGGAGGATTATCCTATCGCCAAGAAGAAGAGCCTCCTCGATATTATTCGTGACGAATAGGATGCTTCTCTTTTCCTTTTCAGCGAACGACAGTACCTCATTCTCCATGTTGTATCGGGTCTGGGCATCTAAAGCCCCGAAAGGCTCATCCATAATAAGGACCTTGGGGCTATTCGCATACGCCCTGGCTATCCCGACTCGCTGCTTCATACCGCCAGACAGCTGGTATGGATAGTGCTTCTCAAACCCTGTCAATCCAACCATGTCGATATAATACTGAGCCTTGGAATATTGCTCGGATTTGTCCACATTCCTCATTGAAGGACCAAATCTTACATTATCCATAACAGTAAGCCATGGAAGCAGTCCCGTGCGCTGGAATACCATGCCGAATTCAGGATCAGGAGCCTCGACATCCTTCCCGTCGAATGTGATACTCCCGCTGGTTGCAGGCATCAATCCTGAGATGATATTCAGGAGAACCGACTTTCCGCATCTTCCAGGACCAAGAAGCACAAGGAACTCATTGTCATATATATCGAATGATATATTATCCAGAACCGGCCTTTCCCTGTTCTTGTCCTTAAAGACCTTGGTTACGTTCCTTACGCTTACTCTGACTTTATTCCCGTGTTCCATGGACAAACCTTCCTTTCTATAAAGCTTGTAAGGAAACTCAGGAAAGCCCCTGCCAAGCCGATTGAAACCATTCCTGCCATAACAAGAGAGATATCGAATACTTCCATTCCCCGATAAACAAGGAATCCCAATCCTGACTTCGCCGCAAGCATTTCCGATGCCAGGACAACCATCCATGCAACGCTTGTAGCATTGCGGATTCCTGCGAAGATACTTGGCAAAGCAGCTGGCAAGACAATCTTCATCAGCAATTGCTTCTCGGTAGAAGCGTTGAACATCTTTCCGACATCGAGGTACAGGGCAGGAACGAACTTTATGCCTGTATAGGAATTAACGACTATAGGCGTAAGGGCTCCGATGAAAATCATTATCACCTTTGCCTTCTCGCCAATGCCGAACCACATTATGATCAATGGTATCCAGGCTAGTACCGGGATAGGCCTTATACACTCGAATAAAGCCCCGATAGTGGCACGGACAGAACCATTCCAGCCAATCATTACGCCAAGCGGTATCCCGATAAGTATCGCGAATCCAAGACCGCATATGACACGAAGCATGCTCATACCTGCATGCTGGAGAAGAGTTGCTTTTGCCACTGGATTGAAAAGCATATCTATCATCTTGCGTAAAACAATCAGAGGATTGGGAAAGATCCTGTTGTTATCGCCTGCAGCAGCAAACCATATGAATACCAGGAGGAAGAGCGACACGAAAGGAGCTATCCTGAAAACGAATGCATAAATGGAACTGTTCTTGCTTGCAGGGTCTTTTCCCGATTCTACATGATTCTCTACTCTGCTCATACGCTGCCTCCTTTGTTCACAAAGGCTTCGATGATGTTGAAGATAAAATTAAAAAGGAAACCAAGCAGGCCTATTACAACCATTCCCAGGACAACGATGTCAGCCCGTCCAAATTGCCTGGCCATGCTGATCATATACCCAAGGCCAGAAGATGCCGCCAGCATCTCCGCAGCTACAAGAGTTCCCCACGAAGTGGACAAGGCAATCTTCAATCCAGCGAAAATCATCGGTACAGCAGAAGGAATCCCAACATGTATGAATGTATAGAAATTCGATGCCCCATAGGTTTTCGCAACATTTATAAGCGCAGGATTCGTCTGGCGGATACCTGTATATGCATTGATGACGCAGGAAACAAAGGCTGCGAAGAATATTATCAGTGCTTTTGCTGTAATTCCGACCCCAACCCATACAATCATCAGGGGGATCCATGCGACAGCTGGTATGGGCCTGATGATTTCAAAAATCGGATTGATGAATCTGGAAAACAGCTTATACCAGCCCATAAGCAGACCTAATGGAATCCCAACTACTACTGCAATCACGAACCCCACGAAAGATGTATAAAGACTTGAAAGGATATTCGTAATAAGCAATGACCCGTCAGGCCCGATGTTATCAAGCTTAAAGAAGAAGGCCTGCAGGACCTCATATGGTGTAGGTGTATAATTACCAAGTAAGCCAAGCGATCCTGCAATCTGCCAGACTATCAGGAAAATTATGAATGTTGCTGATGTCAGAAGAGCATAACGATGCTGTTTCCTAGATGCCACGATGCTTCTCCTTCGGCGGGATTGCGAATCCCGCCTTGAAAATCCTTACGGAACCCAGCCTCTTACTGGTTTCCCATTACCGTATCGATTCCTTCCATAGTGAAGATTCTGCTGTCATTCTCAATCATCGTTTCGTGATCCTGGGCAGTATAGTTTCCCTGGGAAACGTAGAAGTCCATTATGCCCTGCAGCCTCGCCATAGCTTCACTCATCTCACCATTGGCAGTCGATATCTGAGTCGTGAACATCTCATAGTTTTCATCGATGGTATAGTATTTTGTCTCGGAAAGGTATGCGAACATCTCATCAACAGAGGTAACCGCGCCCTCATCCTCACACCATTTTGCGATAATCTCTGCAGCAAACTGCATATTGTCCTCGCTTTCATGCATCCACTGTTCAGCGGCAAAATGGTATTCAAGTATCTTCATAATCGCTGCATTCTTATCAGCATCTGAAAGGACCTTATCATTGGTCATGAATGCAGTTACAAGGTTTATCCCGGCAGGGCCTCCCTCGATTACGGCTTTATACCCCTCCTCTTCCAATGCAGCTGAATAGCAAAGGAAGTTCCAGATTCCCCAGACCTCTCCCTGATTTGCATACATAGCAGTATTTACATTGTTGGCATCCATATAGATTGTCTCAACATCCTGCAATGTGAGGCCCAGCTTATCGAGAGCGAAACCAAGGAGATACTGAAGCGTAGTACCTGCTGGCAGATAGACTTCTACACCTCTCCAATCATCAGCAGTTCCATAGAATCCTGTTTCTTCATTGAAAGATGTTGATGCAAGAGGATTCGTATCCTTTACGAAGAACTTCTGCACAACAGAATCATCATTGATATAGCAGAGGACTTTTGAAGTACCCTGGACAGCGCCTACGGCAACACCAGCTATGCCTGTTCCTACAAGATCGACTTCACCTGCATTCAATGCTTCAATCGATAGCGGACCGGTAGAGGCCGGAATGAAATCAAGGGTGATTCCTGCATCCTCAAGGCAGCCAGATTCATAGGCTATCCAAAGAGGACTTGACAACTGCAGTCCAACCGTCGCGATGTAACGTACGGTTGCGGGATTCTCCAATGGCTCAATATCTGCATACGAATCAAGCAGGCTCTGGAAACGAGGATCCTCCCGAAGAGCATTCTGTGTGCTCTCTGCACTTCCGCCTGCAAATACAAACGAAACCGAAAGCATAACGCATAGCAATGCAATGAAAACTCTACGTACCATTTACTAACCTCCATTTTTTTCGATGACCCAAACATAGAACTGTCTTTCTCTGGTCCAAGAAAATTGTAAGAGGCAATCTAACATTAATAAAATATTATTATTTAATCATGTGAATAAAATTTTTCTATGATATAAAGGATATATGACGATTAGGCATTTCAAATTCTTTACAACAGCCTGTGAATGCAAATCAATCACCAAAGCTGCAGAAATACTGCATGTCTCGCAACCATCAGTAAGCATCTCCATCAAAAACCTGGAAGACTTCTACGATGTCCTATTGATTGACCGGACATCAAAGCAATTCAAGATAACTGCTGCAGGCCAGACACTTTATAAGTGCGCAAAGAAAATCCTTGAGGATTTTGACAATATCAACCTCACGCTGATTCAGCAGGAGTCTCTTAGCAGGCTGAGCATAGGAGCCGGAATCGCTGTCGGCAAGCTTCTCCTTCCACGAATAGTAAAGGGCTTCTGCATAGAGAATCCTTCTACGAATATACACGTGAATATAACGACATCCGAGAATATCGAATCAATGCTTTATGGGAATCTCATCGAGATAGCCATACTGGAAAACACCATCAATACGAAGAATCTGGAGAAAATCCAGCTATCCTCCTGTCCGCTTGTCGCAATATGCCATCGGGATAATCCATTGACATTGAAGGAGGATATCACAATAGAGGATCTATCAAAGCAGAAACTCCTTCTCCGGGAGAAATTCAGCTCAACACGGAATTCGATAGATAACGTCTTCAATAAACATGGCTTCGCTGCCGAACCTATATGGGAAAGCGAAAGCGCTCTTGCACTGATTAACGCTGTCAAGGAAGGCTTAGGCATATCGATATTGCCACTGCAATATATCTATGCATTCAATAGTCCTGAAATAGCCATACTGAACATAGACCTGCAAATCGAAAGGAAGATAAATCTCGTATATACAAGCTCAAGGGCACTGAGCGACACAGCAAGGAAATTCATCGCATTCATCCGCGAATGGTTTTCCGATACTGAAGGCCAATTCATCTTCTGACAGAATGTATTTCAGTCCTTCAGCGGCACATTGAATGTCATCCTATCCCTAGTAAGCACCGTATTGGGGAAGACGGACTGGGCATCCTTGAGGAGGATCTTCAGCTCCCTGTCGCTGTAGCGCGGTGAATAATGCTGGAGGCAGAGCATATGGCTGTTGCTGTCACACGCTATCAGGCCTGCTTCATAGCTTGTCATATGCTTCTTCTCCCTGGCTTCCTCGGAAAGGGCCTTCTCGAACATGCCCTCGCAGAAGAGGATATCGGAATCATGGACATAGTCGGCTATGTGGTCGAAATAGAGGCTGTCGGTGACATAGCTGATCTTGCGTCCGTCCCTGGCCTGCCCCATCACCATATCGCTCGTGATGACGCGGCCGTCATCAAGGGTGACGGGAGTGCCGCCCTGCAGCGTACCCCACAGCTTTCCCTTGGGAATCCCCAGCTCGATGGCCTTCTCAGGGAAGAACTCCCCTTTCCTCTTCTCCTCCACCAGGCAATATCCATAGCATGGCTTGGTATGGACCAGCGGGAATGCCTGGACGGAGAACCCATCACCCTGGTACACGATGCCGGTCTCCACGGGAATCACCTTGATCTCGTAGTTTATATACATATCAAGGATACGGCGCTGCGACTCGACATACTCGGCAAGCTTCTGCGGCCCTATGATATAGAGAGGCTCGACCCTGTCCACCTGGGAAGAGAGCATCAGCATGCCGGGGAGCCCCGTGACATGGTCCGCATGCATATGGGATATGAAGATAGCGCTGATCTTCTTCCACTTGAGATTGAGCATCTTCATGGAGACCTGGGTCCCTTCTCCGGAATCGAAGAGGAACAGGTCGCCATCACGCCGTACCAATACAGATGTCAGGAATCTCCCGGGAAGAGGCATCATCCCGCTCGTTCCGATCTGGAATGCTTCAAGGTTCACGATGAGATTCTACAATTTGATAACAAGCGGTGCAACAACAGCAGAGGGCTATGCACCCAGGCTGGATGGCTTCAGCCTCCTGAGGAATATGGATACCGATACCGATGAGACCGCCAGCATGAGGGCAAGCATCGCGATGAGGGGAAGCGGAGGGATGCTGATCCTGAATGATGTCACGTAATATGCCAGGAGCGATGCGTTGCGTGATGCAATCCACGATATCAGGGAAGGGGAAAGGAAGCTAAGGAGGATTCCCGCACCCGTCCCTGCAGCCGAGGCGAGCGCGACTCCTGCCATCGTTATCATCAGGTATATGCGCCTCAGCCTGCGGTACTGCATGCCCATCATCAGCAGTCCCTCTATATCCTTCCTGTCGCGCGATGTATATGCCTCCGCGATATCCGAGGAGAAATAGGCAGCAAGGATGGCTACTGCCGCGAGGACGAGATGCATCACGGAAAGCGATGCCCTGATGTTCCTGTACGCAGAGCCGTATATCTCCCTGTAGCTGCGGGCGAATACGCCCTCTTCCCTGATCCCGCGCAGCACCTGCGCATCATCCATCCCCTCCGGAAGGAGGATCTCCCATGTATTGCGGCCATCGACAAGCTCGAGCGGCACATAGATGAGATGCCCGTCAAGCTGCGGATAGACAGAGCAGAAGATGCCGCTGACGGTAAGGAGATACGGACGTGCCCTCCCTTCCGTATCCATGGCCATCATGGTGAGCCTGTCGCCAGGCTCCAGGCCGAGCGACGAGGCAAGCGAGGATGAGACGACGGATGGGTTGAGCATCCCATCGGTCCCTGTCCACTCGATTTCCAGCTCCTCTCCCCTGTAGCCGGAAAAGTAGCCATCCATGACTCCCTTGACTACCGCGGCAGAGGTGCCATCCGCTGAGTAAAGCAGGCATTCCGATGTGCATGACAGCGAGACCTCCGCGGATTCCGGAAGCGTTTCTGGCACTGCCGCCGAGGCTATGGAACCTGAGCCAAGCACCTGCAGCATCCTGTCGATCCTTGCCGATACGGAGGTTATGAATACTATCGAGAAGGAAAGCACCGCGGAGATGAGGAAGATGATGACGAGCGGCATCAGCGCCGATGCTATATAGCTTCCGGGCATGCCCTCGCCGCATTTGCGCCTGATGTAAATCCTCTCGAGATCAGCCAACGAGCACTCCTTCCGTGAGCATCAGCGCGCGGTCCGCACGGAGCGCGAACTCACTGTTGTGCGTAACGTAGACCAGGGCGCTTCCTGAGGCCCTCACCGCATCAAGCAGCAGCGATTCGACAGCCAGCGCGGTCTTCTCATCGAGGGATCCGGTGGGCTCGTCTGCGAATATGATGTCCGGGGAGAGCGCAAGCGCGCGTGCGATGGCGACACGCTGCCTCTCACCTCCGGAGAGCGTCCCTGGACGGTGGTCCTTCCTGTCCAGGAGGGAAAGCCCTGCCAAAAGGCTGTCTGCGCGGCTGAAGGCCTCCTTGCGCTTCGCTCCCTTGATGAGCAGCGGCATCGCGGCATTCTCCTCGGCGGAGAAATCCTCAAGGAGAATCGATGACTGGAAGACGAATCCCATGCTCTCCAGCCTGAGGCGCTCAATCTCCTTGCCGCTGAGGGCTGAGACGTCGCGCCCGCAATAGCATATCCTGCCGGAATCGGGGGAAAGCAGCAGCGCCGCGACGGAAAGCAGCGTGCTCTTGCCGCATCCGCTGCGCCCCCTGATGGATATTACCTCCCCCCTTGAGACGGAGAGGTCCACGCCATTGAGGATGGAGAGCCTGCCTCCGGGGGCATCATAGCCCTTGCATACGGACTCAAGCCGCAGTACCTCATCTGCCAATCAGCACCTCCAGGATATCCTTCCTGCCCTCCTTCCTTTCCCTGATGAAGGCAATCAGCAGGGAGAAGGCAGCCAGGGCTGCGGAAGCCGAGATGAATTCCCTGATGGGGAACGAGAGCGATGCCTCCCTGAACATAAGCGAGGAAAGGTATCTTCCGGATACGGCAATCGCCGCGGCAGAGAGGATGACGGCCAGCAGCAGCGAGGCAGCCAGCACTATCATGAATGAGAGCATGAAGGCCAGTTCCGTCCGACACCTGCCCAGCCCCAGGAGCATGAGCTCCGCCTTCTCGCCCCTTCTTGCCTCATAGAACGACCTGACGCACTCCTTCATCGATACAAGCAGGATGAGGAAGAGGAATGAGAGTACGACGACCATCATCGTCTTCTCCGTCATGAATGCCGAATAGAGCACGCTCTCGCTCTCCATCCAGCTCATGCAGCTGTATCCCATCTCCCTGAGCATATCGGCAGAGCCGGGATCCGCACCCTTGATCGCGGTCTTCATGGCAATGCCCTCGCCAGCGGATGAGAGAGGCATGAACACATGGGCGGAATCGAAGGATGAGCCTAGGGCCGTGGCATAGATCCCTGATACAGGGATCCTCTCCGAGGCAGGCACCATCATGCCGCTTCTCCCCTCGGCAAGCATCGTGATTGATATGTTCCCGTCATCTGAGAGCGAGAGCAGCTGGTAGGAGGCCATCAGCGAGCTGCAGTCGCCGCGAAGCACCTCCAGGCCGCCGTCATATGATCCGTCTATGAACCTGATATCGACGGCACGGCCTTCCGCCAGCGCTTCGGCCTCGCCATATACGAAGACCGATGCCGCAGGGAAGAGCTCTTCCATCTGGCTGGCGAAGCTGCCATCGACTACGATATCGAATGACTGGGTATCGCGCAGGCGCTCTATCCTGGCATCCTGCAGGTAATCCATTATCGCGATTACGGTGACGAAGACCGCCAGGGAGAGCGCAGCCGTCACCATGATCCTGATGGAACGGCGCCTATGGTGCGCTATCGGGGAGAATGAGTATCTCAGGGCAAGGCGGAGGATCATTGCAGGTTCTCCACCTCCAGGACCCTCAGCCCATCGCGGTCAAGCAGTATCCTCGCATAGGGGCTGCCATCCCTGTACCTCGTCTCCTCTATCAGGCCATCGCTGCGGAACACCCTCTCGGAGACAAGCTCGCCATCCACGGACCTGCGCTCTGAAGCAATGCCGCCATCGCTGAACACCGTCTCCAGCGTCCTATCGCCTTCCGTACGCAGCGAGGATGCCATATCCCCATCCTCATCATATGTGAATGATATGGACACGGCGCCATCATCCTGGGAAAGGAGAAGCCCCTCAGGCGAGTACACACGTCTGACTTCCCTGCCATCGACGATGGATGTGCCATGCCATGTGCCATCATCGGAGAGGGTGTAACCAGACGGAATGGCCTCAGCTGGGCCTTCCTGGCTATGGTACTCCGCCCTGATCGCTTCCCCGTCCCTGATGTACAGATAGTACCCTGGGGTGAAATACCCCTCCTCTGTCCCGGCAAGGCCGACAAGGTCGCCGGAGGGCGTCTCGACATACTCCGTCATGCTCACGAGGGTACCATCGACCGAATAGGCTACGCTCTTCAGCCTACCGCCATCATATGCGTATCTGTATTCCCTGGCGGAGCTTCCGTCATCTATCGTGCGGGAGACCCTCACGCCATCCTCTGCCGTTACTGTCTCCACGGTCCCATCCGCGCGGATGGTATAGCCTCCGCTCCCGTCGTCTATCCGCTCCCTGACAAGCTCCCCGTCGAGATAGATCCTCGTGGCATCCCCTTCCCGCTCGCCTTCATACCCTGAGCCGGTAAGGCCCTCGATAGCACCGAGGTCCTGTCCCAGCGCATTCGAGAGGAACGCGTCAGCCGGGAGCGGCAGGGCAAGCGCCGGGATAAGGATCAGCAGGGGGAGCTTCCGCATAGGCTACCTGTCCAGGCCCAGCAGGGACGAGAGGTACTCCTCCTTGTCGAACGGACGGATATCATCATACTTCTCCCCGACGCAGACGAAGACGACAGGAAGGTCCAGGAGCCTGCCGATCTGCACGAGTGCGCCGCCCTTGGCGGCGCTGTCATACTTGGTGAGGATGACGCCATCGAGCCTGACTGCCTGGTTGAAGAGCATCGCCTGCTGCAGCCCGTTCTGGCCGGTGGTCGCATCTATCACGAGGAACTTCCTGTAGTTCTCCTCGCTGATGCCCTTGGCCTTGATGACCTTGTCCATCTTCTGGAGCTCCTTCATGAGGTTCTCCTTGTTATGCATGCGTCCGGCCGTATCGGCGAGGATGAGGTCATCGCCCTGGGCCTGCGCGCTTGTGATGGCATCGAAGACGACAGCTCCCGGATCGGAGCCCATCTTCTGCTTCACGATGCGCATGCCGAGGCGCTCCGCATGGATATCGAGCTGGTCGACTGCGGCAGCACGGAACGTATCGCCCGCTGCCAGCAGGACCCTGAGCCCCTTCTGCGTATAGTACTTCGCCATCTTGGCGATGGTCGTCGTCTTGCCGACGCCGTTGACGCCGAGGATCATGAATACGCTCAGCTCGCCTTTCGGCGGCAGGGCATCATAGCTCCTGACATACTGGCTGAGGATGTCCCTCATCCTGGACTGCAGGTCAGCAGCCTCCGTCAGCCCCTCCTTCTTCGCGATATCCCTCAGCGACTGCACGATCTCATCTGTCAGCCTCGCGCCGAGGTCTCCCTCGATGAGGGTATCCTCGAGCTCCTCGAAGAACTCCTCGTTTATCTTCCTTCCCCCGAAAAGGGTCTTTATCTTCTCACCGAACTTCCTGAAGAACATACTCCCTCCCTACATGCCCAGGCTGGCTGCCTGGAAGTAATCGAACATCGCATCGACCATCTCCACAAGCTGGACTATGCTGATGCCGGCCATAGCCGTCGCGACGGGCGCGATGCTGTATTCCGGATAGATATTCGTGACTGCGTTCGCGGCGACATGGACCCCGAAGGTGATCAATGTGCCCAGAAGCGCATTGTAGAACCTGGTCTTCGCATCCGCCACCAGGTCGACATCCTCCATCCAGCCGGGCCTGAGCATGATGGTCAGGTTGTCGGTCAGCCTCGTGGACTGGATCGAGAATGGCGCGAAGCCCTCGGCTGATGCCGTGATGGAGAACGGAACCGTGCCGTTCATGGCCATATGGTCCTCGACCTTCACCCCCTGATAGTATATCTCGGCATCGAAAGGCACCGAGGAGACGATGGCAGGGCCAGAGAACAATGGCTGCAGGACAGGCTCTATCCTGTATCCCTCATCGACCGTGACAGTCTCCTCCAGGTTCATGAAGGCGGGGGATGTATACCTCATCTCATGCTCCCCCTTCTCCAGCACCGTATAGCCGTATACGAGCGGGACCGATCCGCCATCGACTGTCAGGGAGACGTTTGACGGCATCGACACGGGGACTATGATATAGTCCTCTGACTTGATATACGGCAGGAGCGATTCCGTCAGCGGCAGGAACTGGTCATTCTCCTCCGAGGCGATATATGCCGCACGGTGGACGAGGTCGCCATTGGCATAGACGCTCACCTCGCTCAGAAGCCCTTCATCGGCAGTCTCCGCGGCGATTATGAGGTCGAGATCCTGCACAAGGCGGATATAATCGAATGCATCCCTATCGCCTGCAAGCAGGAACGGGCGCTCCGCATCCTGCACCTCGGCCTCGACGACCTCCAGCACGAGGCTGCCGTCATCAGCAGCGGCTTCCGCGGCCTCCTCCTGCGCAAGGTAGGACTCGAGCCCGGAGAGGTTCTCGGATGTGATATAGCCGGATATCGCGGCCTCCCTCGCGATCCGCTCCTCATCGGCTGCCTTCCTGCCGTATTCCTCTATGGCAGCAGGCGCGGTCACCTCCCCCGAGAGGAGGGAGAGCGATGAGAGGATAAGCGAGGCGATGCCCTCATCATCGGATACGACAAGGGTGCGGTATGAAGCCGCTCCTGCCGGCAGGGGCAGGAGCATGATCAGCATGATGGCAAGGCTAAGCCTCTTTCTGAAAATGCAGATACGCTTCGATGAAGTCATCTATACCACCATCCATCACTGCCGTGATATTCCCCGTGCTGCACCCCGTACGATGGTCCTTCACCATCGTATACGGCTGGAACACATAGCTCCTGATCTGGTTGCCCCAGGAGATATCCTTCTTGGCGATGGCATCCTTCTCCTTCTCCTTCTCGCGCTCCTTCTGATAGTACTCGTAAAGCCTGGAACGGAGCATCTTGAAAGCCACGTCCTTGTTCATGTACTGGCTGCGCTCATTCTGGCACTGGACGACGATTCCCGTCGCATAGTGGGTGATCCTGACGGCACTGTCGGTCTTGTTGACGTGCTGGCCGCCGGCTCCGCCTGCGCGGTACGTATCGAGCCTGTAGTCCTCAGGCTTGAGCTCTATCTCGATATCGTCATCGAGCTCAGGGGAGGCATAGACGGAAGCGAACGAGGTGTGGCGCCGCTTGGCTGCATCGAAGGGGCTGATCCTGACGAGGCGGTGCACGCCTGCCTCCCCCTTGAGATAGCCGAACGCATACGGGCCGGAGATCTTCAGGGAGACGCTCTTCAGCCCTCCCTCATCCTCCTGCATGTCGAGCACCTCGCACTTGAAGCCATGGCGCTCCGCCCAGCGCGTATACATGCGCGTAAGCATCTGGGTCCAGTCCGAGGCCTCGTTGCCGCCGGCCCCTGCGTGGACGGAGAGATACACGTTGTTCTTGTCGTTCTTGCCATCGAGCAGCGTCTTGAGCTTGAGCGGCCTGAACTTCTCGGCCAAGGCCGTGATCTGCCCTTCCAGCTCCTGCCTGAGGCCCTCGTCATCCTCTGACGAGTAGAGCTCTATGAGCTCGGAGAGGTCATCGACCTCGCCGATGATCTCCTTCCATGGGAGATAGCCCTCCTTGAGCGCATTGAGCTTGCCGAATGTCTTCTCCGCCTTATCGGGATCCGACCAGAAATCAGGCGCGGAGGTCTCCTCCTCGAGGGTCCTTATCTTATCTTCAGTCCCGGCCTGTTCAAAGACGCCTCCATACTGTGTAGGCTTCTTCCTTTATATCCTCGAATTCCGCTCTGTTCTCTATAAACATATCATTGCTCCTTATCCTTTGAAGAGTTATCGCTGATCCTGGCTATGAAGCGGAAGCTGTACGCCTCCCCCGCCTTCAGATCCAGGGGGAAGGAGAAGGAAAGCTCCGTATACAGGTCGAATGACTCGAGCCCCAGCGACGTATACTGGCTCTGCTTCACCTTGTTCTCCCTCAGGGAGAATCCTTCCGTGGATGAGAACGACATCGTCAGCCCGGATGCTGAGTCAGTATATCTGACGGTACGGACATCTTCAAGAAGGCTCAGCAGCATCAGCTTGCGCTGGTCAGGCGACTGCAGGCCCATATCCGTAATCGCCAGGTAGACAGGCACGGTATACCTGCCGGCAGCATCCTCCGATGCGGTGACCGTCGTCTCCATCACCAGCGTCTGAGCCCTGAGCTTGAACAGCTTGGAGACGGTGAAGATGCCTGATGACGCGGAGAACTGGTACTCCCCGCGCGTCTTCGATATGACGGAAGCATCATAGATAAGGCCGCGCCCGTCGAAGCTGCCGCTGCCCGTCCTGATGATATCAGTGAACGACTTCAGCAGCGGCACATAGGGGAATGCCCTGTCGAAAGGCGGACGCGTATCGATCATATTCATCAGCGCAGGCTTGTAGCAGAACTCGGCGACCCCGCCGCCCTTAGGGCTGAATACGGCCGAGTATACCTTGTTGCGCGCGATATAGTCGTTCTGCCCTATCTCCTCAAGGTCATACTCACGATAGAGCGACTGCGGGTCCTGCTCGAAGAAGCGCTTCTCGCATTCCAGCAGGGACTTCCAGTAGAGCCTGCGCTCGGAGAGCCTGAGCGGCGTGCACTGAGCATCATGGATGAAGAGCGGCCCGAGCGACATATGGAAGAGCTCCGACTCGGCATCCCTCTTCAGCGCCTTGTCCTTCTTGTATCCTGAGATCTGGTCCGAAAGCGATACGAACCTGTTCAGGAGGTATCTGTAGTTCTCGTTCCTGACGAAGAGGTCATTGAACGACCTGAGGCCGCAGGCCCAGGCATCCCTGCCATACCATCCTGCGTCGAGATAGCCTGGATGGGACACATCCATCTGGGGAAGGAGCGAGAGCTCATGGCCATGCCGCTCGAAGATGGAGATGAGAAGCTCCCCTATCCTGTCCTCGCAGGCAGCGCGCACGGCTCCCTGCACGAGCTGGTCTATGTTCAGGAAGACGGCGATGTCATCCTCAGACGAGGAGATTACCTGCTCGAGGCCTTCCTTCAGGCCATCGAAGCCGACCAGCCCCTGGGCGAAATGGGAGACCAGCGCCGCCGCCTCATCCGATATGACGTGGATGCGCACGCGCTTGCCGAGCTCGTTCATCATGAATGAGAGATGCTCGCACTTCTCGCGCTGGGTAGCCTTGTATGCGGATATCACGACGGAGGATATGCCGGAGGCCTTCAGCGCGTGCACGTAAAGCGGCGACCAGATCTGGCCGTAGAAGAAGCATGATGTCGCCCTCACGCCGTAATAGCGGCGGATGAGCGTCGTCATCTTCTCTATCTGGTAGCTTCTGTCCTTGGGAGGATTGAGCGAGATGACCGTCTGGCTGTATGAGCCGGTGATGAGCTCGAGGTCCTGCCGCCTGGCAAGGGATGCTATGAGGAGGTTCATCTCCGGGGAGCTATTGTCGATATGCTTCATCATCGCCGTGCTCTGGTACAGGGACATCTTCAGCCCCGGGTTGTTGTAGAGATACGAGAGCACGGGAGTGTATATGACAGACAGTGCCCGTCTGAATGCGGGCACCGGAGATGATGCGGTAAGCTCAGTATATAGACCAAGCGCCAATCTCAAAGCAGGCTCAGCTCCTCTTGATTATGCACTTCTGCGGACAGAGCTCCGCAGCCTTGGCCGCGGCGTCCTGGGGTGCATGGTAGTCATTGACGGAAAGGAAGTCCTCGACCTTGAAAGGCGATCCTTCCACCTTCACCTGGCATATCTTACAGCCTATGCATCCGACCTGGCAAGCTTTCCTTACCTGGGCGCCGTTCTGGTGGTTATTGCAGGCGACGATATACTCCGCGCTGTAGGGGACCATCCTTATGACGCCGTTGGGGCATACCTGCGTGCACTTGCCGCAGCCGATGCACTTCTCCTTGTCGACGACGATATTCCCTTCCTCCGTCTTGGAGATAGCTCCTACCGGGCAGACGCTTATGCATGAGCCCATATGGAGGCACCCTTCCTTGCAGGCAGAGGGACCGCCCTGGAGCAGCGATGCCGCATTGCAGTCCTGGATACCGGAATAGACATAGTCGCTCTTAGTCGTATTGAGGTTGCCGCGGCAGAAGACGAATGCGACCATCCGCTCCTTTGCCTCGACTTCGACGCCGAGGATCTCGCCCATCCTCTTCGCCAGCGCCTCTCCGCCGGGGGAGCAGAGCCCAGGAGCCGCCTCGCCCTTGTAGACAGCCTCAGCATAGGCCTGGCATCCCGCATAGCCGCAGCCGCCGCAGTTGGCGCCCGGCATCGCCTCTTCCAGCGCTATGAGCTTCTCATCCTTCTCCACCTGGAACTTCTTGTCCGCGATGGCCAGCCCGATGCCGAGGACAAGCCCTAGGATACCGACGATCAGGAATGCGATCAATATAGCCATAGACCCTCCTTATACCAGGCCGAGGTTCGAAAGCAGGCTCTTGTCGAACATCATGAACGCAAGCGCCATAAGCCCCGCCGAGATGAATGCGATAGGAACGCCCCTGAAGACGCGCCTGACAGGTGTCATCTCGAGCTTCTCGCGGATGCAGCTCATGAGGATGATGGCCATCGTGAAGCCAAGTCCCGCAGCAAGCCCCGCCGTGAATGACTCGAGCAGATTGTATGCATTGTCGATATTGATGATCGCGATGCCGAGCACTGCGCAGTTCGTGGTGATCAGCGGCAGGTAGATGCCGAGGGCCTTGTACAGTCCCGGGCTCATCTTCCTGATGACCATCTCGACCAGCTGCACCAGCGATGCGATGACGAGGATGAAGGCAATCGTCCTGAGGTACTCAAGCCCGAACGGGGCGAGGAGGAACTCATAGACGGCCCAGCAGACTACGGATGCGATTGCCGTCACGAACGTTACGGCAGCGCCCATGCCCACTGCGCTTTCCGTGTTCCTGGAGACGCCGATGAACGGGCAGAGCCCCATGAACTGGACGAGGATGAAGTTCTGGATGAAAACGTATGTGAGGAGTATACCGATATAGCTCATGCCTTCCTCTCCCCCTTCCATGCGAAGAATGCCTTCAGATAGCCCATCAGAAGGAGCGCGCCTGCGGCAAGCGTCATGACCCTCACCGGGGACTCGGAGATGCCGGGCAGCGTAATCGTGCCGGAGAACGAGCCCATCGGGAAGAGCGTGATCGTGCCGGCGCCGATGACTTCCCTGATAAGCGCTATCAGGGTGAGGGAAAGGGTGAAGCCGATTCCCATGCCGATGCCATCGAGGGCGCTGGCGACGACGCCGTTCTTGCCTGCGAATGCCTCTGCGCGTCCGAGGATGATGCAGTTGACGACGATGAGCGGGAGATAGACTCCCAGCGCATCATAGACTGCAGGCACGAATGCATGCAGGACCATCTCCACGATCGTGACGAACGAGGCGATGATGACGATGTAGCAGGGAATCCTGACAGCATCAGGGATGATCTTCCTGCATAGCGATATGAATATGTTCGAGCAGGTCAGCACGAAGATGACGCTTGCTCCCATGCCGAGCGCATTCGACACCTGCGTCGATACGCCGAGCGTCGGGCACATGCCCAGCATGATTATGAATACAGGGTTCTCCCTGAAGATACCCTTCGTAAGTTCCTTCATCTGGCTCATATACTGCCTCCCAGGCCTTTTACGTATTCAGAGCCGGCCGCGAGCGCCGAAGAGACTCCCGTGAACGTGATGGTGGCTCCGGAGACCTGCGCATTGAGGTCAGCCGGAAGCATCGACTTCGCAGTCGGGATAGGCTCTGTCCCGCCCTTGCCCTGGAACATCGCCATATACCAGTCCTCCTCAGCCTTCTTGCCCAGTCCCGGCGTCTCGGAATCAGCCATGAGCTTGGCACCGAGGAGGGTGCCATCGAGCGAATACGATGCCACGATTGTCATCTCGCCGCCGTATCCGGAGGAGGAGAGCTGGAGGATGCAGCCAGCAGTCTTGCCGCTCTCATCGGCAAGCGGGATCACGTATGCGATATCGCCTCCGTTGCCTTCCTGCTCCTTGCCGATCGTATACCCGGCCGCCACGGCCTCGAGTGCCTCCAGCCTCGTCTTCTCGGTATTCTGGGCGATGGCGGGAGCCGTGACCTCATTCACCACAGCGCAGAGCGCCGTGCATACCGCGGAGATAGCGAAGAGGACCAGGGCTATCCTGGCTATATGCTTCATCATGCCTTCGCCTCCTTTGCCTTCTTCTCCGGCTTCACGTATCCGAACCTCTTCACCCTGGTGGCCTTCTCGATGAGGGGTACCGTGATGTTCATGAGTATGATCGCCAGCGATACGCCCTCCGGAAGCGAGCCGAAATACCTGATGAGGAATGTGAAGAAGCCGCAGCCGATCGCGAAGACGATCTCGCCCTTCGGCGTCGTCGGGGTCGTGACCCAGTCCGTCGCCATGAAGAACGCACCCAGCATCAGGCCGCCTGAGAAGACAGGCAGGAGGATCTCGCCATGGAAGGCACCGAGCCCATATGGGATGCCGCCGAACATCCAGGAGAGGATGGCGAACGAGCCTATATAGACGACGGGGATGCGCCATGTGATGATGCCCCTCCAGAGAAGGAAGAGCCCGCCGAGCAGCAGGAGCACAGCCGATACCTCGCCTATGCACCCTGCCCTGTTGCCGAGGAACGCATCGACGGCATACGGGGATATGTCGAGCTTATCGGCGACGTTCTGGGCGAATTCCGTGACAGGGAGCGCCAGCAGCTCGCTGCTCCTTCCGGCAGCGCCTGCAGTCATCGCAGTCTTCATCGCCGAAAGCGGCGTAGCAGAGGAAAGCGAATCAACCGAGAGCGTGCGCGGCAGGATGAACGAGGACATCTGCGACGTGAAGGAGAAGAATACGAATACCCTTCCCGCCAGCGCCGGATTCATCCAGTTGCAGCCAAGGCCGCCGAATGTCCACTTGACGACCGTGATGGCGAATGCCGATGCGATAAGCGGTATATAGAACTGATGATATGCCAGCGGCGGCATATTCATGCCGACGAGGAGCCCCGTGACAAGCGCGGACCCGTCGCGGAGCGTGGACTCATGCGAGACCTTGCCGAGCAGGAACTCAGTCAGGAGGGACGATGCGATGGCGACGATGAGCGTGAAGAGCGCCCTGAAGCCGAACGCATAGACACCCCACAAGGCGGCAGGCAGGAGGGCGATGGTGACCATCAGCATCGCCTTGTCAGTCCTGAGAGGCCCATGGATGTGAGGACTGGATTTCACGGTATTCATTTCTTAAGCCTCCTTGCCATCTTCTTGCCGAGCTTGAAGCCCTGCACCAGAGGAAGCTGGGACGGGCATGTATAGGCGCAGCATCCACACTCCTTGCAGTCCATGAGCCCAAGGTCGACAGCCACCTGGTAGTTGCCGTATTTGATATTCCTGAACATCAGGTTGGGCTGCAGCCCCATCGGGCAGTGCTGCACGCACTTGCCGCAGAGCACGCAGGGGAAGGAAGCCTCCTCGTACATCCTCGGCAGGAGCAGCAGGCCGCCGGAGCCCTTCACCATCGGCGTATCGGGGTCTGCTATGGCGAATCCCATCATCGGGCCGCCTGCGACTATCGACACGAGGTCAGGCCTCTCGCCTCCGCAGAAGGCAATCAGGTCGGAGAACTTCGTCCCGA
The DNA here is from genome assembly GCA_944390725.1 of uncultured Spirochaetaceae bacterium. Lineage (GTDB taxonomy): Bacteria > Spirochaetota > Spirochaetia > Sphaerochaetales > Sphaerochaetaceae > Ornithospirochaeta. Next base: position 20,864 of record CALXQU010000012.1, read on the forward strand.
TTGGGGCAAGTACGTTCTTCGGCTCGTTCAAAGACTCGCCGGAGACGGTGCAGATACGCTCGATCAGCGGCTTATGGAAGCGGACGGCCTCGTAGACCGCATAGGCCGTGGAGGCGTTCATGACGATGGCGCCTACATCAAGGGGCAGCTTGCCGGAAGGCACTTCCCTGCCCAGCACGGCCTGGATGAGCTGCTTCTCATCTCCCTGCGGATAGCGCACGCGGAGCCTTATGACCTCGATCGGATAGCCATGCTCCCTTATCCTCGCCTCGATATGGTCGGCAGCATCGGGCTTGTTGGCCTCGATGCCGATATAGATCCTCTCGGGGGATGCGATCCTCGCGGCAGCCATGGCGCCCTCAAGGAGGCCATCAGCCCTTTCCATCATCAGCCTGTAGTCAGATGTCAGGTACGGCTCGCACTCGACGCCGTTGATGATGAGCGCATCGACCTTCTTCCCCATCGGGACATTGAGCTTCACATCGGTCGGGAACGTAGCGCCGCCCATGCCGACGATACCCATCGAGCGCACCGTCTTGAGCAGGTCCTCAGGGCTCTGCGACTGCCAGTCGAACTCCTCGGCGAAGGAAGTCTCCTGCACCTCGGCAGGCTTTATTACGATAGCATCCGCGACAGCTCCCGCTGCGACACGGACACGGCGGATATCGACGACGGTGCCGTCGACAGGGCTATGGACATCGGCGGATACATAGGATGCGGCTGTGCCGATCACCTCTCCGCGCCTGACCTCATCGCCCTTCTTCTTAGCAGGGACGGCAGGCGCACCGAGATGCTGCGACATCGAGACCACAAGCTCGGAAGGCATCGGCAGGACTTCTATCGCCTTATCCTTCGAGAGTCTCTTCTTGTCATCGGGATGCACGCCTCCCCTTTTGAAACCAGCTAGCTTAACCACGAGTCTCTCCAGAAAAATTTATTACAATGATACCTCTCTTTACCCCCGTTGTGAACAACGGAATGCAAAGAAAGTGCCTGCTTTGCACCAAGTAGGGGATGCCTCCTTGCCGCAGCCCTGCAGATCCATGCATTGCCCCCATAAAGCAGGATCCGCTGCCGAAGCAGCGGACCTGTGATCAGAGCATGCTGTCTATGTGGGCCATACGCCTCATATCGTATTCCCTCAGCTGGTTGGTCAGCGATTCGGGATCGTCGAACCTCTTCTCCCTCCTGCTGTTGAATATCGAATAGAGTACGGGCGAGAGAAGCAGCGTGAGGAACGCACCCGTGAGGATGCCTCCGGTGAACGTCAGCGCGATAGGCTGCAGCATCTCCGCGCCCTCTCCCGGGAAGAATGCCATCGGGATAAGGCCGAGGATGGTCGTCAGCGTCGTCATCAGGATAGGCCTGAGACGGCCGTAGGCAGCCTGGAGGCAGGCCTGGCGTACAGGGACCTTCTGCCTGACGAGCCTGTTGATGCAGTCGATAAGCACGATTCCGTTGTTGACGACGACGCCGATGAGGGCGACGATGCCGACGATCGAGAAGAGCGAGAATGACTGGCCATAGGCAAGATGTATGCCGATTACGCCGATCATCAGCAGCGGGATCGTCGCGAAGATGATGAACGGATCGACAAGCGACTCGAACTGCGCAGCCATGACAGCGTAGACGAGGAAAAGCGCCAGGAGCACGATGCCGATAAGCGTCGGGGCGTAGTTCATCATCTCGCTCATCTGCCCGCCCTGCTCGATGGAGACGCCCTCAGGAAGGACGAGATACTCGGAGAGAGCCCTGTCAAGCGCGCTCTGGACAACGCTCGATGCATATCCGTCGCGGACATCGGCGGTGACGTGGTTGATCCTCACCCTGTTCTCCCTGATGATGGATACCGGCGTCGTGGTGCGTTCGAACTGAGCGATCGTATCGAGCCTTATCATGCCGGAAGACGATGGGATAAGCAGCTGCCCGAGCTGGTCCACGGTCTCGATAGAATCAGGAGCGACCTCGACGATGACATCATATGTCTCGGAGCTGCTGAACGTGGAGATCGTGGAGGCAGTGGAGCCGGAGATGGCCGTCTGCAGGACGCTCGTGACCGTCGATACGCTGATGCCGTAATCGGCCGCGAGGTCCTTATCGATGACGACGCTGACCTTCGGCGTGCCGCTGTCCGCATCGGTATCTATGTTGATAGCTCCAGGCACATGCTCCTGCATGATCGCCATGATCTGGTCAGAGACATACTGGGCATCGCCCGTATCCTCGCTGTGGATTTCCACATCGATCGCGCTGATGCTGCCCGCCTGCGACGTCTCGAAGAGCCACGGGGCGTTCGGGTCCTCGTTCATGAACGGCCTGATGAGGTCCTGGACCTCAAGGGCGCTGACCGTCTGCTCGGTGATGTCAGGAAGCTTGATGAGGATGGAACCGGAGTTCTCGCTCGTCGTCATCATGCCCGTACCGATATAGAGCTGGATGCTCTCGTACGAATCCTCCGGCAGCACGCTGAGGACCTTATCGTACATATCCATCACGTACTCCCTCGTCACGTCGATCGACGTGCCCTGCTCGAGCTCAAGGGACATCTCGACCTCATCGTCCGTCGTCTGCTGCGGCATAAGGTCGAATCCCAGCAGCGGGAAGAGCTTGAGGCAGACCGCGAGGAGAAGGATAAGGAGGACGATCAGCAGCAGCCTGTGCCTCATGAAGTATGCCAGCACGCGGACATATCCCCTCTTCATCGAATCCTCGAAGGCGATGCAGGCATCGTCAATCTTCTTCATCCAGCGGATCTTCAGCGGCTTCTGCGTCCTTGTGTTGATTCTGAGGATCGATCCGCAGAGCGCTGGTACGAGCGTGACGGCCACGAAGAGCGAGCACGCGAGGGAGATGCAGATCGTTATTACGATATCCTGGAACATGATGCCGAGGAACTCGAGGTCATTCTTGAAGATGATGATGGGGACGAATACGCAGATCGTCGTAAGCGTGGAGGCGAAGATGGCATTGAACATGTTCTTGCTTCCGAGAATCGCAGCGACAGCGCTCTTCTGCCCCAGCAGCCTGTATGAATAAGTATTCTCAAGGATGACGATGGAGGCATCGACTATCATTCCGATGCCGAGGATGAGGCCCGACATCGACATGGCGTTGATCGTCACGTCGAAAATCGACATGAGCATCATCGTAATCAGTACGCAGATAGGCATCGAAAGCGAGATGATGACCGTCGTCTTGATGCCCCTGAGGAAGAGCCAGATGATGAGCGCAGCGAGGATGACGCCCTGATAGAGGGAGTTGAATGCCTCGCTCATCGTGCTCCTGATCATCTCCGTCGAATCCCTGAGGAGGCTGATGGAGACAGTGTCCGGAATCTCCGCCCTTATGCTGTCAAGCTCGGCAAGGACTGCCGTCGCGACCGTAGTTGCATTGCTGTCGGAGTCATTGGTGACGGAAATAGTGACGATCCTCTCGTTACCGAGATATGATTCGCTCCTGGCGTTCCTGTCAGCTCCCCTGACCACGGTCGCGACATCGTTCACGCGGATAGGGGTGCCATCAATCGTCGTGATGACTGTATTGCCGATATCGCTGAACGTGACATACCTGGCATCAGCCGCCACCTGGAGGTTCATGCCGCCTTCCGTGATCTGGCCGCCTGTGGCCTGGATGTTGTCGGAGGAGATGGCGCTGATGATCTGCGTCAGCGAGAGGTTGTAGGCCTCAAGCCTGTTCGGGTCGACATCGATATGGTACTCGACATCGCTTCCGCCCCTGACCGATACCTGGCCTACCCCGTCGATCCTCTCGATAAGCGGCGAGATCGTCGTCTCACCGAGCATCTTCAGGTCATCAAGCGACAGGGAGTCGCTAGTGAGCGAAAGGGTCACCGCGGAGGATGCGCCCATCGAGTCAAGCCTGAAGTACTGCGGGGTCTCGGTCCATGATGGCAGGATCTGGGACAGGATCGTGATTGCCGAGTTCAGGTCCCTCTCCGAGTCATCAAGGTCTGTGCCATAGTCATACTGCAGGATGGCCATGCAGGTTCCATCGCTGGAGATGGTCATGATCTCATCGAGGTTCTCGAGGGAGCTGAAGCGGTCCTCGAGCTCCTTCGCGACCTGCTGCTCGATCTCCTCAGGACCTGCGTCATTGCAGTCGACGAAGACCGTGATGACCGGCATATCTATATCAGGATAGAGCGCGATCTCCATCCTGGGAAGGAAGACCATCGCTATGACCATGATCAGTATGTAGATCATGGTCATCAGCACAGGCCGCCTTACTGACAGTTCCGATAGAGTCATCGCAGCCTCCTTACTCGAGCACGTTGACGGCGCTTCCGTCAGCGACCGTTCCGGCAGTGATTACCACGTCGCCGGGCTGGAGTCCGGATGTGATGACCGTCTCGCTTTCGTTCCTGCTTCCCACGGTCACGTTCCTCACCGAGGCCCTGCCGTCCTCGACGACATACACGATATTGCCATCAAGGGTCTCCGTGATCGCAGAGGAAGGAATCGCTATGACATCCTGCTGCTCCTCGGTCACGAGGTCGATGGTGACGTACATGCCTTCCCTCAGCTTCTCGGCTCCGCTCGTGATGGCGAGCTCGATATCGGCGGTGCGGTTCGTCGTCTTCACGTTCGGCGAGATGAACGAGAGCTCAGCGGTGAATGTCTCGCCGGGATAGGCGACGCTGGTGAAGTCCGCAGCCATGCCTACCGCGGCCGTGCCGATATAGCGCTCGGGAAGCGACGCCTCGATATAGAGCGTCTTGTCACCGGAGATGGTGGCGATCGTCGTCGCCGAGCTTACCTGCTGGCCGAGCGAAACGGGAATCGATGTGATCATGCCGTCAACAGGGCTCTCGACCGGGTTCTCCTTGAAGTTCTGGCCAGGGCGCGATGGGTCGATATAGGCAATCACATCGCCGGCCTTCACCATATCGCCGCGCTTGACGAGCATCGAGACGATATTGCCTGCCGTATCAGGCACGATGGCGACATCGCTGTTATCGCTGCCGATGCCGCCGTTGAGCCTCGTATAGTTCCTGAACGTGCCAGGCTGCACGGCCTCGGCCCTGACGTTTATCCTGGTATCGACGGCCTGCTCTTCCACGGCAGCCTGCCTGGTCCCGACGGAGCCGAATATGACATAGGCAGCCATCGCTATACAGATCGCGAGCAGTATGATCGTGGTGACCCTATCGAAAACGGATGGCTTCTGCGTCTTGCTCGCCAGTTCCTTGAAGGAGATCTTCGCATCCTCTACCTGTTCGGTCTTATCGACATTGTTATCATCGTATTCCATCAGTTTTCCTCTCCTGTGGTCATGTACTTGGTCTGAAGGCTCTCGATGCTGATGCCCAGCATGTATGAGAGATCGTAGGAGGCGACAAGCTGGTCAAGCTGCGCCGAAAGGAGCGATAGCTCCGCCGAAAGGAGGCTGTTGCGCCTCGTATTGAGGTCAGAAGCGGTGATGAGGCCAGCGGAGAATGACTCCTGGGCAAGCTCGTAGCTGCGTTTCGCCGTCTCGAACCTGGCTGTCTCCATCGATATCGTCTTCTGTGACTGCTCAATCGTCATCACCGACTGCCTGATGCCCTCAAGGAGCGTATCCTGCGCACTCTGCAGCGCAAGCGAGGCAAGGCTTACCGCATCGCCGGCATCCTTGCGCAGCATGTCGGCTTCGCTGCCCGGTATCATCGAGCTGATGGGAAGCGTAAGGGTGACGCCGCCTGTCAGGGCATGCGTCTGATGGCTGTAGTCCCATACCCCGCCGGCTCCTGTGCTGCCGGCATAGTTATAGTTGACGTTTACCGCGAGGACAGGCACGAATGATGCGACATTGGCCGTATCGAGGCCGTTCTGCGCATTCAGCAGGTCATTGCGTGCCGTGCGGATATCGAGGGAGCCCTCAGCATATTCATCGAAGAGATCTTCCGGGGAAGGGAGGTCAAGCATGACCGTGCCCGGCATCGGCTCGGTGGTGAAGTCATCCTTGAGGCCTGTCGCGTTCATGAATGCCGACTTCGTCAGCGCGTTGGCATCGCTGAGGGTCTGCACCTGGATCTCCGCCTGCTGGATCATCAGCTCGGCATCGCGCAGCGTGAGCTCATCGGCAAGCCCTGCCTCATACATCTCCTTTGCAGAATCATAGCTGACCATCGCATTCTCAAGGCTGAGGCGCGCGCTCTGCTCCGAGGCATCGCCTGCCGCTATGCTCCAGTATGCATCGACTATGGAGCTCTCCATATCGCGATGGGCGGAGGCGTAATCGAGGGTTGCGCCTTCCTTGGCGATCCTCCTCCCTGCCCCATCTGTTATCATCGTGCCGTCGAATGTGAAAGATGCGGCCACGCCTGCGGAGACATTCAGTCCCGTGAACATCGTGGATTCAACCGCTGCCTCACCCAGTACATGCCCGGGGAATACAGCTCCTGTCGACAGTCCGGCAGTCAGGGCAAGATCCGGCATGAAAGTGGTCATCACCGCATCCTGATTCCTCACCGTCTGGTCAAGCTTTATCCTCGCCTGCTGCAGGCCTATGCTGTTGGCCTCAGCTGATGCCAGCGCCTCGTCCAGCGTGACGACCGGTAGGTCATCCGCGGCGGCAGCCGGCGCAAGGAAGAATGCCAGCGACAGCAGAAACGCAAGAACATTCCTCATATCTATCGTTCTCCTAAAAACGGATTTTCTATTCCGATTGTACGTTACCAAACCAATGTGTAAAACGAATATCCCCATTGGTGAAGTTATTGTCAAGAAGTGTGAAGCCTTCTTCATATTGCAGAGACGCGGTTGGCACGTAATCTTCACATGGAATACATAATCGGGGGAAGGAAAAGGAAAACGGGGCCTCCCGCAAATGGAAGAAGCCCCGATCGGAATGAGCTGCAGCCGGCTTCCTATACAGAATATGTCGAAGCCGCGGTCGTGCCGCCCTCCCCTGTCCAGTTGGAGTGGAAGAAGCGGCCCCTCTCGCAGTCCAGGCGCTCATAGGTATGGGCGCCGAAGTAGTCCCTCTGGGCCTGTATCAGGTTCGCGGGAAGCGTCCTGGAGGTATACCCGTCGAAATAGCTCAGCGCCGCAGAGAACGCCGGAGCGGGGATGCCATGCAATGCAGCTGCGGAGACCACCCTGCGCCATGATGGGATGAGCGTGGCCATCACCGAGCGGAAATACGGGTCGAGAAGCAGGTTCTCCAGCTGCGGGTCGCGGTCATACGCCTCCTTGATCCTGCCGAGGAATGTCGACCTGATTATGCAGCCGCCCCGCCACATCAGCGCGATGCCGCCGTAGTTGAGGTTCCAGCCATACGTGGTATCGGCAGCCCTCATCAGGGCATATCCCTGGCCGTATGAGATGATCTTGGAGGCAAGGAGCGCCTTCCTGATATCCTCTATCATGCCAGCCTTATCGCCGGTGTATGGCGCCCTTCCGACCCCATAGGCCTCGGCGGCCCTGACGCGCTCTTCCTTCATCGATGAAAGGCAGCGCGCGAATACGGCTTCCGCGATCAGCGTAAGGGGGACGCCTTCCTCGAGCGCGGCCTCGCCCGTCCACTTGCCGGTACCCTTCTGTCCGGCCGAATCGAGGATCTTGTCCACCAACGGCAGGCCATCATCATCCTTCTTGCGGAGGATATCGCTCGTTATGCCGATAAGGTAGCTGTCGAGCTCGGTCCTGTTCCATGCCTCGAAGATATCGCCCATCTCATCGCAGCCCAGCCCCAGGAGGTTCCTCATGAGGTGGTAGGACTCGCTGATAAGCTGCATATCGCCATACTCGATGCCGTTGTGGACCATCTTGACGAAGTGCCCGGCGCCGCCTGTACCGACCCAGTCGCAGCAGGGAGTGCCGTCCTCGACCTTGGCGGCTACCGCCTGGAAGATCGGCTTCACGAACGGCCATGCGGCCGCAGAGCCGCCAGGCATCATGCTAGGCCCCTTGAGCGCTCCCTCCTCGCCTCCGGAGATTCCGGTACCGATGAAGAGAAGCCCCTTGCTCTCCACATACTCCGTGCGCCTGATTGTATCCTTATAATAGCTGTTGCCGCTGTCGATGATTATATCGCCAGGCTCCAGGACCTCCAGGAGCTTCCCTATATAATCATCGACCGGAGCCCCGGCCTTCACCAGGAGGATGACCTTCCTGGGCCGCTCAAGCGAGTCGGCAAGCTCCTTAAGGCTGTGCACACCTATGATATTCCGGCCCTTGGCACGGCCCTCGATGAACCTGTCGACCTTCTCCAGCGTCCTGTTGTAGACAGCCACGCTGAATCCCTTCGACTCCATGTTGATCACGAGATTCTCGCCCATTACGGCAAGACCGATTAAACCTACATCCTTCTTTGCTGTATCCATGACAAAATCCAGTTCTTTGCTGCAGCAGGCACCGGGCCATCATGCCCAGATGATGACCGCTGCCCATATATCGGCCTCCGGTATCCTCAGATACGGAGCATGGATCCCTGGCTGCGGGGAACCTGCAGCCGGGGAATACCATCGATGCTTACATGTAGATGCTTGCGTAGAGAGCGTTCCACTTCTCGAGGATCGCGTCCTTCTTCTCGGTGAGCTCCGCGACAGGCCTGCTGACCCACTTTATCTCGCTTGTCTTCCCAAGCTGGAATGAATCAGGCTCAGATACAAGCGAGTTGGTGAAGCGGACGCCGCCATACATCGAGTACATGAGCTCAGTCCCTTCCTTGGATGTCATGGCCTCGACGAATGCCTTCGCGGCTTCAGGATGCTTGCAGTTGGCGATGATGGCGAAGCAGGAATCCTTGCCGGACGTGCCGTTCTCCGGATAGCGCATCTCATAGTCAGGCGCGCCAAGCATGGTAACGGCGCCATTGTCGTACGTAAGGCCTACGACATACTCGCCGTTCGCCACGTCCTTGAAGCACTTGGAGGAGGATGAGCCTACGACCATGCCGTTCTTCATGAGCCCTTCGATGATCGCCCAGGCCTCATCGGTATCGACGCCATAGACGGAGAAGATATTGCAGAGGTTGTTCCATGCAGCCGATGAGCTGTTGGGATCGGAGAAGATGATCCTGCCCTTGAGCTTCGGGTCAAGCAGGTCCTCGTATGAGCGGATATCGAGGCCGAGCTCCTTCTCAAGCCTCGTGTTGACGGCGAAGCATACCGTCGACATGCCGTATACGCTGTAGTAGCCGTTAGTGGCAGGGGCTATCTGCTCATCATTGTGCGTGGATGTATACTCCATGAAGTATGACTCGTACGTATCGCCATCTGTCGAGGAAAGCCCTCCGAGCATGATGTCAGCGACGGGGTCATCCTTCTCGGCCTGGAGACGCGCGAACAGCTCTCCGAAGCTTCCGTTGACGATCTCGATCTCCACATCCGGGTAGAGCGCCTGGAAAGGAGCCGTCATGGCCGCGATTTCAGCTTCCGTGTTGGAAGTGTAGATCACGAGGCTGTCGCCGATTCCGGATGCGGATGCGGAAGCCTCCTTGGATCCCGATGCGAACACGCCTGAAAGCGAAATGAGCACGACAAGAAGCGTGACGATGAATTTTCTCATATAACCTCCAATTTTTCTCTATATCGGTTCCTCTGACTTCATCAGAGCCTGATATCCTCGGACTTGCTGATCTTCAGATAGATAAGCAGCGATATAATCGTCATCACGGTGAGGATGGCGGCGAAAGCGGCTGCCATGCCCTCGTTGCCGCGGGTTATGGCGACGTACGCGGAAATCGTCATCGTTATGCTGCGGTTGTTGTAGAGGATGATCGCGCTCGATACCTCCGTGAGTATCGCAACCCAGCTGAGGATCGCGCCGGAGAGGATGCCGCTGCTCATCATCGGCACCGTTATCCTAGTAAGCGTCTTGAGCTTCGATGCGCCGAGGCTTATCGAGGCCTCCTCTATGCTCATCGGTATCTGCGAAAGCGTGGCGGTAGCCGACCGTATCGTATATGGCAGCCTCCTGATTATGACGGCCAGGAGCATGATCGTGAACGTGCCCGTGAGCTTGAACGGCTTGTGGCCGAAAGCCGTGAGGAGGGCGATGCCTATGACGACTCCCGGCATGATGTACGGGATCATCGAGAAGGTATCGATCGTGTCATTGAGCACGTTCTTCCTGCGCACGGTAAGATACGAGATCATGATCGCTATGACGATGATGAACAGCAGTGCCAGCAGGCCGAGCTTGACGGTGTTGCCCATCGACCTCATCAGCAGCCTGCTCATCGCCGCCCGGTAGCTGCAGAGCGAATAGCCATCCACGAAGATCGTGCCCGCGGCATTCGTGTTCCTGAAGGAAAGGTAGATTATGAATACCTGCGGCATGAATGCTATTATGCAGACGAGGTAGCAGTAGGCATGCATCAGGAAGCCGCCGATGCCCTTCGCTTCCTTCTTCTCCACAGGATGGAGGGAGTTGAGGGAGAAGCTGAATTTCCTGGTGGCCCACTTCTGCGCCAGGAAGACAAGCGCCGTGACGGCTATGGCGATGACGGAGATTGCGGAGGCGAAGCCGTAGTCCGCGCCGTTCTCATTGACGAACTCACGGTATATGAGCACGGGGAACGTCATGTATCCCTCGCCGATGACGACAGGGGTGCCGAAGTCTGCGAAGGCCCTCATGAAGACGAGCAGCGACGCAGCCAGGACAGTGGGCATCACCAGGGCGAGCACGACGGTGAAGAGCCTCTTGAGCCCTGTGCAGCCCAGGTTGGCCGAGGCCTCCATCAGCGAGTTGTCTATGTTCCTGAAGGCTCCGTTCATATAGATGAACACGAGCGGGAAGAACTTAAGCGTCTGCACGAGCAGGATGCCGCCGAAGCCATAGATGTTGCCGATATCGATGCCGAACGAACTGCGGAAGAACGTGGTGATGACACCGCTCCTGCCGAGGAGGAGTATCCAGGAATAGGCACCCAGGAACGGCGCGCTCATGCAGCAGAGGATGCTGATCGTGAAGACTAGCTTGGACAGCCTCAGCCGGTAGAACGAGTAGAAGTACGACATCGGGATGCCGACAAGGAGCGAGCATGCAGTCACCGCCAGGGTGACCTTGAGGCTGTTCGATATCGTGTTCGTGTAGTACTTCTGGCTGAAGAACTTGCGGAACTGCGCAAGCGTGAAGCCTCCGTCCTCCGCGATTACCGACTGCTTCATGATCTGGAAGAGCGGGAATATCAGGAAGACGAGGAACAGCAGGAAGAGGACGGCAGAGACTGCAATCCACATATCGGGTCTTCTCTTCTCTTTCATGCTCATGCCTCCATCGCGTTGTCGTTCACTACTCCTGCAAGCAGATTGGCAGAACCATCCTCGGAGAAGATATTCACCTTCTCGGTATTCACCGTCAGGCGGATCCTGGTACCAGGCTCGATTATCGAATCTATCGACGACTCCTGGATTATCTCCGCCTCCTCGCCCGTGGAAAGCGTCACGAAGTAATGGGTATTCAGCCCGAGGAACACCGAATCGCGGATCGTAGCGGAAATGCCGTCCCCGCCATCATCGACCTTCAGCCTGAACTCCTCAGGACGCACCGAGATCACGATATCCCTGTCCGAGGCATAGCCCGACAGCACTCCGCGGATCTCCGCCCTGTATCCGTCATGCGTCTCGATGAACGTGCGCCCCGACTCTGCCAGGAGCCTGCCTTTGAGGACATTGGTACGGCCGATGAATGTCGCGACGAAGAGGTTCGCAGGACGCTGGTAGATGTTCTTAGGCGTGCCGATATGCTGTATGACGCCATCATTCATGACCGCAATCCTGTCGGAGACGGCCATGGCCTCCTCCTGGTCATGCGTGACGTATACGGTCGTGATGCCAACCTTGTTCTGTATCTCCTTGATCACCGAGCGCATCTCCACCCTCAGCTTGGCATCGAGATTGGATAGCGGCTCGTCCATGAGGAGCACATCGGGCGTGATGGCCAGTGCCCTGGCCAGGGCGACGCGCTGCTGCTGTCCGCCGGAGAGCCTGTCAGGGAGGCGGTCGGCGTACTCATCGACATGCATGAGGTGCATGAACTTCTCAGCCTGCGCCCTCACCTCCTCCTTCGGGAGCTTGCGGTTCCTGAGGCCGAACTCTATGTTCTTCCTCACGGTCAGGTTCGGGAATATGGCATAGTTCTGGAAGACCATGCCTATATTCCTCTTCGCCGGGTCCATGTCGTTGATGCGCGTGTCGTTGAAGAAGAAATCACCACCCTCGATGCTGTTGAAGCCGGCAATCATCCTCAGGAGGGTCGTCTTGCCGCAGCCTGAGGGGCCGAGAAGGGTGAAGAACTCGCCTTCCCTGACGAAAAGGCTGAGGTCGTGGATGACTGTGCTGTTGCCGTATCTCTTGACTGCGTGCTGGATGCTGATGTTCTTTCTCATGTATCTGGCCTCTTGCAACTAGATTACATCGAGAACATCATTTGTCAAACTTTTGTTACAAATTTTATCTAGAATGTTCCAGATTTGATAATCACTCAGGCTTTTCCACCATCACGACCTCTACATTCATATGCTGGAATGCCTCCAGATAGGCACCAGGGATCCCATCATCCGTGATGATTATGTCGATATCCGAAAGCTTCCCGACCACGGCAGGCTTCGCCTTCCCGAACTTCGAGCTGTCGGCAAGGAGGATCACCTTCTTGGAATGCCTCATGAGCTTATTGCAGAGCGATGCCGTCTGGTGGTAGAAGTTCGTCAGCCCGAAATCGAAGGAAATCCCGGCAACACCGATGAAGGCTATGTCCGCGCAGTACTTCTCCACCTCGGCCTCGGTGCCGGCACCGAGGAAGGCATGGTTCTCCCTCTTGAGCTCGCCGCCGAGCGAATAGACGGTTATGTCATCGTATTTCTCGAGCTCATTCACGACAGGGATGGAGCATGTTATGACGGAAAGGCGGCTCTTGCCCTCCAGGTACCTGGAGACGCTCAGGACGGTGGTCCCGAGGTCCAGGAATATGGTATCGCCATCATGGATGAACTCCACGGCCCTGCGCGCGATCAGGCCCTTGGTGATGCTGTTTATCGCGGCACGCGGGAAGTACGGCTTATTCAGCTCCTCCTCATTGAGGACCGCGCCGCCATACACGCGCTTGATGTACTTCTTCTCCTCGAGCTCGGCGAGGTCGCGCCGTATCGTCATCACCGAGACATCGAAAAGCTCGGTAAGGTCGGTGATCTGCACGCTCCTGTTCCTTGACACCAGCTCGAGTATCCTCTTCTTCCTTTCTGCGTTGGTCATGTGCTCCCCTCAGGCCATGGCATATCCTGGCCACATGGAAATGATAGCATATGATACGGCAGAAGAAGAGGCTGCCCGTCGGCAGCCCCATGATTCATATTATGTCGACCCTGCTGAAGTCCGCATATCCTGAGGATGCGGCACCTTCCTTCTGCACTGCCCAGAGGCAGAGCTTGGCGCCCGTCCAGGTCGCGCGGTCCAGCCTGAAGGACGGCCCGATAGGCCTGAATGAGCTGCCATCCTCCGAGTAGGAGAACGTATAGGCCTTGTCCTCCCCCAGCGAGAGCCTCAGCACGGCGGAAGGCGACTGCAGCTTCGCTTCGGCGACCATGGCCTCCTCCGCCTTGCCGCGGAACTCCTCCTCGGTCACATGGCCCCTGAAGCACTGCAGGCGGTAGCCGCTGCCGTCATAGCAGATGGCGAGATAGCCGTACTCATGGCCGATGATGCCGATACCCGCGCTGTCTCCCGCCTCCCTGCCTGCCAGCTCAAGCGATGCCGCCATCGTGAGGCTGCGGGCCTGCGGTATCTGGGTAAGCGCATTGGGAGCATACCACAGCAGAGGCTCGCGCTCCTCGTTCCTGATGCATCTCAGGCGCAGATGGCCGGGATTCTCGGAAAGGGAATAGAAGGCATCATCCGGATTGGCCTGCCACTGCCACTGCAGACCCAGCTCAGGAGATGAGAAGTCATCGGATGTCTGGATGGCGTACTGCGGCGCATCCTTGACCGGGACCTCCCATTCCTGCACGGGCTCGCCGATCCCGTCCCCGTTGATATCCATGCCGATATAGGGCCAGCCCTGGAAGAAGCACATCGGCTGCAGGTGCGTGATCCTGCCGAGCTCGATGACATCCTGGAAGTGCACGAACCAGCCGCGCCCGTCCGGAGCCGTCACCCATGCGCCCTGATGGGGCCCGTTGACATCGGTCTTGCCCTGGTTCATGAGGATCTTATACTCGAACGGGCCATCGAGCGACGTGGAGCGGATGGCAGCCTGCCAGCCCGTGGCGACTCCCCCTGCCGGGAAGAAGATATAGTACATGCCATCCTTCTTATAGGCCTTGGGGCCCTCGCATGTATGGGCTGTCTGCGTACCGTCGAATATGAGCCTCTCCTTGCCTATCGTCTTCCTGCACTCGCTGTCGATCTCGATCATCATCAGCTTGTGCTTGAGGCCGCAGCGGCTCCTGGCATAGGCGAAGAACATATAGGCCCTGCCGTCATCGTCCCAGAGCGGGCATGGATCGATCCAGCCGGCTGTATGGGTAAGCATGTTCAGCTCGAACTCGCCGTATATGTCATTGCTCCTTGCCACCATGATCCCCTCATCTACCAGGGGGATGAATACGTAGAACGTACCCTCATGGTACCTGATCGATGGCGCCCAGGTCCCTGACCCGTGGCTCGGCTCCCTGTACTTATCGAACGGGAGCGAGCGTACGACATGGTTGATGATATGCCAGTGGACGAGGTCCTTCGAATGGAGGATGGGCACTCCGGGGATATAGGTGAATGACGATGCGACCATGTAGAAATCATCCCCGACGCATATCACGTCGGGATCTGAATAGTCTGCATGGATAATCGGGTTGCGATAGGTATCCATACTCTCTCCTAGTTCTTCATGCCTGTGGTGGCGATGCCCTCGACGAAGTACCTCTGGCCGGCGAAGAAGAGGATGATCAGCGGAAGGATCGAGACAAGGCCCATGGCCATGATCTGGTTCCACTGTATCGATGACGTGGTATCGATGCTCATCCTGAGCGCCAGCGACATCGGGAACTTCGAGTTGGAGTTGATGTAGATGTTCGTGTTGAAGAAGTCGTTCCACGTCCAGAGGAACTGGAAGAGCGCCGCGGAGAAGATAGCGGGCTTGAGGAGCGGGACGAGGATCTGCACGAAGCACCTGAACGATGTGCATCCATCCATATATGCCGACTCATCAAGGTCCTTGGGGATGCCCCTGAGGAACTGCACCATCATGAACACGAAGAATGGGTAGCATGCGAAGATCGCCGGTACCCAGTATGTCAGGTACGAGTCGAGCCAGTGCAGCTTGTTGAAGAGCGCATAGCGGGGGATGATGATGACCGAGTTGGGCAGCATCAGCGTCGTTATGAGGACCATGAAGAGCACGTTCTTGCTCTTGAACTCGAAGCGGGCGAAGCCGTACGCGACGAGCGAGCAGGAGACTATCGTGAATATGACGGTCGGGACGACGAGGAGGAACGTATTTGAGAAGTAGCGCGTATACGTGAACGTGCCTGTCGTCTGCCAGCCTTTGGCGAATGCCTCGAAGCTCCATGATGACGGCAGGAGCTTAAGGCTTCCGAAGATCTCGTTGTTTGTCTTGAAGCATGCGAGGAACATCCAGAATACCGGGAAGAGCATAACGACACCGACAGCGACGAGGATGATATACATCACCGTTGACCTGATTTCCTTTTGCCTGTTTGTCATACCATCCTCCTCAATTATCGTAATAGACCCACTTCTTGGACGAAGCGAAGAGGGCGAGCGTCATCACGAGCATCATCGCGAACATGATCCATGATGTCGCGCAGGCATAGCCCATCCTGAAGTTCCTGAAGGCATCGGTATAGAGCTTCATGCCCAGCACGTAGGTGGCCTTCGAAGGTCCGCCGTTGGTGACGACGAATGCCGAGGTGAAGTTCTGCAGCGCCTGGATGAGCTGCATGATGATGTTGAAGAAGGCTACGGATGAAATCATCGGCAGCGTGATCTTGAAGAATACCGTTCCCTTCCTGGCGCCATCGATGGTAGCGGCCTCGTAAAGCGAGGTCGGCACCTGCTTGAGGGCTGAGAGGAAGAGGACCATCGACGAGCCGAACTGCCAGATCTCGAGGAGGCAGATCGTCATCAGCGCCGTATGGGTCGAGCCGAGCCATGGGATCGACGGCAGATGGATAGCGGTCAGGAGGCTGTTGATGAATCCGTCATTCATGAAGAGGACCTTCCAGAGGATGGACACAGCCACGGAACCGCTGAGCAGCGATGGGATATAGTAGATCGTCCTGACGTAGTTGACGCCCTTGAGCTTCTTGTTGAGAAGCATGGCGATGAAGAGGGCAAGGATGACTTTGCCCGGAACGGTGATGAAGGTGTACTGCAGCGTGACCTTCATCGAGTTCATGAAGTCAGGGTCGATGGTGAACAGCTCCACATAGTTCTTGAACCCGACGAATGCCGGAGCCTTGAAGATGCTGTAATCCGTGAATGAGTAGTAAAGCGATGTGATGAATGGATAAAGCTGGAAGAGAGCGAAGCCGATAAGCCAGATGCTTACGTAATACAGTCCCGTCCTGTTCCTCTTTCCCCAATGGCCCTTCCTGAGCTTGACACCAGCATCAAGTGATTTGACAGCCATAGATATTCCCCCTAAGGATGATAAGGCAGCCCCCTATCGGAGCTGCCCATGAGATTTCGATTGCGATTACTGCCTGCTGAGGAAGTTCTCGAGAAGGACGATAGCCTGGTCTGCAGCCTCTTCCGGGGTTGCCGTGCCGTAGGCTACGCTCTCGATGGCATCTTCCTGGATCTGGATGACCTCAGGGTTCGTCGAAAGGCCCTTGTCGCTCGTTCCGTTCATGCCCTGCGCATAGTCGACAGCCTGCATGATGACAGGATTGAGGATTCCCTGCTCGGCGCAGTACGCCCTTGCAGTGGATGTAGGAGGAACGGACCTGACGTCCTTGAGGATGGCCTGTGCCTCAGGGTTGTTGTAGAAGTAGTTGAGGAACTTGATAGCTTCCTCGACATTCTTCGAGCCGGTATATACCGTCATGTACTGCGGGGTATCGACGAAGTAGGCATCGGTGACCCTGTCCTCAGCGAGCGGGAGCCTGACAGCCGTGAAGGAGCCGCCGGGGATGGCTTCCATGAGGAGGTTGGCGTTCGAGGATGCCGCGAAGCCGAATACGAACCTGCCATTCATCCATGCCGGGTTGTTCTGGGTCTGCTGCTTGAACGTAGCGCTCTCGGCTGCAGGCTGGAACACGCCCTGCTTATAGCACTGGTCGATATACGAGAGGGCCTCCACGAGCTGGTCGCGCGTGAAGCCGAGCTCCTTGGTCTCGTCTACCAGGAACTTCTCGCCCGTGATCTGCCTGAGGTATGGCCTGAGGACATACTCGGCAAGGATCTTCGTATCGACATTGGCATAGTAGTAGTCAGGATGCTCCTGATGGAGCTTGGCGCCATCGGCGAGCATGCTGTCCCAGGAGATCTGCTTCGTAAGGTCGATGCCGCAGGTCTCTGCCGCCGCGTTGTTGGCGATCATCGCAAGTCCGGAGACGCCTGTAGGAACGGCAAGGAGCTTGCCATCGAACGTACCGAAGGATGCGAGGAAGCTGGGCTCGAATCCAGATGTGTCGAAGAGCTCTGGATACTGGTAGAGGTCGACGAAGAAGTCTCCGCGCGAGACGAAGTCAGGGACCGCGTCGACGTTCTGCTGCATGATGTCAGGTGCAGTGCCGCTAGAGAGCATGACAGCTACCTTGTCGATATATCCTGAATCGCTGTTGATCTCAGCTGCGATCTCGATGCCAGGATTCTCCTCCATGTACTTGTTGATCACCTCGATGGTCGCGGCATTGCGAGCATCACCGCCCCACCACATGAAGCGAAGGGAATTCGAAGAGCCTTCCTTGGAACCGCCGGCGAAGACCATGGCGGCGGAAAGGGCAGCTACCGCGAAAATTGAAAGCGCCTTTTTCATATATCCTCCATAAACTGATAATGTGCTCGAGCACACAAATCCAGTATAAATCACATTGATGGGTTGTCAATCGATTTTTCCGCTGACATGGAACCCATCCTCAATACTGCCATTATATGATACCCTCAGCGGAAAATCTCCTTTTCCAGAGGCCTTACTCCCCATTATTCCCGTTTTCCTTCAGCTCCTCGAACATCGCCTTCATCGTCGGGTTGCCCCTCGTGAGCCGCTTTATCGTCAGGTCCTCGGCCTTGTCGTTGGCAAGGCGGAGGTTGTCCTCTGACCTGAGCAGGTTCTCGCGGATCTTCTGCAGGTGCTGGATGCTCTTGTCGATCTCATCAATCGCCGCCTTGAAGCGCTCGCTTGCCAGCCTGTAATTCCTGCCGAACCTGTCCTTGAAGTCATTGAGGGAAGACTCGAAGTTCGCTATGTCGATATTCTGGCTGCGGACCTCGGCAAGCTGCCTGCGGTAGGAAGCGGAGCTGGCAGCCGCATTGCGCAATATGGTGATCATCTGGATGAAGAACTGCGGCCTGATGACATACATCTTCTCATAGCGGTACGAGACATCGACGATGCCTACGTTATACAGGTCGCTATCGGGCTCCAGCAGCGAGACGAGGATGGCATACTCGCATCCCTTCTCGCGGCGGTCCTTGTCGAGCTCCTTGAGGAAGTCCTCATTGCGGTGCTTCGTCTGCGTGGTATCCATCTCGTTCTTCATCTCGAACATGATGGAGATGATCTCCTCGCCGTCTATCCAGTCGCGGAAGATGAAATCGCCCTTGCTGCCGGTGCGGGCATCATTGTCCTTCTCGAAATAGGCATTGGGGAATGCCGCGGCCCTGATCTGGCTGAACTGGTTATGGCAGTAGACTTCCAGCGACTCCCCCACCATCTTGGTCGACTGCCTGGCCTTGAAGTCCCTGTAGCGCTCTATCTCCTCATCCTTGGCCTTGATGAGGAAGGCGTACTTGTCGCCTTCGGTCTTGATGGCGAGCTCCATCTCGGCCTGCTTGGCCGCAAGGTCACCCCTCAGCTTTGCGATCTCGATGTCCTTGGCGGAGGCAAGCTCCCCTGCCTCGCCCCTGGCCTTCTCCAGGGCAAGCCGCATCTCGGCATCCTTGGCCTTCATGGAGGCCTCAAGCCTGGCGACCTCCTCCGCCTTGCCTGCGACAGCAGCCTTGATCTCCGTGTCCCTGGCATCCTTCTCTGCCTTCAGGCCCAGGCTCAGCTCCTGGATCCTCAGCTCAGCCTCGCCAAGGAGCCTGCCGCTCTCCTTCCTCTCGGCTGCAAGCGCGGCATCGACCGCTACCCTGATATCCTTCTCGCGTGATGACTTCTCAGCCTCGAGCTTCTGGCTGAGGACGGCGTTCTCCGCCTCCTTATCGCGTAGCTGCAATGCCGCATCCTGGCGTGCGGAGGCAAGCTCATCCTTCAGGGAGGCAATCGCCTCGTCCTTGGCACCGAGCCTCTCGGCCAGGAGGCGCTCGGCATTGAGGTCCGATTCCGTCCTGAACTGCTTCTCGAGCCTCTCCAGCTCCTTCCTGAACTCCGCATCCCTCACCTGCTTGGCTATCGATGCGTATCCTGATTCCTCGACGGTGAACACGGTACCGCAGCTCGGGCACTTCAGCTGTTCCATCTAACCTCCCTTATGATGGCAATCGGCATGGTCGCCCATGCCGATATATGACAGGCGGAGTATGGATGCCCTTACTCCGCTATGATGCGCATGAAGCGCTTCTTGCCGGCCTTGAGCAGCAGCTCGCCATCGCCGTCAAGCTCTCCGGACGTGATGATGGTCTTCGGGTCCGTGACCTTCCTGCCGTTGACTTCCGCGCCGCCCTGCGTGACAAGGCGCCTTGCCTCACCGTTGGATGACGAGAGCCCTGAGCGGGTGAAGAGGTCAAGCACGCCGATGCCGCTGTCGAGATCCGCCTTCGATACCACGATGGAGGGAACGCCCTCCTTGCTGGCGCCAGAGACGGCGGAGAAGAGGTTCCTCGCGGCGTTGAGCGCCTTATCGGCCTCCTCCTCGCCATGGATGATCCTCGTCACCTCGTATGCGAGCCTCTCCTTCGTCTCGTTGATGTTCCTCTGCGGATCCTCGTACTCGGCGATCTCGTCAAGGGAGAGGAAGGTGAAGAGCTTCATGAACCTGACCGCATCGGCATCAGCGACATTCCTCCAGTACTGGAAGAAGTCATACGGCGAATAGAGTTCCGGGGAAAGGAACACCGCCCCCTTCTCGCTCTTGCCCATCTTCTTGCCGTCGGCCCTCATGATGAGGTTGAACGTGAGGCCATAGCACTGCTCGCCGCCCATGCGCTGGATGAGGTCGATGCCCGCCACGATATTGCCCCACTGGTCGGCCCCGCCGATCTGCAGCCGGCAGCCGGTGAGGTCATTGAGCATGCGGTAGTCATAGGACTGCAGCAGCTGGTAGTTGAACTCGATGAAGGAGAGCCCCCTCTCAAGGCGCTGCTTCACGCCCTCGAACGTCAGCATCCTGTTGACTGAGAAGTAGACGCCCACATCCCTGAGGAACCTTATGTAGTTCAGGTCGACGAGCCAGTCCGCGTTGTTCATCATCCTGGCCCTGCCGAGCCCGGGAGCCGGCTCCTGGGAGAAATCGACAATCTTGCCCAGCTGGCCCTTAATCCTCTCGGCATTGTCGCGGATGGTCTCCTCGGAGAGGATCTTCCTCATCTCCGTCTTGCCTGAGGGATCGCCGATCAGGCCTGTCCCGCCGCCAACGAGGGCAATCGGGTTATGGCCGGCTTCCTGCAGGTGATGCATGGCGAAGAACGGCACGATATGGCCCACATGGAGCGATGGCCCTGTCGGGTCGACCCCGCAGTAGAATGTCACGGGGCCCCTGTCCATCAGGTCCGAGAGCCCGTCCCAGTCGGTGCAGTCCTTGACGAATCCCCTGTCTATGAGAACCTTGAGAGCCTTGTTCATCTATCACACCCTCTTGTAGTTCTTCATCGCATCATGGATGAACGTGGCAAGCTGGTCGGCGCTGACCCTGACCTGCTCCATGGAATCGCGGAAGCGGACGGTGACGGTATGGTCCTCAAGCGTCTGGTAATCGACAGTCACGCAGTACGGCGTACCGATCTCATCCATCCTCCTGTACCTCCTGCCCACGGCGCCGGACTGGTCGTAGAAGGTGAAGAAATCAGAGCGAAGGCCATGCTCGAGCTTCGAGGCATACTCTGCCAGCCCATCCTTCTTCACGAGAGGAAGGACCGCGACCTTGACAGGCGCGATGGCCGGATGGAAGTGGAGGACCGTCCTCGTATCGCCTTCCGGAGTCGCCTCCTCGTCATATGCATCGCAGAGCGCCATCAGGACGTTCCTCGTCAGGCCTGCCGATGTCTCGACGACATACGGCACATACCTCTCCTGCGTCTCCGGGTCGAGGTACGTGAGGTCCTTGCCGGAGAACTTCTGGTGCTGCGTGAGGTCATAGTCGGTCCTGGAATGGACGCCCTCGAGCTCCTGCCAGCCCATCGGGAAGAGGAACTGGATGTCGTATGCATCCTTGGCATAGAACGCCAGCTCATCCGGTCCGTGCTGATGCCACCTGAGGCTTTCGGGATGGATGCCCATCTTCTTGTAGAACTCCATCCTCTGCTCCCTCCAGTACGGGAACCATTCCTCATCGGTGCCAGGCTTGCAGAAGAACTGCATCTCCATCTGCTCGAACTCGCAGGAGCGGAAGATGAAGTTCTTCGTCGTGATCTCGTTCCTGAACGACTTGCCTACCTGGGCTATGCCGAAGGGGAGCTTCACCCTCGACGACTGGAGGACGTTCTTGAAGTTGACGTAGATACCCTGCGCTGTCTCAGGCCTCAGGTAGACTACCGATGCCTCATCGGCATTGGCGCCGATATGCGTCTGGAACATCAGGTTGAAATTGCGGGGAGCGGTGAACGTACCCTTGTTGCCGCAAACCGGGCAGGCACCCTCAAGGTCGATCTGGTCAGCGCGGAAGCGTGACTTGCAGACCTTGCAGTCCACCATCGGGTCGGTGAAGTTGGAGACATGGCCTGAAGCCTCCCAGACCCTCGGATGCATGAGGATGGAGGCATCGAGCCCCACGATGTTGTCATGCATCTGGATCATCTCCTTCCACCAGAAGTCCCTGATATTGTTCTTGAGCTCCACACCCATCGGACCGTAGTCATAGGCTCCGTTCAGTCCGCCATAGATCTCGCTGGACTGGAAGATGAAGCCGCGGCGGCGGCAGAGCGATACGATCTTATCCATTGTTGCTGCTTGTGACATTTACTGTTTCTCCTCGAGTATTGAAAGGCCGCGGCGGAGACGCCTCTCCGTCTCGTCGAGCCCAAGTAATCCGATTGAATCGAAAAGCGGAAGCGATACGGCGGAATTGGTTATCGCGACCCTTATCGGCTGGAAGACGCCATTGACCTTGATGCCGAGCTCGCCTGCCAGCGCCGCAAGGTCCTCCTCTATCGCCGCCTGCTCCCTGCCTGACCTGAGGCCGGCAAGCAGTATCTCGCTGCCGCGGGAGAGAGCCTCCACGGTCTTCTCCTCATCAGAGCCCTTGGCCACGTATACGGACCTGTCCATCACAGGCTCGTCCCTGAAGATGAAGGCTGAAAGCGGCACCGCATCGGAGAGCACCTTCATCCTCTCCTTCACAGGCGGGACAAGGCGGGCGATGAGCGCCTTCTCGTCCTCCGTGGCCGGATCATGGATGAATCCCGCTTCCTGCAGATAAGGCGTCACCAGGTCAGCTATGCGCTCATCGGAAGCCGCGCGGATATACTGGCCATTGAACCAGTCAAGCTTCTTGTAGTCGAACACGGCCGGGGACTTGTGTATGCCGGAGAGCGTGAAGCACTTCTCCAGCTCCTCGCGGGTGAAGAACTCGGTCGAGCCGTCAAGTGACCAGCCTACGAGCGTCACGTAGTTGATGATCGCCTCGGGAAGGTAGCCCTTGGCACGGAAGTCGCGCACGGCGGTGGAGCCATGGCGCTTCGAGAGCTTCTGGCCGTCCTTGCCCATCACCATCGGCAGATGGCAGTACTGCGGGACATCCCAGCCGAAGGCCTGGTACAGGAGGACATGGAGCGGTCCGGACGGGATCCACTCCTGGGCCCTCATTATATGGGTGATGCCCATCAGGTGGTCATCGATGACATTGGCAAGATGGTACGTGGGGAACCCATCGCTCTTGAGGATGATGGGGTCCGGGGAGATATCGCGGTTGCGGCGCGTGATATCTCCCATGAGGATATCATGGAAGGTCGTCTTCCCCTCGGTCGGGACGCGGAAGCGGATGACGGGCTTTATCCCCTGCCTCTCATACTCCGCCCTCTCCTCATCGGTGAGATGGGCGCAGTGCCTGTCGTATCCCTGGTACTCGCTCTTGCTCTCGGCCTGCTGCTTCCTGACCTCCTCAAGGCGCTCGGCGGAGCAGTAGCAGTAATATGCCTTGCCTTCCCTTACGAGCTGCTCTGCATACTCCCTGTAGAGATCGAACCTCTCCGACTGGATATACGGGCCGCAGGGGCCTCCCACGACGGGACCCTCGTCCCATCTGATGCCGAGCCAGTCAAGCGTCGAATAGAGGTCCTCAAGCGATTCGTCTGAGTACCTTTCCCTATCGGTATCCTCCACGCGGAGGATGAAACTGCCTCCCTGGGAGCGTGCGAAGAAGTAGTTGTAGAGCGCAGTGCGGATCCCTCCGATATGCTGCAGCCCTGTCGGTGATGGGGCATAGCGAACACGAACGTCCATATTCTCTCCTAAAACGTGTCCAATCTTAATATCTTTGGCCCCATAAGGCAACCTAAGGACCGAAGAAGGAGACCACCGCCGATACGGCTTCCTCCTCTGCCTCCTTGTCCTTGTCATAGAGCATGTAATGGGTCGCTCCGGCTACCGGCACAAGCCGTTTCCTGCAGGGTATGGCGGCATAGAGCGCATCGGTCCATCCCGCCGGGATGATGGCATCCTTCCCTGCCGTCACCAGCAGCGCATCGCCCGTGAGCCCTGCTGCCGCATCCATGGCGGAGCGCGAGAGCCTGAAGAGGTCCCTGAGCTGGCGGAAGTATATCCACGACCAGTACTCAGCGCCGAGATGCATGTCATCGGCAGGGGCGTCCTCATAGTACATCGAATAGCCGGGGTCGTTATTCCACGGAACAGGCTTCCTGCGGGAGAAGATGCCGGCAAGCGTGAGCCTGGCTATCGGGAGGCGGGCATCATGCGGCGCGGCGGCAGGTGCGAGCAGCGCGGTCTTCCCCAGCCCCTCCCTGGCGGAGGCGATGATGGCAAGGGCCCCTCCCATCGAATGGCCGGCGATGAAGACCTCGTCGTATCTTGTCCTGAGGTCACGGACGGCATTGAGCACCAGGCCAAGCCAGTCATCCATCCCCGTCCTGGCGAAATCCGCGCCCGATGTGCCATGTCCCGGCAGGCGCGGCGCATAGACATCATAGCCCAGCGCATAGAGCTCGCGTGCAGGCCTTACGACCTCGCCCGGATAGCCCGTGTAGCCATGGACGACGAGGATGCAGCGCCTAGGGCGGAGGGAATGCGCAAGCGTGAATGGCCGCCCGGCCTTGCAGGGCTCCGACTTGTCATGGTAGAGCCCGCCATACCAGCACTGCGGCACGGAGTATCTGAAGGGAACATCGTTCACCAGGAGGCCTCCTGCAGGAGATTGAGCAGGTCTATCCTGCTACGCACCTCGGTCTTGCCGAAGATGTTCGCTATATGGTTGTTGACGGTATTGACCGATATGCTGAGCTCGTATGCGATCTCCTTGTTGGTGCAGCCCTTCTTTATCAGGCAGATCACCTCAAGCTCCCTGTCCGTGATATGGTACCGCTCCTGGATGATCTCAGAGGAAAGGGGCTCCTTCCTGGCATCGGCGGAAGCACTTTCCTGATGCGCCGTGGCGATGAAGAGGAAGACGAGTATGGCAATCGAGTATGCCATGGCGACGACTGCGATCACGGCATCGCGGAGCCAGGCATAGATGCAGGTCAGTATCAGCAGGGGCATCAGCGAGAGGGAGATGATTGCCAGCGTGCGGCACATCAGCTGCACGGACTTGTCCGCGACATTGCGCGAGAACGCCAGCGCGATGACTATGCAGTAGGCGGCCACGGCAGCCCAGATCAGGTACTGCAGGAGCGAAAGGACCTGCAGGCCGAAGACCGTGTATGAGACGGAGACTGCCAGGTAGATGCACGCGACAGCCGTCGAGAGCACCTTCTCCGCAGGATGCATGGGACGGGCGACGATCCAGCAGGCGAAGAACGGCAGCATCGCCAGGATGAACGTGCTGTCGGCGACAAGGAGCGATTCCCAGATGTACAGCAGGATCTCGCGCGCCTGGCCCGAGAATGCATATGAGGAGTACTGGGCAAGCACGAACGCCACGACGGCGCCCATCAGCGATGCAGTAAAAACTATGCAGGTGCGCGACCAGCTGTATCGCGCCCTGCGGTTCCAGATTATCGAGAGCGCAAGGTCCATGCTCACAATGGCAAGGGCCCCTAGGCTCAGGAGAAGAGGGACTGCCTCCATCTACCTTCTTACCCTCTGGTTATGCGACATGTCCGCGGTTCCGCAGATTGCCGTCACATCCTCCAGCAGAAGGGAGATGCGGCTTGCGTCGATGCCTGTCGCCTGCCTTGCGACGGCATTGTAGTTCCTGGCATTGATGTCCGCTGCCGCGCGCCTCGGGAAGAGGCGGATATCGACATTGAGGCCCTTTGTCAGGAAGTACTCAGGCGTCAGGGCAAACCCGGGGAACGATTCCCTGAGCTTGTTCATATACGGCGAGAGATCGGCCGTGAACGAAGAGGGAGCTGCGAGATGGAGCGCAAACCAAAGCTCGAATGAGGGGTTGAACCAGCAGAGCTTCACCTTCTTTCGCTCCGCATACTCCTCCATCTCCTTCAGCACGCCGGCATCCGCCGATACATCATCGAATCCGAATAGCGCCCAGGCCGAATCGAAGCGGCCATGGGACCTTTCCCTGCCGGTGAAGTCAATCATCGACTTCAGGTCCTTCTTCGGGGATGTGAGCACTGTCAGGTTCACATACCTGCAGTCCTTCCTCATCTGCGAGAAGTACAGGGTCTCCGCCTCCGTGGCGCAGACGATGAGCATCGTCTGCTTGGGATCTGTTATGTTCTTCCTGCGCTTGATCATTCGGATACCTCCTGCTCATTGGTAGGCGCCTGGGCAGGCGTCCCATCGTGTACGAAGTAGAATTCGCTCAGGATCGGCAGCGAACCGAATGCACCCTGCATGTATCTCTGCGAAGTCGGGATCCTCGAGCGGGCTCCCTTGAAGTCGGACAGGGAGAAGTACTCGGTGGAGCTTTCGGAATCCTTCTGCGCGAACCAGATGGCATCGCGCCTCAGGAGGCCATCGCGCAGAAGCGACGGGTTGCAGTCCACGACGAGCATCTGGCTCTCCTTGTCGCAGTTCTCGAAGATCTCCACGATATGGCAGAGCACATCGGGATGGAGAAGCTGCCCGAAGTCATCGATGACCAGCGTCTTCTGGGTGATGAACGCCTCGAAGAACGCGAAGCCGATGGCGGTAAGCCTCCTCAGCGAGAGGCTCTCGCCCTGGAACATGTTGGCATATCCCTCCGCCTTCTTGTCATTGACGTAGATGTGCGTATACCTCAGGTGGTCCTCGCCATGGTCGTTCGTCTTCACCTCTATCCTGCTGATATCCGTGATATCCAGGGCCCAGAGGTAGTTCACGAACTGCTCGCCCCAGCCCGGATGCGCCTTCAGCATCTCGCAGACATAGGCCTCCGCCTTGCTGCTGACGCCCATCGGCAGGATGTTGAGGCGGTTCTCAAACCAGCCATAGAGCTCACTGGATGTCTGGCCGCCCTTCCTGGCGGACCCTGCGAGGAACGTCCTGTTCTCTGGGAGCTTGGCAGCCTGCCTCTTCTTCTCGCCCCTGTAGAGCTTGCCGAAGCGGTATGCATACGCGCCGTCATCGCCGAGAATCCTCTCGAACATCAGCTTCTTCGAGGAGCCGAGGATGTAGTAGAGGCTCTCCTCGAAGATCCTCTCCTTATTGGCGCGGAGCGTGTACCTGGCGATGACCGATGGATGCTCGTCGGTGCCATCGCCCTTGTCGAGCAGCACCTCGATCTGTATCGTAGCGGGCGTGGCCTTGTCGATGCCGTATGCGAATGTCGTTCCGGTCAATGCGCTCTGGAGCGGGTTCTCGGGGCCATCAGGGGCCATCACGATCCTCTTGAGCACCTCGAGGGCGCGCACGAATGAGCTCTTGCCTGCCCCATTCGGGCCTATGATGGCGCTCGTCTTGATGACCTTGAGCTTATCGTTCACCGCCACGACCTTCGACTCAGGAAGGCGCGAATCGCGCACAGCCTGGAAGCTTATCGTCTGTGGGGACTTTACGGACTTGAAGTTCGCAATAGTCATGTTCAGCAGCATCTGCCACCTCCTTAAGCACGGGCCGCTGCCCCTGCATATACTGTTCCCGATTATAGCAAGCAGCAGCCCAAACTGCAAAAATTATCCGCAGAAGCGCAGGACGGGGCAATCAATAGCCTGAGAATAGACTTAGAATATCCCAAAAACGATGGAATAATTAAATAAAACCTGCATTTTGAATGCTTCTACCATCGCTTCTGGGATATCAAATGAAATAATTTTTCAAAAACTAGTTTATATTCATCAATATATTCGTCAATTCGAACGGGGTCTCGACCTCCCTGTACGGCCCGGCGGCCTTATCAGGGTCCTTCGTGCCCGTGATGACGACCACGGGCATGCCGGGCTCCGAGAGGTGGTCGGAGAGCCATGCAAGCCCCGATGGCTTGATATCCTGCATCACATCGGTGAAGCCGGAAAGCACTATCACGCTGAATGCCGACGAGCTGATGAACCTCTTCAGCACCTCCATGCCGTTGTTCGGCGATGAAGCGGCCTGCATCCTGCCGGCCTTCACCGCGGACCTGCCGGAGAACGCTATGCATGCGCTCTTCCTGGACGAAAGGTCCGGTACCATCATCTCATCCCTTACGAACAGCATAGGCTACCTCACCAGATACTCGTAGATGGAGTCATCCCTCCACTCTTCCGGTATGACGATGGACTGGGCAGCGGCAGCCATCTGGGCCTGGGCCTGCTTATCCTGCTGCGAGACCGCGGTCAGGTCGGAGATGACGCGCGGGATATCGCCGGACGGGGAGATGGCCTGGACCTTCCTGAGGATATCGATAGCCTCATCGTACCTGCCCTGCGCCGCGATCATCAGCGCCGCGTTGTAGCCTGACGGGGCATGGCTGTATGTATTCCAGCATGAGGTGAAGATGGAAAGCGCCGTCTGGAAATCGCCATTGGACGCGGCATCATATGCCGGCGCGGCGGCATCGAGGGAGGGATTGTTGTCCATCAGCGAGACGCTGTAGTACGCCGTCGTCGGGATGAAGAGGCGCACGACACCCTGCTGGAAGTCCCTGATCATGCGGCGGAAGTAGTACTCGGAATCATTGAAGGACGGCCAGTCTGGATCGAACGTCTCGGTGAAGCTGGTCGAATCGGAGAAGGTCTTCGTCGTGACGATCCTCTCCGTAGCCGTATCCACCACGGTGACCGTGTATGTGATCGAGATCCTCCTCCTGAGATGGTACTCGTATTCGTAGTCATCGATGTAGCCGCCGAAATAGGGATCGTAGTACGTGACCGGATTGACGGTCGTATAGATGCTCTCATCGACATTCATCGCATCGATCCTCGGGATCATGATGGCATCATAGCCCATCCTCC
The DNA here is from genome assembly GCA_944390725.1 of uncultured Spirochaetaceae bacterium. Lineage (GTDB taxonomy): Bacteria > Spirochaetota > Spirochaetia > Sphaerochaetales > Sphaerochaetaceae > Ornithospirochaeta. The sequence continues at coordinate 49,629 of CALXQU010000012.1, forward strand.
TCAGCTCCCTGGATACATTGACAGGGGCATAGAGGATAGCATCGGTCTGCGATGGCGAGAGCAGGTTATAGTAGCCAGACGAGCTGAGCGTGGACCACAGCTGCTCGGTTGCATACGATGCGACAGCCGCGACGGTATTGGAGCCCCATGTGGGATGGATCATGACGCCGAAGCCTGCGGCATCCACCGGTATCCAGCCGCCGGCAAGCCCCGGCCCGATATAGCCGCGGTAAGGAACCGTCGAGGCCACCGCGAGATTGCGGTAGCGCCCCATGTTGACCTCTGAAGGCCTGGTGTATGGAATCGAGACCTGCGTCGCGCAGGAAGCAAGCAGAAGCACGGCTATCAGGAGCAGTGCGGCCCTGGCTGTAATTCTCTTCATAAGAACCTATGGCAATATACGGATAATCGCCATTCCTCCATATCGGCAGCGTCCGGCTGCCGGTCTTATAGACGCTCGACGAGCGTTAGTACCTGCGCCATGCAGGATGGATTCAGACCATGAAGCCCGTATCACGGAGCCTCAGCGCCTCCGACACGGCCTTGAGCATCCCCTTTATGCAGGCCATATCCTTTCCAGCTTCGGCAAACCCGGCATCGCCCACAAGCCCGATCCTCAGGAACGGAAGGCCCCACGAGAGTATGAGGGTCTCATCAGGCGCTGCCGCGGAACAAGCGGCGAAGCCCTCCCCGCTTGTCATAACCAGTATAGCCGCATATTCCCCTTTCGCGCCATTCGAGAATACCGCTTCTGGCGAAACAGGCCCCACGACATCCATGCCGAGCTTCCTGGCGACCTCCACGGCAGGTATGATGGCCTCCTCTTCCTCCGGGCCTGTCCAGCTCCCATCGGGGAACAGGGGATTGAGCGAGCATACGGCCAGCGGCTTCCCCTTCTCGAAATAGGGCGAGACGCGGAGCGCATCGATCTTGATGATGGCTTCGATTATCCTTTCCCTCGTCACCTCCGCGATTGCCGAGCGCAGCGAGCGCCTGTGCGTCAGGCCGAAGATGTTCATGCGGCCGGCGAAGAGCATGTTCTCGAGCCTGTCCGTGGAAGCGAACGTCCTCAGCAGCCCATGGACAGACCTCTCCTGGTATCCTGCGGCCTCAAGCGACAGGCCGCTGACCGGGCATGTGACAAGCGAGCGGCCCATGCCGTTCTGTATGATATCCACGGCGGCATGCAGCGCCTTATAGGAGGCATCGCCTGCCTCCGCTGAAAGGCTGCCATATGCGAATGAACCGAGGTCCATGGACGAGGACGAGAGGAATATGAACGGCTCCCTCCTCCTCTCCGCCTGCATGAGGTCCGCCTCGTCATCGGCGAAATACGTGAATGGCAGAGGCATCGAAAGGTCTGCGGCTGTCCTCCTGAAGACCCCGGCATCGCCTACTACCACGATGGTAGCGTCGGGCGACGAGGACAGGGCCTCGACCGTCTTGATGATTATCTCAGGAGATGTACCGCACGGATCACCCATGGAAAGAACGGTATACGTGAGCATGCCCTGATTCTAGCACAACACCTGCCATATGAACAGGAATGGGGCTATAATCAGGGGCATGGAAGAAGATGAGGAGCTGGAGGAAGACGTCCTCTACACGATTATCCCTTATATAGATGATGGCATAGCGGAGGAAAGCGGGATGTACGAGGACGAGGAGGATGAGGAACTCGACCTCGATTTCTGATGTTTCTGCAAATAGTATCTTGACATCGGACTGATTACTCCCTAGAGTAGCATCAACGTTACTACAAGGAGTATCACATGAGAAGGATATACGCATTTGCCATCATGCTGATTGCCGCAGCCGCCCTCTGCGCGCAGGGAAGCGGCGAGGAGGACGGGACGCTGAGGATCGGCATCTCAAAGCTGATGGCCCACCCTGCCCTTGATGACATCGAGCGTGGGATCATCGACTATCTGGAAGAGAACGGCATCGATGCCGAGTATGACATCCAGAATGCCAACGGAGACATCTCGACCGCGGCATCGATTGCCAATGTATTCAGCACCGAAGGCGTCGACATCGCCATAGGCATCGCCACGCCGACGGCACAGGCGCTCGCGAATGCCTTCGAGGACATCCCTGTCGTCTTCGCGACCGTAACCGATGTGGAAGCTGCCGGACTGGCAGGGCTGGACAATGTGGCGGGGACATCCGATGAAGTCCCCATCAGGGAGCATTTCAGCCTCATCGAGCGCCTTACGGGAGCCAGGTCCATCGGCATGGTATACACATCAGGCGAAGCCAATGGCATATCGAGCATGGAGAAGATGAAGGCCGTATGCGAGGAGAACGGCGTGCAGCTCGTCACCGCGGCCGTGGCGAACTCGGCAGAGGTGAGGATGGCGGCACTGTCGATCGCTGGCAGGGTCGACGCCATGTACGTTGCGACTGACAACACCGTGATATCGGCGATAGCATCGCTCTCCGAGGTCTGCATGGACAGCGGCATCCCCCTCTTCAGCGCCGATACGACATCATCGTTCGGAACCGATGTCATGGTTGCCGGCGGCTTCGACTACTACCGCTCTGGACGCCAGACAGGCGAGATCGCCAGCCGCATACTCAACGGGGAGAGCCCCGCATCGATAGGGACCGTCCTGCTGACGGACCTGGAGCTGTATATCAATACCGAGGCTGCCGATGAGCTTGGCATCACGATTCCGGAGGATATGCTGGCAGAAGCAGCCTACGTAATCTGAAAGGAATATTTCCTGAATATTTATTCATGCTTTGAATCCGCAACATTGAATCCACCGGAACCTTCCTGCTATAGTTCGAATAACTATCAGGGAGGTATTTTCATATGAAGAGGATAATCTCACTTCTTGCAGTCCTTGCTGCATCGTTTGCCCTCATCGCAGGAGGATCTGCCGAAGCCGCTGATGACGGCTCGATCCTCATCGGCGTCTCGAAGCTGCTTTCCCATGCAGCCCTTGATGCGGTCGAGGAAGGCATGCAGGACTACCTTGCCACCACGGACCTCAATGTCAGATATGACTTCCAGAATGCCAATGGTGATATCTCCACGGCCGCCTCTATCGCCCAGCAGTTCAAGAGCGAAGGCGCCGACATGGTCCTCGGCATCGGAACGGCCTCGGCGCAGGCGCTGGCCAATGTCTTCACCGATATCCCCGTGCTCTTCGCGGCAGTCACCGATCCCCAGGATTCCGGGCTCGTCGCCGATAACTATGCCGCGGATCCCGCAAGCAACGTATGCGGCGTCAGCGACATGAACCCCGTAGAGTCGCAGATACAGCTGCTTGTGGACATCACAGGCGCCAAGACAATCGGCAACGTATACTCCTCCGGCGAGCAGAACGGCATCGTGCTCATGGAGCAGGCCAAGGCGGCATGCGAGAAGATCGGCGTGGATTTCGTCGAGGTAGCGGTCACGAACTCCTCCGAGGTCATGATGGCCACGCAGTCGATCATCGACAGGGTCGATGCGGTCTATATCGCGACTGACAACAACGTCATCTCCGCGCTCTCCGCGGTAGCAGATGTCTGCGACGGCGCCGGAAAGGCCCTCTTCGCGGCAGACCCGTCAGGCGTGGACGGCCTCCCGTTCCTCATCTCCTGGGGCTTCAACTACCATTCGATCGGCGTAGAGGTCGGCAGGCTCATAGAGCAGATCGCCAATGGCGCCAACCCGGGCTCGCTCGGCACTGTCTTCCTCTCGGATCCGGCGGATTTCGAGCTCTGGTATAACCTCGATACGGCGAAGAAGCTCGGCATCGAGATCCCCCAGGAGCAGCTCGACAGCGCCATGGTGATCATCGAGAACGGCGTGAAGACAACGCGCTGATATTCTGCTATGCTTATGAAGGCCGCCGCGTGGCGGTCTTCTGCTTTTAGGAAAAAACAACTTACGGACGGTAATCGTTTATGATTGAAGGTATTTTCGTAGAAGGCCTGATCTTCTCGATAATGGTGCTCGGCATCCTGATAAGCTACAGGATCCTCGATTTCGCGGACCTCACCTGCGATGGCTCTGTCGCCACGGGCGCGGCAGTGGCGACGATGTGCATCGTCAACGGGCTCGGCATAACGGTCGGCCTCATCCTCGCCTTCGCCGTCGGCGTGCTCTGCGGGCTCGTGACGGCGACAATCCACAACAGGCTCCGCATCCCCGGGCTGCTTGCAGGTATCCTGACGATGACGATGCTCTACTCCATCAACCTGAGGATCCTCGGCAACAAGGCCAATGTCTCGCTCGTCAGGGTCGATACGCTCTACAGGCTCTTCCCCGAGGCATTCCCGTTCCTATCGAGCGCCCTTGCCTCGCTTGCAGGCACGCTCCTCTTCGTACTCGTGGTCAAGATACTCCTCGACCTCTTCTTCCGCACCGACCTCGGCCTTGCGCTGGGCGCGCTCGGCGGCAATGAGCAGGTCATCATCTCGCAGGGGATGAACCCGTCGGTACTCAAGCTGATCGGCGTCGGCCTCTCCAATGGGCTCATCGCCCTTTCCGGCGGCCTCCTCGCGCAGTACCAGGGATTCGCGGACGCGAACCTCGGCACCGGCATGGTCGTGCAGGGGCTGGCGGCGATAATGCTCGGCGAGTTCCTCTTCTCCTCCAACAGGATCTCCCTGATAACCCTGAGGGCGATACTCGGCGGCATCATCTACAAGGCCCTGATGTTCCTCGGCAGGAAATACGGATACCTTATCGGCATCACGCCGAATGACTTCAAGCTGCTGACCGGCATCCTCGTCATCATCTCGCTCGCCATCGCGCAGACAAGGGCCATGGCAGCGGCCGGCAATGCGAGGAAGAAGGCGCTGTCGAAGCTTGAGAACGGAGGTGCTGCAAATGCTTGACATCGAACACGTAACCAAGGTCTTCTTCCCGGGGACCGTCAATGAGAAAGTCGCGCTGGAGAACATCAACCTCCATGTGAATCCAGGCGATGTCATCTGCGTGATCGGCTCCAATGGCTCCGGCAAGTCCACCCTCTTCAACATGATCGCGGGGACATTCCCAGTCACGTCAGGCACGATCAGGCTCGATGGCAAGGACATCACCAATGCGCCGGAATACAGGCGCGCATTCATGATCGGCAGGATCTTCCAGGACCCGACGAAGGGAACCAGCGCCAACATGTCGGTGGAGGACAATATGAACCTTGCCTCCTCGAAGGGCATGAAGGGGCTGAAGTACAGCCTCACGAAGGAGAGGAGGAAATACTTCCAGGAGCTGCTGGGGACAATCGGGCTGGACAGCAGGATGGCTGACAACGTAGGCCTCCTCTCCGGCGGCCAGCGCCAGGCGCTCACGCTGCTGATGGCGACGCTCTCCCATCCGAAGCTGATGCTGCTTGATGAGCATACGGCGGCGCTCGACCCGAGGAACGCGGAGATCGTCATGGACCTCACGAAGGAGTACATCAAGCGCGACAGCCTCACGGCGATGATGGTCACGCACAACATGCAGTTCGCCATCGACTACGGCAACAGGCTCATCATGATGGATGAAGGGCATATCATCCTGGACCTGGCTGGCGATGACAAGAAAGGCCTCACGGTACAGAGCCTGATCGATGAGTTCAGGCACATCAGGAAGAAGGATTTCGACTCGGACGAAGGCCTCCTTACCAGCTGAGGACACAGGGACCGCCGCAGGGAAAGCGGCGGTCCGCTTTCACTCCACCCTTTCCAGGGTATACCAGTACTCGTTAACCTCATATGGCCTGATGCCGGGCGACGGGTTCTTCTTCAGGAAGCTGTTGGCGATTCCCGGCGACATGCTGTTATGGAAGATCAGGTAATCCACCCCATCCTTCTCATGGAAGAGGTAATGGACATCGGACTCCGCCGTGAAGCCGAGCGCGACTGATGCCACCAGCGTATGTATCACGTCACCGGTATCCGTCTCCTGCGGCCTGACATAGGCGATCCTGGAAGGCGTCATCGAGCCGGTGTTCCACTTGGAGTTGGTCCACTTATATCCCTCAGGCGCATCGCGGTACTTCATCTCATCAAGCGATGGCTCTCCCCTGTCGATAAGCGGTGCGATCCTTATCTCCCTCTCCCCATAGCCCTCAGGGAAGGCGGAATCCTGCGGGTCAAGGTAGATATAGTACCTGTAGTCAGAGCCGGCAGGGGCCTCCTCGGCAAGGAGGAAGAACGGCTCGGCTTCGCTGCCATCTGCAGGCTGCCAGCTGTATCTGCCGGCGAATGAGCCTGTCCGGATATCATAGGGAGCCGTAACGGCCTCGCCATCATAGGCAAGGGAGATGCTGTAGGATGAGAGGCTCTCCAGCTCCGACACCGTTACCTCGGCCGCTGTGCCGCTTCCCCTGATAGCGGTTATCCTGCCGCCGCCCTCGACCGAGAGGAGCGCAGGATCCGTCCCTTTGGGGAACTGCACGGACAGTATTGCGGACTGCTCCCGTGGCTGGGCTGAGATGATTGCGAAATCGACGGCGGGCTCCTCTGCAGCAGCTTCCGCCTCCCCTTCCGGAGCCTCATCAGCCACAGCTGCAGCAGGCTCCTCCATGACGATCACAAGGGATGCAGCCTCCTCTTCCAGAGCCTCATAGGGGCTCTCCTCCGATACAGTGGCGCATGAAGCAAGCAGGACCGCTGCCAGGATAGCGATTGGACAATATCTTCTCATATGGCTGCCTCCATCAATAGTTTAAGCCGTTTTAATCGGAAGATGGATGGAGAATTGCTGTATCTGCAGTCCTCATGGTTTCCCCTGGAGACCGGAATGCTTCAAGATCCCATACAAGCTGATCCATAATCCTGTCCTTTTCCCATATTTTCGGGAAAGCGGCTTGTATCCTGCTGGGAAAAGACTTACAGTCTTCTCAATGCGCCCCCTGAAGATAGACAAATCCGAGCTGATGTTCGACAGCAGGTTCCTCAAGTCCCTGATCATACCTCTCCTGATAGAGACTCTCCTTTCCGTCACCATAGGGCTGATGGATACGATAATGGTAGCCGGGGTCGGCGAGCATGCGGTATCGGGGGTATCGCTGATCGACAGCATCAGCGCGCTGTTCATCTTCCTCTTCTCTGCGTTCGCCACCGGAGGCGCGGTGGTCGCATCGCAGTATCTCGGCAAGAAGGAGCCGGAGAATGCCAGATACTCGGCAAAGCAGCTGATGTACCTCTCGATAGGATTCTCCGTAGCGGTATCGGCCCTGCTCTTCGTGTTCAGGACGCAGGTCCTCCACCTCATCTACGGCACGATCGATGCCGATGTGATGGACTCGGCTGTGATGTATTTCGAGCCGATACTTATCTCCTTCCCATTCCTCGCGGTGCTCAACAGCGCCAATGCCCTCTTCAGGTCGATGGGCAAGAGCAGGATCACGATGATTGTCTCGATCATCATGAATGTGATAAACGTCACCGGCAACTACATCCTGATAAACATCGTCGGGCTCGAGACCCTGGGCGCAGGCATCGCATCCCTCGCATCCCGCGCGGTCGCCTGCTTCTACATGGTCTATAAGGTGACGAGGCCCCAGGAGGTGATACATATCGAGGACCCGCTGAGGTTCGACTTCAGCCTGCCGATGATAAGGAGGGTCCTCAGGGTTGCCCTCCCCTCAGGCATCGAGAACAGCATGTTCCATATCGGCAAGATCCTCATCAGCTCGACTATAGCATCGTTCGGTACGGCCAGCATCGCGGCAAGCGCGGTGTTCAATGCGGTATCGACGATGGCGAATATCCCGGGCACGGCCATCGGAATGGCCTCGGTAACGGTCATCGGGCAGTGCTGCGGGGCCGGGAAGACGGACCAAGCCGAATACTACGGCAGGAAGCTGATGGCGCTTACGTACATGATGATGGGAGCCACCTGCCTGCTCATCTTCATAGCGGCGAAGCCTCTTGCGGAGATGTACAACCTCTCCGCGGCTGCGGAAGCGCTGGCAATCGAGAGCACCAGGCTCAATATGCTGCAGACATTCCTCATCTGGCCCCTTGCCTTCACGCTGCCGAACTACCTCAGGGCAGCAGGCGATGTCAGGTTCACTATGTTCGTGTCGGTCGCCTCGATGTGGATATTCCGCGTCCTGCTCTCCGTGCTCCTCGGCACGGTGCTGGGACTGGGCTTCATCGGCGTCTGCTGGGGGATGTTCATAGACTGGTACTGCCGTGCGGCATTCTTCGTCTACCGCTTCCTCAAAGGCGGCTGGAAGACGAAGAAGGTAGTCTGATCAGAGGGCCTCGGTAGCCTTCCAGAGCTTCTCGAGGTTATAGAAGTCCCTCAGCTCCTGGCTCATCAGGTGTATGACGATATCGCCGCAGTCGATGAGTTCCCAGCCATCCGAGCCAGGCGACTTGTGGCGGTTGTTGACATCCATCCCCAGGTCGATGAGCTCATTCCAGATCTGGTGGACGACGCCCCTGAGGTGCCCGACCGAAGTCACGGTCGCGATGATGAACGCATCGGTCCAGGAGCACTCCTTCTCCATATCGACGATCACGACATCCGAACATCTGTGGTCTTCAAGGAAAGCCTTGAGCTTCCCGCATTTCTCTTTTATATCTTCTCTCATAGTCTTTCTTCAGGCCCGATGATATCCGATACGCCCGTCTTGACCAACCCCCTGCCCCACAGCTGCGTGGAGAGGGCATGATGCATCCTGTAGGCCTTGTCCCGCATGATGAAGTATGCGCTCAGCACGGCAGTGCCGGTAATCACCCAGGAAATAGGATATACGGCAAGGAGGACATCGAAGCGCGGCCAGATCCTGCATACTACCCATACCCAGAAGAGGCGGAACACGCAGGTGCCGAAGACGGTAAGGACTGCCGGCGTCAGCGAATGCCCCAATCCCCTCAGCGCCGATCCGCTGATCTCATAGCTGCAGAGCACGAAATAGAGGCCGAGGACGATGCAGATCCTCAGCCTGGCATAGCGTCCGACCTCCGGATCGTCCGTGAATACCGATGTGAAGAATCCCCTGCCGAGGATGAAGGCCCAGCTCATGATGATGGCTGAGATGACCGCGAAGAGCATGCTCAGCCTGAATATCCTGTTGCATCGCCTGTATTGGCCTGCTCCGAAGTTCTGGCTCGTGAAAGTGACCACGGCCTGGCAGAATGCCGACACGACGAAATAGGTGAAGTTCTCGTAGTTCAGCGCTACGGCAGACCCCGCGACGGCATTGGTCCCGAAGCCATTGAGCACGCTCTGGATGATAACGTTGGATACGGAGAATACCATCGACTGCAGCCCCGCGGGCAGGCCTATCGCCATGATGCGCTTCATATCCCCCGTATCGATGCGGAGCTTCCTGGCATCGAGCCTGATCTCGCTCTCCTCATGGGTGAGGAAATGCCAGACAAGGCCGGCACTGACCGCATTCGATGCGACAGTGGCAATAGCGACGCCTGCGACATCAAGATGGAAGACGACGACCATGATGATATTCAGGATAGCATTGATGACCCCGGAAAGCGTAAGGCAGTAGAGCGGACGCCGGGTATCGCCTATGCACCTGAGGATGGCCGAGCCGAAGTTGTATACCATGATCACAGGCATGCCGATGGAATAGATCCTGAGATACTCCACGGCATATGGCAGCACGTCCTCCGGGGTATCCATCAGCTCCAGGATAGGCCTTGATACGGCAAGCCCGATAAAGAGGAGCAGGAAGCCCGAGGCGAGCGCGATAGCCATGGCACTGTGTACCGCCCTGTTCGCCCCTTCCCTGTCCTGGTGCCCTATGAAGCCCGAGACGACTACATTGGCACCTACCGAGACGCCGACGAACAGATTGACTATCAGATTGATGACAGGGCCATTGCATCCCACAGCGGCCGTAGCCTGCGCCTGGTTGGCCGCGAAATGGCCGACGACAGCCACATCAACGGCATTGAACAGCTGCTGCAGTATGCTGCTCGCGGCAAGCGGAAGGGCAAAGGCGATTATCTTCCCTGCCAGCGGTCCGCTGAGCATATCCATCTTCCTGCTTTGTCCCATCTTCGGCATCGCATGAATCTCCCAAGACAATAGCGATTCTATACCCCGATTCCCAGGTTGTTAACACATCTCTTTACGGAAAAACACAGGCTGTAGACAGCCGCGGCATCTGGTGTAGCATCTGGTGTAGCAAAAGGAGGAGAACATGGCAATTCCTGTGAGAATCGAATCGATACTGAGCAACAGGATCGTGGAAAGCTCACGTATAGATTACAAATCCGACTGGAATCCTGAGCCGATTATCCATACGATTACAGCCTTCGCGAATGATATAGACAAACCAGGGCGGCGGCTATATCGTCATCGGTGCGGAAGATGAGGATGGCATGCCTAAATTCCCCATAAAGGGACTGGAGAAATCCTCCATAGACCGCATCCATAAGGAACTGGTCAGCAAATGCAATCTCATAGAACCCCGCTATATACCGCAGATAGACAATGTCTCCTACGAAGGGAAGGACCTGATCCTCATCTGGGTACCGGGAGGGAACGACAGGCCATACAGATACCCTGGCGCATTCCCGAATGAGGAAGGCAGGAAAACAGATAAGGCATATTTCATAAGGAAGGGATCCGTCACGGTAAAGGCTAACCAGAATGAGGTCAGGGAGCTTTTCGCCCTTGCTGACAATATCCCCTTCGATGACAGGCCGAACGCGAATGCTTCACTCGATGACATCCAGGACAATCTGATTTCCTCGTTCCTCTATTCCGTAGACAGCAAGCTGCAGCTGCAGATCAAGACGCTCCCCTTCCTGGAGAAAATCAAGGCGATGCATCTTGTCGGAGGCCCGGAAGAGGATCTCAGGCCCTTGAACGTAGCCCTGATGTTCTTCAATGAGAATCCCGAGAGATTCTTCCCATATGCGAGGATTGATATCGTAGAGAAGCCGGACCCCACAGGCATAGGAATGACTGAACGGTCATTCCGTGGTCCGCTTGACCAGCAGCTGAAGGATGCGCTCCGCTTCATGCAGAACAGCGTAATCGCGGAAAAGATATTCAAGCTGCCAGACCAGGCTGAGGCGCTGCGCTTCTCCAGCTATCCTTTCCCGGCAATAGAGGAAGCGCTTTCCAATGCGGTGTACCACAAATCATACCAGATACATGAACCTATCACGGTGATGATACTGCCTGACAGGATCGAAATCACAAGCGTCCCAGGCCCTGACAGGTCAATCTCCGATGATGACCTGAGGAACCTGCGCATGGTCTCAAGGACGAACCGCAACCGCAGGATCGGTGATTATCTCAAGGAACTCAAGCTTGCCGAGGGCCGGAACACCGGCATACCTACGCTCGTCCGCTCGATGCGTGAGAACTCATCCCCTGATCCGATATTCCTTACCGACGGGGACCGCAGCTATTTCACCGTCATACTGCCGATCAATGAGGCATTCAAAGGAGAAAGGCCTGCCAATGCCAATACAGGCAGGCGGACAATCAGGAAGCCGAACGAGGTGCGGTCCACGGTCATCAGGCTCCTGGAGGAGAATGGAGAGATGTCGGCAAATGAGCTTGCGGTCGCGCTGGGATATCCGAGGGTCGTCAATTCGCTATCACTGGCTATCAAGTCACTGATCGAGGAGGGGAAGATCGACTATACGGACAAAACCAACCGCTTCTCAAGAATGCAGAAGCTCCATCTGGCTGGACGATAACAAGCCAGCTTCCATTGCTTCCTGACTATGGGCCATCAGGCCTGCTTACCGCTGGTCTCTTGTCTGCCTATATCCCAGAATCATAGCCAGCAATGATTGAGTATGATAAGTCAGGAAGCGAGGATATGCTCCAGCACGTATGCCGCGATTTCCGCATCCGAGCCGCCGAAGTCCAGCAAGGCGAGCTCATCCCTGCCTACGTAGCGGATATCCGTATGGACAGAGAGGCTGAAGGCATCGGAAAGCGGGAAGACAAGGTAGCACCTGAGATGGTAGAGCATGTCCTTGTTCGTGAACTCCGATGCGAAGACCTCCCCGCCCACCTCGATATCCACGCCGAGCTCTTCCTTCCATTCGCGCCTCAGCGTGTCGGCCACGCTCTCCCCATAGCGGTTCTTGCCGCCCGGGAACTCCCATTTGCCGGAAAGGGCGCCGCCTGCGACCCTCCTGGCCACGAGCACGCGGCCGTCCTTGACAGCTATGCCTGCAGTAGTGATCCTTTCGCCCATACGATGATTATATCAGGACAATGGCAGGAAAGAGGAAATGAACCGCGGCAATGGATGCCGAGATGATGCCCATCGTGCGCATCCTGGCAAGGCTGACCGTATCGAGATAGACCTCGCCGTCCTTGATCCTCCTGTTCGAATAGAGCATGCGGAAGAAGAATGCCGAATGGATGATCCACAGCGAGGGAAGCAGGTCACCGAGCACGATGGGGCCCGGAGCGACCGGGCAGACGAGGGAGAGGAATGCGATAGCCAGCCCTGCGATGAAGAAGGACGTCAGCGCGCCGCGCCTCTCCTGCAGCGCCCCCTTGATGAGGATGACGAAGGAGAGCTCCCTCCTGTATGAGTCCACCAGGTAGAGAGCCGCGACGATGAACAGATAGATAACCGAAAGGCAGTATGCCTGGATCATCTAAGCCTCCCGACCTCAAGTATAAGCCCTTCCGCAGGATAGTAGCCATACTCGGCATGAGCCTTCCTGCCAGCCCTCTGGTGGAGTATGACGCCATCCATTGCTGCCGCCAGCGGTTCCTCGCCCTGGGCAAGGAGCGTGCCGATGATGCCGGCGAGGACATCACCCGATCCTGCGACGCCCAGCGACGGGTTGGCGCCATCATAGATATATATGCCATCTGCATCGGCAATCCATACCGATGCGGCCTTGAGGACGATGACGGCCTCAAGCATGGCAGATGCCCTGCGCAGGGACTGCACCAGCGAATCCGCATCCCCAAGCCCGTCCTCAAGCCCGAGTCCTCTCATCAGCGAGCGGTACTCGCCTACATGCGGAGTCAGCACGGCATGCCAGCCGAAGCGGTGGCCGGGAACGAACCTGAGGGCATCCGCATCGATGGCCATGGGCCTAGCGGAAGAGACTGCCATATCGAATATATCCCGATGGCCCTCATCCCAGCCAGGTCCGATGGCTATGGAGGAGAACCCGGCGAAATCCGATCCATGATACGGTATCAGGGAAGGATGCTCCGTAAAGACCGACTTCTCATCGGTAAGCACCGTAACGAGGCCCGCGCCTGCCGCGAAGCATGAGCGGCAGAGGAGCCTCAGCGCCCCCGGATAGCGACAGGACCCCCCGATAGCCAGCACATGGCCCCTGGTATTCTTGAAATCAGCGATGCCAATCTGATGGATCGATGAGTCATCATCGCCAAGGAGATGGATGCTTCCTCCGCAGAGCCCCTCCTCCGGAAAGCCAGGGTTGAAGTGGAGGATCTCTCCGCACTTCCCCCTGTTCGATGGCAGATACATCTCTGCCTTGGGGGCCATGAAGCAGACAGTCGCATCTGCCTTCAGCGAGAATCCGGTCGGGACATCGAGGGCGATGACAGCTGCCTTGGGAGGTATATCCCTGACCACCTCCAGATACTCCGTCCTGGAAGGATCGATCCCGAAGCCGAAGAGCGCGTCGACCACGGTATCGAAGCCAGCCAGCGATGAGACGACGGGGATGGCTGGGTCAAGCGCCTTCCGCCTCCTCATGTTCTCAGCATTGCCCTTGGGCGAGAGATACAGCACGGAGACATCATAGCCGCTGCGGTGGAGCAGCGCTGCCAGCTCGATGCCATCGGAACCGTTGTTGCCAGGCCCTACGGCTATGGCTATGCGGCCGGCAAGGAAGCTTCCAGCGAGACGGAAGGCCCCCATTGCCGCGCTATCTATCAGGGATGCCTCGCAAAGGCCGTATCGCCCGATAAGCTCCCTATCCTTCTCCCCTGCCTCCGCAAGCGTGTAAACCGGTCTCATAGCCTGATGATAGCCCGCATGCGCAATCGGGACAATCGCCATCGGCGGCATGGCAGGGGAAGATACAACGCATATGCATATGGCAGAACGGGATAATATGATGCCAGAGGGATGCGGGGGAATGCGGTGGTTGACGAGCCATGCAGGAAATCGTAGGCTTTTCCATGTCTAGGGGTGGCAGGAAGCCTGAGAACATACCCTCGAACCTGAACTGGGCAACGCCAGCGTAGGAAAGGCATCCGTCCCTCAAGATGAGAGGAGACAGCAATGAAGAGGAGAATCGCCTTAGCAGCGCTTATCGCTGCCATCGCGGCGCTGCCAGCCATGGCACAGGCCGCTGCGGAGGAAGACGCGCTCACGGTATACGCATATGATTCATTCTCCGGGGAATGGGGGCCGGCAGGTGACCTTATCCCGCTTTTCGAGGAGAAGACAGGCATAAAGGTCAACCTCGTCGGCGGCGGTGATGCAGTCGAGATGCTCAGCCGCATCGAGCTTGAGGGAGACAGGACCGAGGCCGATGTCATCCTCGGCATCTCCGATGACTTCGCATACAGGGCATATCCATATCTCGAGGCATATGATTCACCCTACCTTGATGATGTTCCCGATGAGCTGGAATTCGACCCCGAGCATAGGCTCATACCATTCGACTACGGCGCCTTCGCCTTCGTCTATGACAGTGAGTCTGGGATAAGGAAGCCCGATTCCCTTGAGGACCTCACCTCACCGGAATATGAGGGCAAGGCCATACTCATCGACCCGCGCACATCATCAGTCGGGCTGGGACTGCTCTTCTGGACATACAACCTCTATGGCGAGGACTTCCTCAGCTGGTGGCTCGGCATGAAGGAGAATGCCCTGACAATCACTGACGGATGGTCATCAGCCTATGGGCTCTTCACCGAAGGCGAGGCCCCTATCGTGCTCTCATACACCACCAGCCCTGTGTACCATGTGATGAATGAGGACACGACCAGATACCAGGCGATCATCTTCCCCGAAGGCCATGAGGCCACCATCGAAGGCATGGGGATAATCAAGGGAACGGACAAGCGGGCCGAAGCGGAGGCCTTCATCGACTTCATGCTCACCGATGGCCAGCTGGAGACGGCCATAGCGAACTCCATGTATCCGGTCAGCAGCGCAGTGCAGCTTCCCGAGGCTTTCGAGTATGCACCCAAGCCTGGCATCCTCTACCAGTCATCAGGCATCGCCCTCGGGGACAGGGAGAGGATAATAGATGAATGGACAGAGGAGATGAGCCGCTGATGGGAAGGAAGGTCCCGGGAAGCTATGGCCTGAGGGCGCTGCCTGCCATCATCCTGATGGCCGCGCTCTTCCTCGTCCCTGCCGCATTCGTATTCAGCACAGCGCTCAGGGACAATGCGGCGCCGCTTCTCGCGACAATCAGGGACGGCAGGACATATTCCGTCCTGCTCTTCACGCTCTGGCAGGCATTCCTATCCGCGCTTGCCTCGACAGCCATAGCGCTGCCGTTCGCGGCATTCTTCGCCAATTACTCATTCCCGCTGCGGAAGGCAGTGCTTGCGCTGGCAGCGCTCTCCTTCACGATGCCGACCATCCTCACCGTCCTCGGCTTCGTCATCTGGTACGGCAACAACGGCTACCTCAACTCGATGCTGAAGGCCGTCTTCGGCCTTGCCGGACCTGTACGCATACTCTATTCCTTCAAGGCGATAATCCTCGCCCACACCTACCTGAACTTCCCCATAGCGTTCCTGCTGATCACCTCAGCATGGCAGAGCTCGGCATCGATTGAGGAGAAAGCCTCATACATGCTCGGCAAGGGCAGGCTGAGGACATTCATCTCGGTGACGCTGCCATCCATATGGGGAAGCATCTCATCATCGTTCTCGATGATATTCCTCTTCTGCTTCTCCTCATTCATGATCGTCATGGTCCTCGGCGGGCACCCCAGGTACTATATGCTGGAGACGGAGATCTACCGCAGGGTCTACATCGATGCCGATATCCCATCAGCGGCAGGTCTGGCAGTCTTCACATCCGTGGTCACATCGGCGCTGCTGGCCCTGGCCTCATGGGGCAGGAAGGAGAAGAAGGCGCACAGGAGCAGGAGGGAGCTGAGGAAAGCCAGGGGGCCTGCCCTGGCAATGGCCATCATCATGGTCCTACTCATCCTCTGCTTCCTGCTCCCTCCCACGCTCTCGATCATCGCCAGGAGCCTCATATCGAAATCAGGGGACTTCTCCATTGGCCCCTGGAAGAAGGCGCTTGAAGCCGGCAGCGGCGCGATTGCCACCAGCTTCGCCATAGCCGCCATAGCGGCGCTGCTCGCCTCCTCGATGGCATCATCCATCTCCCTCTATGCGGCGAAGAGCGGCTCCCGCCTCCTGCCGCTGCTCTCAAGC
This sequence comes from uncultured Spirochaetaceae bacterium, assembly GCA_944390725.1. Taxonomy (GTDB): domain Bacteria; phylum Spirochaetota; class Spirochaetia; order Sphaerochaetales; family Sphaerochaetaceae; genus Ornithospirochaeta. The sequence continues at coordinate 65,917 of CALXQU010000012.1, forward strand.
CTGCCCCTTGCCGCCGGCTCGGTGACGATAGGGCTCGGCCTCCTTGCAGCATCGACGGCGCTCGACCTCGCGCCAGCGCTCCGCCCGCTCGTCGTGCTTCTCTCCCACACGATCATCGTCCTGCCCTTCTCGGTGAGGACGGTAATGCCGGGAGCCATGAAGATCCCGGAGCGGTTGCCTGCAGCAGCGGCTGTGCTGGGAGCCCCTGAGCGGAAGATCATCAGCAAGGTGGAGAAGCCGCTGCTCAGGCCATACAGGAAGAGGGCATTCTGCTTCGCGTTTGCGCTCTCGCTGGGAGAGGTGAATGCTACCATGATGATATCGCTGGGAAGGATAACCACGCTTCCCGTGCTCATCTACGACATGATAAACCACTATGACTACCAGGGAGCTGCCGCGCTGGGCACCGTGCTGCTGCTGGAAGCCCTGGCCGTATTCACGATTGCCGAATGGGGAGGAAAGGACCATGGCATATCTTGAGCTTATCGACATAGAGAAGAAATACGGGGACTTCAGCCTCTCGCTCTCCCTTTCAGCGGACGAGGGCGAGTTCGTATCGCTCATCGGCCCCTCGGGATCGGGGAAGTCCACCCTGCTCTCCCTTATCGCGGGGCTGGAGATGCCGGACAGCGGCAGGATCATGCTTGCCGGCGAGGACATAACGGGGAAGCGCATCCAGGAGAGGAATATCGGGATGGTCTTCCAGGACTTCACCCTCTTCCCTTCCATGGACGTCGGCAGGAACATACAGTTCGGCATGAAGGAGAGGAACCGGAAGAAGCGCAGGGACCTCGAGGAGAAGCTGCTGGCGCTGGTCGGCCTGGAAGGATACGGCAGGCGTGACGTCACATCTCTCTCAGGTGGGGAGGCGCAGCGCGTCCAGCTCGCAAGGGCCATCGCATCCGAGCCGAGCGTGCTGCTTCTCGACGAGCCGCTCTCCGCGCTTGATGCGCCGATGAGGAAGCATCTGAGGGCAGTCATCAGGTCCATCCATGACTCGCTGGGAATCACGATGATCTATGTCACCCATGATACCGAGGAGGCATTCGCCATCTCCGATACCATCGCCATCATCCATGAGGGCACCACAGCAGGCAAGAAGGCGGCGGAGAGCCTCTATCGCAATCCCGACAGCCTCTTCACGGCATTCTTTACAGGGGAAGGGACGGCGATCCCTGCCTCGGCGGTCCTGGGCGAGGGCGTGGAAGGGACGCTCTTCTTCCGCCCGGAGAACGTGAGCCTCACCGAGCAGCCGCTGGACCCGGATGAGTATCCGAACCATATCATATTCAACGGAGCTGAGATCATCTCGGCAGAATTCACCGGGGAGGCATATATGCTCGGCCTTGACTGGCAGGGATGCCAGATACTGGCCAGAACCACCGTGAAGCCGCGGCGGCGGAAGGCCTCAGCCATGGTGCTCAAGGCCGCTGCCCTGATGCTCTGACTGTCGGAAACGGCCACTGGCGGCGTATATAGGGCATGAAGAAGCTACTGCTGCCGCTTATGGCCATCATCGCGGCCTCATGCTCGCCGTTCCCGCAGGACGGGACGGCGAAGACGGTCTATGTCAGCGTCTCGCTGACATATGAGGACTCACAGAAAGCCATCCCCCTTCCCTATACCGACAATGACGCCAGGGCATTCAGGGATGAGATGAAGCTCCTTGCCGAAGCATCCGGCATGGCCTTCGAAGCCCACGAGTTCATCGAGGAAGGAAGCCATCTTGCCGAGAAGCGCACGAAAGCAATCTACGGCAGGGACAGCCTGCTCGCATATATCCGCAGGCTCTGTCCGGGCCCTGATGATATCATCATCTTCTACTTCTCCGGCCACGGCATCCTCTCGGAAGGCGAGTCACAGCTCGCGATAGGGCCGGACTGCGGCAGGGAGGACATGCTGCCGGTCCGGGATATCAGGGAAGCGCTCGCCTCGCTGCCTGGCAGGAAATGCATGGTGATCGATTCATGCCAGTCGGGATCCGAATCAGCAGCTGCAGGGACGGGAGAGGCCTTCGGCAGCGGAGGCGAATACCTGGGGCGCGATATCCTCAGCGCCTTCTGCGAAGCCGTGGCTATGTCATTCACAGCAGCTGCCTCTGACGGCGTCTACGTGCTCTCTGCATGCACGGCAAGGCAGAATTCCTCGGCAGGCGCATCCATGCCGGGATATACAGGCTCGGAAGGCTACAGCGTATTCACCTACTGCCTACTCCGCTCACTCGGCTATGATTTCGCCGAGCAGGAAGCACGGCTGCCGGCTGCGGGCATGGTCACGTTCTATTCGCTGTACCGGGGAGTGCTGGAATCGATTCCGGACGAGTTCGCCGCACGGCAGACTGCGCAGGCGACGCGGAAGCCGCTCGACCTCGTCCTCTTCTCCTACTGCTGAGGCTGCTATGAGGAAGGCGATAATAACCATCGCGCTGCTGCTGGCAGCGTTCCCCATCCAGGCGGCGGAATGGATGCCCGCCGTTTCCATAGCCGCATCCTACAATGCAGGCGGATACCCGGACTCCAGCCTGCTCCACAGCTCCCTGAGGGCGGATGCCGCGATAGACGCGCTATCGCTGGGCATAGGAAACCACAGGATACTGCTGCCGCTGCGCCTCGGCTACTCGACAAGGAGCATAGCGCAGGACAGGGAGATCAAGCAGAACGTGATGCACTTCGGGCTTGAAGCCGGATACGGATACAGCTTCTCGGAAGCATTCTCACTGGAGGCAGGCATCGGCATCAGGGCCGACTGGCACATGGAAGGGCGCTTCCTAACGGTATCATACGGATGCACCGTAACTCCTTGGATAGCGATCGGCGAGCGCTTCCGGGCAGGCTTCCCCATCTCATGCTATGGCTCGGCAGCGGGATGGAACGCCTCTGCCGGGGCTGCCATCTCGCTCTTCCTGCTCTAGCGGGACAGGTCCTTGCCGGCCTTGATGCGCTCTATCTCATCGCGCAGCACGGCGGCCTTCTCGAACTCAAGCCGCTTCGCCATGTCGGTCATCTCCCTCGTAAGCTCCTGGATATAGCGCTTCCTGTCCTTCTCGGAGAGGAGGTTGTATCCGGCCTTGACGATCTGGATATCCTCCTTGACGGAATCCTCGTCCTCCTTCTTCTCCCTCTCGAGGATATCATCGATGGCCTTGCGGATCGTGCGCGGCGTGATGCCATGCTCCTCGTTGTATGCCATCTGCACGGCACGCCTGTGCTCTGTCTCGCCGATGGCCTCCTCCATCGCCTCGGAGATGCGGTCAGCATACATCAGCACGCGGCCGTCGGCGTTCCTGGCAGCACGGCCGATTGTCTGTATCAGGGAGGTGGCGGAACGCAGGAAGCCGATCTTATCGGCATCGAGTATGGCAACGAGCGACACCTCCGGCAGGTCAAGGCCCTCCCTGAGGAGGTTGATGCCCACCAGCACATCGAAATTGCCGAGCCTGAGGTCCTTCAGGAGCTCCACGCGCTCTATCGTCTCTACCTCGCTATGCAGGTACCTGACGGCAAGCCCCAGCGATGAGAGATAGTCGGTAAGATCCTCTGCCATGCGCTTGGTGAGGGTCGTCACCAGCACCCTCTCATCCTTCTCCACCGTGCGGCGGATCTCCCCGTAGAGGTCCTCCATCTGCCCTTCTGTGGGCCTGACCTCAATCTTGGGATCAAGGAGCCCCGTAGGCCTTATCAGCTGCTCGACGATCTGCGAGGACTCCCGGCGCTCCCTCTCCCCGGGAGTGGCGGAGACATAGATGCGCTGGCCCACCTTCTGGTCGAACTCCTCATACTTCATCGGACGGTTATCGAGGGCGGAAGGGAGACGGAAGCCATAATTGACGAGGTTGAGCTTCCTCGACCTGTCGCCCTCGTACATCGCCCCGATCTGCGGAAGCGTCACATGGGACTCATCGATGAAGGTGATGAAGTCATCGGGGAAGTAATCGAGGAGGACTGCCGGACGCTCTCCCGGAGCCCGGCCCGAGAGGAGCCTGGAATAGTTCTCTATCCCTGAGCAGTAGCCTACTTCCTGCAGCATCTCCATATCGTATTCGACGCGGCTCCTTATCCTCTCGGCCTCGACGAACTTGCCATTGGACTCGAAGTACTGGACACGCTCCTCCTTCTCCTCATCGATGAGCTTGAGGGCATGGTTGATCTGCCCCTGCGGCATCACGAACTGCTTGGCAGGATAGAGGGTGACGGAATCAGCCTCATCTATATGCTCCCCGGTAAGCGGGTTGAACCAGACGATGCGGGAGATCTCATCCCAGTCGAGATAGATGCGGAAGGCCGCTTCCATATACGCCGGATAGATCTCCACGGTCTCCCCGCGCGGCCTGAACGTGCCCCTCTCCAGGATCGTGTCGTTCCTGTCGTAGAGCATCCTCGCCAGCTGCTCGAAGACCCTGGGCTGGCTGAAGTCATCGCCGACCCTGAAGGTGAAGAGCATATCGCGCAGCGAGACCGGGTTGCCGAGCCCGTATATGCAGGATACGGTGGCGACGACGATGACATCGCGCCTCTCCATCAGCGAGAAGGAGGCAAGCAGCCTGAGCCTGTCTATCTCATCGTTGATATCGACCTCCTTCTCGATATAGAGGTCCTTGCCGGGGACATATGCCTCTGGCTGGTAGTAGTCGTATGTGGAGACGAAGTACGTGACGGCATTCTCCGGGAAGAATGACCTGAACTCCCTGTACAGCTGCGCCGAGAGCGTCTTGTTGTGCGAGAGGATGAGGGCAGGCTTCTGGATCTTCTCGATCAGCTTCGCCATCGTGAAGGTCTTGCCCGATCCCGTGACGCCCTTCAGCGTCTGCGCCCTGTCGCCCCTCAGGTATCCTTCATACAGCTTCTCCACAGCCTCGCCCTGGTCGCCGGCAAGCCCGAAATCGGAAACGACATGGAACGGCTTGGAGTAGCCGGCCTGGAAGCTGATCAGCGGCTCTCCCGCTATGCTCTTGTATCCATTGCCTACCTTGCTATCCATCGTGAGTTCTCCATGGTCCTCTCAATCAGCACCACATCCTTGAGGACGACCTCGCTGCCATCCCTCAGCACGGTCACGTCGACCGTATCGCCTTCATCGGTATCGAAGAGCGCGGCGAAGTAATCGTCATAGCCCTCGATGGCCCTGCCGTCGATGGCCGTGATGACATCACCGCCGAGATAGATTATGGACTGGCCGTACTGCACGGCCGTATCGCCTCCCCTGAGCCCGCCCCTGTCCGCGGCGCCGCCCGGGACTACCTGGGAGACGACGATGCCCTTCTCCACAGGTATGGAGGCATACTCAGCTATAGCCGGATTGAGCTCTACGGAGAGGATATCGAGCCAGCCCCTGCTGACCTTGCCATCGGCGATGATGGCACGGACTGAATTCATCACCCTTGATGACGGGATCGCGAAGCCGACGCCATTGGAGGAGCCGGTCTCGGTGTTTATGCGGCTGACAAGGCCGATCATCCTGCCCTCGCCGTTGAGAAGCGGCCCGCCGCTGTTGCCGGGATTGATAGCCGCATCTGTCTGTATCATGGCGGGAATCGTCTCCAGGCCATCGGAGACAAGCCTGTCCAGCCCTGATATGATCCCCCGCGACATCGACCATGGATAGGAGAACGGATGGCCGATGGCATAGACGCCCTCCCCGACCATCAGGTCATCGGATGATGCCGTCTCGATGGCAGGGAGCCCCGAGGCATCGGCCTTCAGCAGCGCGAGGTCCGAAAGGTCATCGAATCCGACCAGCTTCGCCTCCACAGATCCCGCATCGCCATAGAAGCGCACGAGGAAGGTCTCTGCGCTGCCGACCACATGCTTGTTCGTGATGATATAGCCATCGGATGAGAGGATTACCCCGCTTCCCTCGACCCTGCGCTGCAGGTCGCCGAGGGCGGTTATCTGCACGACTGACGGGGCGGCCTTGGCATAGGCAGCCATGCCCCTCCTGTCCTCCTCCGAATAATCCCAGGAAGGCCTCTCGCCTACGAAGAGCGGCAGGTCCTCATATGAGTAATGCACGGAATCGATCGGCACGCCAGCCGCCTCGAAGAGCGCCTTCTCCCCGTTCTCGCTGACGAAGGCCTCCAATGCCGACCTGAGCGCATCAGCCTCTTCCTTCCTCAGGAGGTCATGGGTCCAGATAGAGAGGAGGAGGATGGCGAGGATCGCAATCATGGAGGCAAGCACGGCAATCAGCAGCTCGGGCTTGGTGAGACGATGCTTCATACCCTGAATGATAATCAAGAAACAGAGCGGTGTACACTGTCCGGGATTCTCAATACAATCGGGGAATATGGACAACCTAACAGGATTCAGAGCGCTTGGGCTCAGCGATATGACGATAAAGGCCCTGGAAGCGAAGGGCTTCGAGGAGCCGACGGAGATACAGAGGCTCGCGATTCCCCTCCTGCTGCAGGAAGGGACGGAGATAGTCGGCCAGGCGCAGACGGGAACGGGAAAGACAGCGGCGTTCGCGCTTCCCATCATAGAGACGATAGAGGGCGGCACGGACAGGACAGAGGCCCTGATACTAGTCCCCACGAGGGAGCTTGCCAGCCAGGTTTCCGAGGAGATCTCCTCGCTCAAGGGTGAGAAGCGCATAGAGGTAACCCCCATCTACGGCGGTGCCAGCATGGAGCAGCAGCTCAGGAAGCTCAAAAGGGGCGTGAATATCATCGTCGGCACCCCAGGCCGCGTGCTTGACCATATCAGGAGGGGATCGATGAAGCTCGAGGACCTCCAGTTCCTCGTGCTCGATGAGGCCGATGAGATGCTCGACATGGGCTTCATCGAGGATATCGAGCAGGTGCTCAGGGCTGTGCCCAACTCCAAGCGCATGCTGATGTTCTCGGCAACGATGCCTAAGGAGATCATGAAGCTTGCCGAGAGCTTCATGAAGTCCCCGCAGATCATCAGGACGCAGAAGCAGGATACGGCAGCCATCTCCACCGACCAGATCTACTATGAGGTAAGGGAGAGCGACAAGCTCGAGGCGCTGACGAGGATCATCGACAGGGAGAGCGATTTCTACGGTGTCGTCTTCTGCCGCACCAAGAACCAGTGCGATGAGATAGGCACCAAGCTCTGCGACAGGGGCTATGATGCCGCAGCCCTCCACGGGGACCTCTCGCAGAGGGAGAGGGAAGCTATCCTCAAGAAGATGAAGGAGCACCAGATATCCATACTCGTAGCGACTGACGTGGCCGCGCGCGGACTCGATATCCAGGACCTCACGCATGTCATAAACTACACCATACCATCAGATCCCGAGATCTATATCCACAGGATCGGGCGTACAGGCAGGGCCGGCAAGAACGGGACAGCCATCACCTTCATCACGCCATCCGAGGCAAGGAAGCTCACATACATCTCGAAAGCCTCCCGCGCCGAGATCCGCAAGGAGGAGATCCCCGGAGCCGAGGAGATTATCCAGGGCAAGAAGGACCGCATTAAGTCACAGCTTGCCGATGCGCTCTCACGCGAGGCGAACCAGGATTACCAGGACCTGGCCAGGGACCTCCTCATCGACAGGGATCCGGAGAGCGCCTTCGCCAGCCTCCTCGCATTCTTCTACCGCAATGAGCTCGACATATCGCAGTACAGGAAGATCGAGGCCATTGTCCCCAAGGCCAAGAAGGGCCATAAGGAAAGAAGGGAGGAAAGCAGGAACAAGGGACCATATGACAAGGTCAAGGCCCCGTCGATGGATGAGGAAGGCTTCACTAGGCTCTTCATCGCCAGAGGCAGGAGGGACGGCCTGACGAAGGGGATGCTCTGCAATATCATCATGGACCATGCAGGTGTCAGGGACCAGGATATCGGGGATATCGAGGTGCTGGAGGACTGCTCGTTCATCAGTGCCCCCTTCTCCATCGCCGAGAAGATCCTCAGGTCCTACTCGGACCGCAACCACAAGGGCAAGCCCATCATCACGAGGGCCAAGGAGCAGAAGAAGCCCACCATGCGCAAGGAAGCCGTGCGCAACCGCAAGCGCCGCAGGAACTGGGAGGATGACTTCCAGCCATATGGCCGCGACACAAGGCCTGGCGAGGACGGCTCCTTCTCATTCCCCGAGAGGAAGTCAAGGGCGAAGGCCAAACCAAGGAAGAGGCGCTGAAGCATGATATACAGAGCAGGACTCCGGTCCTGCTTTGTGCAACTGATAGGATGCAGAGGCATTGCTTGGATTCTATCGGGAACAGGTAGTGCCGCATCCTAACCCCTTATTGATGGGCTCTAGTTGGGTTCCGTTCATTTTTTGCATAAAACTCCGTCATGTTCTATTTCAATTGACGATGTGACAGAAATATCACATGCTGTTGGTGTGAAGTATCGGGTAGTAATCAAGAAGCGAATCACCAAGATGGCAGAGAAGATGCCCAGGAGGATACAGGATAGATTCTCCATACTTGTTGATGACCTTCAAGCGAACGGAGCGATAAGGAAAAACTGGCCGAACTTCTCGGAAATAGGCAAGAACAGATACCACTGCCATCTAGGCCATCACTGGATTGCCTGCTGGCATTGGGAAAAGGCTCGATAGAGATTGAGGTATATTATGCAGGTAGTAGAGAGAGCGCACCATATTGATATCACGATAAACAGCGGAGCGGATTCCATCCTTCCTCTTATCCGTTCTAGGTATCCAAATGCAAAAGTCATTGATGATAACGATGACGATGAACTTATGGATGCGAGGGATGCTGCCTGGTTCAGGGAAACCAGCAATAGACTTAAGGATCATCCGGGACTCAGGCTCAGCGCTTACAGATGGAGAGCGGGAGCAATGACCCAGAAGAGATTGGCAGAGCTTTCCGGCGTATCACGTGAGACGATATCAAGAATCGAGAACGGCAAGGTTGATATGACGATATCCATTGCGAAGAAACTTGCTCCACATCTTGATGTTGACTACAGGATGCTTGTCTGAAGCCTCTTCATGCATGCCTTGAATCGGCTGCAATATCCGAAGATGAAGATGAATAATAGCATCATGGTATTTGCTTCCATACTGTTGCCCGCAGCCCCAATCGCCACATTGGTAAATGGCACTGTAAATGGCACTGTAAATGGCACTGTAAATGAGACTGTAAATGAGACTGTAAATGAGACTGTAAATGAGACTGTAAATGAGACTGTAAATGAGACTGT
>CALXQU010000013.1 GCA_944390725.1 uncultured Spirochaetaceae bacterium
GGGGACTCGAACCCCCATCTCCTTGCAGAGACTAGTACCTGAAACTAGCGCGTCTACCAGTTCCGCCATCTGGGCAGGCAGTCTGTAATTTACTTTCTTAGGCATATCCATGTCAATGCCATGGATGCGCCAGGACACAAAAGCTTGCCTATGCTATGGCAAATCGCTATCCTATCCAACATGGTCAGGATACTTTTTCTAGGAGAGATAACGGGAAGGCCGGGCATAACAGCCGTGAAGAAAGGACTTCCTGAGCTCAAAAGGAAATACAGCATAGATTACACAGTAGCCAATGGCGAGGGCGCGACCGGCGGGTTCGGCATCGGGCGCGCGACCGCCATCCAGCTTTCGAAGATGGGTATCGACCTCCTCACAGGCGGGGAGAAGCTCTTCTTCAAGATAGATATGGTCGAATTCATCCAGAAGGCAGGATTCGTACTCAGGCCGGCCAACTACCCTATCCAGTGCCCGGGAAGAAGCTATCGCATCGTATCGCTCAAGGACAGGAAATTCGCCTTCATCAATCTCCAGGGGAACTCGATGTTCCCGAGGCAGAGCATCCAGAATGCCTTCACATCCATCGAGTCCCTGCTGAAGAAGCTCCAGGAGAAGGAGCCCGTCATCCCCGTGATCCAGTTCCATGCAGCCACTACCGCAGAGAAGAAGACAATGAGATTCTTCCTGGATGGGAAGGCGGCAGCGCTTATCGGCACGCACAGCAAGGTAATCACGGCTGATGAGATGGTCACCGATAACGGGCTTGCTTATATTACTGATAACGGAAGGGTCGGATCCTCCCTTTCCGTAGGCGGCTTCGCAAGCGAGACGGAGATACGCAAGATCCGCAGCCAGATACCGGTCAGGAGCCAGGAATGCTGGGACGGCGGCATCATCGAGGGCGTCCTTGTCGATATCGACGAGGAGACCGGGAAAGCGGCCGCCATACAGAGGATCATGGAGCACCTGGAGATAGAGCCTCCGGTGAAGAACGATGAAACAGACAGTGACAATCCAGGCAAATAAGGACGGATGCATCACAGCCGGCTGCGACAAGTCCCAGTGCGCCGGCTGCAGCGGCTCATTCTTCTGCACATCAAAGAAAGTGGACTTCCAGGTACTCAATCCTGAGAATATAGAGCTGAAGCCCGGGGATAAGGCCATCGTCGAGATGGAGAGCCGCAAGACCCTCTTCTCGATATTCATGAGCCTGGTATTCCCCATCCTCATGTTCCTGCCAGGATACTTCATCGGCGCATTGGTCTCCGACGGAGAGGGAATCAGGTTCATAGCGGCGCTTGCATCCGTAGGCATCGGCTTCCTGATCGCAGGACTCTATTTCAGGTTCACCAAGAGGAAGTTCCTTCCGGTAGTCCTCCGCAAGGAGGATGAGTGAAGGCCCTTCCCTTTCTTGCCATCGTCCTTATCCTGACATCATGCTCATTCATATCCGGAGACCAGGATTCCTCCGCGGCGGAAACCCGTCCTGATATCGTCCTGGTCGAAGCGGAATATACCCTGGGGCAGTCAGGTGAGAACCCGATCTTCATCAGCAGCTCGAGGATGACATTCTACTCGTCCGACAGCAGGGCGCTGACGGAATCGCTCTCATTCGAGCAGTTCAGCGATGATGGCAGCCTCATAATCGAAGGACATGCCGACTCATCCGATATAAACACGGATTCGAAGGTCATAGACCTCACTGGCAATGTCATGCTCAGGAAGCTGGACAATGATATGCTTATAGAAGCGGACCAGCTCACATTCGACAGTGAGAACAGCACGATAAAGGCAGATGGCAGCGTATTTGTCCAGACAGATGACGGAAGCTTCCGCGGCAGCGGATTCTCCGGAGACCTCAAGATGGACATATACTCATTCAGGACAATCGAAGAAGGAGCTTTCAATCTATGAGAAGACTGATATCCATACTGATGCTTGCCTTATTGATGGCATATCTTCCTGCAGATGAAAGCATAGATACGCCTGCCGAGATCCCTGCGGAGGCCGAGATTCCTGCAGAGGCTGAGGTTCCCGAGGAAGCCGATGCCGCGGATGGCGAAGCCGGGGACAGCATAAGCTTCTCCGGCGGGACGAGCTCGATCGTCCTCAGGGAAGGGAAAGAGGAGGTCCTCCTCTCCGACGGGGCGGACGTGTCCGTAGGGACGATGCAGATCCATGCGGATGAGATCAGGCTCTATGGCGACAGCTGGCGCTATGTGGACTGTACGGGGAACACCTCCGTCAGGGATGAGGAGAGAGGCATCACGATCATGACCTCCTCGATATGGTATGACAGGATCGACGAGAGGATCCTCATCTCATCATGGTTCGAGGTCGATGACACGGAGAACGAGGTATCCGCGACGGGAGCTTCCCTTGAATACAGGCTCGATGATGAGCGGCTGCAGCTGGATAAGAACGTGAACCTCCTCAAGACGACGGATTCAGGCATCATGCGATGCCAAGCCGAGTCTGTCATCTTCTCCAGGAGCGAGAACGCCCTTTCCCTGAGGGGAAATGCGCGTGTAATATGGGATGGGGACGAATACGGCGCGGAAGTCGTGACCGTAGACCTCGATACGGATGAGATCAACCTCGAAGGCAGGATAACGGGTAATATCAATGGCTGAGCTTAGGGCAGAGCATCTATCCAAATTCTATGGCAGGAAGCATGTCGTCAAGGACGTGACATTCTCCATGTCCTCCGGAGACGTCACAGGCCTTCTCGGCCCCAATGGCGCCGGCAAGACGACATCATTCTACATGATAGTCGGATTCATCAAGGCGAATGGCGGTTCCGTGCTCGTAGACGGTCATGACATAACGGACCTGCCGATGCATAAGCGCTCCAACATGGGACTCGCCTACCTGCCGCAGGAAGCCTCGATCTTCCGCAAGCTATCCGTCGAGAACAACATACGCCTCGTGCTTGAGACGCAGAAGGGCCTGTCCAAGTCCGAGAAGGATGACATGCTCGAGAAGCTCATCGATGACTTCGGCATCCAGAAGGTAAGGAAGCAGTACGGATACACGCTCTCAGGCGGCGAGAGGCGCAGGACAGAGATAGCGAGGTCCCTGGCCACGTCGCCGAAGTTCCTCCTGCTTGACGAGCCCTTCGCCGGCATAGACCCCAAGGCCGTCCATGAGATCAAGCAGATCATCAGGCGCCTTGCCGACAGCGGCATCGGCATCCTGCTGACGGACCACAATGTACGCGATACCCTCGAGATCACGACGACAGCGCATATCATATCCGAAGGCGAGATCCTCGTATCGGGGACAAAGGAAGAGCTCCTTAATAACGAACGTGCGCGGGAAATCTACTTCGGACGGGATTTCGACAAGGAGAGCTGATGGCGGATATCAGGCTGGACCTATCGCTCAGGCAGGAGCAGAAGCTAAGCACCCAGATGGTGCAGACGATGGAGACCATCGCCATGCCTGCCCAGGAGCTGAACGAGAAGATCCGCAAGGAAGCGGAGACCAATCCTGTCCTCGTGATAAAGGACAGGTCCCCTTCCTACTCCGAATTCGCCTCCCGCTATTCAAGCGCGACAGACAGGCGCGAAAGCTACTCAGACAGCTCATATGGGGAAGACAGCGACGGCCAGCAGGGCAGCTGGATCGAGGGGATGGTATCCTCCAGGGAAAGCCTCTCCGAGCATCTGCTATCACAGCTATGGGAGTCGGATGCGGAGAAGCCTGTGCTCGCAGCGGCCTCCGTCATCATCACGGCAATGGACGGGAACGGCTTCCTCCCCTCCCCTCCGGAAGAGCTGCTGCCTCCGGAAAGCCGCCAGTACGCACAGGCAGCCATGGATATCATCCATACGCTGGAACCGCTCGGCGTCGGCGCCCTTAATTGGCGCGACAGCCTGATAATCCAGGCCCGGGGGCTCGGCATGAGAAGCGAGGAGCTCAGCCTTTTCACGAAGCTCGTCGACAGCCACCTGGAGCAGATGCGGCTGGGGAAGGCTGATGAGGTCGCCTCCGAGCTCGGGACCGATACCGAGGAGGTCAACGCGCTGTTCTCCTTCCTGAAGACGCTGACGCCTTTCCCCGGACGCAAGTACAGCTCAGGATACGATGAGATAGTCATCCCGGAGATATCCATCAGGAAGGAGGATGGCAAGCTCAGGATGAAGCTCGAGCGTGACGCCGTCCCCTCTGTCGAGATAGATGCAAGCTACCGCGATATGGCAGCCGAGCTGAAGGGCACCAGGAGCGAGGAAGGAAGGAAGGCCAGGAAGTTCCTCTCAGAGAGCATCGCATCGGCGGAAAGCCTCATCTCGCAGCTGGAGGCCAGGGCTTCCATGCTGGAGAAGGTCGGGGCGTTCCTGATGGCGAGGCAGCAGCCGTTCTTCCTCGAAGGGCCCCTGTACCTGAAGGCCATCACCCTCAAGGAAGCTGCCGACGAGATCGGCGTGCATGAGACCACGGTCGGAAGGATCGCATCATCGAAATACATCGACACGGACTGGGGCATCTTCCCCATCAGGGACCTCTTCACCAGCGGCGTGAAGGCAGAGAGCGGCGATACCGTCTCCCGCTCGGCCGTGAAGGAGATGATAAAGCTCATCATCCAGGAGAATACCTCAGGCAAGGCGCTGTCTGACCAGAAGATCAGCGACATGCTTGCTGCCAAGGGGATCAAGGCTGCACGGAGGACTGTCAGCAAATACCGCAAGGAGCTCGACATCGAATCTTCATATGGCCGCAGCCAATAATCCTTTGAGTTCGCTCAGGTCATGGGTTACAATTAAATCATCAATTAACAAGGAGGCAATGTATGAATCTCACATTCAGAGGCATTGGATTCACTCCAGATGATGACGACCGTGAATTCCTCGACAAAAAGCTGAAGAAACTCGGATTCGCAGATGACTATCTGCAGGACCTCGACGTTGTGGCAAAGAAGGAGAGCAAAGGCATTGGTTTCCATTTGGATGCTACGCTCCACTTCGTATGGAAGAAGGAGAAGGTAGTATCGCAGGATGCATATGAGCTGCATGAGGGCATAGAGCTCCTTGCAGATAAGATCCAGGCTGCGGCCAAGAAGGAGAAGGAGAAGACGATGGGGCTCTGATGGGTCCTATATACGGAGGGCACGGCCTGCAAGGGCCGTGTTTATTATTGCCTGCATGATTCTACAATACGAATATATGGCATCCTTATCCGGATTGATTATCCTATAACGGCCTTTCTGATCTCATCCTCCGGCAGCTCGATCAGCACAGGCCTCCCCTGCCCTTCCATCAGCACGAACCGCACGCTGCCGCGGCTCTTCTTCTTATCCTTGCCTATGGCTGCGGAATATGAGGCGAAATCATCTGCTGGAATCCTGTATGCATCGCTGCTGAAGCCATAGAGGGAAAGGAGCGCGAGCGTACGGCTGGCCAGGTCCTGCGGCGTGATGCCGAGCCTGGCCCCTGTCCTGATTGCCGCCGCAGTCCCCCATGCCACGCCCTCGCCATGGGAGATGCCGTAATCCATATATGACTCAAGCGCATGCGAGAACGTATGCCCCAGGTTGAGAGCGGACCTGATCCCCTTCCTCTCCTCAGGGTCGCGTTCGATGTAGGAGATCTTCACCTCAAGGGAAAGGCGGATCATCTCGGCAAGGATGGCATCATCCCTGCCCATCACGCCGTTCCTGTTCTCCTCAAGGAAGCGGAAGAGCCTGTCATCCTGCGACAGCACCGCATGCTTGAGCACCTCTCCCAGCCCTGAGCGGTACTCGGCATCGGAGAGCGTCTTCAGCGTCCAGGGGGCGATGATGACAGCCTCAGCCGGGAAGAACGTGCCGACAAGGTTCTTGCCTCCGCCGTAATCTATCCCGGTCTTGCCGCCAAGGGTGGCATCGACCATGGAAAGGAGCGTCGTGGGGACAAGCGAGACCCTGGCTCCGCGCATGTAGATGGAAGCGGCGAATGCCGTCATATCCAGGATCACGCCGCCGCCAAGGCCCACGAATAGCGAATCCCTCGCCAGGCCCATGGCCAGCGCGGACGAGAGTATCCTGTCGATGGAATCCCAGTTCTTGCTGCCCTCGCCGGGAGGGAGGACGACATCGGCCGTACGGCTTCCGAGATACTGTCCGGCATTGGCATCGGTAACGATGAAATCGCTTCCAACAGCCAGGTCCTCGCCGGGAGATGCCAGGAAGACTTCGGTCTTCCTTCCGCCTGCAAGCGTTACGGAGAAGAGCTTTTCCATGCCCTGAGTATACGCTCTGCCTCACTTGCAGAAAAGAGCGGAAAACAATCTAATATGCCCATGGACCTATATTTCGATAACGCAGCCACCACGAGGATGTCGGAGGCCGCGCTAGAAGCATATATCCGGACGGAACGGGATTTCTTCGGCAATCCATCATCCGTCCATGCCGACGGCCTGAAGGCGAAGAAGGAGCTTGAGCGGCTCCGCGCATCGGTCGCCTCCATGCTTAGCGTGAAGAAGGAATGTATCTTCTTCACATCAGGCGCCACGGAATCGATTGCCTCGGTATTCTCATCGCTGCTCTTCCTGGAACCCGGCAAGGCCATAATCTCACGGATAGAGCATGAGGCAGTGGCTTCATGGCTCCCGATACTCTCCCACCATGGCTGGAAGACGGAAGAGGTCAAGGCAAAGGGCGGCTTCGTCAGGTGCGAGGACCTGGAACCCATGCTGACTCCGGACACCAAGCTGGTAGGCGTGATGGCAGTAAGCAATGTCACCGGGGCGATAGAGGATATAGCCAGCCTCGTCAGGACCGTAAGGGAATATGAGAAGACATCGAGAAGGAGGATATTCTTCTTCTCGGATTCGGTTCAGGCCCTGGGCAAGATACCATACAGCGTCACGGACCTGGACATCGACGGCGCATCATTCTCCGCCCACAAGGTCAACGGCCCGAGGGGCATCGGCCTTCTATATCTGAAGAACCCATCATCATTCCGCCCGCTCTCGAGCGCAGGCGGGCAGGAAGGCGGCAAGAGGGGCGGGACAGAGAACCTGCCGGCGATAGCGGGATTCGAAGCCGCCCTTGCCGAATGGATGTCCGATGCCGCCGCCAAGCAGGCCAGGATTGCCGCAATCAACAAGATGCTGCGCAATACGATAGCCTCATGCGGGCTTGACATGCTATCTCCGGAGGCTTCATCGCCATATATACTATCATTTGCATCCCCATATCCTTCAGAGGTATTCGTAAGGATGCTTTCCGATAAGGGTATTTCCGCCTCATCAGGTTCTGCATGCTCCAACAATGCGAAGGGCGAGAGCGAGAAGATAATGCAGGCGATGGGCATCAGGAGCGACAAGGCAAGGAATGCCATAAGGCTCTCATTCTCAAACGACACGTCAGATGAAGATGCTGCTGCGCTTGCATCTGCCATAAAGGAGCTTTGCTGATGGACAGGCTTTATCTAATAAAGGAAGGCGAGATCTCCCTCAAGGGAGGCAACCGCAATCTCTTCGAGAAGAGGCTCAGGCAGAATATCAAGGACAAGATCAGGCCCTACCATTCAGAGATAGACAGGCAGAAAGGCAGGCTCTATGCCTATATCTCCGAAGAGGCGCCGGAGGAGCTTGTCGACAAAGCGCTCAGGACGACCCCTGGCGTGGTCGGCTACGCACGCGCCTACAGGACCGAGAAGTCCATGGATGCGATAATAAGGACGGCTCTGGAAATACTTCCGACCTCTTCCTTCCGCGACAGCGGCACATTCAGGATCACCGTCAAGCGCGAGGACAAGGGCTTCCCGCTCAATTCCCACCAGATAGCGATTGAGCTTGCCAAAGCAGTGGCAGAGGTATTCCCGAAGCTGGAAGTGGACCTCGACAGCCCTGACTACACGCTCTGCTGCGAGATCCGCGGGGAGGCATATCTCTATACCGACCAGATAAGATGCGAAGGCGGGCTTCCCGCGGGGACTGCCGGCAGGGGCATGCTCCTCCTCTCCGGCGGCATCGACAGCCCCGTGGCCGGCTACATGATGGCGAAGCGCGGCATGCGATGCGATGCGATCTACTTCCATGCCTATCCATATACGTCCAACGAGGCACTCGAGAAGGTGAAGACGCTGGCCTCCCTTATCGCGCCATACAACCAGGGCATGAGGCTCTTCGTAGTCCCCTTCACGGAAGGACAGGTGCATATCAGGGACAATGGATACGAGGAGGAAGCGACCCTGATGTTCAGGGCCGCGATGATGCAGACTGCCCAGCTCATAGCCAAGGCAAACGATGCGATTGCCATCGTCACGGGCGAAGCGCTCTCGCAGGTTGCCTCCCAGACCCTCGACGCCATGTCATTCACGGACAGCATGACCGACCTCCTCGTCATCAGGCCGCTTGTCGGCATGGACAAGGAGGATATCATCGGGAAGGCGAAGAGGATCGGCACATACGATACATCGATACTGCCCTATGAGGACTGCTGCGTGGTATTCTCCCCCAAGCATCCTGTCACGCGGCCGGTGAAGGAAGTCTCCAGAAGGCACTATGAGGAGCTCGGCATGGAAAGCTTCATCGAGGAAGCCGTGGCAGGGACACAGGTCTTCTCCTTCGATTCGATGGGGAGGGAAATCGATGCGTAGATGGATACCGGCGGCTATCGCTGCCATTGCCGCAGCCGTGTCGGCAATCATCAGGCATCCTACCGGCGAGATGGTCGTCTCGATGCCATGGGGCGGGATATTCATCTTCCTCATGCTTCTGGCAAGCTATGCAGGCCTCAGCAGGGAACAGGCATTCTCAGGCATCAGGCAGACGGCATCATCGGCCTCCACCGTATTCGGCTCCATGCTGCTCCTCATGCTATCCGCGCTCATCCTCGCGCCGTTCATCACATCATACCTCTCGGCGCTGGCAATCATCCCGCTCGCATCGGCGGTTATGAAGGATACCGGGAAGGAGGAATACTCAGCCCGCGCGATCGCATCCACGGCCATAGGCGCATCGATCGGCGGCTTCCTGCTGCCTACTGGAAACATCCACAACCTCTTCATCGCCGACGGAATCGAGGGAAGCTTCCCGTCGCTCTCACGGATGGCGCTTCCCGCGGCAATCGCGCTAGCGCTGCTGATCGCGGCGATGGCAGCCTCGATGGGCAAGGGCATAAGGAACAAGGTCTATATCCATCCGGAGCTTTCTGCGCCGGAGAGGAACCGGAGCCTGATGATATTCTACGCCTGCCTTGTCTTCGTCACGGTGCTGGCATCGATGGGGATATTCACCTGGCTTGATATACTCATCTTCTATGCCATCGTTGCGCTCGTATTCGACAGGAGCATATTCAGGATCATCGACTACCCGATGTTCATCTTCATCGTGCTTATCGCCTTCGCGCTGACTAACTTCAGGACAGAAGTATCGCCATGGGCTGCCTATGCCATATCTGAAGTCATCGGAAGCACGGCAGCTTCGCTCCTCGCCACCCCGTCGGGGCTGATGCTCAAGGCAGTGAATGCAGGAAGCCTGGGCCTGATGGCATCATTCCCTGCCGTTATAGGCCTTATCGAGGCAAGGAAGATCGGCAAGGCGAAGGAATACTGCCTCTGGTACATCCCGGTATCCCTCGTGATATCGCTTGTGATAATGTTCCTGCCGATATAGTGGAAAGGCGGATTCCCATCGAGGGTCCGCCTGTCTTTTCCAGATATCACTTTGATGTACAGCAGACTGAGCCGCAGGGTAAATCAGATGCCGAACATATCATCAGCGGCAATCTGGACATATGCATCGCTTGCCTTCTCGAAGCCTGATGCGGATATTATCCCCATCTTCCTGACGGAAATGTCCGTGATACGGCCTACCTGCCTCATCTCCTCTTCCGCCTCATCCTCCGGGAAAGGCTTCCGTACGAATTTCGCATCATATACCTCGTATCCGGAATCCGTCTTCAGAGCGACATCGAACGCGCCATTGGCCTTCCTCTCCCTGTCATCATACCAATAGCTGCCGATATCCAGTATATCGGTCCTGACGCCTTTCCGGACAAGGCGCGCGAAATACTCCCTGCATGCTGCCTCAAAGCGCCTGGCGATGAAATCCGGGATGCTCCTGGCGATGAATGAATCAAAGAACACCTCCGGATTGGACATGAGGATAGCGGGATTCGGGTATATATACGTGAAATAGAATCTGAGAAGCGGATCCGATATCTCATAGAACGTCCGTCCTTTCTCATTCCTGTTTATCGGCACCACACGGGAGACCGCATCAAGCTCGACAAGCTTCCGAAGCTCCTTGTTCAGCACGCCTGAGGCATCCTTGCCGATCACATCCTCCAATTCGCTGTACCGGCGCTTTCCATTCCTGATGAGGGAAAGGATGGTGATTCCATGGGGAATCCTGGCAATCTCCGTATTGATGATTGCTTCTATGTATGCCCTGACGCTGCCTGAGATACTGATTATCTTCTCCTGGATATTCCCTTCAAGCCCATCTTCACCATCCAGAAGGGAGAGGACATACGGAGAGCCGCCGAATACCGCATAGAGCCTGAGCTGCTCCATCCGGGACAGCGACGGGAAGAAGCGGGCTGAATCGTAGTAATCAAGCGGCCACAGCTTTATGAGCGATGAGAACCTTGAGAACAGCGGGTTGTCCTCATCAAGCAGCTCCTCCATGACTTTCACAATCGATCCGGTGACGATGAGGCTGATGCAGTCTGGAAGATTATCGATCACCGTCCGCATATAGGAATCCACTTCTCCCGGGCGCGCATTCTCCTTCATGTCCGAATACTCATCCATTATCACGACAGCCTTCTTGCCCATATGGCCGATGAATGAGAACACATCGGGAAGCGATGCGAATGACGGCATGGAACCGAATCCGAATGCACGGCCGATGGATACCGTGAATTCCGCGATATTCTGCTCAAGCGTAACCCGGTGGAACTCATGGTAGATGACAATGGAATCATCGATATCCTTGATGGCTTCCATTATGAGGCTTGTCTTCCCGACCCTGCGCCTTCCATAGAGCAGGATCGTTGATTTCCGCTTGCCCTTGAGGCTTTTCCTGATTGTCCTCAGCTCCTCTTCCCTTGCTATGAACATATCCACCACCTAGAAAATAATCTACTAGAAAATTTTCTAGTAGAATTATATCTTGTTAAAGATACCTTATGCAACATAATTGGAAAGAAATAGCGGGCGTCCTACCCGCTGATGAGGGGGACCAAGGTCTTTCGACCAGCCCCTGACTGGCTGGTTACCCAGCTATCTATAAGATACAAATTGAACACTGATTTATCAATTCTCCGTTTTCCATGTCCAACTTGCTTCAGATTCGCAACATATTTCAGCTGGAAAAAGCGGATTCCCATCGCTGAGAACCCGCCCTCATTTCATTGTATGAGCTATATGATTCAGATAAGCTTGTCCAGGTCTATCTCCGCCATGATCGCAGGCATGGAGCAGCCCCATGACTCAAGGACCTGGGGATGCGTCTCTCCGAAGAGGCCGACACGCTTCCCGTCCACCACGATCCATGCAGCGCGGCCGGGGATGAAGCGCTCATCGCCAGACACTTCCTCAAGGGTATAGTCCTTCCTCAGGAAGTACATCAGCGTATTGATATACGATGCGGCATCATTGTAGCCTACCTGCACGTCAGAGGAGAAAAGCCCGAGGCTGTTCTTCGTCACCGTACCGCTGTTATCGCTCGCATCCTTGACCGCGATCTTGCCGATCTCGAAGATGTTATGCGGATATACTGCATGGCCTGAGACGCTCTCGCTCTCGAGGAGGCACGGGAGGACAGACGGCCTGATCACCTCGTAGTTCTCGCTCATCGGATTGGCGATGAAGACAGCATCCTCATCAGAGACATGCATGTTCTCGACATACTCCTTGCGGGAGCCGAGGTAGTTGTACATCATCTCCTGGAATCCGAGCCCGACAAGGATCTCCTTGACCTTCCTCGAGAACTCCTCAGCCGGGGAGAGCCTGCCGATGGTGAAGTCAGAAGGCATGACAGGCTCGAAGCGGTCAAGCCCATAGCCGATCATCACATCCTCCGCGATATCGACGGCATGGAGGAAGTCGTTGCGGTATTCAGGCACGGTGATGGTGACGCCATCGCCATCGGCAACAGCCTTCACCCCCATCCTGCCAAGCGCTGCGATGCAGTCATCGGTGCTGAGTTCAAGCCCGAGCTTCTTTGCGATAAGGGCAGTCGAGGCATGCACAGGCTCCTGGAAGTAATACGGAACCGTGATCTCCCTGCCGTACTTCGTGTCCTTGGCGAACTTCACCTTGACAGGCAGGATCTCGAATCCCATATCCGCCATATCGCAGGCAAGGATGCTGGCAGCAAGCAGGAGGTCATCGAGGATAGGTCCGGAAAGCTCGACGAAGAGATCCGTATCCCCTACCTTGACGGCTCCGATCCTCGCGCTGTTGATGACAGGCGGGAATGAAAGCGTCTCATTGTCATCGTCATAGAGATACGGGAAGCGCGGGAATGAGGAGACGATGTATCCATACTCCTTGCCCTTGGGATGCTTCTCGCAGATCTCCCTCAGAGTAAGCTCCTCGTCCATGCCAAGCGGGACGAACGAGGTCTTGTCAGGGTCAACGGCCGCATAGTGGACAGGATACTTGATCAGGTCCGAGCGGTAGATGCCGAGCGCTATGGTCTTCCTCTTGCGGCCGAAGTTGAAGCAGAGCTTCTCCTGGCTCTGGATCAGCGTCAGGAGCATATCCTCGGTGACGGTCTGGCCCTTGGCAGCGAAGCCGATAGAATAGTCCCTGATGCCGATGGCAGACTCGTCATCAATCACGGTCCTGCCGTCGGAGGGCTTCTCGTCATCCTTCGTCGAGAAGAAGCCGTATCCGGGGATCTTCCCTGTCTCATATGTCCTGAGGGCACGGGCGACGCCTGCAGGGGACCAGAGGTCCGGCCTGTTCGTATCATTCAGCTCGATCTTCAGGATCCCTTCCTTGGTGTCATGGCCATCGAGCTCCGCCTTCGCGACGGGGAAGATATCCACAAGCTCATCATCGGAGATCTTCCTGCCAAGCAGGCCGTAGAGCATATTCTCGGTAGATTCGATCTTAGGCATATCAGTTCCCCCTCCTTGTCCTCACGCTCTCGATATCGGGCGTGAACAGCTCCCTGAGGTCGTTGAGACCCAGATGCATGAGAGCCATCCTGTCGATCCCGAGTCCCCAGGCCAGCACAGGCACATCGATGCCGAGGGCCTCAGTGACTTCCGGGCGGAAGATGCCAGAGCCACCCAGCTCGAACCAGCCGAGCACAGGGTGCTTGATATGGACCTCGATGGAAGGCTCCGTGAATGGGAAGTAGCCAGGCACGTACTTGACTTCCTCCGCTCCCGCGATCTCCTCAGCGAACATCTTCAGGAGGCCGAGCAGGTTCCTGAGATTGACATCATTGCCGAGGACGATGCCCTCGGTCTGGTAGAAGTCCGCGCCATGGGTGGCATCGACCTGGTCATACCTGAAGCAGCGCACGACGCCGAAATACTTGCCGGGAACCTTAGCCTTCGTCAGCTGGTGGGCGGAAAGGACCGTTCCCTGGCTCCTAAGCACCTGGCGGCGCGTGAACTCATGGTCGAACGTATAGCCCCAGCCCCTGGAGCCTGTCTTCCAGCCATCCTCATGGGTCCTGGCGACCTGGCTGAGCCATGGCTCCTCGATTTCCCTGCAGTGCACGGGATCCTTGACGTAGTAGACATCATGGATATCCCTGGCGGAATGGAACTGCGGCATGAAGAGCGCATCGCCGTTCCAGAACTCATTCTCCACGAGCGGTCCGTCGAATTCCTCGAATCCGAGCGCGATGAGCTTGTCCTTGACCCACTGGAGATAGCTTGAATAGGCGTTCCTGCGTCCGGGGATGAGCCTCGATGTCGGGGCATTGATGCCGTATGGGCGGAACGTGCCGTTCTTCCAGGAGCCTGACTGGATCATCTGCGGAGTGAGCACGCCGAGCTCCTCGCCCGTTATATTGGCATCGAGAAGCGCCTTCTTGGCCCTGTCGCCATCCTCGGTGAGGACATAGACGATAAGGTCCCTGTCGACTGTGCGGAATGCTGAGTTCTGGGCACCCCTCTTCTTCGCGAGGGCGCCGATGGCCTTCCTCTCCTCAGCCGAGAGGCTCTCGTCATCAAGGGAGCCTGCCTTGACGGCCTTGTCGAGGAGGGCACGCTGCAGGAGCACGTCGGCAGGAAGCGAATCAGCCACTGCCTGCGCCTTCTTATCGCCATCCATGGCAAGCACCTTCTTCGATGAAAGGAGGCCATATGCAGAACCTACATCGCTGTTCTCAAGGGAAAGAGCCGAAGCAATCTCCGGCAGCGAATGGGGACCATTCTCCTTGAGGAAGCGGAATATCCTCTCGGCAGGAAGGCCTTCCTCCTGCTCCTTGCGTCCGAAATCCGTAAGCTCATAGCTTACCTTCGTGCTCCTCGACTTCTCCTTGACGAACCCCTTGCCCATCAGCCAGGAGAATGCCTGATTGGACTGGCCTACCTTATAGCCCAGCTCATCTATGATCGCTTCCGGAGTGATATCCTCACCCAGCGACACATGCCTCAGGAGCCTGACTTCCAGAGGGTGGAGGTTCTTAACATCTATATCCATAAAACTCTCCTCAATTGCAGTGACTATGAAATGATAGCGGCAATCAAAACCATGTTCAAGGCAGAATCAGGCCATCAAGGCGATGGCGGCGGCGCGTATCTGGGCAGCGGAAAGCAGAGCCTGCCGCTCAAGCTGCCCGGAGGCCGGGATGGGCATGTCGCATGCGGACGATATGCGTACGCGGCCATGGACCTCGCCTGCCTCCGAGAGTATGCGGAGGACGCTCTCGCCTACGCTTCCCTGGAGCGGCGTATCCTGTACGATAAGGGCCTTTCCCACCCTGGAGAAATGCTCCATCAGCGTCTCCGCATCAAGGGGCTTGATCGTCGCGAGGTCTATAAACGTGATATCCCCTTCCATATCCCGGAGCGCTTCCATAGCGGCATGGAACGGCCTTGAGTAGCCGATTACCAGCAGCCTGCCGCCGCTGCCATGCACGATGGCCCTGCCAAGGGGCAGCATGGCCCCAGGATCCCCAACATCGCCTTCCACGCCATAGAGCGCCTTATGCTCGAAGAAGAGCACCGGCTCATGGCTGAGGGCTGCCGACTTCAGCAGCGCCTTGGCGGAATACGGGTCGGAGGGCGCCACGATGCGTAGCCCGGGGACGGAGAGGAACATCGTCTCGAGGCACTGCGTGTGCTGGGGTCCATGGCCTGTCAGACCGCCGATGGGCGCCCTGAGGACCATCGGGCATACCAGCTGCCCTGCCGACATGAAATGGAGCTTGGCCGCATGGTTGATCAGCGCATCAGACGACAGGGCCGCGAAATCGCCATACATGATCTCCACGATTGGATGCATCCCCATAGCCGCAGCAGCTGCCGCCATGCCGGTGAACGCCTCCTCCGAGACAGGAGTCTCCAGGAGCTTGCCGGGATGCTTCCTCCAGAGGTCCTCGGTCACGCCGAAGCAGCCGCCGTACCCCGCGATATCCTCCCCTATGATGCGCGCATCGGCATCTGCCGAGAGTATCTCGTCAAGCGCTTCATAAAGGGCCTGCCTGTATGTGGCCCTATGGAGGCTGGCAGCAGGGACATAGGGGGAAGGAGACGGGGCGGAAGCCAGCTCCATCAGCTCTTCATGCGTGAGGACGTCATCCTTCGTCTCCACTGCCCTGGTAAGGGCATCATCGATCTCCTTCACGGCCCCTGCCTTGACAGCCTGCAGCGTACAGCCATCAGCAAGCCCCTTTCCCACGAGCTTCCTGCCTAGGAGGGCGATCGGGTCCCTTTCCTTCCATTCCAGCTCCTCCTCACGGGACCTGTACACGCGCCTGTCGGACCTGCTATGGCCGCAGAGCCTGTACGTATCGGCCTCAATGAAGAAGGGGATATGCTCCG
The DNA here is from genome assembly GCA_944390725.1 of uncultured Spirochaetaceae bacterium. Lineage (GTDB taxonomy): Bacteria > Spirochaetota > Spirochaetia > Sphaerochaetales > Sphaerochaetaceae > Ornithospirochaeta. Next base: position 15,947 of record CALXQU010000013.1, read on the forward strand.
AGAGGATGCGGCGGCGGGCCTCCGCCACGGCATCGAAGACAGCCTCCACATCATTGCCGTCGATACGCATGGACGGCATCGAGTATCCGGCCGCACGGCCTGCTATGCTGCCTGTGCTGACCATCCTCCCGGCTGATGCGGACATGCCGTAATGGTTATTCTCAAGGAAGAAAAGCAGGGGGAGATGGAATACGGAAGCCATGTTCATCATCTCATGGAGCGTGCCCCTGGATGAGGCGCCATCGCCGAATATGGCCACTGCGATGGCATCCCTGCCCTTCTCCCTGAGCGCATATGCGATACCGCCTGCAAGGCTTATGCCGGACCCGACGACGGCCGATGAGCCGAAGTCATGCGTCGCTATATCGGTCATATGCATCGAGCCGCCGATTCCCCTGCAGAGGCCATGCCTGGACCCGAGGATCTCCGAATACATCGCATACGGGTCCGATCCGCGCGCTATGTTGTATCCATGGCAGCGGTGCGTAGGGACGATCCAGTCCTCTTCGGAGAGGGCCATGGCAAGGCCCGTATGGGCAGCCTCCTGCCCGATGGAGAGATGGTATGTGCCATGCACAAGGCCGGAAATCCGCTCGACGCCCTCCTCGAAGAGACGCGAGAGGCACATTATGCGATATGCTTCAAGAAGATCCATCCAGCCCTCTGTCAGGAGATATAGACACCCTCGATCGCTCCGATGAACATCCGGTGCCAGTCGCCATGAGGATAGAACTTCAGCAGTGACGAGTCAATCATCGTCTCCTCCGAGAGCGGCACGGAGAGGATCTTGCGGCATGTCATGATGAGGTTGGCTTCCTCGAATGCGACGGTGCCATCGATCTGGAACGGGGTTATGCCGGCCCCCTCCGACTTGTCGCAGTCGCGTCCAGAATGGGATCCGCAGTAATCGAGCGCGACCTTCATCTCATGCGGGAAGAAGGAAAGCGAGAACGATGGATAGCGCTCCATGAACGAGAACGTATACCTTGACTTCCTGACGAACACATAGGCGACGGGGCCGCCGAAAAGGGAGCCGAAGCCGCCCCAGCCCGCTGTCATCGTATTCCAGTCATCGGGTTCACCTGCGCTGAGCAGGAAGGTATCCTCGGAAAAGACAAGGAACGGATTGAGTTCCAGCTGCGAATAATCGACTTTCTGCATGACGGCCTCCTTCTCCTTAGATTATAAGGTCGGCCGCCTCAGCTTTTCAAATCGGAATGTATAGGATAAGATTGATTTGTTCATTCTATTTATGGAGACGTCAATGGAAAACAATCCACCTCTTGCGAAGGATCTGAAGAAGGTCCTTATTGACGAAGAGAGCATCCGGAACCGCGTCGCACAGCTTGCGGATGAAATCAACAGGGACTACAAGGACATCACGGAGCCGCTTATCCTGGTCGGGGTACTGAAGGGATCGTTCATCTTCATGGCAGACCTCGTGCGCAGGCTCACGATTCCGCACATCGTCGATTTCATAGCCATATCATCATATGGGCAGAAAGGCGACAAGCGCGGCGAGGTAAGGCTTCTGATGGATACGCGGGAGAACCTCGCGGGGCATGACGTCCTCATCGTCGAGGACATCCTCGACAGCGGCAGCACGCTCAGCTACCTAATCAACTCGTTCCATGCCAGGAAGACGAAATCCGTCTCCACGGCTGTCTTCCTCGACAAGCCGGAGCGCCATGTGGTCGACGTGCCGGTGCAGTATGTCGGATTCGAGATCCCCGACGTATGGGTAGTCGGCTACGGCCTTGACTACAAGGAAAAGCACAGGACGCTGCCTTTCATCGCAGAGATGTATCCGGAAAAGTAAGGGAGGATGGAAATGGATGACAAATTCTACGTCAGCTACAACACGGTGCATAAGCTGATCAAGAAGCTTGCGGCGAGGATCGAGGAGTCCGGATTCGATCCGGATGTCATAGTCGCGATCGGCTCCGGCGGATTCATACCGGCGAGGATCATCAAGACCTTCATCAACAGGCCCATATTCGCCGTCGGCATCTCGTACTACGGGATGGACCATAAGCACAGGTCGCATCCGACCAAGATCCAGTGGATCGACGAGGTGCAGGAGCAGCTGAGGGGCAAGAAGGTCCTGCTCATCGACGAGGTCGATGATACCAGGGCGACCCTGGCTTACTGCGTAGGGGAGCTCCTCTCCTACCAGCCTGAGGAGATCGCGGTGCTGGTCCTCCACAACAAGCTGAAGAAGAAGGACGTGGAATTCCCGCCTGAAATCAAGAGATACTTCCCGGCCCTCGAGATCGGCGACCTCTGGATAAAGTACCCATGGGATGCCGAGGATATCGAGGAGCATACCCAGAAAGAGAAGGAAATGATCGCCGAGCTGAAGAAGCAAGGAAAGGAGCTGTTTGATGGGATCTTATAATGTGAATGCCGTAGTCGGCCTGCAGTGGGGAGATGAAGGCAAGGGCCGCGTAGTCGACTACCTTGCCAAGGATGCGGACATAGTCATCCGCTACCAAGGCGGCGACAATGCCGGCCATACGGTCATCAATGACAAGGGCAAGTTCGGCCTCCATATCATCCCGAGCGGCGTATTCAACCCAGAGACCATGAACATCGTCTCCGCAGGCACAGCTGTCAACTTCGACAGGATGCATGAGGAGCTCGAGGGCATAAAGAACGCATCAGGACTCGTGATCGACAACCTCTTCATCGACGAGAGGGCCCATATCATCATGCCGTACCATATGGCGCTCGATGGCGCTGAGGAGAGCAAGAGAAGCGATAAGGCCAAGATCGGCACGACGAAGAGGGGCATCGGCCCCTGCTATACAGACAAGGCCGCGCGCATCGGCATCAGGGCTGCGGACATCCTCGACGAGGAGACGCTCAGGGCCCGCCTCTCGGCCATCCTGCCCAAGAAGAACAGGGACCTTGAGTACTATGGCCTCAAGACAGTGGAGCTTGAGGACCTGATGGCGCTTGCAGCGAAGTGGAGAGCTGAGTTCGGCGACAAGATCATCGATACGGTACCGGTAGTCAGGGATGCCGTGGAAAGCGGCAAGAAGATCCTCCTCGAGGGGCAGCTCGGCATCATGAGGGACAATGACTGGGGAATCTACCCATACACGACATCGTCCAACCCCACAGCTGCCGGCGGCTGCAATGGCGCGGGAATCCCGCCGAGGGCAATCACCAAGGTCGTCGGAGTGGCGAAGGCCTACTCCACTTCCGTAGGCGGAGGCCCATACATGACCGAGCTCTTCGATGAGACCGGCGACAAGCTGAGGGAAATCGGCGGCGAGTTCGGCGTCACCACAGGACGCCCGAGGCGCTGCGGCTGGTTCGATGCGGTAGCTGCCGATTACGCATGCTACATGAATGGCGTTACCGATGTGGCCCTGACCAAGCTCGATGTCCTCGACACCTTCGAGACAATCAAGGTCTGCGTAGGCTATATGATCAACGGCGAGTACTACACGAACCTGCCTGAGACAAGGCTGCAGGACGTCGCCAAGCCGATCTATGAGGAATATGAAGGCTGGATGGAGGATACGACGAAGTGCCGCACCTGGGAATCGCTCCCGGAAAAGGCGAAGAAGTACATCCTGGCCCTTGAGGAGAAGATGAACACGCACATCACTTACATCTCCGTCGGGCCGGAGCGCGACCAGCTGATCGTAAGGTAAGCGCCTGGGCCTCAGGATCATCTGCACGGGGCTGTCGCATAAATCGGTTTTGAGAATCGGCAGCGTCCATCAATCGACTACAGAGCAGGACTTCGGTCCTGCTTTGTGCATTAAAACAGCGTGCAAGAGTCAGAATCCGGCCATCCGGGACAGAATATCCCCTTGGCAGGAGTGGAATCCGGTATCCATATAAGAATCAGCTGGCCTGTTGTTCTATCCTGAACCAGAAAGGCGCGTTCCGGCCCGGCAGTTTGCAAGCCTTATGGAATACCTGAGGGCTTTCCCGGCCATGCACAGGATCATCCATTCCGTCTCGATGTTCTTAATCCCATGCGTACGGAACCTGCGGTAGCCGAATGTGGCCTTGAGAAGGGAGAAGGAGCCCTCAGCCTGTATGCTCCTGTTTATCCTTATCTCTATCCCTTCATCGCTGGTTATCAATGCCTCGGGGTGATGGATGACATCGCAGTGGAAAGAAGAGGGCAGATCTCCGAGGCGCTGATGCTATTCGGCAGCACGAAGCTCGATTACATAGACTGCCTGCTCCTTGCAGGGTTCACCTCAGCCGGGAATGATTTCATTTCATTCGACAGGAAGCTGATGAACAGGAAAAGGCAGACCCGCTGATTTACCTCGAGACCGTCCCATGGCCGCCCGTCTTCATCAATGCAAGGACATCATCACACGTCACGTAGTTTATATCCTGCATGATCGAATGCGAGAGGCATGATGCCGCGGTCGCGAAGTCGATGACGGTCTGGAGGTCCCTGCCCAGCTCCTCATCGAGAAGCGCATACAGCAGCCCTGCCGCGAAGCTGTCCCCTGCCCCGATACGGTCGACGATGAATGTAATGTCATATGGCTCATACACCCCGCCATGGCATGGCGAGACATACTGGCATCCATTGGAGAGGTCATAGAGAGCAGCTCCCCACTTGTTGTATGTGGCGCTTATCGACTGCCTCATGGTAGTCGCCAAGAGCTGCACCGAGGGGAAGCGGCGGTTGATGGCCTCCGCGACATATGGCTGCTCATCGATCCTGGAGAAGGTATCAGGGCAGTCTACATGGATCTGGAAGATCGTCTCGGCATCTATCCTTGCCGCGAAGAGTATATCGACATACTCCATCATCTCGCCGATGACGCGCCCCGCAAGCCTTTCCTTCGGGGTTCCTGGCTCCCAGTTCCAGAGCTTGGAGCGGAAATTGCAGTCGAAGGAGATCCGGAGCCCATGCTCCTTGGCCTTCCTCATGCAGTAGAGCTGGGCCTCGGCAGCACGCTTGGAGACAGCCGGCGTGATACCCGTGACATGGAGTATGGAGGCATCGGCGAATATCGCATCCCAGTCATACTCATCGCCATCGGTCATCGAGAATGCCGACGCATCCCTGTCGTATATGACCTTGCCAGGCCTCTGGTCGGCTCCGGTCTGGACGAAGTATATGCCCAGCCTGCCCTCATCCTTCAGGAGGATATGGGAAGTATCGATGCCGAGGTTCCTCAGGTTGCCTATGCAGGCTTCGGTTATATCGTTCTCAGGCAGGGCTGTGACATATCTGGACCTGCCGCCGAGAAGGGCAATAGAAGCAGCTACATTCGCCTCCGCGCCTGCGAAGCAGAGCGTGACGCTCCCAGGCAGTGACTGGCGCAGCGTATAGTATCCTTCCGTGCTTATGCGCGCCATGATCTCACCGAACGATACGACTACCGGCATAATCCAACCTCCAAAATGGAACATGATTCCATTTCAGAGGAAAGTATAGCACCATCCGCTGTGATTACAAGGGTTTGCATGGCAGCAGCCAGCGAAAACCATGCAGATTCCCAGGGGCATCATGTGCTATCATTCCATCGGAGGCAGAGATGGAATACAGCCACGATACATTCATCAGCCCGCTTACATGGCGCTACGGATCGGAAGAGATGAAGTCGATCTTCTCCGAAAGGCACAAGAGGATGCTGCTCAGGCGCGTCTGGATAGCGCTGGCCCGCGCGGAATCAAAGGCCGGCATAGTCACCGCCGAGCAGGTCGCGGAGCTCGAGGCGCATAAGGATGACATAGACATCGACAGGACATCGGAGATCGAGAGCGAGATCCACCATGACCTGATGGCGGAGATAAAGACATATGCCGAGCAGTGCCCCAAGGCCGGCGGCATCATCCATCTCGGAGCTACCAGCATGGATGCGCTCGACAATGCCGATGCAGTCAGATACAAGGAAGCGCTTTCCCTCATAGCGGAGAGGCTCGATAGCCTTATCGAGGTATTCATAGACCGCGCGGAGGCCCTCAGGGACATCCCGACCATGGCCTTCACACATATACAGCCTGCGGAGATAACGACCATCGGCTACAGGCTCTCGCAGACGCTGCAGGACCTTGCCGATGATGCCGAGGACCTGGCCAGGGTCAGGAGCCAGGTCAGGGGCAAGGGCATGAAGGGCGCCGTAGGGACAGCCGCAAGCTATACCGTCCTCCTGGAGGGCACCGGGCTCAGCGCCAAGGACCTTGAGGATATGGTGATGGATGAGCTGGGCATCAAGGCATTCGATGCCGCCACGCAGGTCTATACGCGCAAGCAGGACCTGAGGATCATCTCTGCCCTCTCATCGATAGCGGCGACCCTGCACCGCTTCTCGCTTGATATGCGCATCCTGCAGTCGCCGCCGATCGGCGAGGTATCGGAGCCATTCGGGAAGAAGCAGGTAGGATCCTCGGCCATGCCGTTCAAGCGCAACCCGATCAACAACGAGAAGATCTGCTCCCTCGCCCGCATCGTGGAATCGGCATACCAGGCCGCATGGAACAACTCATCGCTGATGATCCTGGAAAGGACGCTTGACGATAGCGCCAACAGGAGGATCTTCATGCCGGAGGCATTCATCGCCCTTGACGAGATGCTCATGACGGCAAGGAGGATCGTCAGCGGCATGAATATCCACGGAAGCGCTACCGAGCGCCTGATGGGAAGCTATGGCATATTCGCGGCCACGGAACGCCTCCTGATGGAACTCGGCAGGAGGGGCGCCGACAGGCAGCAGATGCATGAGATCATCAGGGAGGAGAGCCTTGCAGCATGGGCAGAAGTCCAGGCAGGCCGCGCCAACCCGCTCAGGGAGAGCCTCTCCTCCAATGCAGAAGTGCTCAGGTACATTGGCAAGGAGGAAGCGGAGAGCCTCCTCGATGCATCAGGCTATGTAGGGGACGCGGCGATGCGCACCGATATGGTCATCGCTCATGCGAAGGCCATCAGGCCTATCCTGAAGAACGTGAAGTAGATGGCTGTCCTGATATAGCGCATAGAGCAGCAGATCAGGATCCTGCGTATGTCCATCTTCAATGCTCCTGCCGCGACGCAGATCGTCGAGAACGGCAGGGGCAGTATGCCGGCGGCGAGCACGAACGGGAAGCCGTATCTCCTGATGTATTTCCCCCATTTCGAATAGGCTGCCCCCGTGAGCTTCCTCACCAACGGGATATGGAATATGAGCCTTCCCGCCCCATATGACGTGAGGCCGCCGAGCGCAGACGCCGTACCGATAAGCGGTATGATGGCGAATGGATTCATGCCGGCGACGACCGGGAAGACGAAATCAGGCGAAAGCGGGAGGATCAGGGTATCGACCACATAGACGTAGAGGAAGATCCCCAGCAGCCCGAAATGCTCATCTATGAATGCGACCGCATCATTATAGCGGTCCTCTCCCAGTATGGAGACCGCGGCGGAGAAGCCGCCTAGGAGAAGCGCGAACGACAGGAGGCCAAGCAGCACGAACTTCCACCAGTTATGCTTCTTCCCTCCTTCGTTCCCCTCAATGATATCAACACCTTCATCACCCACTTATGATCTCCTTGGCTCCGGCTAAGAAGCCCTCCAGATTCCCCTGGTAGGAACCCATATACAGCCCGTTGCGGCCCCCTCCCCTGACAGGGCATCTCGCCTTCAGCTCCGCAAACGCCTCCTGGCTTCCATGGAAGAGGAACCTGCCGGAGCTATCCGCGACAAGAAGGGGCGCTTCCCTTTCCGCCGCCTTCTCGAAGGCCGAGGCAGGCAGCTCCGTGAAGATGACGGCAGGGCCATCACCCTCTGCCGCGACAACAGCCTCCGCGGCTTTCCGCTCCAGCTTCTTCGCCTCCCTCTTCAGGTCCGCAACCTCATCCCTCATCCTGCCGGCCTCCTCCAGGACCTTCCCTGGCTCGGCTGAGAGCAGGGCCGAAAGCGACGAGACGATATCCCTGTTGGAGCGCCTGAAGGCCACCGCATCCTCGGCGCACTTCCACTCCGTCCTCACATGGCCCCTTATGCGCTCCTGCGACACATAGGAGACCTCAAGCAGCTCCGATGTCGAAGCGGCATGGATGCCGCCGCAGGCAACGACATCGGTATCCTCTATATGGACGAGCTTGACGCGGCCCTCGACCTTTATGCTCCTGCGCATATGGAGGCTCTCGGCCTCCCTATGCCCTACCTCGTCCTGCCAGATGCGGAGGCCACGCCTGATGGCGGCATTGGCGAGGTCCTCGATCCCCAGGAGCACATCCTCCGATATGCTGCCGGCATCCGTCTCGATCGTGAGGCTTCCAGGCCCCTGATGGACAGCGACGGTGCCGATTGACGCATGGGTATGGAGAAGGGCCGAGATGAGATGCTGTGCGCTATGCTCCTTCATGTAATGGTAGCGGTGCTCCCAGTCCAGCGACAGATGGCCCTGGGTACCTACGGAAGGAGCCTCTCCTTCCGCGATATGCCATACGGTCCCATCATCGCCCTTCTGCGTATCGATGATGCGTACGGAGCCGAACGTGCCGCGGTCCCCTGGCTGCCCGCCCCCTTCCGGATAGAAGACAGTGCGGTCAAGCGCGAAGCGGCTGCCATCGCAGGCGATGACGGAAGCATCGCATTCCCTCAGATACGCATCCCCATAATAAAGCATCTCCGTCATTGCCATTTCTCCTCCCCGACCATCCTCGCTACAGGCAGCCTCCATCTGAAGTGGTATCCGAAGATCCTCAGGACAGTCACGGTAAGCGCGCAGATGAAGAGCACCTCGTCAGGATCGAGGCCGAGCTTCGACAGGACCACGAAGGCGAACGCCCCGATTATGGAGGCGGACGCATAGAAGTCAGAAGTGAAGACCATCGGTATCTCCTTGGAGAATACATCCCTGAGGATGCCTCCCCCGACCGCGCTGAATACCCCGCTCGTGATGATGGCGACCCAGCCGAAGTCGAGCTCCATGGCCTTGTTGCAGCCGATAGCCGTGAACACGCCGAGCCCAAGCGCATCGAAGTACTGGATGATGCCCCACTGCCTTACGATGCGGGGGCTGAGGGCGAAGACTACGGCACCTGCCACTATGCAGACCAGGATATATGCATTGTTCTGGAAAAGCGCGACCTCGGTATTGAGGACGACATCCCTCATGACACCGCCGCCGCAGCCTACGGTGATAGCGAAGACGATCACGCCCAGGAAGTCAAGGCGGTTCCTGACTCCCTTTATCGCGCCGGTGGCCGCGAAGACCATCGTTCCGAAGAGATCGAATAAATAGACTATGCTATCAACCATAGCAACAAGGATAATCCAAACGGAACCTATAATGAAGATGCTTCACCGAAGCTCCTCCATTCTTTTCCTACTAGCCATTGGGCGCCGTCATGAATATATTCAGAAGCATGGGAAAGATAAAAAGCGCATGGGAGATCGCACTGGAGAAGACCAGGGACATCTCCATGGATAAGGATAAGCTCCATGCCATGGAGCAGCTTGAGAAGGCGCGCAGGGCAATCGGCGCCTATCTCAATGACGATGATACGAAAGAGGAAGACCTTGAGGCCGTGCTCAGCAGCACGGAGGCCGGCGAGAGGAAGGAGGCCCTGAAGAAAGCTATCCTCTCCGCTATCTCGCTCAGCATGTCCCCGGATGATACAGCCATCTGGCAGAAGCTGAAGAAGCTGGCATCGCTTGCCTCCGATGACCCTGACATCCCGGCATTCCTTGACCAGATCGCCGCATACATCAGGCAGTATCCGGAACACAGGAAGTCGCTCCTGGAGAAGCTGAAGGCCCAGTTCCAGCCGATGCTCGAGGAGAAGGAACAGGAGCTTTCGAGGAAGTATGGCCAGGATGTCCATCTCTCGCTCGATAGCGACAAGGAATTCATCCAGATCGCGACGCAGAACCTCAAGCAGCTCGACCAGCAGTATGATGCGGCTGTGCAGAATGCCAAGGACGAGCTCGGCAGGATTATAACTGGCTAATCAACTGCTTGCATAATAAGATATTATCCTAAAAGGAAGGCATCATCGGCCTTCCTTTTGATTTATGCTTGACATATACCATCCCCATGGTAGGATGAAATCAGATAAAGGCAGAGGCAAGGTCAACTCAGGAGCAGCCAAAGTACCCTGATGAGGGGAATGCTTCAGGAGGGAAAACCGGGCGTGGGAAATCAGAAATACTAGCTGAATGGCTGCAAAGGAAAAAACAATAATCCCCGTCGGCAGGAACCGGAGCTCAGCCTTAGATAAAGTGGTCCATAGAGGGACCAGCAAGTACGCAGGAGAGTAATCCTGCAGAAAAGAGGGGCACGCCGTAACCCCTACAAGAGAGGCAGTCGTGTGGACGACTCAAAACAAACGCTTGCTCTGTTCAAAGTCATAACTGCAGAGCGTAGAAAAGACAGCAGAATACGACTGCTGTCTTTTTATTGTGTCACAGCTCTGTGAATAAAACATGGCTCTCCATCATAGAAGAACCCAAACAAAAAGGGAGCTACCCTATATTGCAGCCCCCTCCCAATGAAACAAATCTTCAAAATATCCAACTAATACTATTCAAGGTGAACTTCATTCTGGCCAACAATCTGGACATAGCAGGTATCTCCTCTCCATCTCTCATATTCTTCATTCGAATCAATTATTGCCTGAAGGGCTTCACTATCATCGGAAATAAGAGTGACCTTCTCATTGTTAGCGCTGGCCATGAAGATGTCTTTTGCCTTGGAATTCCATTCATTAATGGTCATCTCAACAGTTGAGTCATAGATCTCTACAGTAGTTGGATATACATAAGAGCCTGGGGTAGCATTTCCTACGACAAGTGCTGCATATGCAACCATATTCCCCTGACTCCAGTTCTTGAGGCTTTCATATTCTGCAGGGAAAGTTTCATTTGGACTAAACAGATATTCCCAGTCGGCATTTACTTTTGATTTTCCTGTTGAGATTATATGGCTTCTTTCAATCCTGAAGTTTCCACCCCTGGCAATAAGAGCATGGAAATCTCCCGTAATCGTTGAATCTGTTATCGTCACATCACTCATTACATTCAGTAATACAGCAGAATAATTGTGCTCTGTATTGGCCATTGTTATCGTTGATCCCTGAATATTAATCACCAAATCCTGCGATACATCTGGTGCGCTTGCATTGGTACTGAACACATAGGATCCCCCAGTTGTTTTTAGATTAGAATCCATTATGTCAAGCCTCATACCATCGTTGTTATTTACAAGCAGGATGCAGTCACTATCGGATGTATAATCGACACCATTCAGGCTCAACCTAGCTTTTTCGAAAAGCGATATCGTTACATTATTTTCCATACCATTAAAATTGAGAATCCCGTTCACTATTTCCATACTCGATTCGTCCTCAATATCCCATGGAACGGAAGAAGTAAGTGTGTGGTTATTTAAATCAATAGTATAAGAACCAACGAAATCAAGGACATCGCGATTATATTCCGCTTTATTTTCACTAGGATTGTTGAAGGAATCATTATCAACAGAAATATCCATGCTGTTGATTGAGATATTCTTGGTCAGTCTTACGCGATTATATTCTTTCAGTGCATTACTGAATTCTGTTTGAGAGGTTGCATCATATTTGGTTTTTATATCTGCTTCAGGACTCTCTGCTGAGATTTCGCCAAGGATTTCAGAATCTTCAGGATTATCTTTGCTGATATCAATAATTCCTGGAATTGAATTCGAGATTGCAATATTTTCCTTCTTTGTATCTTTGCCGATTGAAATACCAACAATAGAGGTTGCATCTCCAGTACTAGATCCTGAGACTATGACTTTGAAATTCGTTGCCGAGAAAGCGGCGTCATTGACTGAGAATATCGCCTGAATCTGTTCTGTTATATCATTCGCTACTGTTATCGTTAGGCCATCCAGATTTACAGTTGCACCATCAGCGACTACAAAAAGATTTTTTGCTTCAGGACTGGCTTTTGCCTTAGGTACATTTGCAAATGCTACCAATATCTCATCATCAACTCCTAGATTCCCGGAGAGTTCCTTATCCCCCAAAAGCATAAGAGGGAATATCGGGGAGGATGGACTTAAATTATCTATATCCAAGATTCCCTTCACCTTTCCGGACCTTGATGCAAAATCTTTCAAATCGTCTTCATCTTTGATTGTCATTGTTACGGGTTCTGAGCCGCCCATATCTGGAATCCATCCAAACGGAGGCATTTGCGGTATACAGCTCGCAATTACGAGCGCAAATAGTATGCACATCATAGCGAAGATATTCTTTCTCATTCTATTTCTCCGGTATTTTACTATACCCCCCCCCCAGTAGATTGTCAAGTTAAATAATCTTTACCCGTCGGACTGGGGCTCCGTTTGCATCCTGGGTTGTGAGTCTGCAAGCTTTTGCAGAATGAATAAGGAAATGAGTATAAGAATAATGCAGCCCTGCCACAGGCTGCGGATTGGGAATTATACCTCCTGACAGCTTTGTGCCATCAGGAGGCCATGGGTGCTAGTTCCAGTACTTCTCCATCCTCTTCTTGAGGGAAGTCCTGTAGCCATCCCAGTCGGTGATAGGGGCAAGGGCCACGCCATCCTCGCAGGCTGCCTTCGCGACCGCCACCGCCTCATATTCGATTACGCGCGGGTCAAACGGCTTCGGCACGATATACTCGCGGCCGAATGAGAAGTCCTTGCCTTCATAGGCCTTCCTCACCTCTTCGCAGACAGGTTCCTTGGCAAGGTCCCTAAGCGCCTCTGCCGCAGCCATCTTCATATGCTCGGTAATCTGCGAGGCCCTTACGTCGAGAGCGCCGCGGAAGATGAACGGGAAGCCGAGCACGTTGTTGATCTGGTTCGGATAGTCAGACCTTCCTGTCGCCATGATCACATCATCCCTGGCAGCCATCGCATCCTCATAGGCAATCTCCGGATCCGGATTGGCCATCGCGAATACGATCGGGTTCCTTGCCATCGTCTTCAGCATCTCAGGCTTGAGGCATCCTGCCACGGAAAGGCCCATGAACACATCGGCTCCATCGACAGCCTCAGCAAGCGTCCTCTTATCGGTATCGGCAGCAAGCTCGGCCTTCTCCGCTGTCAGGCCTGGCCTGCCCTTGTATATCACGCCCTTGCTGTCCAGCAGCATCAGGTTCTCCTGCCTCACCCCCGCAGCGATGAACATCTTCGCGCAGGAAATGCCTGCAGCTCCGGCTCCGTTGACCACGACCTTCGTCTCCGAAAGCTTCCTGCCTGTTATCTCGGCAGCATTCATCAGCCCGGCAGTCGCGATGATGGCAGTGCCATGCTGGTCATCATGGAATACGGGAATCGGGCATCTCCTCTTGAGCTCATTCTCGATATAGAAGCATTCTGGCCCCTTGATATCCTCGAGATTGATGCCTCCGAATGTCGGCGTAAGGCGCTCGATGGTATCGACGAGCTTCTCAGGGTCCTTCTCATTGATCTCGATGTCGAACACGTCGATATCCGCGAATCTCTTGAAGAGGACCCCCTTGCCCTCCATGACAGGCTTCGAGGCAAGCGCGCCTCTGTCCCCGAGGCCGAGGATGGCCGTGCCATTCGAGATCACCGCCACGAGATTGCCCTTCGATGTGTACTTATATGCGTTCTCGGGGTTCTCCTCGATCTTAAGCACAGGCTTGGCGACGCCTGGCGTATAGGCCAGGGCCAGGTCCTCTGCCGTAGTACACGGCTTGGTCGGCACTACCGATACCTTTCCAGGCACCCCGTCCATGCTGTGGTATTCAAGCGCTTTCTTCTCAAGTTCGTCCATTTCCTCAGACCTCCTCAGTGAAAATCTCATCCTTCACAGGCACGGACTGCATGGCCCCTGGGCGGGAGACCGCTATCCCCGATGCCTTGGATGCATAATACAGGGACTCCTTGACGCTGAGGCCCCTGATGCATGATGCAAGATAGTAGCCGATGAACGTATCGCCGGCAGCTGTCGTATCGACAACAGGATAATCGATAATCGGCTGGTAGATAAATCCCTCGCGGCCACGGTAATACGCGCCCTTGGAACCGGCTGTCATGATGATCTCCTGCCCCGGATACAGCTCGCTGAGCTTCCCTATGATCTCCTCATAGCTGCCTTTGCAGCCTGCAAGCCCAGCTCCCTCGATCTCGTTGACGATCAGCAGGTCCACAAGGGAGAGCGGCAGGCTGGATATCGTATCATCGAACGGAGCTGGGTTGAAGCAGATGCGCATGCCCTTCTCCGCAGCCTTCTCCATGATATAGCCTATCAGGTTGATCTCATTCTGCAGCACGATCCAGTCCCCGGCCGAGAACTTGGCAAGCACGCTGTCTATCTCTTCCCTGGCGATGTTCCTGTTCTCGCCCGGAAGGAGGATTATCGCATTCTGGTTGCTGTCGGAGAGCTGGATGATGGCCTGCCCGGAAGGATTATCCGTCACGAGCACATTGGCGCAGTCGACGGAGAATCCCTCAAGGATATCGACAAGGAACCTGCCATCCCTGCCGACCTTGCCTGCCATATATGTCTCGCAGCCGGCCTTCGCCAGAGCCGCGGCCTGGTTGGCGCCCTTGCCGCCTGCGCTGCGCGTCATCGATGAGGAGGACAGCGTCTCGCCTGCCTCTACGAAATGAGGTACCTTGAAGACCATATCGATGTTCAGGGAACCATAGCAAAGAATCCTCATATAGCGACCTTCCTTTCTGCCTGGAACAGCAGGTCCACCGAGAAGATGGAGAAAATCATCGATAGTATGTAATAGACGATTATCAGGAGGGTCGCATTCAGTGCGACCTCGCCCTGGTCAGGGAAGAACAATACCGCAAGCGGTATGCCCATCCCTATCGTCTTCTGCGTGCATGTGAAGATGAGGCTGATCCTGTCCTCCCTCGCGAACCTGAGCGCGCCTGTCAGCACAGTGCCGACGGCAAGCAAGATGAAGAGGAAGATGACGAGCGCTATGGCAGGGACCATCAGCGAGGATACCAGCCTGGCGATATATCCCTCGGAAACAGCGAACGAGACATAGGAATACAGTATGACGAAGATGCTGTAGTCCTTGCAGAACCTGGCAGGGCGCATCAGCTTATCGCGGAAGCGGAAGCAGAGCTGCCCGGCAGCGAACGGCAGCAGCATCTTGATGGCAAGCTCAGCGACGATCGATGAGAATGATACGGCCATCTCGAACTGCGTCTTCAGGAATACCGAGAGGATAAGCGGCGTGACGAAGATGCCGAGGAACTGCGAGAGTATGACATTGTACATCGACAGCACGCTGTTGCCATGCTTGCTCTCCGTCAGCATTATCCCGGAGGAGATCGGCGTCGCCAGCGATGAGACGAACATCAGCCCTATCATGGCCTCCTTGGTCGAATGCGGGAGGAAGGCCGCATAGAGGACAGCTGCGATTGCCGGCGAGATGACGAACAGGAAGACCTGCGCGAAGAGCATCTCGCGCCATTTCGCTATCCCTGCGATTACCTTGGAGATATCCATGCTGATGCCGATGCCGAAATACATCGCCATGATCAGGAGCGTTATGATCCAGTCATGCCCCTTGATATAGGCCCCGGGCCCCGGCAGCAGCAGCGCCAGAGCCAGCGTGAAGGCAAGGACCATATAGAAAGATGGCTTCCTCAGCTTCCTCAAGAGGCGCCTCCCTGCTCCAGCGACATGGCGAGGCCGGCGATGCGCTCGGCTTCAGCCCGCGCAAGGGGCATAAGCGGCGGTATCGGATCCCCGAAATCGAATCCCTGCACCCTGAGCACTCCCTTGATGCATGATGCCAGGTCATATCTCGCGAAAGCGGCATTGATGCCCCACATCTTCCTCTGCAGGGCCATCGCCTCGTCTATCCTCCCCTCTCCGGCAAGGCTGAAGAGCCTTACGGCGGACCTGGGTATGATGCATGCGGGACCTGCCATCCATCCGACACCCCCAAGCTCGAATACGAAGAGCGGGATATGGGCGCTGGCGCTGAATATCCTGTACCTGCTGCCATATCTCCCGCTGATGGAGAGCAGGAAGCCCGTATTGCCCGAGGCATCCTTATAGCCATCGACATTGGGACAGTCCGCGATGAGGTCGAAAAGCTGCAGCGGATATGAGTAATGCATATACTTCGGATTGCTGTAGAGGATGACTTCCGTATCGGGGACAGCCCTGCTTATGCTGCGGATGACGGAGGCAAGCATCTCGGCAGAGAGCGGGAAATACTGCTCCACCATCAGCACGATGGCATCGACGCCAAGTCCTGCGAACGCAGTGGCCTGCTCTATCATCTGCCTTGCCGAGAAGCCGCTGACGCCTGCCACGACATCAAGGCCCGCGGCCCTGCCGGCAGAGACGGCCTCCCTGGCCAGCTCCAGCTTCTGCGCCTCAGTCAGATACGGGAACTCGCCTACGCTGCCCATCACGCAGATGCCGGAGACGCCGCAGCCGGCAAGATGAGCGGAAAGCGCATGCAGGGGCTCTGCGAGGATGCGGCCTTCCGCATCTACAGGAGTCGGCAGATATGGGATTATCCCGGAGACCTTCCTCATAGCTCCACCTTGAAATCGGAAGCGAGATGCTTCCTTGCCCTCTCCGCATCCACGCCTACGCCATAGAAGTGGCTATGGCCGTCGGGCTTCGTGAGGACCATCATGCCGCGGCACGGCGAATGGGAGCACTCTATAGCTATGCCGCATTCACGGTATTCCACGATACCGCTATCGGCAAGCGCGAGATACGCAAGGTAATCATGCATCGGCATGATAGGAGAGCCTCCCTTCCTGCACTCATGGGAGCGGCAGCAGGAAAGGGCCGTATCGCGGAAGAACCCATCACCGATCCCCTTCGCCTCCGCATCAGTCAGGATCACCTGCATGGTGATATCGTAAGGGATGACATGTATCCCGGGTATCGACCTGAAGACTATGGAGGCAGCCTCGGGGTCATTCATCACATTCGATTCCGAAACAGGGGAGCTGTTCCCCTGGATGGCATGCACCCCGCCCATGAAATAGAGGTCCTTCACATGGGAAGGGAAGCTGCTGTCAAGCAGTATCGCCAGCGCGATATTCGTCAGCGGCCCGGTGCAGAGGAGGGTTATCCCGCCAAGCTCCCTGGCTTTCCTGGCCAGATAAGCGGCAGCAGGCTCATCGATTATGGGAGAGCGGTAAGCGACGCCCTCCTTCCATTCCTGGCGCAGCCACTTCATCTGCTCGTCGCAGAATGTGCAGCTCTTCCTTGTCGCAAGCATCAGCGGCTTGTCGGAGCCGGGGACTATGTCGATGCCTGAGGCGCCATGCATCTCGAGGAAGACCTGCGCCATCTTGGCACGTTCCATAGCCGCCACGCGACGTCCGAACGTAGTCACGCCGCAGAGCTCTATATCCCTATTGGCAGCAAGGCCGTAAAGGGCGAAGAAATCATCGCCGAGGAGGTCCGAGTCGAAGAACAGATTGCGGATCATAGCGTACCGAACCTCTCCATTATCCTGCCCTCGGCCAGCGCGAGGACACGGTCGGAATCGACATCGACGGCAACATGGGCGCCGGATGATGCCATATCGAATACGGTCACGCCCCTTGTGAGGTCCCCATGGAGATCCACGGAGACGGAGCACTCCCTCATCGTGAAGAGGGAAGGATCGGCAAGATACGCAAGAGGCAGCACATCATGGAAGAACGCATACGGCGGATAATAGCCATCGCGCTCTGCCCTGTGCTTCATGAATGCGACGGAAGCCTCCCTCAGGCTGCGGATAAGCGGCCCCCTGCCTTCCCAGGAAGCTATCGTCTCTGGGTATATCCTCTTCTTCTTGGTCACATCCAGGGGGAAGAGGAATACGGGGATGCCAGATGAGAACACAGCGGCAGCTGCTTCGGGGTCCGCCTTGATGTTGAATTCCGCAGGGCCGCCTGCGACTCCGTCCATATGGATGCTGCCGCCCATGGAGACGATCCTCCCTATCTTCCCTGCGATATCCGGATGCTGGATGAGAAGCAGGGCCGTATTGGTCATAGGGCCTATCGTCACGAGCGTGACAGGCTCCGCAGACGCCGACAGCGTGGAGTAAAGCAGCTGCACCGAATCAGGCAGGTCTGGATACTCGCTCCTCGCTGCAGGCTTCGCAGGGGACGAGGACCATCTGGCATTGACCCAGAAGCCCGGATCTATGGGCCTTGAGCAGGAGAAGGAATGCGGTATATCGGCAGAGACGAGCCTCAGCAGGCTATCGAGATTGCGGCTCACGCAGCCCGGGGCGGCATTGCCTCCGGCCGCGGAGACTGCCAGCAGGTCGAACTCCGGCGACGCGAGCGCAAAGAGCAGCGCTACTGCATCGTCGATATCGGCCTGTGGCGAGCCATATGCCATATCGGTATCTATGACCAGCGGAATCCTCTCCTGCATCAGATCACTCCTTGACTCCGGAACTGGAGATTCCCATGATGTAGTACTTCTGCAGAGGAAGCACTATGGCGACAGGCACGACGATTGAGATCGTACAGGCCGCGAAGATCTGGTTCCAGAAGATCTCGTTATCCTGCGACAGGTCGGCGATGGCGACCTGGATCACCTTCATAGCCTGCGAGCGTCCTGCGATCAGAGGCCAGAGGAACGCTTCCCACTGGTCCATGAAGATGATGATGCCAGCGGAGATGATGATCGAGATCGACATCCTCATATACACGCTCAGGTAGATGCGCGGCCAGGAAGCGCCATCAAGCCTCGCCGCCTCCAGGTAGGATGACGGGATGTCCATGAATGCCTGCCTGAAGAGGAAGATGGAGAGGCCGTTGGCGACTGCCGGGAGGATGAGGCCCCAGTACGTATCGACCATGTGGAGGCTGCTGACGATCTGGTAAAGCGGCAGCGCGATGGCCGAGAACGGGATCATGAACGTCACGAGGACAATCCCGAAGAGCACCTTCTTGCCCTTGAAGTCGAACACGGAGAACGAGAACGCGCAGAGCGATGTGACAATCACGCCGAGGAACACCGTCGAGAACGTAACGAAGAAGCTGTTGAATATGGCCCTGCCGAAGTTGCGGTGTATGATGATATCCCTGAATGCGCCCAGATACGCTTCCGAATCGAACCAGAGAGCATGCGCGGAGAACGGCATAAGGGAGGCGAATATCGAGGGGTCGCGCTTGAACGATGATACCATTACCCACCAGATCGGCAGGAGGAAGACCACCGCGAACAGCACGAGAACCGCATACTTTATGACCTTTGAAGCTGAAATCCTTGTACCCATGGCTCAATCCTTTGACTTCACGAACTTGAATTCGACGAAGACGACGATGAGGATCATCAGCAGCAGTATCATGACCATTGCGTTGCCGACTCCCCTATCGGCATAGATGAAGACGTTCTTGTATGCCTCGTACATGGCTACGTTCGTCGAGCCCTCAGGGCCGCCGCCGGTGAGTATGTACATAGGCGTGAACATCAGGAAGTTCTGGGTCGTATCGGCTACGATGACGAAGAGGATCGTCTTCTTCATCATCGGAAGCGTTATCTTGAGGAAAGTCTGGATAGGATTGGCACCATCCATCCATGCCGACTCATAGAGGCTTATCGATATATTCTGCAGGCCGCCGATAAGGAAGATCATCCAGTAGCCTACGCAGCGCCATGAGACGAGGAAGACTATGGAGAACAGCGACTCCTTGCTGCTCGTGAGGAACTGGAACGGCCCGATGCCGGCAAGGCCGAGGATTGAGTTGATGAATCCGCCGTTCGGGTTGAGCATGATACCCCATATCGTAGAGGTGATGGCGAGGGATATCGTGAACGGGATGAAGAAGATGGTCCTGAATACACCCATCGCAGGAGCTGGCCTGTAGACAAGGAGCGCAAGCGCGAAGGCCCAGATTATCTGCAGCGGGATGACCTCGATCGAGAACAGGATGGTATTCTTGAGCGAGTTCAGGAACGTAGGATCCGTAAGCGCGAAGGCATAGTTCTCGAAGCCGCTGAACTCGGTATGCAGCCCGCCAGCGTAGCTTACGGTATGGAAGCTATCCCACAGCGATGAGACGATCGGGGATACCCTGAAAGTGATGAGGCCTATGAAGGCCGGTATGATGAAGAGATAAGGAACATAGCATTCCTTCCTTGTGCATTTCATTGACAATCCTCCCATAGCCATGCCATGCAGAGGCTGCATGGCATGTTCTGGAAATCAAAGCATTACAGGTACTTGCTGATTGCTCTGTCTATTCTTACCTCTGCCTGCTCGAGGGTAGAGCGGATATCTGCACCATTCCTTATATCCTCGAAGGCGGTCGTCAGCATGTTCTCATACTCAAGGTATCCAGGCGAGAGCGGCCTTGGAATGGCTGTGTTCTGGGACTCATACTGGAGAAGGTCGAATATCGTGTTCGGCCATTCGTCGTAGGCAGGGTCGCTGTTGATGAACTCGAGCGTCGTCTTGTTCGACGGCAGGTGGCCATCCATCTTGAACCACTCGATGCAGACAGGGTTGAGGGTGAGGAACCTGATGAGCTTCGCAGCGGCATCCTTGTGGTCGGAATTGCTGTTGATTCCGAGGCTCCAGCTTCCGGTAGGCGTCACGGGCACTCCGTCAGCGAAATACGGATACGGAGCGTAGTCCCATGTCATGCCGTCTGTCTGGCTGTATGAGAGGTAGTTGTAATCAGGACCGATAAGCATAGCGACTCTCTCGGAGACGAAGTATGCGAGCATATCGGAAGCGGATACTCCCTTCGGTGAGACGTTCCATGTGTTGAAGAGGTCCTGGATGAACTGGCATGCCTGGATCCATGCATCAGTCGTGAGGACGCCAGTGACAGTGCCGTCATCGCCGATCGGCTGTCCGCCGAGGGACTCTGGCATCGTAAGCATCTGGAACGGGCGGCTGATCTGCGCGATTCCGAGGCCGAATACCTCAGGATTGCCATCGCCATCCTCATCGATCGTCAGCTTCTTGGCAATCTCGACTACCTCTTCCCATGTAAGCCTGTCGGCCGGATCCTTGGAGAGATGCGGGATACCTGCCTCATCGAACATCCTCGTGTTGTAGTAGAGGACCTGGCTGGAGTTCACGAACGGAATCGCATAGAGGACGTCATCGACCGTGCAGTACTCGCGGCAGACATCGACATACTGGGCAAGCTCCTCTTCCGTGAAGTACTTGGCCAGCGGCTCAAGATACTGCTTCACCGAGTATGCAGTGACCATCGGGGCGTCGACGAAGAGCACGTCTGGCACCTTCTCGCCGCTTCCGAGCCTAACCTCGACGACCTCGAGAAGGTTCTTGGTCGGCAGCATCTCGATATTCACCTTGATATCGGGATTCTGCTTCTCGAATTCAGCGATGATAGCCGGAATAGCTGTATCGTATGGCTTTACCGAATTGCTGAGAAGGGTTATCTCAACAGGGCCTGATGCTGGAGCAGAAGCTTTCTCCGCAGCTGCCGGAGCCTCAGAGCTTCCGCCTGCGAAGAGCATCGCAGCACAAAGCATGATGCTGACAATACCGATCACCTTTTTCATTTCTGTAACCTCCAAAATGGAAAGGCAGGAGCGCCGCAGGAATCGCTGGCACGATGATGACAAAGCGGCCCCGCACACCCCAGGATGCCATCCCATAATCAAACGTTAACATCGATTCCCGCATCGAACAAACAAAATCTTTTCATAGTTTTTTCAATATTGCACTATACGTATGAAAAGCACAATTTCCGAGATAACAAGATATATTATATAGATTTATCATATGGATAACAAAGGATTTATTGAAAAATCCATCCGCAGGATATTATCGGAATATGAGAAATAATGAAACATGAAATTGCAAATCCGCCGATATGGCATAGAATTAAGGCATGAGCATAAGACCGACGCTGAAGGAACTCGCATCGATGACCGGGATATCGATAGCCACCGTATCCCGCGCGCTTTCCGACCCGCAGAAGGTGAAATACACCACCAGGCTGAGAATAGAGGCTGCCATGAGGGAGCTGCAGAACCAGAGCAGGCAGGAGAAGAGCGGCATCATCGGCATCATCTTCCCTGATATCTCGAACCAGTTCTTCCCGCTGATGCTCGCTGGCATCGACAGCATATCGTCAAGCTACGACAGCACCATCATGCTCTGCAACTCGAATGGGGACGTCCAGTCAGAGGAGAAATCGCTGAGGAAGCTGCTCGATATCAAGGCGGATGGCATCATCTACATCCCGGCAGGGGATACGCCTGCCCTGCTGAAGGAGATTATAGACAACAGCATCATCCCTGTCGTGTTCCTTGACAGGGCCCCTGGGCTGAAGAGCATAAACCTCATAACGACGGACAACAGGAACGGCATGTACCAGGCCGCAAGGTACCTGCTGACCCTGGGCCACCGGAAGATCCTCTATCTCGGAGGCAAGGAAGGGACATCCACCGACGAGGAGAGGCTTGCGGGATTCAGCGAGGCGCTCCAGGAAGCCGGCGTCGGCATCACTGGCATCCTCCATGCCGACTTCTCCAACACGAAGGCATTCTCCGTCATAAAGGAGGGCCTTGCAAATGGCCTGGGATACACGGCCATAGCCGCCGCAAACGACGCGATGGCACTCGGGGCGATAAAGGCCCTGCGCTCATCAGGCATAAGGATTCCCGAGGATGTCTCCATAATAGGCTACGATGACATCCCCTCCTCTGCGCTTGCAGAGCTTACGACTGTAAGGCAGCCCTTCATGGAGATGGGGAAATCAGCAATCATGCAGCTATATGCGGCAATAGCTGATGCGCATACGCCCAAGAAGACGACGGTCCTCCCGAGCAGCATAGTCATCCGCAGCTCTTGCGCGGTACTGAAGGAATAACAGCAAGGCAGTCCTACCCCCTATTATGTTGCAAGCAGGTTGCGGATGCTCCCTCCATCATAAATCAGGGGAGACATAGTATATGAGTAGTCCTTATTCTTATAATCAGGATCCGAAATCATCCTGAACAGCTGCTCCGCGAGGATCACGCCCATCTGATAGCTCTGGTTTATCGAGCAGACAATCCCTTCGGATACATAATCATTGCCGGAATAATCATAGCAGACAGCGGAAATATCCCTTGGGATCGACATCCCATGGCCTTCAAGCACCTTCTTCAATGATTTGTAAAGCATGATATTGCAGCATGCGATCGCTGTGCATTTGGGATTGCCCTTGATAAATGACCACAGCTTCCTTTCGAGGGATTTCTGCTCAACCATATCATCTGTCATGAACAAGCGGACATATCCGTCATCGAGGACGCATCCGTATTTTATGATTGCCTTCAGGAAGCCCCTGCACTTCTGCAGGCCCTGATAGTTATCAGCAAGGAATATCCCGGCGATATGCCTGTGCCCATTCTCTGCAAGACGCCTGACAAGCTCATCCGCGCACTTTATATCATCGTTTATTATCATCGGATAATCCGTGACGCCATAGTAATTGTTGTAGAAGATGAATGGTATATTCCTGAAATAAAGAGATGAGTATATATCAAGATTAGGCGTCGTCATCATCGATTTGACCCCATCGATGACAATTCCGTCTATCCCCTTCCTGCAGGCCAGGAGACACTGCCGCTCATTCGAGAAGCGATTGCCTGTATAGAAAGCCTTCAGGATAATCCCATGCCCATCAAGGATATCATGCAAAGCCTTCAGCAGAAGCGAGTTGGCTTCCTTATCGATTCCCTGCAGGATTACAGCAACCTTCCTGCCCTGCACCGATGCATGGAAATCATGCTGGCAGGCCTTTACCTTATCAAAGAATGTCCCCTGTCCCTGGAATGAATATACAAGGCCATCTTCCACAAGCTGCCTTATAGCCTTCCGAACCGTCTCCCTGGAAACGGAAAGACGGTTCGAAAGCACATTCTCGCTGGGAAGCTTCGTATCTGTGGAATACTTGTTCTCGTCTATGTAGTTGACCAGATAGTCATAGACTTTCCTGTACTTCCCTTCCTTCAATCAATGAACCTCACATCGATTCCCTCCGCATCCTTTATCATCTCCTTCAGGCGTTTGCGGAGATTGGCTTTCACCTCGGCATATTCCTCATCGTCGACGAGATTATCCAGCTCGGATGGGTCATCATCAAGATTATAGAGGAAATCATCCTGATATACAGGACTTCCCATATACAATCCGCCATTGAGGCCTGGACCGGAGACAGCGTACTTCCATTTATCCGTACGTATGCAACGGCCGACACGGCTCTCGCTGATCTGCACGAAGACCTCGTTCCTGCGGTCAGCATCAACTTCGCCAGCAGCGAAATCAGCGAGGTTCTCCCCTTCCATGCAGCCAGCAAGCTGATAGCCAGCAAGCTCCACTATGGTCTTCGGAAGGCTTATTGTAGAGACAAGGTCACTTACCCTCTTCCCACCAGTCCTGAATGGGCCGCCGGTAATCACAAGAGGAATATGTATCGCAGCCTCATGGCAGGATCTCTTGTAATCATCATAGCCGCAGAAATGGGAATCGGTATTGCGCGTCCTGAAATGCGAGCCATGGTCTGATGTGAAGATTATCACCGTATTGTCATAAAGCCCACGTTCCTTAAGCTCCGCGATTATCCTGCCGAGGTTATGGTCAATGGCATTGCATGCGCCAAGGTAGTCAGGATATTCCTCTTTCCAGTCGCCATTTGGGAATGCCGCGAGATCGGCAGGAACTTCATAATCCTTGAATCTCTCCTTGCTGCCTTCCGGTCCCTGATAGTGATGCGCATTGTTCTGATGATGCGGCTCGATATGGCTTACTGTCAGGAAGAACGGCTTCTTCCCGTCATAGCTGCGGAGATATTCCAGAGCATAATCGGTTATGCAATCCGTACGATAGCCCTTGAAATCACAGCGGTTCATGTTCTCATCGAACACATAGCCGGAATAACCATCAGACGTGAACTCAAGCACATCGCTTACCCTCCAGAATCCGGTATAGCCGCCACGGAGATGCGGCGGGATGGCTTTCCTCTGGAAATCGATGGAAGGATCCTTCTCAAGCTCGCCCTCGCTGGCAAGATGCCATTTGCCTACATAGGCTGTCTCATAGCCGGCGCCTTCCATGTAGTTGGCAACCGTCTTGGCATCAATAGGGAGCATCTTGTTGTTCCTGAAGCATCCCGTCTCAGTAGGGTATTTCCCAGTCTGCAGCATAGCACGGAAAGGACCGCACACAGGCTGCGGCGAGAAAGCATTCTCGAATACTGTCCCCTCTTCTGCCATGCAATCAAGATTCGGCGTGATATCAAGCTTCTGGCCATAGCAGCCACATGTATCGAAGCGCTGCTGATCAGAGAAATACAGGACGATATTGTATCTATTTGCCATAATTCTTCCTTTGTGTCTGTTTTCTGCCGGCATATCATCTGCAGGGCCAGCAAAGGCCTCTGCGGATGGAAAGCACAATCAGTTATCGGACTCTGTCTTCATCTCCTTCATCTTCGAATAGAAAATGAATACAAGCGCTGCGATAATCAGGATAATGAAGCCTATGCATATAGGGCTGGATGCGAATATCGACCAGCTGCCGTCAGATATGATGAGGCTTCTCCTGAAGTTCTCTTCCGTTGTTTTCCCCAGAACAAGCCCGATAAGGATCGGCACTGTCGGGAAGTCAAGCTTTATAAGGACATATGCCATGAAGGCGAAGAACACTGATACACCGACATCGAATACGGAGGTATTGACGCTGAATGCTCCAGCAAAGCAGAAGATAGCGATTACCGGCGTAAGTATGGATATCGGTATGTTGATGATCTTGGCGAAGAGCTTCGTGAGGTACTTGCCCTGCAGGAACATGAAGATATTGATGAATACGAGTCCGATGATAATCGCATACATAGTCACTCCATGTGTCGTGAAGAGGTTCGGACCAGGCGTAAGGCCATTTATCATCAATGCGCCCAGAAGGATGGCGACGCATGCGTCTCCGGGGATACCAAGCGTAAGCAGAGGAATCAGCGTCGCTCCGGTAACTGCATTATTGGCAGTCTCCGCGGCCGCGATGCCTTCTATGTTTCCCTTGCCGAATTCGTCGCGATGCTTCGATATGCTTCTTGCCGCGTTGTAGCTGAAGAACGATGCCTCGGAAGCACCCGTTCCGGGGATTATGCCGACAATCACGCCTATGATTGCAGAGAGGATCGCAGGCGGAGCCATGCGCTTATACTCACTCTTCGACAGCGAGTCATCTTCCTTACTTACCTCATCCATCGATACCTTCACGATTGATTCGCGCTTGCTCTTCATCAGAATCTCAGAAAGAGCGAATAGACCTATCAGGCAGATAGTGATATCAAAACCGGAATAGAAATTGATATTATTGAATATGAACCGTGTACCACCGGTCATCGGGTCAACGCCTATCGAGGCGATGAACAGGCCGATACAGCCAGAGATGACGCCCTTTATGAGGCTCTTGCCGGAGACGCCCGCGATAATCGTCAGGCCTAGCGCGCAGATCAGGAAATACTCAGGTGTCCCCATCATCCTGGCGAACTTGGAAACCTGCGGGGCGAAGAAAAGCAATACCAATGCCGAGAAGAGCCCGCCGAATGTCGATGCATAGAGCGCGATCTTCATGGCCTTCTTGCTCTTTCCCATCTGCGTCATCGGATATCCGTCAAGCATGGTAGCGGCTGCATGGGGCGTACCAGGCGTCTTGATGAGGATAGCCGATATCGATCCTCCGTAGCTGCCGGCACAGTAGATTCCCAGCAGGAACATGAAGGATGGGATCGGTCCCATCGTATATGTGAAAGGAAGGAACAGTACGATGCAGAGCATTACCGTCAATCCAGGGATGGCTCCGAAGATCATTCCCAGCAGGAGCCCGATGTTCATATATATGAAATTCGATATGTGGAATAGATTCCTGATACCTTCGATTACTACATCCATAACCACCGCTCCTTCATGGAAGTCTCACATGGAGAACATACTGGAAGACGAGTCCCACAGCTATCGCGCATGCGGCGACAATGGCGTAATAGTACCATTTGCGGACTCTGAAATATGCCGTCATACATATACCGAAGACTATAGAGCTCGCAATGAAGCCTATAGGTTCCAGAAGAAGGTAGTACATCGCGATAAACACGAATATGATGAGTGCCCTTACCTCTACAAGCAGGTTAAGCTCCCTGCTGGCAGAGCCCTTCTTCAGTACGATCTTCGCTATCTCCTTGAAGAAGAGAAGTACGGACAAGACAAGGACTATCATGAAGACAAGGCGCGGGAATGTCCTTGCATTGATAGTGGATGTCTCTGTCAGCTTTATCTGCGATGGCATCATCAGAAGGAATGCGACTGACAAGCCGAACATGAGCACGGCGCCAATCAGGTCTGGATTGTACCGTATCGTCTTCTTGCCTAGTTTCTCGCCGGTATCATCCAGCCATTTATCTATGGAATCAATCAGTTTCAAAGCTGCCTCCCAGCAGGCTGCGGCTTAAGCGCCACAGCCTTTCTACAGTATCATTTGCTTGACAGGACGATTGCAGTCACGCTGTCGATGTGTTCCTTGAATTCCTCAGCATCCATCGGATTGATTTCAATCATCAGCTCATCATAAAGGTCCTTGACCTCAGGCTTCTTGAGGATCTCAAGATATGCATTTCTGATCTTCTCAACCACTGACGGGTCAGTACCCTTCCTCGTCATGAGGCAGCATGTGTTCGGATAGAATTCGGCAAAGCCATACTCACCGACACCCTTCACGTCCTTGAAGAGCTCAGTATCTACACCATCCTCATTGAACATGACCACCGGAGTCAGGACGCCTGCCTCGACATTGCCTGCAGCCTGGGACTGATGGGAGATGGCGAAAGCTGTCTCGCCCTTGGCGGCAGCATCAAGCGCGAGATTGGCACCATTATAGCTTACGAGGTCATATTCAAGCCCTAGATTATCCATAAGGGCCATCGCGAGGAACGCTTCTGCGCTTGCTACGCCATTGACTGCAATCTTGATCCTATTGTTCTGGCCATATTCCTTGAGGTCATCAAGGTCATTGATTCCAAGGGTCGAGTCTGCTGTCATGACGAATATCGCGGAGTAAAGATTTATAATCGGAACAAAATCATCATAGGTAAACTGGATTGCCTCGCCGCCTGCGACGTTCGGCGTTACGGAGAAACATCCCTCGTTGCCGAAAATAAGCTCATATGTGTTCGGTCCCTGCTTGAGATAATTGGTCAATGCCACATTGCCGCCAGCACCAAGCTCGTTCGTAGCGAGAACCGGTACGCCAAGATACTCCTGTCCATATGTTGCCAGTGTCCTGTTGACAACATCAGCTACACCGCCAACAGCCCAAGGGCAGATGACTGTGATTTCCCTTTCGGGCCACTTCGAGATATCGGCCTCATTGCTGCCTCCGGAAAAAGCCGAGGAAATTGTCAGCAACGCAAAGAAAACCACGCATAAAACCTTTTTCATAATTCACTCCTTTTTAAGCGGTTGCTCAACTCCAAGTATTCGGGCAAAACCGGAA
The DNA here is from genome assembly GCA_944390725.1 of uncultured Spirochaetaceae bacterium. Taxonomy (GTDB): domain Bacteria; phylum Spirochaetota; class Spirochaetia; order Sphaerochaetales; family Sphaerochaetaceae; genus Ornithospirochaeta. Next base: position 44,370 of record CALXQU010000013.1, read on the forward strand.
ATACAATAAGCAATTTTCGCTCTAATCGGCCTTAACTTGTCTATTTTCGATGCAAAGTATGCAACTTGCCTATTTTGGAGCCCGGAATCACATCGTTACAGATATATGTACATGCTGGTCATCCACATTAGCCCAATGAACAACATCACAGAAAAGGCCAAGGAAAAACACCGGCAAACCAAAGGGCAAAGCAACCCTAGGCATAACCAGGACAATATGCATTCGTGGACTTCCCGTAGCCGCAACACCTTCTGCTATAGCACGAGATCCGCGAAAGGCTTCCCCACAGCTCCCTTCGCCTTGGCGAGAAGCTGCCTGGCTCCGACAAGGATCACACCCGTAACAAGCCCGTCCTTCTCGAATACGACAGCCCTGCCTTCACCTGCGTCGATCTCATGCCTGCTGCCATCCTTCGTCCCGAAGGCGGAAAGGTCGATCCCGGCAACCTTGAGCTGGGTCATCGGCTGCGAAGGGACATATCCTGCCGCAGTGCCCTTGATGACGGAAGCCACGTGGATCCCCATCTCCCTTGCATGGAGGGCAAGGCCGAACGTGTGGCCTTCAAGCTCTGCAGCATCGCCGATAGCATAGACATCCGGCATGGATGTCCCAAGCGATGATGAGACGATGATGCCCTTCCCTATGCTGATGCCGCTGGCCTCCGCCAGCGATGTCTCCGGGATGACGCCTGCCGAATAGCAGAGTATATCAGCAGGGACGGTCCTGCCATCGGCAAGAGTCAGGCTGCCCTCTCCCGCCTTATCGGCCTTCGCGCCTGTGATGATATCGATGCCCTTCTTGCCCAGCTCATCCCTAAGATATGCCGAAGTCTCCTCATCAAGCTGGTTGGGAAGTATATACGGCGCCGTCTCCACGACAGACACCTTCACGTCATAGTGCTCCCTTATCGAAGCTGCCGCCTCAAGCCCCAGCAGGCCTCCGCCGATGATGGCTACCGCAGCAGCGCCTCCATCGAGCCTCTGCCTGAGGGCCATCACATCCGATGAGAACCTTATCGCCATGGCATCGCTGCGCCCGAGGCTGAGCATGCGGGGCCTCGCCCCTGTGGCGATGATGGCCTTATCGAACGGGACACTCTCGCCTGATGAGAGGATGACGGCATGGTTCGCTATCCTCACGGCATGCCCGCTTATCAGGGAAATCCCCTTCTCCGCATACCAAGCGGCAGGATGGATCTGGAGGGACTCGATCCCGCTGCCGCCGAGAAGCTCCTCTATCCTCATCCTGTAGTACGGGAGGGCATCCTCCCCGTTTATAAGCGTCACATCATATGAGCCTGCAAGCGATGAAGCAGCCTGCACCCCGCCGATACCAGCACCGATAATCGCGATCCTTTCCATATCCAAAGGATAGCACAGGGAAGGCCCGCAGGCATCAGGCAATAGCCTACTTCGAGTATTCCCGGTACTTCCTGCCTATGATCTCCAGCCCCTTCTCCGTGACATCGTCAGGACCTGAATAGTTCAGGCGCAGGCACTTGTCATAGTGGTCATGCGGATAAGGCAGGCCCTCGCCTTCCCCATCATGCCCGAAGAAGAAGTACTCACCGGGAACGGTGATCACGCCTTCCTTCATGAGGATCGAATAGAATTCGAGCGTCGGTATGGAAAGGGACGGCAGGTAAAGCCAGGCGAAGATAGAGCCCTCGATGCGGTGGAAGCGGTAATCGGTGCCATCAAGGCTCCTGCGTATGCACTCCTCCATATGCTCTGCCTTCTTCCTGTAGAACGGCCTGACCTCCTCCTTTGCCAGGCGTACGAGCTCGCCAGACCCGATGAGGTCCTCAGCCAGCACCGGCCCCATCGAGCCGGAGGCAAGCGCCGCGATGGCATTCATGCCGGAAAGGGCCGCTGCGACCTCCTTCCTGGCGATGACGATCCCTGTCCTTATAGAAGGCAGCCCGATCTTCGAGAGGCTCATCGAGAGGATGACATCCTCATTCCAGACCGGCTCGGCATCCTCCGCGAAGATGATGTTCGGGAACGGGAGCCCATATGCGTTATCGACGATAAGGGGGATCGAATACCTATGGGCAAGGCCGGCAAGGGCATGGATCTCGGAGTCAGTGACGACATTGCCGGAAGGATTGGTCGGGCGCGAAAGGGCGATGGCCCCGATATCATCATGGAGCCTGAGATACTCCTCGACCGCCTCGATATCCAGCGAGTACTTGAAGGTCCTGTCATCGAAGTATGTGCATCTGGACGGCACGGAAGCGAATATGCCCTCCTCGATGCCCTGGTCCCTGTAGCCGATGTACTCAGGCATCAGCGGTATCAGTATCCTGCGCTTCCTCCTGCCTGCGGTGCCTCCGAACATATTGAAGAGATAGAACATCGCGCTCTGGCTGCCGTTGGTCACGGCCACGTTCTCCTCGCTTATGGGCCATCCGTAGGCATCCCTGAAGTAGCCGGCGATGGTCCTGAGGAAGCTGACGCGTCCCTGGGGAGAATCATAATGGGCAAGGACATCCTCGAATCTGTCGCCTTCGGCAAGGAGCTTCTCCATCTCCCTGCGGTAGACCTCCTCGACTGCCTTCACGCGGGCAGGGTTGCCTCCGCCGAGCAGAAGCGGCTCTATGCCGGGAGGAAGGGGGCGAGAGATATCATCCATGAGCTGGAGTATCCCCGAATGCGATGAGAGTTTCTTGCCGAAGTCCGTGAATTCCATAGGGATTAGCATAAGAAGATAGCCGCATCTTGTTAAGAGCGATGCGGCATATCCTGGACATGTATCCGGTATCAATCAGTTGAGATAGCTTATATCCTGGGTCCTCGGGATCTCCACGACTGCGGAAGCGCCCTTCTCCATGCCGGCAAGGTACTTCGGCACGTCCAGCGCCGATATGCGCCTGTCGGAGAACGGGGAGAAGTAGTATATCCTCGAATCGAGGCACATCACCGTCGTGCAGAGCGACATCTCATACTGCTCATGGTCCGGCGATTCCTTCAGCATCCCATCCGGTATCGTGACAGGGGCGAAGGCATTGAACATCCTCGTCACTCCGTCGATCTCATCGGTCCCCTTAGGCGTGAACTCCTTGACGAATGCCATGCGCACGAACCTGGCAGGAGAGGAATAGCTCCCAGGAAGGCCGAAGAGCCCGCCCGTCCCCTGTCCGAACGGGGTGAAACGCATGCCCGCGATATCGCGTGGAGGGGTATCGAGGTTGGTTATGCCCACATAGCCCTTGAGATTGATCAGATGCCATTCGTATCCTGGGGCATTGGCCATCACGCCTATGGTATCCCTATAGACCTTGATGCCATCCTCCTCAGGCTCGACGACGATTGCCTCGCCTGTGGGATCGGAGAGGATGTAGTGGCACATCATCTCGCTCCCCATAATCTTCTCATCGGTGAGGTTGATCGACTCCACGGCCTCCGCCACTTCATCGACGGTCGCGCAGGTTCCGAGGATATATGTCAGGAAGAACGCGGGATGGACATCGGTCTGCCCCTCTCCCTGCTGGGTATTGTAGTAAGCATATCCCGGGAAGTTGAGCAGGCATCCTGCCAGGCCCTTCTCGTTGAGGCCATCGACCATGATCGGCGAAGGGAAGCCCAGAATCGCCATGCCTGCATAGCCATAGCGTGCCTCTGCGGTCCTGGAGCCATCAAGCGACAGCGCGATATCATAGCCTTCGTTCACCACCGCGATGCCGTTCTGCTCGAGCTTGCCGAAGAAATCATAGGTGCGTCCAAGATAGTGGACGGAGCCGTCCTGGGTTTCCCAGGCGAATGACGTGCAGTTGCCGATAGGCGCTGCAGACGCTGCTGCCAAGGCAACGACCAACATCATTGCCAGTATGCTTTTCCTCATAGCAGCCTCCTGTACTAAGGATACTCCCGGAAACCGTTCCTGACAAATCCAGGTTGAGGATATCCCCATCAGGGTCTAGAATCAGGCCTATGGCTGAAAGGGAAACTCTCGCATCGCGCCTCGGATTCATCCTGCTCTCCGCAGGCTGCGCCATCGGCCTCGGGAACGTCTGGCGCTTCCCGTACATAACAGGACAGTACGGCGGAGCGGCCTTCGTCCTCATATACCTCGTCTTCCTCGTCATCATCGGCATGCCGGTGATGGTGATGGAATTCTCGCTCGGCAGGGCCTCAGGCAAGAACATATCGCTTGCGCTGAGGGTCCTGGAGCCCAAGGGAACGAAATGGCATCTCTACGGGCCGGCCGCAATCGCGGGCAACTACCTGCTGATGATGTTCTACACATGCATCACCGGATGGCTGCTCTACTATTTCGCCTCCTCGCTGGGAGGGAAGCTGGAAGGGCTCGATGCGGAATCCTCGGCCGCCTTCTTCTCGGCGCTGCAGGCGGATCCTGCCACGATGGCTATCTGGATGGCCATCGCCGTGGTCATCGCCTTCCTCATCTGCCTCGGCGGGCTGCAGAAGGGCGTCGAGAACGCCTCGAAGATAATGATGGTATGCCTCCTCGTCCTCATGGTGGCGCTTGCCATCAACTCAGTGCTCATTCCCGGAGGGCAGGAAGGACTCGCCTTCTATCTCGTGCCGGACATCGGCAGGGCGATGGAAGCCGGCATCACCGAAGTCATCTTCGCAGCCATGAGCCAGGCCTTCTTCACCCTCAGCATCGGCATGGGCGGCATGACCATCTTCGGCTCTTATATCGGCAAGGACCAGTCGCTCACGGGGGAATCGGCGCGGATCATCGCGCTCGATACATCGGTCGCCCTCATGGCAGGGCTCATCATCTTCCCCGCCTGCTTCGCCTATGGCGTCAATCCAGGCTCAGGCCCAGGCCTCCTCTTCGTGACGCTGCCGAATGTCTTCTCGCATATGGCCGGAGGCAGGATCTGGGGCTCGCTCTTCTTCCTCTTCATGACCTTCGCGGCCATGACCACCCTGATAGCGGTATTCGAGAACATCATCGCCTACTGGATGGACAACCACGGCTGGTCGAGGAAGAAGGCCGTCACAGTGAACATGCCCCTCATCATCGTCCTTGCCATGCCCTGCATCCTCGGCTTCAACCTGCTCTCCTCATTCCAGCCGCTGGGACCGGGGACAGGGATCCTCGACCTCGAGGACTTCCTCATCTCCTCGACGATAATGCCCCTCGGCTCGCTCCTCTTCGTCCTCTTCTGCGCGCATAGGCGCGGCTGGGGATGGGAAGGCTTCATCAGGGAAGCGGATGCAGGAAAGGGCATGAAGTTCCCATCATGGCTGAGGATCTACGTCAGATGGATCCTCCCCGTAATCATCCTGGCCATCTTCATCAAGGGCTACTGGGACATCTTCTCCAAGCTCATCTAGGTTCCCAAACCGCGATACTAATGATAGAATCGCGGCTATGGAAGAGAGAGAAACGCTCGCATCCCGCCTGGGATTCATACTCCTTTCGGCAGGATGCGCAATCGGGCTGGGGAATGTATGGCGCTTCCCATACATAACAGGGCAGTACGGCGGAGCGGCCTTCGTGCTTATCTATCTTGCCTTCCTTGTCATGGTAGGCCTTCCCGTGATGGTGATGGAGTTCGCCATCGGCAGGGCATCGAGGCAGAACATAACGCTTGCGCTGCGCACGCTGGAGAGGAAGGGGACGAAATGGCATGCATACGGCCCCGTCGCGATTGCAGGCAACTACATCCTGATGGCCTACTATACAGTCGTCACCGGATGGCTGATCCGCTACTTCATCACGGCCCCTGCCGGCATGCTCGCCACAAGCGATGCCGCTTCGGTATTCACCGCGCTCAGGGGCGATGCGATTACCCAGGCCATCTGCACGGCAGCAGCCATCGCAATCGGCTTCCTCATCTGCCTCGGAGGGCTCAGGAACAGCGTGGAGAAGGCTTCCAAGGCGATGATGGGATGCCTCCTCATCCTCATAGTGATCCTCGCCATCAACTCGATGATGCTTCCCGGAAGCGGCGAAGGCCTGCGCTTCTACCTCGTCCCCGATTTCGGCAGGATGGCGGAGGCCGGGATATCGGAAGCGGTATTCGCCGCCATGAGCCAGGCCTTCTTCACCCTTGGCCTCGGCATAGGCAGCATGGAGATCTTCGGCTCATATATCGGCAAGGAGCAGTCCCTTCTCGGCGAATCCATCCGGATCATATCGCTGGACACGTTCGTAGCGCTCTTCTCAGGCCTCATAATCTTCCCTGCCTGCTTCGCATTCGGAGTCAATCCGGGAGCCGGTCCCGGCCTCATATTCGAGACGCTGCCGAACATATTCGCGCAGATGCCAGGAGGCAGGATCTGGGGTACGCTGTTCTTCCTCTTCATGACATTCGCGGCGATGACCACCCTCGTGGCCGTGTTCGAGAATATCCTCTCCTTCTGGATGGACAACAAGGGCTGGTCGAGGAAGAAGGCCGTCGCGGTCAATCTGCCGATAGTCATGCTATCCTCGCTGCCATGCATCCTCGGCTACAGCATCTTCACATCATTCCAGCCCCTGGGCGCCGGGACGTCGGTCCTCGACCTCGAGGACTTCCTCATCTCCTCGACAATCACGCCGCTGGGATCCACCCTCCTGGTGCTCTTCTGCGCGCATCGCTACGGCTGGGGCTGGGAAAGCTTCAGGAAGGAGGCAGACGAGGGAAAGGGGCTCAGGATACCGTCTTGGATGCGCGTATACATCAAGTACGTCCTGCCCCTCATCATCATCGCCATATTCATCAAGGGCTATTGGGATATCTTCTCAAGGCTATAGGCCCAGCACCTCGCGTATGGCTCTCGCCACGAGCAGGTGATCTTCCTCCCCTGTCATTCCCGAGACCGTTATGCTCCCTATGCACAGCCCGGATGGGAGGAGAAGCGGGAAGGAGCCTCCGGAGATGCCGTAGTCAGTATAGTTGAGCCCCTGCTCCTCCAGCGTCCGCGGGCTGTTCTCCGCCCTGATGGACACCCGCAGCGAACTCTGGCCGTACTGCTCGGCGAGCCTGGCCTTCTTCTGCGCCCAGATGACATTGTTGCGGGACGCGGTACCCACTGCCGAAGCATAGACCTCGAAGCCATTGACCCTGGCAAGGATATAGATGCCCTTGCCATTGTCCACAGCCCACTTCCTGATAGCGCTGCACACCTCATATATGAGCTCATGGCTCCATGCGGATGACCTGAGCTCCCTCTCCTGCTCTTCTGCAAAGCCTAGCATGTCTTCATCGAATTCCATGGGAATGATTATAGCGCCTCTCAGAGGTTCATATAAGGCAGGATCTGCCCGATGACCGCAGCAGTCTCCGTCAGAATCGTCTCCAGCTGATGGCGCCATTCCTCCGTATATCTGAAAAGCGGTATGGAGAAGCTGATGGATGCGACAACAGCGCCATTGAGATAAAGCGGCTTGGCAATGCATCTGACGCCATAGCTCGATTCCTCGCTCTCATAGGCAAAACCTGTATTCCTTACCTCCTCCAGCTGCCTGAGGAGGACGTTCATATTCGTAATCGTATTGCGTGTTATCGGCTTGAGGCCTTCAGGATAGAGGTCGACAAGCTGTGGAAGCGTATATTCGCAGAGGAGAGCCTTCCCGAGGGCAGTACCATATGCCGGCAGCTCCTTGCCGATTGCCGTCGATGAGACCCTCACGGCCTGTGATGATTCATGCTTGGCGACATAAAGCACATTCCCCGCATCCAATGTGCCCATGTGCACCGTCTCGCCGCTTTCCTCGGAAACCTTCTGTATCACGGCCTGAAGCCCATTGTAGGAGCTGGTCTCGCTGGCAGCGAATGACGCCCCGCTCAGGAAAAGGCGCAGGTCTATGGAATATTTCTGGGAACTCCTATCCATCGATATGTACTTCGAAGCGCATAGCGTCTTCAGTATAGGGACGATGGTGCCACGCGGAATATCGGTAAGACGCGATATCTCGCTCATAGTGAGCTCCCCGTTATGGGAGGAAATCACATCAAGGATCCTGACCACGCGCAGCGTAGGATTATGCAATTCATTCAATCCATCCATATTCCAATCCTGAGCAGTATTTAGGGAATTATAGTCCACTGAAATGCTTTCAACCAGATGAAATCATCAATTCGGGAAAAATGCCGCAGCTGGGCTATGCCAGCCGCGGCAAGAAGGAAGGTCAGTTGTACTGTGCCTCAAGGTCGGCAGCCTTCTCGATGACGACTTCCATCGCATCATCGATAGATGTGCCGCTGAGAATGGTCGTATATGCCTCTCCGCAGATATCCAGGAGCTCGCCATTGCCAGGGAAGAGCTGTGGAGGATATACATACTGGGCGGCATTCATGAAGCCCTGGTACATCGGATCATCGAAAGCCTCGTTCTCAGCGAGTTCCTGGATGACAGGAAGCCTGCCGGAATTCTTGGCGAAATCGATTGCGATTGATTCCTGGGTGATGAACATCAGGAAGTCTGCGAATACCTCAGGATGCTCACAGGATGTCGTGATTGCGATACCGCTGGTCTGCAGCGAGCATACGTGCCTTACCTCTGCCGGAATCGCGCAGCTTCCGAGCTTTCCTGCAAGTGAAGGATTATCGGAAAGGATCTGGCCGAGAGCGTTCGAACCGGTGACCATGAGTCCTGTCTTCTCCTGTGCAAAGTATGCAGCAGCCTCAGGATAGCCAGTCTCTGTCAGCCCTGGAGGAACAGTGCCGTCGACAACAGCGAGGTCGGTGAAGGCCTTGAGGGCATTCTTGAATTCCTCTGTATCGATATTCACCTGCCACTTGCCATCAACCTGCACAGCCTCATCAACACCGAAGGACCTAGGCCAGTTGATGAATCTCGTCTCGCCAGATCCGTTCCTTGTGCTGACCATGCTGAATCCCCACTGGTCAGTGCGGCCATCACCATCGAGATCCTTTGTGAAGGCCTTGGCGGCATCCCTGAAGTCATCCCATGTCTCGATTGCATCGATTCCAGCCTCTTCAAGCCAGTCAGCCCTGTAGACGACGCCCTGCGGGATGTAGTGCCATGGAACGAACATGAGCTGTCCATCCATGGTGGCATCAGCAAGACAGCCAGGGATAACGGAATCAAGCCACTCCTGGTCGAGATACGGCGTCGGATCGAGGATTATGCCCATATCCTTCGCAGGTCCCATGAACTCCGTCGGCATGAAGAACCCATCGGGAAGGTCATCACTGGCTGCCAGGGCCGTTATCTTCTTTGCCATATCATTTACAGGCATACCGATCTGCGTGATCTTCACGTTCGGATGGAGCTCCATATACTTCTCGGCCATCGCCTTGATCATCGGAGCCTCTTTCTCGGTGAGGAGAGTATCATAGTATGTAATCTCGATGATATCCTCCTGTCCCGCATCCGCAGATTCGCCGGATCCGCCTGCGAACAGCATCGCACCAATAAGCATGATGCTCAGAAACATCAATCCTTTTTTCATTATATCTACCTCCTTGTAGATTGAATCACTGCTTGACTGCACCAGCCGTGAGGCTGCTGATAAAGCTTCTCTGGAAGAACAGGAACAGAAGGACAAGCGGGATACTCGAGATGAGCGATGCCGCCATCATGTCATTCCAGAGTATCTTGTACTGGCCATTCAGCTCCGCGATTCCCACAGGTACCGTCTTCAGTCCCGGATCGTTTATGAGGATCTGTGCGAACATATACTCATTCCAGCTCGTGTTGAAGGAATAGATTGCGGCTGCCGCGATTCCAGGAAGCGTCAGGGGAAGGATGATACGGAAGAAGACCTTCAGCCTTGAGCATCCATCTATGATCGCAGCCTCATCCACCTCAAGCGGTATGGATTTGAAGAAGCCGACCATCATCCAGGTACAGAACGGGATCGTGAACGACGTATATACGAGGATCATGCCCAGATACGTATTATTCAGATGGTATATGGACAGGATCTTGTAATACGGGATCAGAAGCATTATCGAAGGGAACATCTGCGTTACGAGTATGAACGTCAGGAAGGAACCCTTGCCTTTGAAGTTGAATCTCGTGACGCCATATCCGGCAAAGCAGGATATGATCGTGGAGATGATCATCGACCCGAAGACTATGATGATGCTGTTCCTGAAGTATGAAATGAACGGATATTCGCTCCAGAGCCTTGAGAACGCCTCTGTCGTAAACTGCTCGGGTATCCAGTTCGGCGGAATCTGTATAGTCTCCTGCTCTGTCTTGAAAGCGGTAGAGCACATCCACAGGATGGGAACTATGACCATCACGGCTCCAAGCACGAGCACGAGGTACTTGAAGAATCCGGATATCAATCTGTTTGTCCTCGAATCAATCATCCTTGAAAACCCTCCTGTAGACTACGCTGATCAGATAGCAGACAACGAAGATAAGCACGGACATGGCAGCGGCTTCGCCGTAGTTGAAGTATTCGAATGCTTCCTTGTACACGCTGATGGAGATTATCGATGTCGCGTTGCCGGGTCCGCCCTGGGTCAGCAGCCAGACTATCGTATAGTGCTTGAACCACCAGACCGTATCGAGCGTGATGGTCGCATACAGAACCGGCCTGATTGATGGTATCAGTACGTATCTGACGACCTTCAGCCCATCGGCGCCATCTATCCTGGCTGCTTCGATCAGGTCCGTGGAAACGCTCTGCAGACCTGCTATGATATTGATCATCACAAGCGGGAATCCCTTCCATATACAGACGAAGCAGACGCAGATGAATGCATACTTCGTACTGCCGAGCCATGATAGATTCTCGCTGATAAGCCCAAGGTCCAGAAGCGTGTTGTTGAGGATTCCATACAGCGGATTGAATATCCACTTGAAGAGAAGCGCGACAACGACTTCAGGGAAAAGCCATGGCAGCGTGAGCACCGTCCTGAAGAAGGTCGTTCCCGGTCCATGCCTGTAAAGCAGCAGCGCGAAGATACCGCCGATGACGAAATGGAAGAACACGACTATGGCCGTGAATCCGAAGGTCATCAGTATCCTCTGGACGAATTCGGAGTTCTTGAACAGCTGCAGATAGTTAACCAGGCCGAGGAACTCCCACTTATTGGAAAGATTCGTCTTGAAGAAGCTTATCCCCACACCGAATAGCATCGGGTAGACGATAAGCGCGACCATCGCAAGAATCGCAGGGAATATGAACAGGTAACCGGCCAGGGCTCCCCTATCCATATTCCGTGCTGAGAATGGAGTACTATGCCTGCTCATCGCGCCTCCATCACCACTGCGTAGCCGTACCATCATCCATGCGGTACAGCGGCTGCTGCCAGAGCGGGAGATCGCCGTTATTGGCTGCCGCCAGCCTTTCCTCATCGATTATCGGCCCAAGCCCCGGATTCTTCGGCAGCTTCACATAGCCGTCCTCGAATTCGAAAAGCCCCTTCTCATTCTTGATGTATGTATCGCAGGATACATAGCCCTGGGAATCATCAGTCTCGATCCTGTCCTCGATTTCAAGCCCTCCTCCATTTACGGCATTATGCACACCGACGATCTGCTCCTGGATGAAGGAATTCGGAGTCGCTACATCGAGATGGATGCATGATGAGAATGCAAGCGCGCCAAGCGGGCAATGCGGCGCAACCGTGACATCGAAGCACTCTGCCATCGCCGCGATCTTCCTTACTTCCCAGATTCCTCCCGCATGGCTGAGGTCAGGCTGGATGATATCCACAGCACCTGTCTTGAGAAGGCGCTTGAAATCCCATCTCGTGAAAAGACGTTCGCCTGTCGCAATCGGCAGGTGGGTATGCCTCTTGAGCTCAACAAGGTCATCCTCGTTGAATGGCAAGAGCGGCTCCTCAATGAAAAGCGGATTGAATTCCTCGAGCTTCTTCATGAGGGTGAGGGCAACGGTCTTATGCACGCGGCCATGGAAGTCAATGCCGATTTCCATCCTGTCGCCTACGGCTTCCTTGACTGTCGCGAACATCGCGATTGCCTTATCTATGCGTGCTGAATTGCAGATCCACTCCATCTCATTGCAGATGCACATCTTGCCATAGTGATATCCTTCCGAGAGCCTGTTGAGCGCATCGGCTGCAAGCTCCTCAGGCGTCTCGCCATGAATCCATGCATATACTTTCTGCTTTTCCTTGGCAGCGCCGCCTATGAGCTGATAGACAGGTACTCCATACTTCTTTCCCTTGATATCCCAGAGCGCCTGCTCGATACCGGAGATTGCCGAACAGAGGACAGGACCGCCCTGATAGAAGTTGCCACGGTACATGACGTTGAAGAGGTCCTCGATATTCTCCGGATCCATGCCGATAAGCTGCTCGCCAAGCTCCTTGACAGCAACCGCCGTCGCACGGCTCCTGCCCTCAACGACGGGCTCACCCCATCCGCAGATGCCCTCATCCGTCTCAACCTTCACATAGTTGGACTTCGGGGCGACCCTGTATACCTTGACTCCTGTTATCTTCATACAACCCCTCCTTGTTGTTCGTATTTACGTACTAACGTCGTTATTCCATAGCTACAAAAACTACTATATGGCCGCCATACATAGCTGTCAATAAAAAATTATATTTATTAATTCCTGTTAATATAAAATTATATTCCAAAATATGCCAAAAAGGTTTTTCCTTGACAAAAGAAAGAAGAAGAAGAAAACTTGTTATATATACAATTTTAGTTCGTAAATACGAACCAAGGAGCATTTATGGAATATGGCAACTATGGGGTCCTCCTTTCAACTTTCAACGATGATGGCTCCTTCTGCGAACAGGCATTCAGGAAAGAAGTGGAATACTGCAGCACACTGCCTATAGCCGGCCTGATGGTATGCGGTTCAACCGGGGAATTCCCATATCTTGATGATGCCCTGTACAGGAAGGAAATGGAAATCGCCATCGCAGGGTGCGGGGATAAGGAACTGATTGCAGGCATCTCTGCCCCATCTGACAGCCAGGTCCTCACGAATATGGAAATCGCCCACAGCCTTGGATACAGGCAATTCATGTGCTGCCCGCCCTACTATTACCATCAGAATGATGCAGCTGTCGTCGACTTCTATAAATACATATCCAAGCATGTCCCTTCGGATTCGATACTCCTGCTCTACAACATCCCTTCCTGCACTTCCAGGATAACGGCGAATGCATTTGCCCAGCTCTGCGGAATCGACAATATTCAGGGTATGAAGGACAGCAGCGGTGATATGGTCTTCTTCTCGCAGTGCCTCAGCATCGCAAGGCATATAGGCAAGAAGTTCTGGCTATACTCCGGCGTCGACACAACATATCTTCCCAGCCTTGCGGCAGGAGGAGCCGGGCTCATCTCCAGCGCGGCATGGCTGCTTGCCAGGGAAGAGAAACCAGTTCTGGATTGTTATCTTGCAGGCAATATGGAGGAAGCGCAGGGAAGGCAGCAGGATATCACGCATCTATGCATGACGCTTGATTCAATCCCCTTCCCGGAAAACTACAGGGCGATGGCCGAGGCAATCGGCATCGACTGCTGCGGAAAGCCGCGCAGGCATTTCAGCTGCCTGGAAGGCGCAGCATATGCGGAATGGAAGAAGGAAGCGAAAGCACGTTTCGATGTACTGCAAGCACAGAATAGCTGAACTGATACCAAGCCAGGATGAATAGGACGCATTCCTGGCCTGAAACAGCACAAGAGCCTGCTCGATGCTCCGGATAGTATCGGCAGGCTTTTCTGATGCACCTCTTCCCGACTGGCACCCTACATCGCCCTTGCCCCACAGCGAGAGCCATGATTACATATTGTCCAGGAGGGTCGCATGTCAGGGAAGCTTACGGAGAAGGCAATCAAGGAAGCTTTCGGCTCGCTGCTGGACGAGAAGCCATTCGACAGGATTACCGTCAAGGACATAAGCTCCAGAGCCGGTATCAACAGGCAGACATTCTACTACCACTTTACGGACATCTATGACCTGGCTCTCTCGATATTCATCGATGCCTGCGAGGAGTGCATCGGCGAAGATGATGACCTCTGCAGTGCCATGCTGGGGTTCTATGACTACTTCAGCGCCAGGAAGAGGCCTTTCATGAATGTGCTGAGAAGCAGCCAGTACGGTAGCCTCAGCATCCGTCTCGAACCGCATCTGAGGAAGATGGTCTCATTCCTGCTCGACGGCATAGACGGATCCGGGCGCCTCAGCAGCGATAGCCGCTCCATGATAATCGGCTACTTCACCCTCTCAGCATCCTCATTCATCTGCCGCTGGCTTACAAGCGGCATGGATATCAGCAGGGAGAGCGTGTCCCAGCTGTCGAGGATCATAGAATCGAACCTCGCGAATACGGTAAGGCTGCTCTCCTGATCCCTTACAGCATGCCAGATCTGTCCAGATCCTGGACAATGTCGCAAAGCTGTATATTCCCAATCGTCACTGCCTGGCCTAGATTCCTTTCCAGGAGGCAGGATGACAGGAATCAAGGACAGGGCCCTGGAGATGGGCCTTGATACTGCGATGGGCTATCTGGAGAAGGATCCGGAAGAGAATATGCCCAAGCTGATGGCTATGGCGAAGAAGCTGATGGCCGGAGAGGAATACAGGTCGAAGATCGAGCAGTTCGACAGGGTCGTCTCCGACAGGGATGACAATATGCATAGGCTGCTGGTGTCGCTCTTCACCGACATCGACACCGATGTGAGGAAGACAGTCGCCAGGAACTTCATCATCAACTCGTTCTACAGATGGTCCAGGAGCAGGGAGGAAAACAGCCGGAAATACGGCTGCAGCATACCCTGGACGATACTCATCGACCCCACTTCGGCATGCAATCTCCGCTGCACAGGCTGCTGGGCCGCCGAATACGGCAGCAGGCTGAATCTCGACGAGGGGCTGTTGGACAGCATCATCACCCAGGCCGAGGACCTCGGCATGCATTTCTTCCTCTTCTCAGGCGGCGAGCCGCTTGTGAGGAAGGACCTCATCATCAGGCTCTGCGGGAAGCATCCTGAATCGGTCTTCAGCTGCTTCACGAACGGCACCCTCATCGATGGCGCATTCGCGGAAGAGATGCTCAGGGTCCGGAACCTTGTCCCGGCCATCAGCGTGGAAGGATTCGGCAATGCCACCGATTCCAGACGCGGCGAAGGGACATACGGCAAAGTCGTCGAGGCCGCCAGGATACTGAAGGAGCACAGGCTGCCATTCGGCTTCTCGCTCTGCTACACAAGCGAGAACTCCAGCGTGATAGGCAGCGAGGAGTTCTTCGACTGGATGATCGATGCAGGCGCCAAGTTCAGCTGGTTCTTCACATACATGCCTGTCGGGAAAGGCGCCCCCACATCGCTGATGGTCAGCGCAGAGCAGCGCGAATGGATGTACAGGCGCATCCGCGCCTACAGGAAGACCAAGCCGATCTGGACAATGGATTTCTGGAACGACGGCGAATATGTGAAGGGATGCGTCGCAGGCGGCAGGTACTACCTCCACATCAACGCCAACGGGGATGCGGAGCCTTGCGCATTCATCCACTACTCCAACTGCAATATCAAGGAGCATACGCTGATCGAGATCCTCCAGTCGCCGCTGTTCAGGCAGTATCGCCAGGGACAGCCATTCAGCAGCAACTATCTCAGGCCCTGCCCGCTGCTGGACAATCCCGGCAAGCTGCCCAGGATGGTCGATGCATCGCATGCCCATTCCACCGACCTGGCAAGCCCAGAGGATGTCCATGAGCTTGCTTCCAGATGCGAAGCCACGGCAGAAGCGTGGAAGGAGACCGCCGACAGGCTCTGGGCTGAAAAGCCCCGCATAGGCTGACAGACTCTCTATCCAGCCTCCTTGCCTGCCGGCGGGAGGCTTTCACCTGCTTATATGTAAACCTGATTGCAATCAATACGTTTACCTAATATAGTATTCCCCATGTATCTGTCTGTAAGGGACCTGACATTGGCAATCGAGGGGAAGGAACTGCTCCACTCGGTATCATTCGATGCAGAGGAAGGCACCATCACCGTAATCGCAGGGCGCAACGGCTCCGGCAAGAGCCTGCTGCTTAAGTGCCTTAAGGGGCTTGAGAAGCCGCAGGCGGGAAGCATTACCCTGGATGGCAGGGAGCTTAAGGGCAGGAAGGAGCGGATGGCAGCTTTCGGGCTCGTCTTCCAGGACCCATCGCTCCAGGCCGTAGGCAGCACAGTGGAGAAGGATATCGCCTTCGGGCCGGAGAACATGGGCCTGCCGAGGGAGAGGATCCGGGAGATCGTCGACAGCATGTGCCGCCGCTTCTCGCTGGACAGGATCCGCAAAGATAGGCCTGAGGTGCTCTCCGGAGGTGAGAAGCGCAGGCTCGCGATTGCCGGAGTGCTGGCCATGGACGTGAAGGTACTGCTCCTCGACGAGCCGTTCGCCAACCTCGACTACCCCTCCACGCTGATGATGATCGAGACGCTGATAGAGCTCAGGGAAAGCGGGCAGACGGTGATAATCGTCTCCCATGAGGCAGAGAAGTTCCTCAGGCATACGGACAGGACGATCATCATGGCAGACGGGCGCATCGCCGCAGACGGCAGCAGCCGCGACGTCATGCCGCTGCTGAAGAGAAACGGCATCTACATCCCTGACGGCGCGCGCATAGAGGACCTCTCATGGCTCGCCTGATATTCCTGCCGGAGAACAAGGATACATATCTCTCGCGGCGCAATCCGCTGGCCAAGCTCGCAGCGCTTATCGCGGCCTCCATCATCATATCCGTATCATCGGGGCTGATGACGCTATGGATAGCCTTATTCCTTGCCGCCGTATCATACAGTGCGGGGATACCGCTTATCAGGAGGCTGCTCTCGGTACCGGCTATCCTCATCGTCGCGGCCCTTATCGCCATTACTGGCTACATGTCCTCATCCGATGCGGTGCTCTCGCTGCTGGAAGCGCTCTCCTTCATATCGCTCTTCTCGGCAGCCATCATATTCACCGGCTCTACGGATACCGTCGACCTCGCCTCATCGCTGGGAAGGCTCATCGCGCCAGCCATCGGCACCAGGGCATATTCGCTGGCATCGGATGCGATGCTCGTCATCGCCCTCCTCCCTGACATCTTCCTCTCCTCCGAGGAGATGCTCAACGCGCGGAAGGCACGCGGAGGCAGGTTCCTCGCCCATCCTGCAGCGAACCTGTCGGAATATGCCATCTCGCTGATGAAGCGGCTGCTGTCCCGCTCTGCCGCGCTCTCCGACGCCCTTGAGGCAAGGTCATTCTCGCGCAGCAGGGAGCGGAGCGCTCCACCATTCACCGCATATGACGCTATAATGGCAGCAGGATCCGTCGGAGCCGTGGTGATATGGATAAGCATGAGCTGAGGATTATGCAGAAAGGGAGGCTTGCCTCATTCACGGGGAAGGAAGCTGAGTCGGCAGCGCTGTCGGCTATGCTTGCCTCCCTGCCGGAGCTTGCCTCATGCGATGCGCTCCTGGCTTATTCCCCGCTCCCATCGGAGCCATCGATAGCATGGGAAAGCCTCGGGAAGGATGTCCTCTATCCGTATATCGCAGGAAGCGGCAGCCTGGAATTCGGCAGGGGCCCGCTGATAAGGAAAGGCGCCTTCGGCATCATGGAGCCGGAACGGGAAGCCGCGTGCTACCGCAGGGGCCTGGCCGCCGTCCCCCTTCTCGGCTGGGGAAGGGACATGGCGAGGCTCGGACGCGGAGGCGGCTACTACGACAGGTATATCGAGGCGAACAGGGAAAGGCTCGTGACGGTAGGCATCGCCTTCTCCGTATCATACATCGAAGGGTTCACTGGCGAGGCGCATGACGCCATCATGGATATCATCATCACTCCGTCTTCTGTGCTGAGAAGACCTGGGATGAGAGCATGGCAAGGAAGCGCCTGGCAGCAGGACAGCCACGGTCAGCGATGAAAGCCTCGCGGAATGCCGGGTCATGCACCCAGCTGAGCAGGGCCGATACCGTCTTCAGGTAATCAGCCTGGCCTGAGGGCGATGATGCTATCACGAAGAGGAAGCGGACTGGCTCCGGATTGATGTCATCATACCTGATGCCCTCCTCGGAGAAGCCCAGCGCCACATGGGTCGACCTTATCCCGGGGATCTTGCCATGGGCGATTGCCACGCCATGGCCGATTCCCGTCGACATCTCCTCCTCGCGCCGATGCACCGCCTCCTCCAGCTCGGTCCTGGACGGCACATCATCGAAGACAGGGCAGCGGGCAATCACCTCATCGATGGCCCGGAACTTCCCTGTCTCCCCAAGGATACAGAATGCCCTGTCAAGCGTCTCCGTCATTTCGATGCAAGATAATCGTTTATCGCGGCAGCTGCCTTCCTGCCCTGCCCCATGGCAAGGATCACTGTAGCAGCTCCCAGCACGATATCCCCTCCGGCATATACTCCCTTCATCGAGGTCTCGTTGGTCTCCTCATCGACGATGAAGTTGCCACGCCTGTTCGTCTCGATCTCCGGGGTTGTCTTCTTGATGAGCGGATTGGATGCGTTGCCGATGGCGACAATGACCGTATCGTACTCCACGGTGAAGTCCGAGCCGGGGATCTCGACGGGGCTCCTGCGGCCGGAAGCATCCGGCTCACCGAGCTCGCACCTGCGGATCCTGACGCCCTTGACGGCGCCATTCTCGTCGCCGATGATCTCGACAGGCTGGGAAAGCGTCCTCAGGTTGCACCCTTCCTCGATTGCATGCTCGACCTCCTCGCGGCGCGCCGGCATCTCATCACGCGTCCTCCTGTAGACGATATCCACGGTCTCGGCGCCGAGGCGCAGGGCCGTGCGGGCAGCATCCATGGCGACATTGCCACCGCCGAAGACCGCCACCTTATGGGAATGGAAGTACGGCGTGAGCGCATGCTCCCCATCATAGGCCTTCATCAGGTTGGAGCGCGTCAGGTACTCATTGGCCGAGAATACGGAGATATAGTTCTCCCCCGGGATATTCATGAACTTGGGAAGGCCGGCGCCGGATGCGACGAAGACCGCATCGTAGCCATCATCCTCCATCAGCTCCCTTATCGTCCTCGTCCTGCCGATGAGCACGTTCCTCTCGAAGCGGATGCCCATCCCCTCCAGCTTGGCGATCTCCTTATCCACTATGCGCTTGGGCAGCCTGAACTCAGGGATACCGTAGCTGAGGACCCCGCCCAGCTTGTGGAGGGCCTCGAACACGGTAACGTCATGCCCCGCACGCCTCACATCGGCAGCACAGGCGATGGCAGCCGGCCCGGAGCCGACCACCGCGACCCTCTTGCCGGTAGGCGCGGGAATGGCAGGCAGGGCAGCCTCATCGGCCTGACGGTCAGCCACATACCTCTCGAGCCTGCCGATGGCGACGGCTTCATCGATATCCTTCTTCATCTTGCCGACGGTGCAGAACTTCTGGCACTGGTTCTCCTGCGGGCAGACCCTGCCGCAGATGGAGGGAAGGAGGCTCGACTCCTGGATCACGTCCATCGCGCCCTTCCAGTCCTTCTGGGTGATCTTATGGATGAATGATGGGATATCTATGCCGACGGGGCAGCCCTGGACACAGGGCTTCGTCTTGCACTGGAGGCACCTCGATGCCTCGACAAGCGCCTCAGCCTCGGTATAGCCAAGGGCGACTTCCGACATATTGCGGATCCTTTCGCCAGGATCCTGGACAGGCATATCCTGATGCGGGATCTGCGCGCGCTCCTTAGCGGAAAGCTCCTTGCCTTCGATGGAAGCAAGGATCTCCCTCGCCTCCCTGTCCATTGCCTCAGGACTCCTCATCTGACGACCTCCCCCGTTGCACGGCATCTGTGGTAGGACTCCGCTTCCTGCGCCTTGTACGTGCGCTGCCTCATCATCATATTGTCCCAGTCGACGAGATGGCCATCGAACTCAGGGCCATCGACGCAGACGAACTTCGTCTCGCCGCCGACGACCACGCGGCAGCCGCCGCACATGCCGGTGCCATCGATCATTATCGTATTGAGGGAGACGACGATAGGCGTATCGAAGGCCTCAGCCGTCTTCGTACAGAACTTCATCATCACAGCAGGCCCTATCGCCACGACAAGGTCCACATCGCCCTTCTCGAGCTCAGCCTTCAGGGGCTCCGTGACGACGCCCTTCATGCCATATGAGCCATCATCCGTGACGATCGTGAGGTCCGGGTCGATAGTCCTCATCATATCCTCTTCGATGATGAGCTCCTTCGTCCTGGCGCCGATGATGACGGAGACATCATTGCCGGCCTCCTTCATCGCCTTGGCAATCGGATAAAGCGGCGCGACACCTATGCCGCCGCCTACGCATACGACCCTGCCGAACTTCTCGATATGGGTCGGAGAGCCAAGCGGCCCGAGTATATTCGCGATCTCGTCGCCCTCTTCCATCTGGGCAAGGAGATAGGTACCCGTGCCCACGCGCTGGAACACAAGCGATATCGTCCCCTTCTCCGTATCCGCATCGGCGATGGTAAGGGGGATGCGCTCATTGAAGTCGCCCCCTTTCTGGACGATGACGAACTGCCCCGCCCTGCGTTCGCGGGCAATCATCGGGGCCTCGACCTCGAACATGAACACGTCCTGCGAGAACTGCTCTTTCCTGACTATCCTGTACATGTTCCCGAGTATAACGATATTGGCCGGCAAGGGCTAGAAGAGAGGCCAGGCGTGACCCTGGCCTCATGTGCGTATGTTCCTTTTATCTGGATGGGAATCACTTCCCTATCTTTATCTCTATCCTGCCCGGGTCCTTCCTGACGACCTTCGGGATCCTTATCGTGAGGATGCCGTTCCTGCTCTCAGCCTCGATCGCGTTCCTGTCCGCATCCTCCGGCAGGGAGAATGAGCGCGAGAACTGCGGCGTGGCGATCTCCGAGGAGATGATGCTCCTGGCTTCCCTTCTCTTCTGGATCCTGTCCTTCAGCGTCTCTGTCGACGAGATCGTCAGCGTGCCATCCTTGACCGATACTCTGATGTCATCATCGCCATAGCCCGCGATCTCTGCCTCGATAGCATATCCTTCCTGCGTCTCATAGATGTCCACAGGCGGGAACTTGCGCGAAGACGTGCCTGATGTGAAGAAATCATCGAAGAACGATCCGATATCCGATATATATGGTGCTGCGCTGGAAATGTAGTATCTCATTGCTATTCTCCTTACACCAACCATATTGCAGTACGCGTGCCAAGTTTTGTATATCATTATATTACAATAGTATATCCAAGAATCATGCAGCAGAGGCACGGCCATCGCGAGGCAGTTATGACACACGGGCGGCATTCCCTTCCGATTCCGTGTCAGATCGACACACCGGCTGGATATATGGAGATGTTTGTCCAAAAAAGCTACACTCAGGCCATGTCAGTGGAAACGGTAAGGAATTATCTCAGGCCATTCGGCTATGGGGACAAGGTGATAGAGTTCAGCCAGTCAAGCGCGACCGTGAAGGAAGCTGCCGCAGACCTTGGCACGGAAGAGGGACGCATCGCGAAGTCGATGAGCTTCATGACATCATCCGGGCCGATCATCATCGTGCTCGCAGGCGACAGGAGTATCGACAACAGGAAATTCAAGGACACCTTCTCCGAGAAGGCCCGCATGATAGGCCCTGACGATGTGGAAGCGCTCACAGGCCATCCTGTAGGAGGCGTATGCCCATTCGCCGCCAAGGAAGGGGTGCGTGTCTATCTCGACCAGTCGCTGAAGGATTTCGGGACGGTATTCCCCGCCGCCGGCTCCCGCAACAGCGCCATAGAGATGACGCCTGATGAGCTTGGGCGGGTCGCCAGGCCCACAGCCTGGATCGATGTATCGAAGAAGGCTGAATAAGCAAGCGAGCCCCGGCGATCACTCCATCATCCATCAGCGGAAGATCGAATCGATTTCCTCCTTATAGAGCTCCGCTACCTTGGCGCGCTTCACTTCCTGCTTGGCGCTGAGCTCCCTGCCGACCTGGAACTGGGCATCGGTGAGGGCGAAGCGCGAGACCTGCTCGAAGGACTTGAAGCCGCGTTCGGTGTTGACGTACTTCACGACCTCCTTGTTTATGAGGCTCCTCACCTCCTCCAGCTCCGTCAGGCCCTCCCTGCTCACATACGGCACATGGCACTCCTTGAGATATCTTTCCACGTTCTTCGCGTTTATCGATATGAGCGCGCCGAGATGCTTCCTATCCTGGCCGACGACCACGGCAGTCTCGATGTACTCGCTCTCCATCAGCGCCTTCTCGATAGGCACCGGCTCCACATTCTCGCCGCCGGAAAGGACTATCGTATCCTTGGCCCTGCCGACGATGGCGAAGTCCCCGTTGATATCCAGCACGGCAAGGTCGCCGCTATGCAGGAAGCCATCCTTGTCGATCATGGCATCGGTGCGGGCCTTATCGCCATAGTATCCCTTCATCACCTGCGGCCCCCTGATGAGGAGCTCTCCCTTCTGCCCGGGAGGAAGGACCTCTCCGTCCTTGCCTACGACACGGAGCTCAGTGCCCGCGAAGGTATGCATGATGCCGCTGATCGGCTTCCTGTAGCTGGTGACGCCGACGACAGGACCCGTCTCCGTAAGGCCATAGCCATTGAGGAGCCTGATGCCGATAGCCTCGAAGAAGAGCGCCGTATCCTGCGATATCGAGCCGCCGCCGCTGATACCGCCGATGAATGACCTGCCCAGCTTCCTCTTGATCTGCTGGAAAGCCGCCTTATCGCCGATGGCATAGACTCCCTTCAGCAGGAGATACGGCAGGAAGGCGGCAACGCGCCCCGGCATGCTGGACGTCTTCCTGAACTTCGCATTCCTATCCTTCACGATATTCTCGAGCCTCCTGTAGCGCATGGCCGCGGCAAGGAAGAAGCCGAATACCCTCATCGTGGCCGGCCCCTTCCCTTTCAGCGTCTGGTACACGCCGCTCTTGACCGTCTCCCAGATCCTCGGCACGGATGACAGGATCTCGGGATTGATGCGCTGGATATCGGTCATCATGATCTTGCCGATAGGCTTCGAGTAGGCAATAGCATTGGTCTCGTAGAGGGCGGCATACTGCAGGATCCTCTCGAATGCATGCCAGACAGGAAGGACAGAGAGCCACTTCCATCCCGGCTGGAAATCGATGATCCTATCGATCTCGCCGAGCTGGTACAGCATGTTGCCATGGGTGAGCATGACCCCCTTGGGCATGCCTGTGGTGCCCGATGTGAAGATAATCGTCGCGATATCCTCAGGAGAGCCATAGGAATGCCAGTCATGGGAAGAGGAATCGAGAAGCGCGAGCCCCTTCTCAAGGAGATTGCCATAGCCGATGACATCGATACCCTGCACCTCAGGCACCTCCCCTTCAATAAGGATGACCGTCTCCAGCGCAGGAAGCGACTGATGCAGGCCGAGGACCTTATCGAGCTGGTCCCTGTTCTCGGCGAATGCCACACGGGCCTCGGTCGTCTTCAGTATGTGCTCCACCTCATAAGGCATGGCATCCCTTCCCCTGGGGACATCGGCAGCACCGAGCATGAGGACCGCCAGGTCCGCCACGAGCCATTCCGGCCTGTTGTCCGAGATGATGCCCACCTTGTCGCCCCTGGCAATGCCAAGGCCTTCCAGCGCCAGAGCCATCGCCCTGGCCCGCTTCTGCAGCAGGCTATATGGGATAGGATAGAAAAGCCCCTTGGCATCCTTGCCGTACTGCGCAACGGCATCAGGCGACTCAGCAGCCCTCGCATCGAGCATCTCAATCAGCGTCCTGTACATGGCAACCTCTTTATATACACTTTTCAAGATTCTGTCAGGAAACAATATCGAAGAGGAAAAGGACAGTCAAGCGCAAAATAGGGTTAGCATTTGCTAACCAAATATGCTATACTCCTCTTGTCGTCAAAGGGCCGGAGTCCCTATCCTTCTCTCCCTCCGGCCCTTCTGATAGGCACAACGGGTTAGCATAGACTAACTACAGGAGGAAAGATGTCCCTTACCGATCTTCTGGTACTGCACTCATCACCGACGCTTGCGGGGCTCAAGAGTGCATCCCTTCTCTCCCTCAACGCCCTCACCGTGAAAGCTCCTTTCCCGAAGAAGGCACTGGAGGATAAGGGCCTTTCCTTCTGGACGCTGCCGTCGCCTTCAGGCGCCATCCTGCTTCTCGTATACCGGAAGGCAGGCCTTGCCCGGGCGATATCATCAGCCGAGGCCAGGGCGGTGCTTGAGCCGCTCGGCTATGACTGCTCTGACCTCGGAAGCTGCCTGCTGAAGCTGCGCGAGCGCTCAAGGTCCGCGGGATTCCCCCATGAGATAGGGATATTCCTCGGCTATCCGGCCCATGATGTGAGGGGCTTCATCGAGAACGGCGGGAAGAACTGCAGGTTCAGCGGCATGTGGAAGGTATACGGCGACATCGAAGGGGCGCGGAAGCTCCTCAGGCAATGGACCGAATGCAGGCGCATCTACATGGATGCCTACAGGAAGGGAACAGCGATAGAGAAGCTGTGCATAACGGCTTAAGGAGGAATATTCATGAAAGCTGCACTGGTTTACTATTCTGGTACAGGCAACACGGAAGCGATGGCCGATATCATCAAAGCAGAGCTGGAAAGGAAGGCTGAGGTATCGGTGATCGACCCATCAGGCTTCGGCCCCGGCGATGTCGCCCAATATGACGGCATCGCATTCGGCTGCCCTGCCATGGGCGCGGAAGTCCTGGAGGAGGATGTCTTCGAGCCGATGTTCGCATCGGTGGAAGGAAGCCTCGCGGGCAAGAGGATCATCCTCTTCGGCTCCTATGGATGGGGCGATGGGGAATGGATGAGGAACTGGCAGGAACGCTGCGAGGGTGACGGGGCCGTGCTGGCACATGAGCCTGTCATCTGCCAGGAAGCCCCTGATGCAGAGGCTGAAAGCGCGCTTAAGGAGGCCGCAGCAAGCCTGCTCTGATTTATCACCTGGGGACTCCCCTGCTGTCCATGGGAGTCCCCTTTTCCCTACGATACCAGTTCCCTGAGTATGCAGCAGAATCCCTCTGCAGCCTTCTCCAGCTGCCGGATCTCTATGTACTCATCCCTCACATGGGCAAGCGACTCCAGCGAAGGGCCGTAGCCGATTGCAGGAATGCCGGCCTCCCCTGCGAAGTGGCTGCCGTTGGTGCAGAACGAGAAGTGCGATATAGGAGCCTCTATGCCAGCATCCCTCAGCCCCTTGAGCGCCTTCTGCACGAATGGATTCCCCTCATCGGTGATCCAGGCAGGGAAATAGCGCTCCGCCTCAATCCGCTCGCCTGTATAGCAGTCCGCAGCCCCCTTGGCTATGTAAGCCCGCGCCTTTACGGAGGGATCCTTCGCCTGTGCCCTGGCTATGGCCTCATCGATAGCGGCCAGCACGCTCTCCTTCGTCTCCCCGACGAGCGTACGCCTGTCGAATGTAGCGCGGCAGAGCGACGGCACGACGGATGCCCCAGGATATGGATAGCTGATGATATCGGTAAGCTCGAGGATGCCCTTGCCCAGGAGCGGATGCTCATTGGGCACGATCTTCCTTATCTCATCGATGACGGACATCATCGCATAGACCGCATTGGACCCCTTCTCCGGGTTGGATGAGTGGCAGCTTACGCCCTCGGTCTCGACAACGACCTCAGCCCTCCCCCGCTGGCCGATCTTCACGGTCGTAGAGGTAGCCTCTCCGATGATGACGAAATCAGGATGGACCGCCTTCGTGACCTCCCTGCTGGAAACGCCTTCGAAGCATTCCTCATGAACGGTGCATGATACATAGATATCGCCAGCGAAGCCATGGTCCGCGAAGCAGGAGGCGGCATATACCATGGCGGCGACGCTTCCCTTCATGTCGGAGGCGCCCCTGCCGTAGATCTTCCCGTCGGCAACCTCGGCACCGAACGGGTCATGCTGCCATTCATCCCTGTCGATGACATCGACCGTATCTATATGCCCGTCCATGAGTATCCTCGGCCCGGGCTGGCTGCCATGGATGCAGCCGATGACGCTTCCGTACCTGACGCGGCGGACCTCATCGAATCCGAGCTCCCTCATCTTATCATCTATGGTATCCGCGACATCCTTCTCATGCCCTGAATAGCTAGGTATGGAGATGATCTTCCTGGCAAACGCCGCAAGGGCTTCCTTATCCATCTGCTGGCCTCCGGGAATAAGGATAGCACAGCTATGCCCTATGCAGGTGGGCATCATGCCTCTCCATCGCATGGAGCCAGTCGACCCTGGCGAGGTAGATGAGGAATATCACGGAGGATATCGCCCATGTCAGCGGATAGGCGGAATAGATCAGCAGCGGATCGGGCCAGGCCAGCAGCGCCAGGTTGACGTATATAACGCGGAAGACGCACCAGACCGACAGCATGACCATCATCGGCACCGTCGACTTCCCCGCGCCCCTGAGTATGCCGGCAGAGCCATGCGATATGGCAACCAGGAAGTAGAAGAAGGCCTCCAGCCTCGCCTGCCTTGCGCCTGCCGCGATGACATCGGCATCGGAGGAGAAGAGCGAGACGATAGGCGGCGCCAGGATGAAGAGCAGCGCGCCGACAGCCTCCGCCAGGACTATGGAGATAAGGACGCCGCGCCTGGCCCCCTTCACGGCCCTGCCATACTCCCTCGCGCCGAGATTCTGGCCGACAAGCGTGGTAAGAGCCAGCGATATGGATGTGATCGGCAGCAATATGAAGCCCTCGATCTTGGAATACACGCCAGCACCTGCGATGACAGCCGCGGGGAAGGCATTGATGCTTCTCTGCACCACGGTGTTGGCAAGGCCGATGACGGAGTTCTGCACGCCGGCAGGGAACCCGAATGACACGATAGCCTTGAGCTGTGCCCTGTCGAAGCAGATCAGGCGCAGCTGCACCCTGACAGGCCCGCTGCTCCTCAGCAGCCTGGCGAAGCAGAGGATGGAGCTCAGCGCCTGCGATATTATCGTGGCAGCGGCAGCAGATCCGACACCCATGCCGAATCCGCCGATGAAGAGCACATCGAGGACTATGTTCACCACCGATGAGATCATCAGGTAGTAGAGCGGATGGCGGCTGTCGCCTGCCGCGTTCATTATCCCCATGAGGATGTTGTAGAGGACGGAGAACATGATGCCGGCCGAATAGACGCGGAAATAGGCGATGCTTGATGGCATGATATCGGGAGGCGTGGATATCAGGCGGAGGATCCCGGGGGTGAAGATGACGGCGAACACCGTCAGCAGCAGCCCCGCCACGATACCGAATGCGATATCCGTATGCACCGCCTTCGATATCCTCTCCTCATCCCTGGCGCCGCATGCCCTGGCGATGACGACCCCGGCTCCTACGGCAAGGCCATTGAAGAAGCCCACCATCATGAAGATGAGGTTCCCTGAGGAAGAGACCGCCGCAAGGGCCTCCCTGCCCAGGAAGTTCCCCACTATCAGCGAATCTGCGGCATTATAGAGCTGCTGGAAGAGATTCCCCAGGAAGAGCGGAAGCGTGAAGGCGATGAGGTCCATGACGATGCTTCCCCTGGTGAAATCTATCGCGCCGTCCTTCACTCAAGCTCCCATTTCCTGACGAGGCTGCAGATCCTGGAGATATCATCCCAGCGCGACCTGCCAAGCGCGATGCCATCTATGGCATTGACAGGCATCGCCCCCATGCTGGTGGCGGAGATGAATATGGAATCATATGAAAGGATATCCTTTCTCGCGATAGGCTCATGGCTGACGCTGAGCCCCAGCTCCTTCGCAGCCCTGAGGACGGAGATCCTCGTGATGCCGGAAAGCACCCTGTCATCGGCAGCCGTATGCACAACATCGCCCTTGATGGCATAGAGGTTGGACCTGGTCCCTTCAAGGAGATACCCTTCCCTATCCTCGAGGAGCGCTTCGAACGCATCGGCCTTCCTGGCCTCCTCCAGCGCGATATACTGCATCAGCAGGTTCGATGTCTTAGCCTCGGGAAGATACCTCTCACCCTTGAATGAGATACAGCTGATGCCATCGCTGTAATAGCTATCCGGATATGAAAGAAGATCCTGATACGTGATGAAGAACAGAGGCTCATCACCGCCTACAACGAGTATCCTCATGGTAGCATCGCTGATCGAATCGGCCTTGATGAGGGCTGCAATCGAATCCCCGATAAGCTTATCCGTGAATGGATGCACAAGGCCTATAGCCGCTGCGGAAGCACGCAGCCTGTTAAGATGGTCCTCAAGATGGACAACCTGGCCATGAAGCACGCGCAGTGCCTCATAGATGGAGAATGAATACTGTACGGCCCTGAGCGTGACCGGCACGACCGCTTCCCTTTCCGGAATGACCCTGCCATTCCTGATAGCGCTTCTTTCCATATCGAACCTCGAAGCTATTCTAGCCACCTAGCCCATGGTAATCCATATCTGGGGAAAGATATCGGGCCCCATTTCTGAGGCCCTAGCATTGATATCTCCATATAGGGCATCACACCCTTTCCCGGTATGCCCATGAGTCATCGCCCTGGGCGTACCGCCGCCTGTAGTCCCTGACCGTGTACTTGTTCAGCCCAGTCATAGTGGCCGTGCTCTTGTACCCGTTCCCTTCCTGGAACAGAGCCAGGCATTCCTGCCTCTTGTCCAGCGAGACCCAGTGCTTCTTTCGGAGAGAATCTCTTTCTTCCATAGTTCCCTCCTGAAGTCCTGCTTCCCTCAAAAGAAGGAAGCAGGTACAT
This sequence comes from uncultured Spirochaetaceae bacterium, assembly GCA_944390725.1. Taxonomy (GTDB): domain Bacteria; phylum Spirochaetota; class Spirochaetia; order Sphaerochaetales; family Sphaerochaetaceae; genus Ornithospirochaeta. Next base: position 72,899 of record CALXQU010000013.1, read on the forward strand.
AATTAATGAGCTATTTCAACTGCTGCAACCGAAACAGGTGTCCAAGCCTCAGCCTTACCATACTTAACAACAATGTCCATAGTATAGGTCGTTGCCTGTCCAGCTTCCGTACCATATGCAGGTACAGTAGGATTCTTGATAACAGCATTTGCTTCTGTAAGTGCAAATGTTTCAGCCTTACCGGACTTAGCAGAAACACCAGTGACATCATAGTATGTCGGGATATTTGTAACCGTAAGGCCACCTGCTGGAACCTTAGCATTTTCCTTCGGTGTAATTGTCACAACAGAGACCCAGTCTTCCGCTGCAGTTGTCTCATACTTGAATGCATTGGAACTGATTGTTGGAATCTCATCATAAATTGCTGTATATGTCTCGCTGGATGCATTTGCTTCTCCCTTAAGGACATATGTCGAGCTAGGAGCCTTGCCATCCTTCCATGTATAGCCGGATGTCAGTTCAACTCTATTTGTTCCATCAGATGCATAGACCTTGAAAGTCACTGTATCTCCAACCCAGTCTTCGCCATCCGTGCTCGTGGTATTAACCTGCTCGATAATAAGACTTGTAACCGTTCCCATTTCCGAAGCATTTGCTACAGTGATTTCCCACTCATCTGTCTGCCCCTTGATTTTATCAGCAACTGATGTGCCTCCAATCGTAGCAGCACTTACAGAGACATCTTCCTTCTCACCGGAATTGCCTGCAATTGCAGTAAATGTCAGCTCCACAGTTACATCAGCCGTTGTTCCATCAGGAAGCGTAGCTACTCCCTTAACCTCAGCAGTTGTTGCACCTTTCTTAAGTGTTTCTGGCAGTGTCACTGTTAGTGTATCAATATCTGAAACACTATAAACCTTTATTGGAAGCTTTGCTGAAAAGTCACCATAGGTAAAAGTAACAGACGTTTCTCCACTAGAAATTGTCGTTGTTGTAGTGGCAAGTTCTCCACCGGCAACGGTCTTTGTAGAACCATCAGAATACTCAACTGTTCCAGTTACCGTGCTAAGATCAAGGGCATCACCTACGATATAGCTTGTCTTTGTTGCACTGACGCTGAATCCAGTAGGTACCTTGTAAGCCTGCTGGCAAGCAGCAAACGAGAAGAGCACCGCTACTGCGAGCGCGATTGTAATGAATTTCTTCATACTTCGAAATCCTCCGATTATTGATGCATT
>CALXQU010000014.1 GCA_944390725.1 uncultured Spirochaetaceae bacterium
CAAGCTGCTTATTGAGGAATTTCCTGAAATCATCCATTCTGCTTTCTCCTTTCCAGGTAATCAGCCCTGTATATTCTTGCCTGCCGGATCTGGTTATCCGGTGTCTTCTGTGTTTTCTTCATGAATCCATTTGTCAGGACCACAGCCTGTCCCTCACAGAAGAAATACAAAATCCGAACTATATCAGTGCCAAGCTTGGCCCTCAGTTCGAATATCCCATCTCCAATAGGTTTTGAGTCAGGTTCTCTGAGCGCATTCCCGAAATCAGCTAATAGTTTGATTGCCCTCAAGGCTTTTGCTCTCATCCTGGCATCCAGTGAGATGAGGAAATCCTCGACAGGGCATTTTCCATCCGCTTTTTTATAGAATTCTATCTCAAACATCTGGCTTTACATTCAATATTTATTGCATAAAAGCAATATTGTCAACTTGTAAGAATATGCTTCGCTATACCCTGCATTCTCATTTCTGAACCAGCACTCCGTAACATCTGCAACACCACAATGGATAAGAGGTGTTGGGCTTTGTGCGAGCGTTGTCAGCAGAGAACTGCCAATCAACAGCTTTCTGCAATCCATTCCTGTCCGGATACCAGGAGTCAAGTTCATCATTCAGGGTTTTGATCTGATAAAGACGCTAAGAAGGAAGGCCTATGGCTTCAGGGATATTGAATACTTCTTCCTTAAGATCGGATCCGCTTTACTGAGAGGCCCTTATAGGTATGATTCCCACACGATTCTGCAAAGGCCTGAGAAAAGCCTCTCCGCGGGGAGAGGCCTGCATATCGCTGCGGCTATGCTTCAGTTCCAGCTTACGGAGAATCCGATGGGCTCGGAAAGGAGAAGGAACTGGATGATCGGGAAGCTGAACGACACCGTATCATCGTCAATCGCTTCCGCATTCTGCACATCAGCGATCGTTCCCGGGACATCCAGCAGGATGGTGACCTTGCCGTTGGAAATGGCATCCGGGCCTTCCTCGCCAAGCAGGAAGGAGATCATCTCGAGGTAATCGGCCTCGCTCATGCCCTGGTTGTACTCAGGGCCGTAGACCTCGAAGTTCGGATCCGCGAGGAACGGCACGACCGTCTTCAGCTCAGGGTAGTTCCCGATATCCAGGTTGAATGTGAATGAATCGTCCGTGATGGTGAAGAGGCTCTGCTCCGTAACGCCGAAGTCGGCGAGGAACGATGCCACGTCCGAGTAATCGAACGAGAGCGTATACTGGTTCTCGCCGGTCTTCTCCGCAGAAGCCGATGTGATAGACGGCAGCGCCGCAAGCTGTGCCTCGAAATCCTCGATTGCGCTGTCCATTATGCTTTCGTTGCCTTCTGGCAGGAATTCCGCGAAGTCGTAGAGTACATCGATGAAGAACTGCTCGACATGTATATCCGCCGTGCTCGAGCCAGGGCCCTCTGCCGAGATGTCCAGCGTTTCCGTGACCGTGCAGGAGGCGAGCATGAGCAGCGAGAGCAGTATTGCCAATGGTTTTCTCATACACCAGAGATTAATGGAATATAACGCGCTGTGCAATGAGGTAGACACGCTTGCTCTTTTCTGCAAATATCTTGCCCGAGGTAGATAAGTGACAAAAACGCCTATTTTTGTATGTTTTCTCATGGTTTTGATGGCTTTCAGCCTCTTCGGAGCCGGCCTTGGGCTTGAAGCGGAGCCCCTTCCGACCGGTGTGGATCTTTCATGGGATTCCGTTGAAGGTGCGGCTTTCTACGATATATATGTAGATAGCAGGCCGGTTGCCCGCCTCGGCGCCGATGCGCGCAGCTATGAGATAGGTTCCCTCGATTCCGATACCCGGTTCAGCATCTGCGTGGCGGCAAGGGACAGCGGCAACAATGATATGGAGGCTGCATGGGCCGATGTCGTAACCGGCTCCTGGGATGGCGTCTACAGATGGGTGAATGAGACAGACAGCGACAATGGCGGCAGGATGAAGGAGCTGACGCTGCGCATAGAGACGGGCCATGATGCTGTCTATGGGCAGTATCTCAATGTATTCATCGTCAGTGCCGATGGCAGCGAGGTACGCATCTTCCCCCTGTATCCGCTTGGCTCCGATGATGCCGGAAGGTGGGAGGACTATGGCGGGGACAGCATCGCGGCCACCTCTTACCGCATCAACATGGAGCTCTTCAACACATCACCGTTCAGGCCGACCCGCTGGCGTCTGGAGCGCGTTGTCATTGACTATGACTCGACTTCCGCGTACATTCAGACAAGCGCACTCGGCTTGACGGTCGAGACCGAGACCACCTGCCGCTTCTTCATGGAGGATGGCGTGCAGAAGTTCTCGTTCGATACTAAAGCATCCGGAATTGCCAACGCCGTGATATTCAGGAACCCGAACCCGGATGAAGGAGACGCGTTTATCTTCAGCAAGATCTAGGAGGCCTTGTTTGATTGCAGATCCTGCCAAAAGCACACTCATAATCGTCGAGTCGCCTACGAAGGCGAATACGATATCCAGATACCTTCCCAAGTCATGTACGGTGATGGCATCCAAGGGGCATGTCGTCGAGCTCGCGCCGAATCCTACCACAGGCGTATACGGCGTCGATGTCGATAACGGCTATGCACTCGAGTACGTCATCGAGGATGACAAGAAGAAGGTCCTTGCGGATATGAGGAAGGCGCTCAAGGGCAAGGAGCAGCTCATACTCGCGACCGATGAGGACCGCGAGGGCGAATCCATCTCATGGCAGCTGCTTAACCAGCTCAAGCCGGCATGCCCGGTATTCCGCATGGTGTTCCATGAGATAACGAAGCAGGCAATCACGAAGGCGTTCTCCTCATGCAGGGAGATAGATATGGACCTTGTGGCCGCGCAGGAGGCAAGGCGCACCGTCGACCGCCTGCAGGGCTATGGAATATCGCCGATGCTCTCGCGCAAGCTCGGCGGCAAGTACAGCGCAGGCCGCGTGCAGTCGCCCGGGCTCAAGCTGATCGTGGAGAGGGAGAAGACGAGGCGCGGCTTCGTCTCATCGGCATATGCATCCGTGGAGGCCGAGCTGTCGGCTGAGGGCTCCGTCTTCCCGGCGCTGCTCACAGCCATAGACGAGACCCCGGTTGCCTCATCGAAAAGCTATGACAAGGAGACCGGCAGGCTCAGGGACGGGGTGATCCAGCTTTCCCGTGAGGAAGGCGAGAAGATCGCTGCCCAGATCATGGAGAGCGATATCTCCATCGTCAGCATCTCCTATCGTGATATCCATTCGCAGCCCGCGAAGCCGTTCATCACCTCGACGCTCCAGCAGGATGCTTCCAGGAAGCTCCATAAGGGGGTGAGGGAGATCATGTCGCTGGCCCAGTCGCTCTATGAGAATGGTTTCATCACGTATATGAGGACCGATTCCCCGACGCTTTCGGAGGAGTGCATCAATGCGGCCCGCGAGCAGGTCGGGCAGATGTTCGGCAGCGGATACCTCTCCGCGAGGCCGCGCAACTACAAGGCAAGCCAGGCTTCCGCGCAGGAGGCCCACGAGGCTATCAGGCCGGCAGGCGACAGGTTCCGCAGGCCCGAGGAGACGGGGCTGTCAGGAGACCTGCTGAAGCTCTATACGCTGATCTGGAAGAGGACGCTGGCGACTCAGATGAGGGAAGCCGAGAAGAGCTCCACGACGGTCGTTTTCCAGGCAGGGCCCTATACGCTGCAGTCATCCGGCACGACGCTGAAGTTCCCGGGCTATCTGGCCCTTTATTCGGCAGCCGGCGATGAGGATGGCAAGGAAGGGGAAGAGGGTATACTCCCCAAGCTCGATCCGGACAGGAGCCGGGTGGAGGCGGAGGGCGTCGCGGTCAAGGACCATGCGACGGAGCCGCCGGCAAGATACAATGAGGCCACCCTCGTCCAGAAGCTGGAAAGCGAGGGCATCGGACGTCCATCCACCTATGCCGCCATCATCTCGACGCTGATAGACCGCCGCTATGTCATCAGGAGCAGGGACCAGCTGGTGCCCACGTTCACGGGATTCTTCGTGGATGCGTTCCTCGAGGCCTCGTTCCCTGTATATATAGGATATGGATTCACTTCCAGGATGGAGGATTCCCTTGACCGCATCGCCAGCGGCGAGCTCGGCAAGAACAGCTTCCTCGATTCCTTCTGGAAGGGAAGCGATACATTCACCGGTCTGGAGAAAGATATCGACAGCGTGCGCATGAATGTGCGCAGGACAGATGCCAAGACGCTCCATCTTGCCGGGCTGGCCTATTCGTTCGAAGAGGATGGCAATGCCGTCCATTATGAGATAAAGACCAGCAAGTTCGGGCCCTATCTCCACTCCGATGCGGTAGATGAGTCGACAGGGAAGGAGAGGATGGCATCCATCGACCAGATGAAGTACTTCCCCGGCACCTTCACCGATGACGAGGCGAAGGAGATACTCTATCCCGCGGCTGAGAGCCCCGTGGAGGCCGCCCCGGGCATCTTCGCCATGTCAGGGCGCTACGGCGAGTACTTCAGGCGCGAGAGCGATGGCAGGACGGTAGCGCTCCCAAAGGGGAAGAAGGCATCTGGATACACTGCGCAGCTTGTGGAGCTCCTTTTCGAGCTGCCGAAGAGAATCGGCGAGGACAGGGACGGCAATCCCATCATGCTCTGCCACGGGCCGTTCGGCTTCTATGCCCAGTGCGCCGGCAGGAATGCCAAGGTCGCGGATCCCCTCAACGTGGATATCGAGGCGCTTGCTGCCGATAAGCCATCAGGGCCGATGAGGAAGTTCGCTGACCTCGAGGGCAAGAGCCTCGAGCTCCTGTCCGGACGCTATGGCGCCTATATAAAGTGGGGCGACAGGAACTGCGCCCTGAAGGGCGACGAGAAGAAGGATCCCATGTCGATTACGGAGGAAAGGGCGCGGGAGATAGCGCTCTCCGCCCCTGAGCCGCAGAAGAGGGCCTACCGCAGAAGGACTGCATCGAAATGAAAAAATGCCTCGTTAAGAGGCATGAATAACAGGAATAAACCGAAAAGGCAAGGAGGAAACCTTCCCGGGACTGATCCTGAGCAGATTCGAACTGCTGACCTTCCGCTTAGGAGGCGGACGCTCTATCCAGCTGAGCTACAGGATCATGGGGGATATTTTCCGCTCGCGTTAATCTATCATGATTCGGGTGCGCGATGCAATAGGCTGGAGGCGATTTCGCCGAACATTTTGCTGTTTCCATTAATTCCATCTTCAATAATGTTTTAGATGAATATGCTTCCGCTTGCTTGTCTGGATATTGCATAATAATACGAATTTCTGTATACCCAGATTAACTTTTCCTTTATACGCTTGGAGGTGGTTTAATGAGAAAGTTCTTTGCTGTTTTCCTTGTAGCCGTATTCTGCATGGCAGGAGTCTTCGCAGGCGGCAGCGGCGAAGGTGATGGAGATACCTATAAGATCGGCTTCATCGGCCCTCTGACAGGAGATAACGCCAACTACGGGATCAGGTGCTCGAATGCAGCGCGCCTCGCAATCGATGAGATCAATGCCGATGGCGGCGTGAACGGCAAGATGCTCGAGCTTGTCGCTGAGGACAGCGAAGGCACCGTAGACAAGGCAATCGCCAGCTATGAGAAGCTTGCCTATTCCGATAACGTGATCGCAATCGTAGGACCTGTCTTCACATCCCCGGCCCTTGCTGTCGCGCAGAGGTGCATGGAGGACGGCATCGTGATGATCAGCCCTTCTGCTACGCATAAGGATGTGACGAACCAGGAGAGGACCAACCCGGATGGCAAGAACTACGTGTTCAGGACCGTTCCTTCCGATTCCCTCCAGTCAGAGGTCGCCGCATACTACTTCTACCAGGTGCTTGGCTACAGGAACCTCGCGATGCTCTATGCGATGAACGACTACAGCCAGGGCCTTGCCAACGGCCTTGAGGAGACATTCACGTCGCTTGGCGGCAAGATCGTAGCCAGTGAGACATGCATGGTCGGTGACAAGGACTTCAGGACGCAGCTTGCCAGGATCAAGAGCGCCAACCCTGAGGCCGTGTATATCCCGAACTATACTGTCGAGGATGCGCAGATCCTTGAGCAGGGAGCACAGCTCGGCGTAGGCCCGTACCTCTCTTCCGACGGCTTCTCCGACCCGATGATCTACCAGCTCGCCGGCGACTATACGGACGGAGTCGTCTATGTAGGACCTGCGCAGGCAGAGGCATCGACGATCCTGACTGATTTCCAGGCTGCCTACAGGAATGCATACAACGGCGATGAGGCTGACTCATTCGCCACGAACTCCTATGATGCGCTCTATATCCTCGCTGATTCGATCGAGAGGGCAGGCGCTGAGGCTGACCGCGATGCAGTGCGCGACCAGGTAGAGGCCACCAAGGACTTCCTCGGTGCCAACGGTACCATCAACTTCGCATCAAATGGCGACCTCGTGGCAAGCCAGGGTGTCTATGATGTCGAAGGCACCACTCCTGTCTATGTAGGTGCGTTCCAGGTCCAGAACGGGCAGATCGTCCAGGTAGACTGAGCCGCTTTTGCATGGCGGATGCTGTCGGAGGGGTATACCTTCCGACAGTTTTCTGTCTTAAATAGTATCAGCTGAACAGCTTCCGGAGGCATTCGTGAGCACATTCACACTCTACATGCAGTATATCGTCAACGGCATAACGCTCGGTGCGATATATTCATTGATAGCTCTTGGATATACCATGGTCTACGGTATCCTGAAGTTCATCAACTTCGCGCATGGCGATGTCCTGATGGTAGGAGCATTCGTAGGCCTCCTGGTGTATGAGGCGCTCGCAGGGGCGGCCGAGCCGGGGATGTGGACCATCTTCTGCTTCTTCATCGCCATGCTCGCCAGCATGGCCTTCTGCGCGGTCCTGGGCATGTTCATCGAGCGTGTCGCATACAAGCCGCTGCGCAATGCGAACAGGCTGGCCCCGCTCCTTTCCGCCATCGGCGTCTCCTTCATCCTCTCCAATGGGGCTGCCTGGATATTCGGGACGACATCCCGCCGCTTCCCGTATCCGTTCGAGAACGATCCTATCCATATCGGCGGCGTCACGATCACGCCACACCAGATCCTTGTGATCATCGTATCGGTGGCGATGATGGTCCTCCTCGCGTTCTTCGTCAACAAGACCAGGATGGGCAAGGCGATGAGGGCGACATCGCTCGACCAGCCTACGTCCATGCTCATGGGCATAAACGTCGACAGGGTCATCTCCCTTACATTCGCCATCGGATCCGCGCTGGCTGCCGTAGGCGGCATGCTCGCGGCATTCGACTTCCGCGTATACCCATCCATGGGCACGATGACCGGCCTCAAGGCATTCGTCGCTGCGGTAATAGGCGGGATCGGCAACATCCAGGGTGCTATGATCGGAGGGGTCCTGCTGGGGATCCTTGAGGCAGTGGGAGCTCCGCTCCTCCACATCCCGAACGGCATGAGGGATACCGTTGCCTTCGCCGTTCTCATCATAATCCTTCTGGTCAAGCCAGACGGAATACTCGGCAAGAACGAGAGGGAGAAGGTCTGATGCTCAATTTCTTCCAGCTCATACTCATCTACGCAGGCGTATATGCGATCATGGCCATCGGCCAGAACTGCATCACGGGATATACGGGGATGCTGTCCCTCTGCCATGCGGGCTTCTTCTGCATCGGCAGCTATGCGACAGCCATCATGTGCAAGATATTCGGCCTTTCCTTCTGGCTTTCGCTGCCGGCTGCCGCCATCGTGTCAGGCATCATCGGCTTCCTCATCGGCGTGCCGACCCTGAGGCTCAAGGGAGATTACCTCTGCATCGCGACGCTCGGCCTCGGCGAGATCATCAGGAACGTGGCCACCAACCTCAACCCGGTAGGCATCAGCCAGATCCCGCGCGCGGAGCTCTTCGGATATGTCTTCATGTCGAGGAACAAGTGGGCATTCATCATCCTCATCTGGGCCTTCGTGCTTATCTTCTATCTCCTCTTCCAGCGCCTGCTGCACAGCCGCATCGGCCGCGCCATGACCGCTGTCAGGGAGGATGAGGTCGCTGCCGCTTCCAATGGCATCGATGTGACCAAATACAAGATTGTTTCCTTCGTGCTCGGCGCGGCGGTAGGCGGCATCGCAGGCTGCTTCCAGACGGCCTATACGCTTACCGTATCCCCGGCTTCCTATACGTTCATGGTCTCCGTCATGGTCCTCTGCACCGTCGTCCTCGGCGGCATGGGCAATGGCAAGGCCGTGATCCTCGGAGCTGTCATAATCCAGTTCATCTCCTATTTCCCGCAGCTGACGGGCCTGACGAATGTCATCCCCGCGCAGGCGAAGCAGATGATCTTCGGCCTTATCCTCGTCGTCATGATGGTATGGAGGCCGCAGGGCATCCTCGGGCGCGACAGGTTCCGCTATGGCAGCGCCCGCAGGCCGCTCTTCGCGAAGAAGAAGGAGGCCGGCGTATGAGGATACTCGAGACCCAGAACCTGACAAGGGAATTCGGCGGCGTCATCGCGGTCAATGATGTCAGCTTCAAGGTGGAGGAAGGGCTGGTTACCGGCCTCATCGGGCCCAATGGCGCAGGGAAGACGACGCTCTTCAACCAGATCACCGGCATGGATAAGCCGACTTCCGGCAAGGTCATATTCGATGGGAAGGACATAACAGGCCTTCCTGCCTGGAAGATAAGCCGCCTGGGCATCGCGCGTACATTCCAGAACATAAGGCTGTACCGCGAGCTCACCGCAGTCGAGAACGTCATGCTCGGCCTGCATTTCAAGGTCGGTTCCGACCCGTTCAGGCACCGCTTCCTGCAGTCGCTCAGGAGCTATGTATTCGCCTCGGGCGAGAACAAGGAGCTCTATGGCAAGGCTATGGAGTGGCTCGGCTTCTTCGATATAGCGGATAGCGCCCAGGAGCTTGCGAGGAACCTCCCTTACGGCACGCAGCGCGAGCTTGAGATCGCGAGGGCGCTTTCGGCAGAGCCGAAGCTCCTCTTCCTTGATGAGCCGGCAGCTGGCATGAACCCCGCGGAGACGGCCCATCTGATGTCCGTCATCGACAAGATCCGTTCCCTCGGCGTGACTGTCGTGCTCATCGAGCATGACATGAAGCTCGTCATGAATATCTGCGACCAGATTACGGTGCTCAACTTCGGCATGAAAATCGCGGAGGGAACGCCCAATGCGATAAAGACGAACAGGGATGTCATCGAGGCATATCTCGGCAGAGAGGAGGATTTCTGATATGGCATTGCTCAGGATCGAGGATATTTCGGTGTCGTATGGCAACATAAGGGCCCTTTCCGATGTCTCCATGTCTGTCGATGAAGGGGATATCGTCGCGCTGATCGGTGCCAATGGCGCTGGCAAGTCGACGCTTATGAGCGCTATCGTAGGCCTCGTGCCGCTGCAGTCGGGCACTGTCGAGTACGATGGGCAGGCGATCTGCCAGTCGAAGCACCAGAAGCTGACGACCGACCTCATCGTGAAGAAGGGGATTGCCCTTGTTCCCGAGGGAAGGCATGTATTCGCTGATATGACCGTAGAGGAGAATCTCGATATGGGTGCCTTCATGGTCCGCGACAGCGCCCTTATCGCCAGGAAGAAGGAGGAGATGTATGATTTCTTCCCCATCCTCGGCGCGAGGAGGAAGCAGAAGACCAGGTCGCTTTCCGGCGGCGAGCAGCAGATGATGGCCATTGCGAGGGCCCTGATGTCGTCTCCGCGCCTGCTGCTGCTTGATGAGCCGGGGCTTGGACTCGCTCCCCTTGTCGTGCAGGATATCTTCAGCAAGATCAGGATCATCAACGAGGAGAGCAGGCTGACTGTCTTCCTCGTGGAGCAGAATGCCCGCCTTGCGCTCAAGTCCTCCGATTACGGGTATGTGCTTGAGAACGGCAGGATAGTCCTGCAGGATACGGGCGAGAACCTGCTGAGCAACGAGAGCGTGCAGAAAGCGTATCTTGGAGCTTGAGCCATATTCTGGTAGCATTTTCCCTATGAAGGTTCTGGTAGGGATGTCAGGCGGCATCGATTCATCGGTGGCCGCCTATCTTCTCAAGAGGGAAGGCTACGAGGTAGAGGGCGTTACGATGCTGATCTGGAAGAAGGATTCGCCGTTCCCTCTCCCCAAAGGCGCCAACAGCTGCTACTGCCCTGACAAGAGCCGTGACCTTGAGGCTGTGGACCGGGTCTGCAGGGCCCTTTCGATTCCGCATCATATCATCGACTGCTCCGATATCTATGAGAGCGAGGTCCTTGCCAGGTTCAGGGAGGAGTATCTCGCGGGCCATACCCCGAACCCATGCATCTGGTGCAACAGGAAGGTGAAGTTCGGGGCGATGCTCGACAGGGCTGCCCAGGAGCTCGATTTCGATTGTTTCGCCACAGGCCATTACGCGAGGATCGGCAGGAGGGATGGCAGGTATGCGCTCCTCAAGGCGGCGGACCTGAGGAAGGACCAGAGCTATTTCCTCTCCAGGCTCTCGCAGGAGCAGCTGGCAAGGACGCTGTTCCCCCTCGGCGGATACACGAAGGATGAGATACGCCGGATCGATGAGGAGCTGGGCTTCCATGAGCCTGGCATGGCCGAGAGCCAGGATTTCTATGGCGGCGACTATTCGGTCCTCATCCAGAAGCCTGATCTTCACGGGGATATAGTCCTCACGTCCGGGAGGAAGGTCGGCACACATCGCGGATACTGGCACTATACGATAGGGCAGAGGCGGGGGCTGGCCGTTGCCTACACGGAGCCCCTTTACGTGATAGCGATCGACAAGGACAGCAACCGCGTGGTGGTAGGGACGGAGTCGGAGACCCACAGCTCATGCATCTCCGCATCGGATCCTGTATATGTATCGGAGGCCGGATTCGAGCCGGGAAGGGTATACCAGGTGAAGATACGCAGCACGTCGCCAGGCGCCGATGCTGAGATAACGGCTTCCGCCGATGGCTTCGATATGAGGTTCTTCTCCTATGTGAAGGGAGCCGCTCCCGGGCAGAGCGCGGTGGTCTATGACGGCGATGCCGTGATAGCCTCCGGTTATATAAGGTAGCATTGCCGCAGAACTGATGGTATCCTCTATGGAAAGGAGGATGCAGGATGAGAGTCATCATCGAACCTGACTATGACAAGCTTTCGCTTTGGGCTGCGAGGTATATCGCAAGAAGGATCAAGAACCATGAGAGAAGCGGAGAGACAAGGCCTTTCGTCCTAGGCCTCCCTACAGGCTCCTCGCCGCTCGGCACATACAAGGAGCTGATCAAGCTCTGCAGGTCAGGCTATCTCTCGTTCAGGAATGTCGTCACGTTCAATATGGATGAGTACATAGGCCTGCCGAAGAACCATGAGCAGAGCTACTGGATGTTCATGCACAGGAACTTCTTCGACCATATCGACATACCGGCAGAGAATGCCAACCTGCTCGATGGCATGGCCGAGGATCCTGTCGAGGAGTGCAGGGCATATGAGGAGAAGATCGCCTCCTATGGCGGCATAGACCTCTTCCTGGGCGGCATAGGCGCGGATGGGCATATCGCATTCAATGAGCCGTTCAGCTCGCTCTCATCGCGCACGAGGGAGAAGACGCTTACCTATGATACCAAGGTGATGAACTCCCGGTTCTTCGGCGGCAATATCTCGGCGATCCCTTCCAAGGCCCTCACCGTAGGCGTGGAGACGATCATGTCAGCCGATGAGGTCATGATACTCGTCAATGGGCATTCCAAGGCCAGGGCGCTCAGGCATACTGTCGAAGGCGGGGTCTCGCAGGCATGGACATGCTCTGCGCTGCAGATGCATAAGCGTGCCATCATCGTCTGCGATGAGGATGCCTGCGATGAGCTGAAGGTATCCACATACCGTTACTTCAAGGATATCGAGCAGGCGAATCTGGAACCGATGGCGCTGTAGGATAAACCAGGACAGTTTCCTGGCAGGGAAAAGGATTACAGCTGATTGGCAGTCCGGTCAGCTGCTTTTCATAAGCATATCCATCCTGGTATAGCTCTCCTGCAGATTCAGCCAGTAGCTAGCTGATGTGCCAAGGAGGCTTGATAGCTTTGCGGCGGTATCTGCGGAAAGGTGCTCCTCGCCATCCAGGAGCTTATGGAGATAATCAGCGGTGATGCCGATCCTTTCCGCGAAGTCCTCTGGATGCATTCCGCTGCTTTCGATTATCTCTTTGATGTAATAGCCAGGATGGAATGCAATCATGTCATTGTGTTCTATATAGCTGCTCATGATATCAGAAGATGCGGACGTCCACCGTTATGGACGTCCTGCTATGCCTAGGCTATTCCAGTATATGCTGCAACAGCCCATTATAACCGTCATTTCGAGAGCGTGCCTGTCTCCTTCATGCTCGTGTGCCGGCTTATTCCGAGTTCCGTTACGGTGATGGTTCCATCCATAGTGCTCTCGAATCCAACCTCTGTATCGCTTATATTCGTGAATGTCATCCTGAGCGTGAAGCTGCTTTTGAGCATCTCTCCCAGTTCCTCGATCACAGGGCCGAACTCTTCTTCCATCCCGGGGATTCCTTTCTCTATGAGATGAACCAGCGTCAGCCCATCCATCTCGAGCGTATAGGACCTGTCGCTGTCGTTGCCATTCTCAAAGCAGCTGACGCCATGCGTTATACACCAGGATTTCCAGCTATCGATGTCATTGGCGGTAGTCGTAATCCTCTCAGGAGAAGATGACTGTTCTCCATTTTGCGTGACTGTGACATCTCCGGTGAGAGTGGAATTGGCAAGCCATTTCGGCAGGGCCTTATCCAATGATGCGGGAGTGCCTGGTGAGCATCCTGCAATTACGAGGATTGCAGCCAGAAGAGCTGCAATCATGGTGAGTTTGTTCTTCTTCATAACCTATTCTCCTTTTTGCTGCAGAGCATTCCTGCAGCCTCCCATGTCCGATTGACTGCTATCATGTCTTTCTGAGAATAGGATACTATTGTTTCCTATGATTTCATCAAATTTGTGATTTGATGTGCCTTGAAGTCCTTGAGGATACAATTTCCTGACTTACCGCAGGATGGCAGGCTGCACCATCAGGGACAGCCTGCTGCATGCGTCATCCCTGGCTGGCAACCGTCAGGATTCCCTTCGTGATGGTCGTCGTGGATGTATCAGCGGCCTTTTCCCTGACTATGTGCGAGAAGATGACCTTGCCTGAATCCGGGATATTGCAGAAGGAGATAATCGTGGAGGAGAAGCCTGTTTCCGTACTGCTGAAGGCATTGATGATGTATGAATTGCCTTCTGCCTTCTCCGTATAGGATAGCCCTTCGGCGGCCATTCCTGCCTTCAGGTCATCGCCTCCGATATTGATTTCCGTCTCTGTCGTCGTGATGGTGACTGCTTCAGGCTCTGCTGGAGCCGTCGGGTCCTCAGCTGCAGACGGCTGTGTCCCGATTATCTGCGTCACGGTGGTGACTTCGCCCTCAAGCGTCTTGCCCGCGAACCACTGCGGCAGCGGATTCTCCACGGAACCGGTGGCTGCAGGTGCGCATCCTGCGATTATCAGCAAAGCTGCGGAAAGCAGCCCGATGGTGATGAGTCTTCTCATTGCGTTCTCCTTTGCTGGATTCGCATATGATTGTACAGGAGTTTACGTATCTGCGATAGGGGATAGGCTCAGCTGCCGCGCTTTGCTATCCTGTATCGCCTGTTCCTGTTGCCGCCGGTGGATTCGACCTGCCCGTCTGCGCAGAGCCTGCCGAGGAGCGCCCTTGTCCTTACAGGGCTGAGTCCCACTTCCTTTGCGATTTCAGCGGTAATCGACTCCCCGTTCTCTGCAAGATAGCAGCAGATCTCATCCATCCTCTCGTATTCTGTCTCCCTATACGGTTTATCGCTTGCAGGTTTATCGCTTGCAGGTTTATCGCTTGCAGGTTTATCGCTTGCAGGTTTATCGCTTGCAGGTTTATCGCTTGCGTTTCTTCTGAAGGTATCCGTGAAGGGAAGTATGAGGGTCGTCCGCATGGCATTCAGGTCCTCGATGACGGAAGGGGCAGGGAAGCCCTCGCTTTTCCATGCTGCCAGTATCCTGGGAACCCCGCTTCCGGCACGTTCGCCTAGCCCAAGCAGGTTGAACATCTTCATTATCGCCTTATTGCGGGCATCGGAGATCCCGCCGGCAAGCATCTCATCCTTTCCCACCCTGATGTCGCCGGGATTGGAGAAGATGATGCCATCCGGGTGCTTCTGTATGACGACTCCGGAAGGGATGAAGAAATCCGCATTGGTCAGACAGTTCGCAAATGCTTCCCTTACGGCGCTGTGCACAGGCGTATCATCCTGCCTTGTCATGATGCCGTCCTGCATGGCCAGCCTGAATGGTGACTTGAGGGCATTGCCGAGCCTGGCAGAGACCATGAAGAAGAAATCATGGAGATTGCCCGTCCAGCTGCCTGACTGCGAGTGTATCCTATCAATCCAGTCTATGGCGGATTCCGTACCATATTCCCTGTAGTCTAGGAAGTATTCAGGGTATTCCTGGGTTATCTGGTGCTCCTCGCCGAACATCAGAAGCCCTGCTGCTGTAGGATGGAGGCCTTTCCCCCTGATTGCCGCAGCGCCTATCCTGATTAGGTACTGTTCCGTGGAAAGCAGTCTCCAGGGATGGTTCGGCGAATGGTATGCATGGCTGTTCCTGTATGAGCGTATGGATTCCTGGTTGAGGTCAGACCAGCTGAGCTCCTCTATTACCTTCATATCCGGAGTAGCCTCCGGGGCATCTCTCAGCATTGCGTTGACTTCCCGTCTGCTGCAGCGGTAATCGCCCTCGAATCCGCGCCGGAATGTCCCTCCATAGAGGCTGTTCCCGATATAGACTGGCTTCTCTGTCCTGCCAGCACGCGGGACGGTGATGGCGATGACCTCATCCCCATTGCTTTCCGTATACAGCTCGATGCTGCTATCAGTCAGCAGGTTCGCAGAGACCTTGTTCGGATTGTTCAGCGTGTTCCATAGGTCCTTCAGGACCTTCTGGGAATTCCTCAGGCCGGAAGGGATGAATGACCCGTCTTCCAGTTCCCTTACACCGAGGAGTATGATACCGCCATATGTATTGGCAAATGCGGAGTATGTTTCCCACAGGGAATCAGGGAGGCCCCTCGCCGCATTCCTGGCTTCGATGGTGCTGTTCTCCCTATATGCCCTGTATCTGCTGATATCGAATCCCATGCATATATGATACACGGATCTTATGAAAGGAAAATGCCGGAGGGGCTCTCCGGCATCAGCTGGCTTTCCTTACTTCACCTTGATCAGGTTGTATTCCCTTGTGCCGAGTCCGATGGATTCAGCATATTCCAGCCCCTGCTTCCAGTTGGTGTCGGGGTGGACGTCATCGAAGTGGTCATGCAGCTCGTGCTTCGATGTGCTGAGCATCGTATTTGGGTTCTCCGGCATGCTGTTCACCGCATCTGCACAGGCCTGGTCGAGGGCCACGGGGTCGAAGGATGCGAAGATGCCGATATTAGGCACGATCGGCGCATCGTTCTCGCTATGGCAGTCGCAGTTCGGGGAGATGTCTATCGCGATCGCGATGTGGAATGAGGGCCTTCCCTGGAGGACAGCCTTCGCATACTCCATCATCTTGCAGTTGAGGAGGTCATTAGAGCTCGATGTGCCTTCATGGATCGCATCCTTGGGGCAGATGGCTATGCACCTTCCGCATCCTACGCATCTGTCATGGTCGATATGGCACTTGCCGTTCTCGAATACAGGGCCCTCATGGGCGCAGATCTTCGCGCACTTGCGGCAGCCGATGCATTTCTCCTGCTCTACGACAGGCTTTCCGGAGGCATGCATCTCCATCTTGCCGCGCCTGGAGCCGCATCCCATGCCGATGTTCTTCAGGGCGCCTCCGAATCCGGTTGCCTCATGGCCCTTGAAGTGGGAGAGGGAGATGAAGATATCGGCATCCATGACCGCGCGGCCGATCTTGGCTGCCGTCACGTACTTGCCATCGACAGGCACTTCCACGTCATCGGTTCCCTTGAGGCCGTCGGCGATGAGGATCTGGCAGCCGGTGGAGAGAGGCGAGTAGCCGTTGAGGTTGGCGCTGTCGAGATGGTCAAGCGCATTCTTCCTGCCGCCTACGTAGAGGGTGTTGCAGTCCGTGAGGAATGGCTTGCCGCCTAGCTTCCTTACCTCATCCGCGACGCACTTGGCCCAGTTCGGACGCAGGAATGCCAGATTGCCCGGCTCGCCGAAATGGAGCTTGATTGCCGCATAGTGGTCCTTGAAATCGATGGTCTCGATCCCAGCCTCCTTCATGACGCGATTAAGCTTATCGAGGAGATTGTTGCCGAAGTCCGTTCTCAGATCGGAAAAGTAAACGTCGCTTGCCATAGCTTCCTTCCTTATTAATGTATTCCAAGCCTGTCCCTGCACCTGATGAGGAGGGCAGGGTCATCAGTCATTATAGTGTCAACGCCCATCCTGAACAGGCGTTCCATGTCCTTTTCGCCGTTTATCGTCCATACCATCACAACGGCATCCCTGGCATGCATGGCGCGGATGAAGCCATCGGTGATGATCCTGACCCCATAGTATGCCTCCGGAACCTGGAAGATGATCTTCCTTGCGAACCTGGCCGGAAGGGTATGCGTCTTCTGCCTGACGACAAGGGAGAGCACTTCCTTCGTGGAGACTGATGTGAGGAGGTCCGGAGCCTTGGCCCTCAGCATCCGCATGTTGCTGTCATGGAACGAGGCCGTGCAGACACGCTTCCCGGCATCATGCCTGCGGATCACCTCGATGTACCTGTCCACGATTTCCGGCTCCCTGCTCTTGAGGTCGATGTTGAACCTCTGCCCGGGACAGGCTTCCAGCGCCTCATCCAGGGTGCAGATCCTGATTCCCCTGCCTCTGAAAGGGAAGGTCCTGCCGCCATCCTTGGTGAAGGTGTATCCCGCATCATACTGCCTGAGCTCTGCCAGGGTATGGGACTCAAGCGTCCCGCTGCCATCCGTATTGCGCTCAAGCGTCGGGTCATGCCAGATTACGACATGGCCATCCTTCGAGAGATGGACATCGGTCTCTATCACGTCTATGCCCATCCTCACGCCGGAGATGAATGCTTCCAGCGTGTTCTCCGGCCAGTTCGCGCTGTCGCCCCTGTGCGCTACCACGCGCGGCATCGGCGTAAGGAAATCCTCCGACATCATTCCCCCTTATGCCTGGCGATGAGCTCAGCCTTACGGAATATCTTCTCGAAGCGCTGCATCTCGCTCTCGGAAAGCCCGGCCCTTTCGATGATATCCTTCACGAGCTGCAGAGTCCACTTCCTTTCATCGGCTAGCTTGAAATAGCCGATCCCGTCGAGATGGGAGATCATCTCCTCCGCGCCTTGCTCTATCCTCTGGTGCGTGATGGCGGTCATTCCCTGCCTGTAGGGAAGCGCGTTCCTGAAAAGCTCATAGGAGATGATCTGCACGGCCTGCGATAGGTTGAGTGAGGGGAAGCGGTCTGATGTGGGGATTGTCACGACGGAAGAGCAGAGCGCTACCTCGTCATCCCTGAGGCCATCTGATTCGCGCCCGAAGACTATGGAGATGTCGCCATCGGGGAGCTCCGCCAGCTTGGCGGCCAGCTGCTCTGGCGAGTATGCGCTCATCTTGCGGAACTTGCCGCGCCTTCTTGTCGCGGCGACGGTGAAGATGCTGCCCCTCAGCGCCTCTTCGAGGTTATCATAGCGCTCCGCATTCTCCCATACATCCGCAGCATGGAGCGCGAGCGTCCTGACCCTGTCCTCGGAGTAGGTGCCGCCTCCCGTGATGACGAGCCTTTCGATGCCCATGGTCTTCATGGCCCTGCAGCAGGAGCCGATATTCGCTCCGTCCTGGGTATCGACGAGGACTATCCTGACACGCCTGAGATACGGTGATGTTTCCATGGGGCGGATTGTAATCCATCTTGCCCATTTTTGCTATCACGGGATATAATCCCGCTATGACCGGAACTGCAGGAAACGAGACTACGCGCAAGCAGGTGAGGAACATCCTCGCCATGTTCGCGGTTGTCCTCTTCCTTGCGGTGATGAAGCTGATGGCACAGATCGTTATCCCGTTCGTCATCGCCATCTTCGTGTTCCTGATCGTGAACCCGATGCTGCTGAGGCTGGATAAGCTGAGGGTGCCGAAGATCATCTCGATGCTGCTGACGATGCTGCTTGTCGGCTGCGTACTCGTCGGATTCGTCTATATCTTCTTCGTCATCGTCGACATGCTCATGCAGCCCGATGGCCTGCCTGCATACGTCGCCAGGGTGCAGATGCTCGACAGGAGCCTTTCCGGCATGCTGGCGCCTTACCTGGATGAGGATCCTGCCACATTCAGCCTGCTTTCATGGCTGAACATCGACTGGTATTCGGTGGCGATGACATCGCTTGCCTCGATATCCGGGAAGTTCATCTCGATAATGTCCGATGTCCTTCTCGTCATGCTCTACCTGCTGTTCCTCATCATGGAGAGGCAGACGATACTGCCGAAGCTGATGATGGCCCTCCCGAGAGGCAGGGTGCAGAGGATGACGCAGCTGCTGTCGAGGATGAACAGGCAGATCTCCAGGTACCTGCTGATCAAGATCATCATCAGCCTCGCCACCGGCGTGCTGTTCTATCTTGCATCGATTGTCACCGGCCTTGATTTCCCCCTCATCTGGGGAGTACTTGCCGTCGTGCTGAACTTCATACCGACCATCGGATCCATTGTCTGCACCGGCGGCGCGATACTGATGGGTACCATCCAGTTCGCTCCCGAGTGGAGCAGGATAGTGCTTATCGCGGCGCTCTTCATCGGCATCGAGATGGTGCTCGGCAACATAATCGACCCGCGGATGCAGGGCGTGCAGCTGAATATATCGCCTCTCATCATCCTCGCCTCCCTTGCCCTCTGGGGATATATCTGGGGAGCCGCGGGCATGTTCCTCTCCGTTCCGCTGACATCGATCATCCAGATCGTATGCGCCAATATCCCATCGCTCAGGCCTGTCGCCATCCTCCTCTCGGAGGGGCGCTACTACAAGCGCAGCCATGACAGGAAGCACAAGGGATCTGCCGAGGAAGAGGCCGCTGCCCAGGATGATGTCGAGATGCCCGATATGCCATCCGGAATCATACATGTGAACGAAGCATCCGACGATGACGAAGGAGAATGATATGGAGATGATATGCCTTGACCTCGAGGGAGTGCTTGTCCCCGAGATATGGATAGCTTTCGCGGAGAAGACCGGCATCCCGGAGCTGAAGCGCACGACGCGCGATGAGCCCGACTACAGGAAGCTCATGGATTTCCGCATCGATATACTGCGCAGGCATCATCTGACGCTGAAGGATATCCAGGATGTGATTGCCGGCATCAGGCCCCTTGAGGGAGCGGCTGGGTTCGTCGCCGAGCTCAATGAGCTCTGCCAGTTCGTCATCCTCTCCGATACGTTCGCCGAATTCGCCAAGCCGCTGATGCGCCAGCTCGGGTTCCCGACTATCCTCTGCAACAGCCTTGAGGTCGGGCCTGACGGGATGATCGAGGATATCAGGATGAGGTGCGAGGACGGCAAGAGGAAGGCCATACAGGGCTTCAGGGCGATGGGCTTCCGCACGTTCGCTTCCGGCGACAGCTACAACGACCTCTCCATGATCCATGAAGCCGACGGCGGCTGTCTCTTCCGGGCGCCGGAGAACATCCTCAAGGAGGAGAGGGGGCTTTATCTGGCGAAGACATATCCGGAGCTGCTGGAGAGGATCAGGGCATTCATCGATGAAGGATAGGAAGATCCGCGGATTCATCATATCGATCGTGATGCTGATGGCCGGCATGACCATCGGCTTCGCGCTGCTTGCCATCGCCTATACCGGCCCCGGCTGGAAGGCCTTCGCCGTCCTTGCTGCGTATCTCATCATCTCCTGCTCCGTAATCGTGTATTCGGTCCGGTATGTAAGATATCTGAAGAATAGGAAGGGCTGATTCCATTTTTCGGTGAAGTTATCCGTTTTCACTTGACTTCCGGCAGTTTTGCATGCACCTTTATTGAAAATTCGAAGAGGATAGTCATATGGATGCTTTTACTCAGGAAATGCAGGAGCAGCTTCTCAAGGCCCGCGATGAGATCAGGGCGAAGCTTGCCAACGAAGGCGATGATTTCCGCCAGGAAGCACAGACATCTTCCGGACGCGGCGATTCGAGCGACCTTGCATCGGATGAAGGCGTATACCGCAAGATGGAGGCGCTGAACGCTATGGATGCCAGGAAGCTCAAGGCAATCGAGGGCGCGCTCCAGCGCATCAGCGACGGGAAGTACGGCTACTGCCTGCAGTGCGGCAAGAAGATCCCGGAGGGAAGGCTGAGGGCGATACCTGAAGCGGTTCTCTGCGTGGAATGCAAGAGCGCCAACGAGAAGCTCGGAGGCTGATCAGAGATAGGGATTCGATTCCCTTTCGCGGGAGATCGAGGTGGAAGGGCCATGGCCAGGGAGGACGATTGTCCTGCCGTCAAGCTCCATGAGCCTGTGCAGCGACTGCGACAGCAGGGAGAAGTCACCGCCGAGGTCGGTCCTGCCTACGCCGAGCGCGAACAGCGTGTCTCCGGAGAAGAGGATGCCTTCCTCGCTGGAGTATATCGATACGGACCCCATGGTATGCCCTGGGGTCTTCATTATAGTGAAGCATCCGTCATATGAGCTATACGGCAGTATGCCGGCAGGGAAGGAGGAGAGGTCGATACCGTCCAGGAAGCCCGGGTCAAGGTACCTGAGCATGTCCCGCGTCCTCCTGAAGCCATCCTCTATGAACGGCATATCCTCCTCGGCAAGGTATATCCTGGCCTCGGGGAAGGCGGCCTTCATGCCGGCCAGCCCGAATATGTGGTCGAAATGCCCATGCGTCAGCAGTATGTCATCGGGGATAAGATGGCTGTCCTTGAGGAAGGCGATGGCGGCATCCATCGGATAGGGCGCGTCGATCACCGTGCATCTCCCGTCTCCGTATGCTATATAGCAGTCCGTCCCGTATCTGCCTAATGTGAATGGCTGTATGCGCATGGTATCGTCAAAGGGGCCCGGAGGCCCCTGCTTCATTTGTTCGAGAAGGCGACCTTGGCAATCCTTCCGTTGATATCCTGCCCGGAGAGCTTCTCGATGGCCTTCTGGCAGTTCTCCTCGCTCATCGTGACGAAGGAGTACTTGTCATGGATGCGTATCTGGTAGATGTCATCCCTGGTGATGCCGATCTCGGCCTGGATCCTCCTGGAGAGGTCCTTGGGGTAGAGATGCTTCATCTTGCCTACATCGATATAGATCGTCTTCGCGCCTTCCGGGATCTGCCTCTTCGGCTCTTCCTTGGCGGCTGCTTCCCCTTCCTGTGCCGCAGGTGCCTCGGCTGCCTTGCGCAGCGGCCTTTCCTGCTTCCTCTCCTGGCGCGGCATGCGCGCGTTGAGGAGGAGGTAGGCGAGGAACGCGCTTCTGGTGAAGAAAGGCACATTCCTCTTGACTATCGACTTTACCTTCTCAAGCTCCTCAGGGTCGGCGGATTTCATTCCCTGCAGCAGGGTGCCGATCCTGGACGCAAGCTCTTCCTCTGAGAGCTCCTTTGCGTTTTCCTTTTCCATAATTGCTCCAAAATGAGATATGCCCGCAGAATGGATATTGGGCATTGGCTGAGTTTCCTGAACAGACTTCAGCCAGCATATGAAAGGATATTGTTTTGCAAGCTTCCTTGTCAATTAAGTGCTATACTCTCCCGTATGGATCGCGATGCGCTTGTGCAGAGGAACGAGAGGAGGATGGCTGATTGCCGTGCGAGGATGGAGGCTGCGGCATATGATCTCGGCTACTACGCATACAGGTCCCTTGACATCCCCATGGGGCGCAAGTTCTGCGATGCCATCCGCGATAAGCTGATGCTCCTGGAGGGTGCCAGCCGCGACAGTGCGGGGATGGAATCCTTCTGCCGTGAGTATGGGAGGGATTCGGAGACGCTCGCATCCATCGATAGGGAGCTTGCGGATGAGGAGGCCCTGGAGAAGGAGACCTCCCTGCGCCTCGGCACCGCATTGTATGAGCAGGGCACGTTCGGCATCCTCGACAGGAAGGCCTTCGCGGGGATCTACCAGGATATAGAGAGGGAGAAGGCCCTGGCGGAAGGTGGCGACGGCAGGCTCGTGTCGAAGATCGCATCCAGCCTGGGGAAGAGGAAGCGCATCAGGGATGATGAGGCTAGGTTCTCGGCATATGCGGATATCGCGATGGCAGGCAATGCGGATATCAGCGGCACGCCCGCAGCGCTCCTTGCCCAGCTGCGCGATATAACAGCCCGCGCCTCGTCCCTCCGCATAGAGCGCGACAGGCTGAAGGAAGGCCTGGCATCGCGCAGGGCAGAGTACCTGCGGATCACGAAAGGAGGCCTGGAGAAGCAGAAGGATGCCGTGAGGAAGCGTGATGACGAGGCTAGGGACAGCATCGTCAGCTATGGCACGTTCCTCTATGAGAAAGGCGCATCATGGGTAGGCGAGGATACGCCAGAGGAGGTCCTTGCGCTGCTGGAGCGCATGCTCGCCATCCAGAACCAGCAGGATTCGATTGCCGAGGAGCGCCATCGTATAGCGAAGGCTGCCAAGGCGGACGATGTCCAGGCCATGATCGATATGGAAGAGGATAAGATCGCCATGCTGCTCAAGGAGAAGGAACGCATAGAGGCGGAGATCTCCTCCATAAGCGCCAATATCGCCAGGCTCAGGGGCAGGCTTGAGAATCTCGGCGGCGAACAGCTATAATCCTTCCATGCTCTATAATCTCCATACGCATTCCTTCTACTGCGGACACGGCAGCGGCCGTATCTCCGAATACGCCAGCAGGGCTGAGGAGAAGGGGTTCTCCTTCCTCGGCTTCAGCGAGCATTGCCCGTTCCCGGACGGGCTCTTTGCCGATACGCGGATGGCTTATGGCGAGATGGCTGCCTATGAAGGCGATGTGAGGGCCGAGGAAAGGCCGTTCCCTGTGCTCCTCGGCTATGAGATAGACTACATGAAGGGCCTGCATCAGTACTTCGCGGAGGTAAGGGAGCGTACAGATTACCTCATCGCCGGCGTGCATTTCGTCAGGAGGCCCGATGGCGGATGGGCCACCCCGTTCTCCCAGGGCTTCGATGATGGGGACATCGTCGCATATATAGACAGGGCCATCGAGGCGATGGAGTCAGGGCTCATAACCTTCTTCGCCCATCCCGATGTCTTCCTCTGCAGGCGTCCGTATGACAGGCTTGCAGCTGATGCCGCCAGGGAGATCTCCCGGGCATCGAAGGCGCTTTCCATCCCGCTGGAGATCAATGGCAACGGGATCCTCAAGGGTAAGGGCGGCTATCCGCATCCTGCCTTCTGGGAGGAGGTGAGGAAGAATACCGATGCCGCTGTGCTTTCCACCGATGCCCATCACCCGAAGCATCTCGATAAGACGATCTGCGAGATAAGGCGCTTTGCGGAAAATCTGGACTTCACGGTGCTTGAGCCGGCCTTCGATGATGGCAGGCTCGTGCTCAGAAGGGAGCAGGGGAGCTGAACGAGATCCGCCCGCCGCTGGCCGGATGGTCCAGCTCTATATATGAGGCATGGAGGCAGAGCCTCTCGCCAGGGGCCCTCGTGCCATAGAGCCTGTCGCCGAGTATCGGATGGCCGATGTAGGCCGAGTGCACCCTCAGCTGGTGCGTGCGCCCGGTCTCCGGATAGAACCTGACCCTTGTGCAGTTCCCGTATGCCTCAAGCTTCCTCCACCGCGTTATGGCCTTCCTGCCCTGGATATGGTCCACCACCTGCAGGGGCCGCCTTTCCGGGTCGAGCCGCATCGGCGCGTCTATCAGCCCCTCGTCCTCTTCCAGCGTCCCTTCCAGCAGCGCCTCGTATTCCTTCCTTACCGTCCTTGCCTCGAACTGCATCGATACGCTGCGGTGCGCTTCCCTGCTGAAGGCAAGCACCAGGAGCCCGGAAGTGTCCATATCGAGGCGATGGGTGAAGCATTGCTCAGGAGATGAGGGGAAGAGCCTGTGGAAGCGGTAGGAGACGGAATCGAGCTTGTCATCCCCCTTGCCGGGTACCGACAGCATCCCTGCCTGCTTGTCCGCTACCGCGATGCATCCATCGGCATAGATGAATCTTAGCCCCAGCATCTCCCATAGCGTCTCCGGCATCGCGCATGAAGGGATGATGCCATCCCCACCGATGCAGAAGGGTGCGATTCCCGTGATCTCCATAGCATGGCCGAGCGCATAGCTTACGGCCCTGAGCACAGGGGAGTCCTCCGGGAGGGATGGGTGGAAGGAGCGTCCGTCCCATCTCCTGTATGCGAAGAGCCCTGCCAGCAGGTCCTGCCTGCCGGGGTATCCTGACTCGATGATGCCATATGATTCGCTGTCGAAGCACGGAGGCGCTAGTCCCGGGATACTGGCCTCATCAGATGATGCCAGTATGGTATGGGGCTTTCCTGTACGGTCCCTGGCCGTGACTGCCGCATAGGGTCCCTTGAGCCCCTTCAGCCGCGGCAGCGATTCCCTTGCGGCGGCAAGCGCCTCATCGGTTGCGAGGAAGCCTCTCATGGGAAGAGCACCCTGTCCCCGGCAAGGCCGGAGATATCATCATATATGGCATCGGCGTAGCGGGAGAGCTCCTCCCTGCTGCCGAATCCCGTCATGACCGCAACGGCGTAGCCTGCCTTGCCGTTCCTGGCGAAGAGCATATCGGAAAGCGAATCGCCTATCACGGCGACCTCCTCGCTCCTGAGCCCGAATTCCCTGCAGAACTCCCTCAGCGCCCCGGGATGGGGCTTCCTCCTCGTCCTGCCATCCTTCGTGCGCAGGAATGAGATGTACTGCCTTATCCTCATCTTCTCCATGAATACGGAAGCCGATGCCTCCGTGTCGTTGGTGACGACGCCGATGATGTATCCTCTCTCATATGCCTTCCTGATCACTGGATAGGCATCGGGAAAATGCTCCTCGCTTATCGCGGAGGCCACGATGTCGCCGTTCTTCCGCAGGAACCTGTAGGAGAGCCTGCCCACATAGAACGGGTTCAGCCCATAGCTGACTGTGAGGCGGAATATGCGCCAGAAGGACCTGAGGAACCCCTTGTGCGAGAATATGATGCCGTCAGGATACGTGCCGCCCTCGCTGTCGAAGCCTGCAGCCCTCATCAGCCTGTCCTTGTATTCACGGCGTCCCGCCTCATCGAGCCCCGTGCCTTCAAGCCCCCTGTCGATATAGTCCGACATTATCGGCCCCCAGACCCTTCCGTAGCCGAAGAGGGTGCCGTCTTTGTCGAAGAGTATCGCTTTTATGGTGGGCATGGGCTCAGGATACTTGAATAGATGCGTTTTGGCTATATCGGCAATCGGCTGTACAATAGCGGTGTGAGAGATGATTATCAGGATCTGTTCATGGATCTTTCGGCTGCTATGGAGTCGCTGAGGAAGGCGGTCCCGGCCATCGCCTATAACCCGCTTGGGTATGCGTGGGACTGCTTCTCCGCATTCGCTTCCATGGCTTATGGGGAAGGGCAGAAGGTCCTTTTCCTCGGCATGAACCCGGGGCCTGACGGCATGGGGCAGGACGGTGTCCCCTTCGGCGCCGTCGATAAGGTCTCCGGCTATCTCGGCATCTCCGGCACGGTCCGCCATCCGGACTATGAGATCCCAGGCTGTCCCGTAATGGGGCTGGAAGCCAGGCGCATAGAGCCCTCTGGCCGCCTTTTCTGGGGCATGGCGGAGCGTTTCGGCGATAGGGATGCCTTCTTTTCCGCAGCGACGGTATATACATACTGCCCGCTGCTGTTCCTTACGGAGAAGGGAGGCAACATAGCGCTTCCCGAGCTGCCGCGGGATGCCCTTTCCATGGTGGAGGATGCCTGCGATGCCTTCTTCAGGAGGTTCCTGTCCATCTCGCGCCCTGCTGCCGTGATAGCGCTGGGGCGCTATGCGGAGTCAAGGGCCAGGGCAGCGGGGCTTTCCCCTGTGTACTTCCAGCATCCGTCCCCGAGGAATCCACATGGGCGCAGATTCTGGGAAGAGGAGGCCCTGGGCCGCTTCATGGAGGTGCTGGATGACTGCTGAGGCCCATGCGAAGGTCAATATAGGGCTCAGGGTGGGGCGGAAGCGCCCTGACGGGTTCCATGATATCGACACGTATATGGCGAGGATATCGCTCGCGGATGAGCTGGATATCTCGATACGCGCATCCGATGCGTTCTCCTGCCGCATCTCGGGCAATGAGGGCTATATCAGGAAGGGGGAGGAGGACCTGATGGAGAAGGGGGCCAGGATGTTCTCCGCGGCCGCAGGAATCCCCTTCTCGCTTGATATCGCGATCCGGAAGCATATACCGGTGCAGGGAGGCCTCGGGGGAGGCTCTTCCGATGCGGCCACGGTGCTGCTGGCGCTCGAGAGGCATTTCCAGTCAGGCCTCGACCTCATCCGGCTTGGAGCGGAGGTATCGAGCGATGTCCCCTTCTTCGTGTCCGGATACCCCTTCGCCCACGTGATGGGGCGCGGCGAGGTCGTCGAGCCATCCATAGGTCCTGATGGATTCCCGGTGACCCTGGCCATGCCCGGGCGGAAGGTCCCGACGCCGGGCGCATTCTCGCTTCTTGACGCAATCGGCAGGGATAGCCGCCCGCTGCCTCCTCTGGGGAGAGGCATTCCATCAAAAGCAGACTATCCGAATGATTTCGAGCTGCTGGAAGATAATAAATGCCCATTCAAGGCTATTGATCGGTGCTTCGCCTCTTTGAGCGGATCCGGCTCGGTTTGGTACGTTATTTCAGATGAGGGCATAGAAAAGCTGTTGGATTTTCCCGAATATTGTGTTATATATAAGACTGGGTTTGTTTAAGGTATCGGGGAAATACATAAAAAGAGGGATTTGTATGGAGATTACAGAAGTCAGGATCAGCAAGGTAAACTCCAAGGGAAGGCTAAGGGCTTTTGCCACTATCGTATTCGATGGCCAGTTCATGGTCCATGACCTGAGGATCATCGAGAGGGAAGGCGATAACGCAGGGTTCTTCGTAGCAATGCCTTCGGTCCTCACATCCGAAGGCTCGTTCAGGGATATCGCGCATCCGCTTAACCAGGGGTTCAGGGACAAGCTGACTGCCGCGGTGATGAAGCGCTATGAGGAGGAGACTTCACAATAAGCCGATAAGAATGCTATCTTATCTGGGATTGGGAAGTAGCCAAGTGGTTAAGGCATCGGTTTTTGATACCGACATCCGAAGGTTCGAGCCCTTCCTTCCCAGTAGATGGCGTGCAAGATAGGTTAATCATCATTATAATCAATCGGAAGGGGCTGCAAGACCAGCCCTGTTTTCGTGCCTTCCCTTCCACAGGTCCGCTATCATCATCCATATCGGCAGGAGGAACAGATAGGATGCCATCGGTATCGATGACAGAGGCGCGCTGAGTATGGCAAGCGGCACGCTGCCTGCGATGGACCAGGGTATCAGGGCGGCTATGACTATCACGCTGTTCTCGAGCGCCAGCGCCATTTCCTGCGTGTCATCTATCAGGCTGGAGCAGAGCTGATGCGTCAGCATCGTGGCAAGCGTCTGGTTGCAGGCAATCATCGATGTAGCTATCGAGATCATGACGATTACCACAGACGAAGGCAGCTTCCTGCCCATTGCCGCGATAGCTGCCTTGAGGCTGTCAAGCAGGCCTGTCGCCGAGAATATCCCCGCATAGGATGAGGAGATCGCGACTATGGCCGCCACATTCACCATCGAGAGGATCCCTCCGCCGTTTATCGTCGCGGAAAGCTCAGGGGATGGTGACCTGTAGCCGGAGATGAGGATCTCCGGAAGCGAGGATATGCTGATTCCCTGATATGGGATGGCTACCGCTATCGCCGCTGCTATGCTTGCCGCCATCGTCGTGCGGGTATCCATGCGCATGAGCGAAAGGACAAGCATCACGGCTGCCGGCAGCAGTGGCATGAGGCCGATCCTGAATTCCCCGCGGAAAAGGGCCGTGAACTCTGCGGAAGCGGTGCCGCTGCCTGATGAGGATATGCTCAGGGCGCCATAGATGACGCATGCTGCCGCAAAGGGCACGGCACCTGTCCTCATCATCCCGCTGATGTTGCCGAAGATGCCTGTCTTCGTTATGTCCGCCACGAGGAGGGCGCTCGTTGATACGGGCGAGCACCTGTCTCCGAAGAAGATGCCGGAAAGGATGGCGCCTCCGGTGAGGGCAGGGCTGATGCCGAGGGCATTGCCCATGGTCATGCATATCACTCCCATCGTCGCCACGCTGCCGAATGATGTCCCGGTGAGGAAGGATATCAAGGAGTTTATGAGGAATGCTGCGATGAGGAACCATGAAGGCCTCACTATCCCGAAGGCGTAGCAGACTATCGAGGGAATCGTGCCGGCGCATCTCCAGGTTGCCGTCAGCATGCCGATGAGGGCGAAGGCTATGAGTATGTTCCTCGCCTCCGATATCCCCGAGAGCGACATCCCCAGGATGGCCATCGGGCGGAATCCGCGCCTCAGCGCATAGATGAAGAATACGGCGTATCCCGCCAGGAGGGCGATGATGATGGGTATCCCCGCGGCGATGGAGGCGATGAGGATGGCGGCGAATAGCAGCAGGGGTATCCTTTCCATACCGGAGGATGATAGGCTCTTGCGCGTCCGTTGTCGATAGCCTCCGGCGCCAGCCTTGCCTCAGCCTATGAATTCGTATAATATCATGCAGGTGCTCCGGCACATTCATGGTAATCGGCATAGACCGATGAGAGTAAGGAGAAAGCAGAATGAGCGAGAAGAATCTCAGCGCAAGGCTCAGGACCTCTGATTTCGGATCGGCAGGTTCGAGAAGGCTCCTCAGGAACGGGGAGATCCCAGGTGTCATCTACGGCAAGGGTGACAACGTACACGTAATCGTCAACGCACGCGAATTCAATGCAAAGAAGTCAGGCTTCAGCGAATCCACGCTTATCACGCTCAGCATCGAGGGCGAGGGAGAGCACAGGGTGTTCGTGAAGTCGTTCCAGGAGGACCTCCTCAGGAACTGCATCCATCATATCGATTTCTTCGAAGTCACGGCAGGCCACACTGTCAGGACCCATGTCCGCATCGAGCTCGAGGGCATGCCCCAGGGCTGCAGGGATGGCGGCGTCCTTGACCAGGTCATCCATGAAGTCGAGATCGAGTGTCTCCCGAAGGACCTTCCGGAGGTCATCAAGGCGGACGTCTCCGCTCTCCAGCTCAACGAGACGCTCCGTGTCGATATGCTCCAGGTCCCTGCGACGATCAGGATCCTCACTCCTGCTGATGAGACGGTCGCTTCCGTCAAGGCAGTCAAGGAAGAGGCTCCGGCTCCTGCTGAGGATGCAGCTGATGCGGCAGCCCCTGCAGCGGACGCGGCTACTGCAGAGTCGAAGTAAGATGATCGTCTTCGGTCTGGGGAACCCCGGGGCGAGATACACAGGCACACGCCACAATGCCGGCTTCGAGACGGTAGAGAGGATAGCAGCGCGGAGGGGGCTGAAGCTCCGGAAGCGCTGCTTCTGCTGTTACAGGGCAGCCAAGGATGATGGCCTTGTGCTTGTCGAGCCGCTGACCTATATGAATGATTCCGGCAGGGCCGTGCCATCGTTCATCAGCGATGGCGAGACCTATGTCGTTGTCGCTGACCAGATAGACCTCCCGCCTGGGAAGATACGCATCAGGAGGGGAGGCTCCTCTGCCGGCCACAACGGGCTCAAGTCGATGATAGCGGCCCTCGGCCCTGATTTCATCAGGGTCTATATCGGGGTGGGACGCCCTGCCGAGGGCGTATCGGTCCCGGACCATGTCCTGTCCCGCTTCCAGAGCCAGGAAGACAGGGAGCTTGTCGATAAGGCGGAGGAGAAAGCCGCTGAGGCGATAGAGATGCTCTTCCGCGGCGAGGATTTCCAGCATGTCGTGCAGTGGGCTAATTCCTGAAGGCAGGCTCCTTGCCGCATTCTCAGGCGGCGAGGATTCTCTCTATATGCTTATGCTCCTGGCCAGGGAGGCCGGGGAGCGTACGGAAGCTGCCTATGTGGACCATGGCATCAGGAGCCGCGCGGAGCTGGAAAGGGAAATCGGCCTCAACAGGGAGAATGCTGCACGTCTCGGCATCAGGCTCCATATCATAACGCTCGCGCCCGGGGCTGTCGCGGCGCTTGCCAGGGAGAAGGGAATCGGCGTGGAGGCAGCTGCCCGTACCCTGCGCTATGGCGCGCTTGAGAAGCTCAGGAAGGAAATCGGCGCTGACTGGATACTGACGGCGCATCACAGGGAGGACCAGGCGGAGACTGTCATCATGCGCCTCATGGCCTCGGCGCCGATCTGGGCGCTGGGCGGCATCAGGAGGCAGGAAGGGCATATCTTCCGGCCGCTCCTCTCGGTTCCCAAGGCGGAGATATCCGCAGCGGTGAGGGAGTCGGGCCTGCGCTTCTCCGTCGATTCCACCAATGCCGATGACTCATATCTCCGCAACGGCATCCGCAAGAGGATCATGCCGTGCCTTACGGAAGAGGCCATCAGCCATCTTGCAGGGCTGGCTGCCAGATGCCAGGAGCTGGCAAGGCATGGCGATATCCCGATGGAAAGGGGCTTCTTCGTCACCATCGCCCGCAAGGCCTTCGCCGAGGCATCGATGCCTGCCCGGGAGGATGCCATCTTCAGGGCATTCGCCGGGATGGGCTATGCCGGCAGGCTTTCCCGCAGGCTCGTCGCGTCGATATGCTCCAAGGGAAGCGGCAGCCTTGATGCAGGAGGGATCTCGGTCTACTTCGCCAGGGATGGGATCCGCATCTATCCGGAGCTGCCATCATTCGTCATCCCGTTCTCCGACGGGGCAGCTGCAGGGCCGCTCCGCTTCACATCGGAACATGCCTGCAGCAGGACGCTGAGGATCGATATGGACCTCGTTGCCGGCCCCCTTATCGCAAGGAAGTCAAGGGAAGGGGACAGGATATCCCTCAAGGGAGGAAGCAGGAACGTGAAGGCGCTCGAGAAGGACTGGAGGATCCCCTATTCCGTAGTCCTTGAGGACCGTATCGGCCTTGTCGCCGTGCTGGCAAGGGCCTTCGGCGGCAACGACAGGCTCTCAGAGAGGTTCCTCGGCCATGATGGCGTCCCAGTATCGCTTATCGCATCGGTATAGGGCATAAGGGAAAGCGGCGCATCATCCTTCCATTATTGCCCTTCCTGTGCCAATATAGCTATATTTACTGATAGTCATCTCCGGATACATCCGGAGCATAGGTTTGGAATGGAAAACAAAGAAGATAAAGAGAAGGATATCAGGCAGGAGGAGCCCGGCAGGACGGTGCCTCCTTCCGATGATGGCAAGGGTACCGTCCCTCCGGGACAGGAACCCGAGCATGAGAAGAAGGAGAAGAAGAGCATCTATGACCAGTACAGGTACTGGGGCAGCGGTTCCAATGGCGGCAACGGCCCGCTTTCAGGACCGAGGCGCAACCGTATCGCGCTGATTGCGTTCATCGTGCTCCTTGTCTCATTCGCATATATATTCATGTCCGCTCCGGCTGCGGGGCAGGCTGTGGAGACATCATATTCCGTATTCAGGGATGCGCTCGCAGGCGGCGAGGTGCTCTCGGTGGATATCGTCGAGCAGAATACCGTCAACTATACGCTCTTCGACGGCCTTTCCTACACCTGCCGCATACCGTATTTCGATGCCAGCCTGATGAATGACCTGGCCGCAAGCGGCGCCGAGATCTCGGGATCCGTGCAGCCGACTCCGTTCTGGTACATCCTCATACAGTTCCTGCCATGGGTGATCTTCATCGTGATGATCGTGATGATCATGAGGCAGACAGGCGCAACGGGCGGGAACAGGATGATGTCATCGTTCGGCAAGAGCCATGCGCAGATGTATGGCAAGAACGATAAGAAGGTCACCTTCCAGGATGTGGCAGGGCAGAGGGAGGCCAAGTTCGAGCTGCAGGAGGTCGTCGATTTCCTCAAGCATCCCGACCGCTTCACCAAGATAGGTGCGAGGATCCCGCGCGGCGTGCTCCTCGTAGGCCCTCCGGGAACAGGCAAGACGCTTATCGCGCGCGCAGTCGCAGGCGAGGCAGGGGTCTCCTTCCTCCATACGTCAGGCTCGGATTTCGTCGAGATGTTCGTCGGCATGGGCGCTGCCCGTGTCAGGGACCTCTTCGCGGAGGCGAGGAAGAATGCTCCCTGCATCATCTTCATCGATGAGCTCGATGCCGTAGGCCGTGCCAGGGGCGCGGGGCTCGGCGGCGGGCATGATGAGCGTGAGCAGACGCTGAACCAGATGCTCGTCGAGATGGACGGCTTCTCGCAGGACCAGGGCGTCATCGTCATGGCTGCCACCAACAGGCCGGATGTCCTCGACCCGGCGCTGCTGAGGCCGGGCAGGTTCGACAGGCAGGTCGTGGTGGCGCTTCCCGATGTGCAGGAGAGGCTCGCCATCCTGAAGATCCATGCTGCCAAGATAAAGATGGCGGAGGATGTGGATCTTGAGAGGGTGGCCAGGGCGACTCCGGGCTCTTCAGGCGCTGACCTTGCCAACCTGGTCAATGAGGCGGCCCTCTTCGCCGCACGCTCCAACAGGCAGATCGTCGAGATGGATGACTTCGAGAAGGCGAGGGACAAGATTCTCCTGGGAGTCGCGAGGACGTCGGTGTACATGACCGATGAGGAGAAGAAGGCTACTGCATACCATGAGGCGGGCCATACGCTCCTCCATTACTACCTGAAGAACACCGACCCGCTCCATAAGGTGACGATAATCCCCCATGGAAGGGCGCTGGGACTCACCATGTCGCTTCCGGAGAAGGATGCATACACGAAGAACAGGTCATACCTGCTCGACAGGATCAAGATCTGCATGGGCGGCTATGTCGCGGAGGACCTCGTCTACGGCGAGACCACGACCGGCACCTCGAATGATATCAAGCAGGCGAGCGATATGGCGCGCCGCATGGTGACGGAGTGGGGCATGTCAGACCTCGGCTTCATCTCCCTCGGCGATGATGACGAGCCGCTCTTCCTCGGGCGCGAGATCGCGAAGCACAAGAACTTCTCGGAGGAGACGATGAGGAGGATCGACGAGGAAGTGAGCAAGATACTCGATTCCTGCATGGATGACGTAAGGGATATCCTCTCCAACCACCGCGACCAGCTCGACAGGCTTACCCAGGCCCTCGTCGAGAAGGAGACGCTCGATGACAGGGAAATCAGGCAGATGTTCGGATTCCCTGAAGTCCAGCATGCATCGGATCTCAGATGATAGATACCAGGCATAAAAGGAACTTCTGCATAATAGCCCATATAGACCATGGGAAATCCACCTTGGCGGACCGCTTCATAGAGCGTGCCCGCCTTGTCGTATCGAGAGGTCCCCAGCAGGCGCAGATCCTCGATAGCATGGATATCGAGAGGGAGAGGGGCATCACCATCAAGAGCCAGGCCGTCACGATTCCCTATACGGCATCGGATGGCGAGGAGTATGAGCTCAACCTCGTAGATACCCCGGGCCATGTCGACTTCACCTATGAGGTCTCCAGGGCAATCTCCTCATGCGAGGGTGCGCTGCTGCTGATTGATGCCTCCCAGGGAGTGGAGGCGCAGACGCTGGCCAATCTCTACCTTGCGATGGAGCATAATCTCGAGATCATCCCGGTCATCAACAAGATCGACCTCCCTTCCGCGGATATCCCTTCATGCCTCCATCAGATCGACCATGACCTGGGTCTCGATCCCGATGCGGCCTGCTATGTCTCCGCCAAGACCGGCGAGGGAGTCGACAGCCTCTATGAGGCAATCGTCAGCCAGATCCCGGCACCGGAGGGTTCCGATACCGATCCCCTCAAGGCGCTCATCTTCGATTCCCACTACGATCCATACAGGGGAGTGATCGTCCACTGCCGCGTCTTCTCGGGTACGCTCAGGCCTGGCGACGAGATCCGCTTCATGCATTCCGGCGCGGTCTACAAGACGGAGGATACCGGCATATTCCAGCTGCAGCTGGTCTCGAAGCCCTTCCTCTCCGCAGGCGATGTCGGCTATTTCATCGCCGGTATCAAGACCATCTCGGATATCAGGGTGGGCGATACCGTCACCTTGACAGCCAATCCGGCAGAGGAGCCGATGGCGGGGTTCAAGGAGGTCAAGCCTGTCGTCTTCTCCTCCATCTATCCCGTCGACAGCAATGACTATGAGGAGCTGGAGGAGGCGATTGGGCGCCTGAAGCTCAACGATGCGTCGCTTGTCTATGAGAAGGACAACTCCGCAGCCCTTGGCTTCGGCTTCCGCTGCGGCTTCCTGGGCATGCTGCATCTCGAGGTCATCCAGGAGAGGATCGAGAGGGAGTTCGACCTTTCGATCGTCTTCACCTCGCCTTCCGTACGCTACATCGTCCATATGAAGAACGGCGAAACCGTGGAGATAGACAACCCGCTTGAGTATCCCGATCCGATGAGGATCGAATCGACCGAGGAGCCGTACATCCAGGCCAACATCATCACGCCTACTGCGTATGTAGGCCCGATCATCACGCTCTGCCTGGAGAAGAGGGGCGTGCAGACAGCGATGAACTACCTCGATGAGAAGCGCGTCGAGCTGATCTATGAGATGCCTCTTGCCGAGATACTCTTCGACTTCTATGACAGGCTCAAATCAATCTCGCGCGGCTATGCATCGTTCGATTACAATGTGATCGGATACAAGCCGACGGAGCTCGTAAGGCTCGATGTCCTCGTGAACGGGGACCCTGTCGATGCGCTTTCGCAGCTTGTCTTCAAGTCGAATGCGCAGGCAAGGGGCAGGGTGGTCTGCGAGAGGCTCAAGGGAGAGATCCCCCGCCAGCAGTTCAAGATCGCCATCCAGGCTGCCATCGGCGGGCAGATAATATCGAGGGAGACAGTCTCCGCATACCGCAAGGATGTCACTGCCAAGTGCTATGGCGGCGATATCTCCAGGAAGCGCAAGCTTCTCGAGAAGCAGAAGGAGGGCAAGAAGCGCATGAAGATGGTCGGCAATGTCGAGATTCCCCAGAGCGCGTTCCTTGCGGTTCTCAGGACAGAGGAGGATAAGTGATGGAAAGGATCGTCTACGGGACCTTGCCTGACGGCAGGCAGGTCGAGAAGCTTTCGTTCAGGGCGGGAAGGTTCTTCTTCTCGGTGCTTACATACGGCGCGGTGCTCGAGGGCTTCGGCTTCGATGATACCGGCGTCGTGCTCAGCCATGATAGCCTTGAGGGCTACCTGACGATTGGAGGCTTCCTCGGTGCCGTGGTAGGGCCGTATGCGAATAGGATAGGCGGGGCGCGCTTCACGCTTGATGGCAGGGAATACAGCCTTGAGAGGAATGAGGGGGAGAATAACCTGCATTCCGGTACCGCATGCTTCGGCAGGAAGCTCTGGTCCGTCATCGGCGTAAGCGAGAATGGCTGCACGCTTGGGCTCGCGACGCCGGCGCTTGCAGGAGGATTCCCCGGCGCCCATGAGGCCATGGTATCCTATACGCTCTCGGATAAGGGCGTACTTACGCTGGACTATACGGTATCGAGCGATGAGAAGTGCCCGGTGTCGGTGACGAACCACGCATACTTCAACCTCAACGGCAGGAAGAGCACGGTCATGAACCACATCCTCGCCATGGATGCAGAGGGCTATCTGGAGGTCGATGCCGGCAAGATTCCCGTGGCTGTAGTGCCTGTCGATGGAACCGATTTCGACTTCAGGTCGCCGCAGCTGGTCGGCAGCAGGAGGGGCGGCGATTACGACCACTGCTTCACGCTTCCGCCTGAGCCGCATATCCACGCGGAGGGCGATGCGGCATCGATGGATGTCCTGACCACGGAGCCTGGGATACAGATCTATACAGGCGGCGGCCTTAAGCAGGACCATGACAGATTCGAGGGAATCTGCTTCGAGACGGGCCGCTATCCGGACACGCCTAACCATCCGGATTTCCCGCAGGCCTTCTCGGACAAGGGGAAGCCGTACAGGACGACCACCTCGTTCGTCCTCAAGCCGAAGCGCTGAGCATCGCACGTTGGGAATGCAGGATCATGATGGTCCTGCATTTTCTGTCTCTTTGGATTTATAATCGCGATTCTGCTGGTTATAATCGCGATTTTTGCAGGAATTTGACAAAAAGCCGATTTATAGCTTGCTTGATGGTGGGTTTTCGATTAAATTCCAATGAGGAGGCATGGATATGCTGCTGGGATTCAGCGTCAGCAACTTCAGGTCATTCAAGGATACCGTAGAGCTTTCCATGGAAGCTTCCAGCCTTAGGGAGCTGCCTCAGAATGCCATGGATGCAGATGGCCATAGGCTGCTGAAGTCCGTTGCCATATTCGGTGCCAATGCCGCTGGGAAATCGAATCTGGTCAGGGCCATGGCATCTGCCATCATGATAATCAGGACTTCCGGGGCCAGGCAGCTCAATGCTCCGATTCCCTGGGTAGAGCCATTCGCATTCCAGAAGGGGGACAAAGGGGAAACATCATTCGAATTCGATTTCCTGGCCGAGGGCAGGCGGTATATATATGCCTTCTCATGCACCAGGGACCGCATTACAGGCGAAAGCCTGATGGAATATGGTTCCCAGCGCCCTGCGAGGATCTTCACGAGAACCGGGCAGAGGTATGCTTTCTATAATGCGGCGACCAGGAAGGTCCTTGAGCCGATTGCTGAACGCAATACGCCGAACAAGCTCTTCCTTGCGACAGCCACCAGCTGGAATGCGGAGGTTACGAAGGCTCCGTTCCTGTGGTTCAGCAGATGCATAGATGCCTTCGACTCCGGGAATCCGATGCGGCAGTCTCTCCAGCTCTATGAAGATGATGGGGACGGAAGCCTGAAGGCATTCACCAGGCGCCTGCTGAGGGAATCCGATATCAATATAAGCGACTTCTCCGTCGAGTCTAGGAATTCCACGGGAACTGTTCCCGGGATGGACGGCTATCCTATGCATAAGGAATACGTCGTGATGTCGAAGCACGATATCACGGAAGGTGATGGGACCGTTTCGGAATATTCCCTGCCGATGATTGCTGAATCAAAAGGCACGCAGAACCTTTTCCTTCTCAGCCCGCAGATAAAGAATGCCATCGATAATGGCTATGTGTTCTGCGTCGACGAGCTGGATGCCAGCATGCATCCTGCCTTGCTTCTGTATATCGTGGATATATTCAATTCCCCGGAGACCAATCCCCATGGTGCACAGCTTATAATGACGTCCCATACGACGGACCTTCTGTCGACAGCTGTCCTGCGCAGGGACCAGATCCTGTTCGTTGAGAAGGAAAGGGGATCCGGCATCTCGGACCTGTACCGGCTTAGCGATTTCCCTGTCAGGGCCAACGAGGATGTAAGGAAGGCATATATGGCAGGAAGGTTCGGCGCGGTGCCGGATATCCTATAGGGAGGAGAGAGTTGCGGAAAGGCAAGCCAGCCAAGCCCAGGAACCGCAAGCGCCTTGTGCTGTTCGCGGCAGAAGGCCGCAACAGGACAGAGAGCCTGTATATGAGGGATCTTGCACGGGATTGTGCATCGGTAACGCTTCATAGGTCCCGTGATGCCAGCACGGATCCGGTAGGGATGGTAAGCGGGCTTGTTGAGGCAATGGGCTATTACGGGTTTTCAGCTGAGCACGGCGACCTGGCTTTCTGCCTGGTTGATTTCGATCTCAGCCATGATAAGGAAAGGCAGGTCAGGGATGCATTGCGGATCGCTGAGGCGCATGGTATCAGGCTTATAATCTCCAATCCCTGCTTCGAGCTGTGGTATATATGCCATTTCACTGCCAACCCCAGGCATTATGGTTCAAGCAGCGCCCTTGTCAAGGATATGGGGAGATATATCCCATCCTATGGCAAATCCATGGAAGGGATATATGGGATCCTCAAGGGGCAGCTGCCGGATGCCATAAGGAATGCGGAGAGCCTGGAGCGCCGTGCCATCGAGCATGGATATGGCAGGTATACCGCATCATTCGCTCCGGCAACCGATGTCCACCATATCCTGGCTTCCATGCGGGAATGCATATCTTCTGGCCGGCCTTGAATAGCCGCATGGTATCATCTGGTAGGAGGCTGCCGTGGATGTGAGGCTTATAGGCGTGACCGGAGGGTCAGGCTCAGGGAAGAGCACTGTCGTCAGGAGGATAATGGAGGCACAGCCTGATTCCGTGGCTGTGTCGATGGACAGCTACTACAGGAGCGCGCCGTTCGTGACGAACGAGAATATCACGGCAGTGGACTTCGACCATCCCGATGCATTCGATATGGATCTCCTGCTTGCCAACCTCAGGGACCTCAAGGCCGGCATGGCGGTCATGATGCCGCAGTATGATTTCGTGCATCACAGGCGCCTGGATGAGCTTGTACGCGTAGAGCCGCGGAGCCTGATAGTCGTGGATGGCCTGATGATCTTCCATGACAGCCGCATCAGGGATCTCTTCGACCTCAGGCTCTATGTCGATACCCCTGCGGACATAAGGTTCATCAGGAGGCTGGAGAGGGATATCCGCGAGAGGGGGCGGACGGTGGAGAGCGTCATCGAGCAGTATGTGGAGAAGGTGAGGCCGGGCCATTTCAGCTTCATAGAGCCCGCCAAGGAGTATGCGGACCTGATTATCCCCGAAGGCGGATACAACGATAAGGCAATCGAGGTCCTCGCCTCGTTCGTGAAGGCTATCTGCCCTTGGCCTTATAGCACTTCCAGTCGTTGCGGATCTGCTTCCATGACCACTGGGGCGGAACCGGGTCCGGGCCTCCCAGGAAGCTTTTGCGGCATCTGAGCAGCCTTGCCGTCCCCATCACCGTCCCCTTGGCGATGCCGAAGCGCTGCACGGCCTGCAGGAAGTATGTGGAGCAGGACGGGGTATAGCGGCAGCATGGGGCCGTGAAGGGGCTTATCAGGCATTTGTACATGTACACGGGTATGAGATAGAGCTCCCTGAGGATCTTCTTCATGGAATGAAGATTAGCGGACTCTGTGAAAGGTTGCAATGCTGGGGTATACTTTCCCTTATGGAACGAAAGACAGGCATACTTCTGCATATAACATCGCTTCCGTCCGACTACGGGATCGGTGACCTAGGCGAGAACGCATACCGTTTCGTGGATGCGCTTTCGGAGAATCATGTCAGGCTCTGGCAGATCCTGCCGGTAGGGCCTACCGGCTATGGCGACAGCCCGTATGCGGCCAGGTCCGCATTCGCAGGCAATGAGCTGATGATATCGCCGCGCATGCTGTATCGCGAGGGGTGGCTCGATATAGCCGATGCGATGGTGAAGGCAAGGCCTTCCGCGCGCGTTGACTATGGCGAGGCCAGGAGGGTGAAGATGCCGCTGCTCAGGAAGGCCGCCAGGGCATTCCTCGCGAAGAAGGATCCCGCTTTCGGCCGCTTCCGCTCCTCGGAAGGCTGGTGGGTGGAGGACTATGCGCTCTTCCAGGCGCTTGCAGACAGGTACAATGACTCGCGCTGGTTCTGCGCCTGGCCGAAGGACCTGCGCAACAGGGAGCCTGCCGCGCTGGATAAGGCAAGGGCAGAGCTTTCGGATGAGATCGATATCTACGTCGTGCTGCAGTACTTCTTCCGCAGGCAGTATATGGCCCTCAAGGAGTACGCGAACGGGCATGGCATCAGGATCATCGGCGATATCCCCATCTTCATCGCCCCTGACAGCTCCGATGCCTGGACGGAGAGGAAGCTGCTGAAGATCGATGCCGATGGGCAGCAGGAGGCCTCATCCGGCGTCCCGCCTGACGCGTTCAGCGCCACCGGGCAGCTCTGGGGCAACCCTCTCTACAGGTGGGAGGAGCACAGGAGGACGGGATTCAGATGGTGGATCAGCAGGTTCAAGGAGAACCTGAAGCTCTTCGATATCGTGCGTGTCGACCATTTCAGGGGCTTCGAGGCCTGCTGGGAAGTCCCTGCCGGGGAGGATACGGCCGTCAACGGCAAGTGGGTGAAGAGCCCGGGGCAGGAGCTGTTCGATGCCGTGAGGAAGGAACTGGGAGGCGACCTCCCCATCATCGCCGAGGACCTTGGCGTGATAACCCCCGAGGTCGAGAGGCTCAGGGACGGCAATGGCTTCCCCGGCATGAAGATCATGCAGTTCGCCTTCGGCTTCGAGGACGGCAGATGGCAGACAGGCAACCCGTACCTCCCGCATAACTTCATCGCCAATTCGGTGGCCTATACCGGTACCCATGACAACAATACGACCCAGGGCTGGTTCTCTGAGCTCGATGATGGCATGAAGGACTATGTCAGGCGCTATCTCGAATGCTCCGATGGCGAGGTCGTCTGGAAGATGATAAGGATACTGATGGCATCGGTGGCAGCATATGCCATCTTCCCCATGCAGGATATCCTCTCGCTCGGCTCGGGGGCGAGGATGAACGTGCCTGCGACCTGCGGCACGTCCAACTGGTCCTGGAAGATGGATGCCGATGATATAGACACCCCGTCATGGGCTGGGCTGAAGTACTATGCCGAGCTCTTCGGAAGGGCCTGATGAATATCATCCTGATAGGGAAGGGCGAACGCTTCTTCCCCTCCGGCGATGAGAGGGCGAAGCATATCAGGAAGGTACTCCGCCTCGGTAAGGGGGACAGCTTCCGCGCAGGCGAGGTTGATGGCCTTGCCGGCATGGCTACCATCCTCTCCGATGGCGATGATGGCATCTCCTTCTCCTTCGAGGGGAGCGAGGACCGTTCGGCGCTCTATCCGCTGACGCTCATCGTGGCGCAGGTGAGGCCCATCTGCATGCGCCGCATACTCAGGGAGGCAGTCTCCCTCGGCGTCGGCAGGATCATCCTGCCTGTCTCCGACCTCGGCGAGAAGAGCTATCTCTCGGCATCGCTGTATACGGCAGGCGAGTACCGGGAGATACTGCTTGACGGCGCCATGCAGTCCGGCATGACGGGAGTGAGCGCGACGTCGGTCGTGCAGGGGGTGGAGGAGGCCATCAGGCTGGCATCCGCCGATGTCCACATCCTGCTTGATAACGTATTTCAAGGTGTGGCATTATCTCAGATGGATCTCAGGGGCAGGAGCGTCGCCATCGCAATCGGTCCCGAGCGCGGATGGTCGGACAGGGAGCGCAGGCTCTTCGTCGAGAGCGGCTATCAGCCGGCCCGGCTGGGATTGAGGATACTTAGGACAGAGACCGCAGCGGTTGCCGGCGTTGCCGTGGCATTATCCGCGATGGGGCTGATGTAGGAGGGTGTATGCATTGCGTTAACGAAGAGGCTGAGGCCATCCTCGACAGGGAATATCCCGTTCTTGACCATGGCTTCGTGCGCCTGGTGGATTATATGGGCTCCGACCAGAGGATCGTGCAGTCGGCAAGGGTGAGCTATGGCGAAGGCACGAAGACATACAGGCAGGACAAGGGCCTCATCAACTACCTTCTCAGGAATGACCATACATCGCCTTTCGAGCAGGTCGTCTTCACCTTCCATCTCAAGATGCCCATCTTCGTAGCGCGCCAGTGGGTGCGCCACAGGACGGCGAGGATGAATGAGATCTCCGGCCGCTATTCGATCCTCCCCGATGAGTGCTATATCCCCGATGAGGGCCATATCGCGCTGCAGAGCGAGGACAACAAGCAGGGCAGGAAGGATGAGCCTGTCAGCCAGGAGGCAGCTGCCCAGATCCGGGAGCAGATGGCTGATGACCAGAGGCATGCCTTCGAGAGCTACCATCGCCTCCTCGATATGGGGATTGCCAGGGAGCTCTGCCGCATCGACCTGCCGCTCTCGGTCTATACCGAGTTCTACTGGCAGATAGACCTGCATAACCTCTTCCACTTCCTCAAGCTCAGGCTCGATGCCCATGCGCAGTACGAGATCAGGGAGTACGGCAGGGTGATGCTGGAGATCGTCAGGAAGGTCTGCCCGATAGCCACCGAGGCATTCGAGAATATCAAGCTGGAGGGACGTTCGTTCTCCGGACGCGAGATGGATGCGCTGCGCGCCATGCTCCGCGGGGAGGAATGCCCGCTGCAGAAGCGCGAGAGGGAGATCTTCGAGGAGAAGCTCAGGTAAGGAGGCTCTATGGTCAGGCTGTCAGGTCCCGTCCTTGGGATGGGGATTGCGGAAAGGGGTGCGGAGATCGTCTCCATAAGGGAGGCGGCGAGCGGCAGGGAATGGATCTGGAACAGGGACCCGAAGTACTGGGCGTATTCCGCTTCCATACTCTTCCCGTTCATCGGCAGGCTGCAGGATGCCAGGTATTCCACGGGAGGCAATACCTACCCGATGGGACTCCATGGCTTCATCAGGGACAGGGATTTCTTCGTGCAGTCGCAGAGCGGCAGCAGCGTGCTCTTCGCCTATGAATCGACGGACAGCGACTATGAGGCATATCCATACCGCTTCACGTTCTTCGTTGAGTATACGCTGGCGGGCAATGCGATCGAGGTAAGGTTCACCATCTCCAGCCGCGACAGCCGCGAGATGCCATGCGCGCTCGGCTTCCATCCGGCGTTCATGATCCCGGAGCCTTTCGA
The DNA here is from genome assembly GCA_944390725.1 of uncultured Spirochaetaceae bacterium. GTDB lineage: Bacteria > Spirochaetota > Spirochaetia > Sphaerochaetales > Sphaerochaetaceae > Ornithospirochaeta. The sequence goes on from CALXQU010000014.1 coordinate 42,501, forward strand.
GGCCCACAGGGCGGTCTTCCCGCAGTCCGATATGCAGATCGGCGTCTTCACTTCCGATACGCGCCTCTGGACAGGCAGGACCGCGCCGTATCATGCGGAGGGCGGCAGCATCCCGCTCAGCCATGGGCTTTTCGACGATGATGCGCTCATCCTCTCGGAATATGGCGGCGCCATGTCCATCGCTGATGGGGAAGGACGCGACATAATCCGCGTCATCTCCCCTGACTTCCCGCGCTTCGGGCTCTGGCAGAAGCCTAAGAGCGATGCCCCGTTCGTCTGCCTGGAGCCATGGAGCTCCTACCCGGGCCTGGGCGGCGTGCTTGATGATATCGATAGGCGCAGCGACTTCCTGCACATCCCCGCAGGAGGCGAGAGGATGCTGATGGTGAGGATCGAGTTCCCGGAGGCATGATATGGACGAGAGGACGGTCAGGCTCATAACCACGGGCGGGACATTCGACAAGCAGTATGATGCCCTCAAGGGCGAGCTGACGTTCAGGGAGAGCATGATCCCCCGTATCCTTTCCCAGGCGCGGGTCACGGTCCCCATCCATCTTGATTCGCTCCTGGCCGTGGACAGCCTCGCCATGACGGAGGATGAGAGGATGCTCATCGTGCGCAACGCGCTCTCGTCGGTGGAGAGGATGGCCGTCATCATCCACGGCACCGATACGATGGTGAAGACTGCCAGGCTCCTGGAGGAAAGCCTCCCTGAGGACGATGGCCATGTCTTCGTGTTCACCGGCGCCATGATCCCGTATTCGCTTGAGAACAGCGATGCGGTATTCAATCTCGGCTGCGCGCTCTCATCGGTGCAGCTGCTCCCTCCGGGCGTCTATATCACGATGGGAGGCAGGATATACAGGGCCGATGAGGTGAGGAAGAACAGGGAGAAGGGCATCTTCGAATACGTAGAGGGCTGCAATGGCTGAGAAGGCGAGGGCGATGGCCAGGGAGCTTCCCTCCAGCCCCGGCTGCTATCTGATGAAGGACAGCGGCGGCGAGGTCATCTATGTCGGCAAGGCCAAGAACCTCAAGCGCAGGGTCGCCTCCTACTTCCTGCCCAACAGGAACGCCAAGACAGCGGCCCTCGTCGACAAGATCGATACGATAGACTATATCATCACAGGCAATGAGTACGAGGCCCTCGTCCTCGAGAACAACCTGATAAAGAAGTACAATCCCCACTACAATATTCTGCTGAAGGATGGCAAGAGCTATCCTGTCATCAGGATCACCCATGAGGATTTCCCGCGCGTGTTCAGGACGCGCCGCATCATCCGCGACGGTTCCGATTACTTCGGTCCCTATCCGGAGCTATCCAGGCTGACGGCCTATCTGGACCTGGTCGAGGAGAGCTATCCGCTCAGGCACTGCTCCGGATTCCTGAAGAAGCGTGATACGCCCTGCCTCTATTACCACATCCATAAGTGCTCAGGGCCATGCATAGGCGCCATCAGCAAGGAGGATTACGGGAAATACGTCAAGGAGGTGAGGGATTTCCTCTCCGGCGATGACACCACGCTCGTGAAGCAGGTGGAGAAGGATATGCAGAAGGCTGCCAGGGAGCTCGACTTCGAGACGGCTGCCAGGAAGCGCGACCTGCTGAAGGCCCTGACGGAGATGCAGAAGAACCAGGGTATGGAGGACTTCACCACCGACAGCAGGGACTATGCAGCCATCGAGATGAGGAGCTATCTCTGCACAATCTCCATCATGCAGTTCCGTTCCGGGCGCCTGATCGGCAAGGCGCTCTACAGGGCGGAGAGCCTCTCCGATGATACGGAGACCCTCCTCTCGTTCCTCGTGCAGTACTATAGCGACGGGGATACGCTTCCCGATGAGCTCTTCGTCTCCCATGAGATCGATACGGAGCTCCTTTCGCGCTACTTCCGCGAGACCCTGCATTCGAACCTGTACGTGGCGGTGCCCAAGGAGGGGAAGCACTTCAGGATCCTGCGCATGGCCGCGGAGAATGCGGCGAGGGATGTGGAGAAGAGGCTGAAGGAAGTCGACAATACCGCGGCCCTTGAGCGCCTGCGCGATGAGCTGGGCCTGCCTGATATCCCGCGGCATATCGAGGGCTTCGATATCGCGCAGCTTTCAGGTAAGTACACGGTCGCCTCGCTCATCGTCTTCCGCGACGGCAACCCGTCGAACAAGGAATACAGGCATTTCTCCATCAGGTCGGTCGAAGGCGGCATCGATGACTTCCAGTCGATGCGTGAGGCTGTGGGCAGGAGGTACCAGAGGCTGCTCAACGAGGGTTCCCCGATGCCGGACCTGCTGATGGTCGATGGAGGCAAGGGACAGGTGAGCGCCGCGCTCGATTCGCTCTCGCTCCTGGACCTCTCCTTCCCGGTCGTCGGGCTGGCGAAGGAGCATGAGGAGATAGTCTTCCCAGACAGGCCTTCGCTGCTGCTTGACCATAGCGACCCGGGGCTCCGCGTGCTGATAGCGGTCAGGGATGAGTGCCATCGCTTCGCGACATCGTTCAACCAGAGGATGAGGAGCAAGGAGGCGTCATTCTCGCTGCTGGAGTCGATAGAGGGCATCGGCCCGGAGAGGTCACGGCGCATCATGCAGGCCTTCGGCTCGGTCGAGGCGATCCTCTCCAGGCCTGCCGAGGAGATAGCGAAGGAGGCGAAGGTCCCCCTGGCTGTTGCCGAGAGGATCCTCAACAAGCTCAGATTCTGATATCCACGGATGGGGGCATGAGGTCCAGCTTCGGTTCCCTGCCGCGGAATACGGCCATCGTGTAGATGATATCCGAGAAGACCAGCTCCTCCATCTCGGTGCCGGCTCCCTTCATGGCAGTGTCCATCCTGCCTAGGTAGCGGATGATGGCCCTTACGTCCTCAAGGCTGTAGACCGACATCGCCCTGGAGAATACCGGTATCTCCTTCTTCCTGATGCCGCTTTGGCTGAAGCTCTCGGGATACGGCGAGAGATAGCTGGCCTTGGCAGCCGCATCCTGCGCGCTTTCCCCTCCCTGCACAAGGGATATGTATGACTCCAGCAGCCTGAAGCGCGTGCCTACTGCCGCGAATGCCCTCTGCAGGCCGCCTGAGTCGGTTTCCGAGATGGTCTTCATTATCTGCAGCGCATGGGGAAGGTCACCTTCCGCTATCGCCTGGAAGAGGGTGCTGCCGTCCTCCGTCCTTGTCCTGATGGCGTATTCCGAGATGTCCGCTGAGGTGACGTCCTTCTTGCCGGGCATCGCCGCCCTGAAGTAGAGGGTGAGGGAGGAGACGAGGTTCTTCATCTCCTGCGTGTTGTTCTCCACGGAGAAGAGGATCTCCTCGATGGCGTCCTGGCCGATGGTGAAGCCCTCATCCCTGAAGGCGCGCGCTATCCAGTCGCGCTTCTTGTTCTCGAACATCTCCCAGAAGAATATCCTGTTCTCCTTGGGGATCAGCTTCCTTATCGATTCAGGTATGCGGGCATCGCTCTTCTCCGATGTCACGATGATGAGGTCCGCATCCTGCTGTCCAGACTTCAGGAACGATACGATGGCGTCGACGAGCCCGTCGGTGCGCCCCCTGTTCTCGAACATCTTGAGGATGGCGAGGCGGTAGGAGGAGAAGAGCGAGCTCTGGCCGAGCAGGGCAGTGAGCGCCGCGCCGTTGTCATCGCCGGCGAAGAATGTGCAGATCTCCGCATCGGGATGCTCCTTGGCCACCTGTGCCTTCTTCTTCCTGATCCATTCGTTCTTGTCGCCCTCTTCCGGGCCGAGGAGGATATAGCTCATCTGTAGTTCCTCTCGATCCTGGCCAGGATGCCGAAGACGACGACCTTGATGACCCTGCGCTCGCCCATGGCCACATTGTCAGGGGAGAGTATGGCCCCGTTAGGCACGCCCCTGTATGTCCTCAGCTCCAGCTTGTCCTCCGAGCTGCCGGAGCCAAGCGCCAGCACTATGTCGCCATCCCTGAGCGTCTCCGTGCGCCTTGTCATCACCGCGATATCGCCGGGATTGATGCCTGCCCCTGCCATCGACTCCGAATGGACGGTGAACGCGAAGCAGTCCAGCATCTCCATGCTTCTGGGAATGTAGTGGACATCGTCCGCCTCCCCATGCGATTCCAGGACGGAGACCGTGGGCTCCGAGGCGAACAGCGGTATCGTGATGTTCTCCTTCCTGTCCCTCTCCTTCCTCGGCAGTGAGAGGGAGCGGAGATTATGCTCCTTCTTCTCCAGCAGGCCCTTCTTCACGAGTGACCTGACCGTGTTGTGGGCAGCTGTCGCCGAGATGCCGAAATGCTCCGCGATGTCATTGTAGGAAGGGGACCTGCCGTACTCCTCCATGTATGATGTGACGTATCTGAGCCGTGCCGCCTGCTTATCCGTCAATCCCTTCATATCAGTCCTCGAACTTCGCCTGGAAAAAATCCTCGATCGACTTCATCGCCTCTTCCTCATCAGGCCCTGAGCATGTGCAGGTGATCCTCGTCCTGTATGTCGCCCCCAGCGTGATGATGCCCATGATGGACTTGGCGTTGATCTTCATCGAGTCCTTGATGAAGAATATGTCGGAAGAGAAGCCTGAGGTCCTCTTGGCTATCTCCGCCGCAGGCCTTGCATGGATCCCTGCCCTGTTGAGGACGGTAAGCTCCCTACTGATCAAATCCGTCCTCCCCGATATCATCGCTGTTGAAGTACATCTTCCTGGCAGCCTCGCTTTCCAGCCACTTCAGCACGCTCTGGTCGAACTCCTTGGAGGAGTAGTATCCGAGCTTCTTGAGCCTCTCGTTCCTCGCCGCGGTCTCAATCAGCAGCGGCACGTTGCGCCCCGGCTTGACCGGCAGGACGATCTTGGGGATCGTGACGCCGAGGTATGTCTCGGTGAGGCTGTCGCCGATCCTGTCATACTCCCTGCTGCTGTCCCATGCCTCCAGATGCACGGCCAGCTGTATCTGCTTCTTCTCCCTGATGGCTCCCACGCCGAAGAGGTTGGTGAGGTTGATGATGCCGATGCCCCTTATCTCCATGTGGTGGGCGAGGAGCGGATTCTCCCCCATGCCCACTAGGTAGTTGCCGGAGACATTGCGGATCTTGACAGTATCATCGCTGATGAGCCTGTGCCCGCGCTCGATCAGCTCCAGGGCCGTCTCGCTCTTGCCGACGCCGCTGTCGCCCGTGATGAGGACGCCGATGCCGTAGACCTCCACGAGCACCCCGTGTATCGTCATCTCCTCCGCGAAGACCTCGTCGAGCATGGAGTAGAGGCGGCGTGAGAAGATAGAGGACTCGAGCGGGGTGACGAGGATGGATGTCGCCGTCTTCTCGGCAAGCTCCTTGAAGTGCTCCGATGGCCTGTATCCCCCGATGAATATGATGCAGGGGGGATGGTAACCGAAGAACCTCTCTATCGCCTCATACTGGTTCTTCTTCTCGAGCTCATCGATATATGACTGCTCGCTGCGGCCGACAAGCTGGATGCTGCTGCCGGAGAAATCGACGAAGTATCCCGTGAATGCCAGTCCCGGCCTGGATATCTTCGCGTTGCTTATCGCCCTGGAAAGTCCGGAGCGGCCCGCCAGGCATGTGAGCTGGAGATAGTTATGCTCCTTCAGGTCCAGGTCGAGAAGGTCGAGAACGGTGAATTCGCCCATGGCCTGAGTATATCACAACAGGGAGGCGTGCAAAACAGCTGCAGGGGAAGCCTTACAGGAAGGCTGCCATGAAGAGCGGCAGCGTAGTGATACCATCGGCCTTCCCGCACGAGGAGCCGGTGAGCTTCAGTCCTTCAGGTATCCCATATCTGGAAAGCAGCTTGCCCAGGGATGAGGCCTTGTTGTTGCCGCTCTTGACCTCGATAGGGAGTATCGCTTCCTCTGTCTCGATCATGAAATCGATCTCAAGCTTCTGCGGGATGTCATAGTAGAAGAGCCGGTGGCCGTTCTTATGGAGCAGGTCAGCTGCCAGCGATTCGTAGAACCTGCCTTTTGCCGGTCCTTTCCATTCAGAGTTCATTATCGTGTTCCTCAGGAGCGGGGTCTCGCCTGATACGATGGCGAAGAATATGCCGATATCATAGAAATAGAATCTCCTTGTTCCCTGTTCCGTATACATGGAGAGGGGGATTTCCGGAGAGGAGACGGCATCTGATGGATAGATGAGCTCTGCTTTCGCAAGCCATTCAACAGCGGGCATATAGTCCCTTGCCCTGGAATGGCCTTTCTCGATCTGGGCGTAGCTGAATGCCTTCCTGCCATTGCCTGACTGGTCGAGGATCCCGTTCAGCGCAAGGCGTATGCGTTCCCTTTCGGCTCCTTTGCTGTACTTCTCGATATCATCGAGATTCTGGATGTAGATATCCCTCTGGGCTTTCATCACATCTTCCCAGGAGCTGGACCGGAGCGATGCATTCACCACAGCCGGCATCCCGCCTGTCATCATGTATTCATCCAGCAGCGATCCGTAGAGGCTTACGAGTGACGCATCCAGTATCGAGGGGTCGCTGAATGCCGTACGCAGGAAGCCAAGGGCATCCTCTCCATATCCTCTCGCCCATAGGTATTCCTCAAATGAAAGCGGATACATCGTCAGCTCCCTCTCATATCCTACCGGTATCGACAGCGTATCCTTTCCGAGGATGGATATGAGGGAGCCTGATGCGACCACGTCGAATCTCCTGTCCGATGCAAGGAACTTCAGGGCGGTACGCGCATTCGGGCATTGCTGGATTTCGTCAAGGAATATCAGGGTATTGCCTTCCTCAATCCTGAATCCGGGGAATCTGAGCGCAATCTGCCTGATGATGGTATCGCTGTCAAGGGCGTTGTCGAAGGCGGAGATGAAGATAGGGGACTCTATGAAGTTGATCTCGATGAATGTGCCATAGTTCCTCTTCCCGAATTCCCTGATGGAGAAGGTCTTGCCGACCTGCCTCGCTCCCCTTACAAGGAGGCATTCGTTCCCCTTCGTCCTCTTCCAGTCCTCAAGGACTTTGTCGATCCTGCGTCTCAGCATAGAAGAAATATAGCATGGATAATCGTATTTGCAACCAAATATATCGTAGATTGGTCTTATTTAGAGCCAAAAATAGCTTCGAAATGGTCGTATTTAGAACCAAACGGCTGCAATCGGCGATTTCCCATAGGCGATATGGCCTGCCTGCATCACCCTCTCGCGGCATGGAGGACGCCGTCGGTCCGGGTACTTGACTTGCATTGCTCTTCTGTCCTACTGTCTTAAGGCGCAATCATTGACGGAATATAGGGTTTTTGGTAGAATCCCTCAGTCAGGATGAACAAATCAGAGAGGTAAGAAATGGCAACTCCTAAGTATAAAACATCCAAGTCGAAGGCAGCATCCAGGAAGGCTGCAAACATGAAGCTCGCGGCACCGAACCTTTCAGAGTGCCAGACATGCGGTAACCTTATCCCTTCGCATCGCGTATGCCCGAAGTGCGGCTACTATGCAGGGAAGCCCGTTATAGTCAAGGACGAGGAGTAAACGATGACAGAGAATGAAGTATTCGAGAAGGTAAAGTCACTTGTCGTGGAGAAGCTCAACGTGGATCCTGCCAAGGTCACGATGGATGCCAATTTCCGCAAGGATTTCGGTGCAGACAGCCTCGACACATATGAGCTCGTCTATGCTCTCGAGGAAGAGACCGGAATCACGATTTCCGACGAGATGGCCAATGAGTTTGAGACAGTCGGCGATGCAGTCCGCTATCTTGTGAAGGAACTTTAAGCATTGGACTCCTATCTCAGCAAGGCTCCCTCTGTTTCCTCCGAAAGGAAAGGGGAGCTTTCTTCTTTTCTGGAGGAGAATGGCCTCAGGTGCACTGACCTCAGGCTCCTCAACCTTGCTTTCACCCATACCTCCTATGCCAATGAGCTGAGGCCAGGGACGCCAAGCAATGAGCGCCTTGAATTCCTGGGCGACAGCATACTCGGGGCTATTACCGCCGAGTATCTTTTCTCATCGTTCGACAACTACCAGGAAGGGAGCCTTTCCAAGATAAAGGCCGTGGTCGTCTCCGAGGAGAGCCTCTCGGAGGTCGCCCTCTCCATACATCTGGAGAAGTACCTGCTTGTCGGCAAGGGTGAGAAGCAGCAGCCGATGAACCTCAAGAAGGCCATCATGGCAGATGCCATGGAGGCTGTCATAGCGGCTATCTACCTCGACCAGGGCATGGAGGAGGCGAAGCGCTTCGTGCTTTCCTTCATCCCGGGCCAGGCGAAGAAGGTCATCGCCAACAAGTATGCCTACAAGGACTACAAGACCGAGCTGCAGGAGTACCTGCAGAAGAGGAGGGGCAAGATACCCAAGTACAATCTCGTGTCTGCCACCGGCCCTGACCATGAGCTCGTCTTCTCGGTGACTGTCGAGTTCGGCACGAAGACCTTCGGGCCCGCGGAGGGCAGGAACAAGAAGAGTGCCGAGCAGGCGGCTGCCCATATGGCGCTTATCGCGCTGGGCATCGAGAAAGAGTAAGGGCCCTTTCCTCAAGATATCCCCTGTCATTGCGCGCAGGGTCCTCGATGACCTCCTCGAGGAGCTCGGAGAGGATCTTCCCTATCATCGGGCCTGACGGTATGCCAAGCGCCATCAGGTCCTTCCCATTGACCTTGAGGTCCTTTATCGCCAGGGCATTGGCCTTGTCCAGCTCGGCATTGATCCGCTCCGAGAGCGCAAGCACCGATGATATATCCACATTGCCGTCCCCAGTGGCCGCGGCATCCGCGATCCTCAGCTCGAAAAGGGGATTGAGGGAGTCTATGCCGATGCGCCTGATGAAGCGCCTCACGGCCGCATCGGACCAGTCAGGCGTATATGAGAACATATGGTTCCTTATCAGATGCACCGCCGACTCCCTTTCCTCATTGGAGCATTTCAGGCGCCTGAATATCCTGTCTGCCATCTCCGCCGAGACCGACTCATGCTGGTAGAATGTCCACTTCCGGCCGCTGCCTTCGGCGCGCGTGCTGACCTTGCCTATATCATGGAAGAGGGCAGCGAGCCTGACAGCCATCGGATAGGAGAACCTGACGCATGCCTCAAGGGCCCGCAGCAGATGCTCATAAAGCGTCTCGTCATGTATCCCGCCCTGCTCGAATCCATAGCAGGCGTCGAGCTCGGGGAGGATCATCCGCAGCAGCCCCGTGCGGCGCATTGCCTCCAGCCCGAGCCGCGGGTTATCGGATGCGATGAGGCGGAAGAGTTCTTCCTTGATCCTCTCCGCGCTTACGTTCGCTATCGTAGGGGCCAGCCCTGCCATGGCCTCCTCGGTCCTCTCCTCGATGCGGAAGCCGAGCTGGGCGGAGAAGCGGCAGGCCCTCATCATCCTCAGCGCATCCTCGGTGAATCTCCTCTCCGGGTCTCCTATCGCCCTGATGAGCTTCCTTTTAAGGTCTTCCCTGCCGCCGTTGAGGTCGATGATCCTCCCTTCGGGGAGCTCCGCTGCGAATGCGTTGATGGTGAAGTCCCTGCGCCTCAGGTCCTCCTCGAGGCTCTTGACGAATGAGACGGACTCAGGGTGCCTTGAATCAAAGTAGTCCCCGTCCGCGCGGAAGGTCGTCACCTCGAACTGCTGCCCCTTGTAGAGCACGGTCACGGTGCCGTGCTTGATGCCGGTATCGATTGTGCGCCTGAACATCGCCTTGACCTCCGCAGGCTCGGCGGAGGTGGTGAAGTCATAGTCATGGCTCTCCTTGCCGAGGAGATAGTCCCTGACAGCGCCTCCTACGAGATAGAGGTCATAGCCATGCTCCCGGAATATCCGGGAGAAATCGATCGCTTCCTTCGATGCCTTCAGACGCATAAGCGAAGGATAGCATAATCAGGGCGTTAAGGCATCCTCAGAACGCAAGCGATACGATGATGGCCGTGATGATGCCGGAGAAGGAGAGTGCGATGCCGCTCATGGCCCCGATATCCTCTCCCATCTCCATTGCCTTCGAGGTCCCGACGACATGGCTTGCGGTGCCGATGGCGACTCCTGTGGCGATCCTTGACCTGACGCGGAAGAGCTTTGCCAGGAAGGGCGCGAGGATGTTGCCCATCACGCCTGTGATGAGCAGTGCCATGACCGTCAGGCTCCTGATGCCTCCGAGGCTCTCGGATATGGCGACGGCAATCGGTGTCGTCACCGACTTGGGCAGCAGGGAGTAGCTCAGCTCGGGGCTGAGGCCCAGCAGCCTGCAGAGCAGCGTTACCGTGATAAGGCTGGTGATGGAACCTGCCAGCGTGCCGGCGATGATCGGTATGAACTTCCTCCTCACCGTATCGCGCTGCCTGTAGATGGAGATGGCGAGTATCGCCGTGATGGGCGTGAGGAACATGTTGATGAAGGCGCCGCCTTCATTGTAGGCGGAATAGGGGATGCGGAAGATGGCAAGCACGGCGATGATGAGCACCTCCGCGATCAGCAGCGGGTTGAAGACTGCCTTCTTCAGCTTCGCGTTCACTGCCATGCCGATCCAGTAGCTGAAGATGGTCAGCGAGATGCCGAAGAGGGGATTGGATGTGATGAGCTCCTTCATTCCCTGCCTCCTTTCCTTGCCATCAGCCTCTCCGTGATCTCGACAGCCTTGGCAGCTGCGAGGAATGTGGTCAGCAGCGAGATGAAGGAGACGGCTATGATGTAGAACCACGTCTCCCTGAAGAGGTCGAGGTGGTTCATGATCTCCACGCCGGCCGGGATGAAGAATATGGCCATGTATTTCGCGAAGAAGGCCGAGGTGTTCTCGAGATGCTCCTCCCTGACGACCTTCAGCATCAGCAGCACGATGAGGATGAACATCGCCAGTATGGCGGGCGGGAACTCGAACGGCAGCATGGCGGCAGCCGCCTCGCTCAGCAGCGAGACGAGGAAGAGCACGCCCAGCTCAAGCAGTATCTTCATCTCCCTTCCTCCTCGAGCTTCTCCCTGGCGACGGCCAGCATCAGCTTGATCCTGTTCTCCTGGTTGACCTTCGTTGCCGACGGGTCATAGTCGATAGGCACGATATTGCTGTCAGGATACGCTTCCTTGAGCGGCCTGATCATGCCTTTGCCGCAGATGTGGTTCGGCAGGCACCCGAAGGGCTGCGTGCAGACGATGTTGCCGTAGCCTTTCTCTATCAGCTCGGCCATCTCAGCCGTCAGCAGCCATCCTTCGCCCATCTTGCAGCCCCTGTCGATGAAGCGCTCGGCGTACTCCTCAAGCTCCTTGAAGGTCGCGGCCGTCCTGAACTCAGGATAGCGCTCGATGGCCTCATCGGTCCATTTCTCGACGATCGTCAGCAGCGGCATGCCGATATGCTTCATCAGGAATGCATAGCGCGCCCTGCCGCCATAGTACTCCTCGTCCTTGATGCCGTTGGCGAAGCAGTAGAGGACGAAGCCCATCATCGGCGGCAGCATGACCTCGGCGCCCTCGCTCTCGAGGAAGCCCTGCAGGTCGCTGTTGCCGAGCCTGGAGTACTTCATGTAGATCTCCCCGACCACGCCGACCTTGACCTTCGGCACCCTCTTCACGGGAATCGCGGCGAAGTCATCTGCGATCTGGAAGAGCTTCTTCCTCATGTTCCCCCAGAAGTAGCCCCTGTTCCTCTCGTAGCAGGTGCCGAGGATATCGGTCCATTTATCGATGACCTTCTCCGTATCGCCTGCGTTCACCTCATAGGGCTTGACCTGGTTGGATAGGAGCATCAGCATGTCGCCGTACACAAGGGCCGTGAAGGCCTGGACCATCATCGGCAGCGTGATCTTGAAGCCGGGATTGGCGTTCATGCCCTGCAGGTTCGCGGATATCACGGGGATATTGCCCAGGCCGGCGCGCTCCAGGGCCTTGATGAGCAGGAAGTAGTAGTTGGAGGCCCTGCATCCGCCGCCTGTCTGCGATATGATCACCGCCGTATGGTCCTTGTCGATTATGCCGCGGTTTATCGCATCGATTATCTGGCCGATGACCAGCAGACATGGATAGCACATGTCGTTATGCACGTACTTGAGCCCTTCCTGGATCACCGACGGGGAGCTGTTCTCCAGCAGTACGGGCCTGAAGCCGTGGTTGATGAATATCCTCTTCATGATATTGAAGTGGATAGGGGACATGTTGGGGATCGCTATCGTGTATCCCCTGTCCTTCATTTCCTCTGTAAACGGTATCCTAGGCATTGTCCTTCTCTTCTTCCATCTCTATGGCGGCGAACAGCGAGCGCATCCTTATCCTGACTGCACCCAGGTTGGTGATCTCGTCGATCTTGATCTGCGTGTAGATCCTGTCCTCCGCCCTGAGGATCTCCTTCACCTCGTCCGTGGTCACGGCATCGAGGCCGCAGCCGAATGAGACGAGCTGGACGAGGTTCATGTCCTTCTCCTTGGCTATGTACCTTGCCGCATCGTACATCCTGGCATGGTATGTCCACTGGTTGAGGACATTGTCCTTCCCCTTGGCCGTAAGCGGGGCGATGGAATCCTCGCTTATGACGGATGCGCCGAGCGTGACGATCATGCGGTCGATGCCGTGGTTGATTTCCGGATCGGTATGGTATGGCCTGCCGGCAAGCACGATGATCTGCCTTTTCTCCTTCCTGGAGGCCTCGATGATCTGCAGGGCCTTGGCCGTGATCTTCCTCCTGTAGTCATCCAGGGCGGCGAATCCCTTGCCGATTGCCTTCCTTGCCTCGCCCCTGCTGACCCCGAAGAGCTCAGAGATCCTCTTCGCGAGGTGCTTCGGGTTGTCAAGCGCGAGGTAACCGAGGGTGAGCGGTATCCCGCCTAGGTCCTGGTTGCCTTTGATGACCTCGCCGTAGTAGGCGACGACAGGGCAGTTGAAGTGGTTGTTGCCCTTCTCCTCGTTGATGTTGTACGAGGAGCAGGGGATGAAGATCCTGTCGACCTTGCTGCTGACGAGCCAGTCTATGTGGCCATGCATCAGCTTGGCAGGGAAGCAGACTGTATCGGAAGGTATCGATGCCTGTCCCTTTATATAGAGGTCCCTTGTCGAGAACGGGGAGACGACCGTGTCGTAGCCCAGCTCCTGAAAGAGCGTGGCATAGAAGGGCAGGAGCTCATACATGCCCAGGGCCAGCGGCAGTCCCAGCGTCCCCTTGGTGCCGGCCTTCCTTGCCCTGTATCCTTCCAGCAGCTCCTGCTTGTAGGCATAGACGTTCCATTCATCGTCCGATGCCGCCTTCCTGCCCGTGATGGGCTTCTCGCATTTGTTGCCGGAGATCATCCTGCGCCTGGTGCCGAATGAGTTGATCGTCAGCAGGCAGTGGTTGGTGCATCCCTGGCACCTCGTGTTCTTCACTGTATGCTCAAGGCCCTCCAGCTCTTCCTTGCTTATCGTCGATGAGATCCTCAGGTCGCGGCGCTTGGCCATCATCCTGGCATAGAGCGCGGCGCCATAGGCTCCCATCAGGCCAGCGATCTGCGGCCTCACGACCTCAAGCCCGAGCTCCTTCTCGAATGCGCGGAGCACCGCGTCGTTGAGGAACGTGCCGCCCTGCGTGACGATCCTGTGTCCGAGCTCCTCGGGATTCGATGTCCTGATGACCTTGTACAGCGCGTTCTTGACGACGCTGATGGCGAGCCCTGCCGAGATATCGTTGATGGAGGCCCCGTCCTTCTGCGCCTGCTTGACCGAGGAGTTCATGAACACGGTGCATCTGGAGCCGAGGTCGACAGGCTCCTTGGCCGTGAGTGCCAGCTGGGCGAACTCCTGGGCTGACTTGCCGAGCGCATTGGCGAATGTCTGCAGGAACGACCCGCAGCCTGATGAGCATGCCTCGTTGAGGAATATGTCATCGATGACGCCATCGCGGATGCGGAAGCATTTGATGTCCTGTCCACCGATATCGATGATGAAATCGACATCAGGCATGAAGTACTTGGCACCGATGAAGTGCGCTTCCGTCTCCACGAGGGAGTAGTCCAGCGAGAAGGCCGCCTTCATCAGATCCTCCCCGTATCCCGTGGATGCCGATGCCGCTATCGTGATGTCCGGATAGGTATCGTAGAGGAAGGAGAGGAAGGACCGTATCGCCTGTATGGGGTTGCCGTTGTTCGGCGAATACCTGGAGAGCAGCAGCTCCCCATCCTCGGAAAGCAGGCATGTCTTTATCGTGGTGCTGCCTGCATCGATGCCGAGATATGCCCTGCCTGAATAGCCTGAGGGGTTCCTGGCCGGCACATCGGCCTTGAGGTGGCGCTCCCTGAATGCCCTGTATTCCTCCTCATCCCTGAAGAGGGGCTCCAGCTTTACGTACTGGCCCTTGCCCCTGTAGCTCTCGAGCGCCGTCACGACATCGGAGAGCCTCATCTTCTTCCCTCCGGGGGAGAGGGCAGAGCCCATAGCCACGTAGTAGAGGGAGTTCTCCGGGCAGATTCCCGTAGTGCCGAGTGCCTGGTCGAAGAAGTACCTGAGCCTCTTTATGAATGTAAGGGGACCGCCGAGGTAGACGACCTTGCCTTCGATCTTCCTGCCCTGGGCAAGGCCCGCTATCGTCTGGTTGACGACGGCGACGAGTATCGAGGATGCGATATCCTCCGTCCTTGCGCCCTGGTTGATGAGGGGCTGTATATCGGACTTGGCGAACACGCCGCAGCGCGACGCTATCGTATAAAGCTCCGTGGACTGCTCGCTCAGCCTGTCGATATCATCACGGCTGATGCCGAGCAGGGTAGCCATCTGGTCGATGAAGGCGCCGGTGCCGCCTGCGCAGGTGCCGTTCATCCTCACCTCGAGCCCTCCCTTGAGGAAGAGGATCTTGGCATCCTCGCCGCCGAGCTCGATGATGGCATCGGTATCCGGTATGAATGTCTTCGCAGCCACCCTTGTGGCATATACTTCCTGCACGAACGGTATGGAGGCCGCTTCGGCCAGCCCCATCCCTGCGGAACCGGACAGCGCGATGGTGACCTCATCATCGCCGATCCTGTCCATCATAGCCTGGATCATCTCCTTGCCTTTCTCTATTATCTGAGAGTAGTGCCGCTGGTAATCGCTGAAGACCAGCGTGTTGTCCTCACGCATGGCTACGGTCTTCATCGTGGTCGACCCTACGTCAATTCCGACTTTCAGCATGCCATAGAATTTAATGGATATAGGAAATTGAGACAAGCAGAGGGAATAGGGGGCCTGCATGGGGCTTCCATGGCCATCTGCTTCACCCTTTCTCCACAATCGATAAACCGATATATAATTATGATATTGATTCTCAATTGGATAGAAACTAGTCAAAGTGTTCTATTTCTGACAGTTTGAAATTTTCTGTAGCTCAAAACATCCCTTTTCAGCCTGAGATATCGAACAGAACAATCCATTTTTGTTCGATAATTAGGGAAAAACAAAGATTTCTGAAAAATTTTCATATAATTGTGTAACGATTGTGGCGATTGTGAATTTATCTTGACAGTTGAATGTAGTGGTTGCTACAATTCACGGTAAGAATAACGGAAAGGGGATGTTTCCGCCTTTTAGGCTGAACCCCCAGAGTATTTGGAGGAAAAAATGAAGAAGGTACTAGTTACACTGCTCGTACTCGCAGTAGCAGTTTCTGGTGTATTCGCAGCAGTTAACTTCTCAGGATCTTTGACATCTGGCTACGTCATTCAGAACGATGGCTCAGCATGGACATCTTGGGTCTTTGGTGACGATAACAAGGATACCAACTCAACAACTCTCAAGCTCAACATCGCTGATGAGAATGGTTATTGGTCAGGTGCCATCGAAGGTGCTCTCTATGTAGATGGTTCCAATGCTGGTGATGATTACCCGCAGAACAGGGTTAATGGTGACATCACAGTCGATCTTGCAAAGATTATTGCTGGTCCAGATACAGATTGGTCTGCTCAGATTCAGCTTCTTGCATTCGATAGGATTACTGGCCTCAGGGCTTACACAAATAAGTCGGGTCTTAACTATGACAGAATCAGAACTGATGAGCCAGGTCTCTGGGCAAATGCTATCGTAGGCTATGGCAAGCTCATCCAGTTCCAGGTTGGTGGTGCTCCTGCTATTACGACAAATGATAACGCTGCTGGTGCTGGAACAGGAACGAGAGGAGACGTCATCATTTCTGCAATGACAGAGCCTCTTGATGGGCTTCGCGTGTCTGTTGACTGGGCATGGAGAGGTGATGGAGCTGATACAGCTGATGGCGTATTCGGTGGTGCAGCTGATATCAACATCGGTGCTCTCTGCGGTCTTGACTTCGACCTCGGCGTAGGCGTTGCTGATAAGTGGTACTATGGCGAAGGAAAGAATGTTCTTTCTGCTCAGATTTATGGTGGAATCGACCTCTTCTCGATGTTCGGCGAATATGTTCTTGACAATGGAACATCTAGGCTCCACCTTGGTCTTGACCTCAACGTTCTTGAGCACATGGTTCTTAACTTCTACGGTGGTATTGGTGACTTCTCTACTCCGGCAACAATGTGGTATGTCGGTGGTAACGTTGGTTACGAAGTCTATGGAATCACATTCCAGCTTAACCTCCAGTACTCCGCTCTTCCTGGCGAAGGTGTTGAGAAGTCCTACATGGAAGACAAGGGTGGCGATATCGCTCAGGGTGCTGTCAAGGCAAGAGGATTCTCCATCACACCGTCTATCAGGGTTTCTTTCTAAGACATCTTGGATGGATAAAAAGGTCTCCTTCGGGAGGCCTTTTTTGATGAACTAGGCTTTTTGATTTCTTTGAGTGATTATCCAGATTGATGGAAGCAATCTGATTGGATTAAGGCATTTGCGGATTTCCATTGATTATGGTTGATAGCACGTGTCGGATAATCCCTTGCTTTCTTGTCCGCGGTTTTGCCTGGGAAGCAGGATATGCATTTGAAAGTGCTGGTGATATTCCTCTCCGCATTTCTTCGGTATCTCTCGGTCTGCTTCAGATATTCCATTTTCCTGTGATGGCTAGGATTATCAGACTGATGGCTTTCCCATATTCTGAAGGATTCCTTCTGGTGGTTTATGCAATATCGCTACATCTACGAAATCATCTTGTAGCTTATCTGGTTGATTTGCAAGATGCATTCCGGTAGCGAAAATTGATACTAAGTCCAAAAATGTATCCGCCTGACAAGCTATCTGTTCTCAAGCAGATATCTTCCTTTGGGTGGAGGGAAGCAAAGACAGGGAGCAGATTATCGATTCCCGAGGGAGCTGGAATCCCTCAGGCTTCCATGGATAATCAGATATCAATGCTGCTCTTCAGCTTCTCGACCTCATCGAACGGAAGCCCTAGGAATTCTGCAATCTTCGGAAGGGGAATGGAACCATCTTGGATCATGCGCCTGGCGCTATCCTCCGCTCTCTCATCGGAGCCTTTCCTGATGCCTTCCTTGATGCCTTTTCTGATTCCTTTCCTGATGCCTTCCTTCATTGCTTCTTCGATATCGCTCTCATACATCTTCCTGAATGCTTCCGACATGTCCTTCTTTCCCTCCTCCGTGCATTTGAAGTAGCTTGTCCGTTCCCTGAGACCAGTATAATACATCTTCTCCGGATCCGTGCACCTCAGGTCGTGCATCAGCTTCCCGAGGTCCGTGCCCTCATCGGCAAGCGATGCGCTGACATGGATGATGTGGGAGCCATCGCCGTATGGCTCGCATGTCTCGCTGTCCATGCGTTCCATCCTGTACAGGGCCCTGCCTCTCCCGATGGCGTCATGTTCGTCGATGAAGATCACATAGGACTGCGGAAGCCTGCCGTAATCCATCCCTTCACCGAGGCTGCGGACATCCATCATCGCGCTGTAGAACCTCGCCCTCATCCTCTCCACCGGATCATGGGCCCTCTGGATCTCTATGTCATAGAGGTTCCCGTCCCTGTCCGTCGCCGCTATGTCAAGGCAGACGGAATGGAGGTCCGGCATGTTCCTTATCTCCTTCTGCGTCTTCACGCTGACGACGGACAGGTCGTCCCGTCCGAGTATGATGCCGGGCATCAGCTGGGTGTTGGCCCTGTCCCCGTCGAATGAGACGGAGAAGAACTCGTTGTCCATCAGGCACATGTCCCTCAGCATGCCAGCCGTGTTACCGATGCTGAACCTGCGCTGCATATGATATACCTCCTATGGAGCATCGCTCTCAATATCAATACGGGCTGAGTGGGCATTTCCGACAGTCCTGGCAGATGAAGACTTCCAGGAATCTGATGGTGTTTGGAAGGCGAGGGTTCTTCCCATAAGCATAGACAGCTCAATTGCTCAAGCAGTCAATTAAGCAGGATTCTTTCGCAGCTCTATTCATTCGCAAAGCAGATGCAGTATGTCCTCTGAAATCTCCTTTAAGGATTTCTGATTGGGTTGGTAAGATTACAGAGTCGTCAGCAGATAGCAGACGGTGGCCTCTGCTCCTGTAGGGGGGGGGGAGCAATCTCCCTAAGCCACTGCAGGGAAGGAGGTGATAGACCAGAATGAAAGCAGCATTAGAGCTTGCTCTGGTGCTCCTGCGGATCTTGAAAGAGGTTCTCGGCCTGATTAGGGATATAAAGAATCCTCGCCGTCATAGTGCCAACCGATAGCGAGGAGTCTATTCTCAAAATCTGAGGTCGCCGTCTTGCTAGCGACTCTTTCTATGAACATGATACAGCCCAACTGCTCAGACAGTCAATGAAACGCGTTGACTCAAAAATAATCTAACCGAAATGAAGGCTGAAAATCAAAAATAGAATCTAACCGAAAGGCGATGGGTA
>CALXQU010000015.1 GCA_944390725.1 uncultured Spirochaetaceae bacterium
CCGAACACGGAAGTAAAACGCCCTCGCGCCGATGGTACTGCGGCTTGTCCGCGGGAGAGCAGGTCGCTGCCAGGTTTTTATTGTTTATTAATGTCTTCGGACATTTGATCATAGGTCGGAGGAGCTTATCCTCTTACCATATGATTCTTCTGGTGGCCATAGCAGGGCGGCAATACCCGTTCCCATCCCGAACACGGAAGTAAAACGCCCTTGCGCCGATGGTACTGCGGCTAGTCCGCGGGAGAGCAGGTCGCTGCCAGATTTTCTTTTTTTCTCCTTTCAGGGACTCTTCGGAGTCCTTTTTTCATCACTTGGCTAATGCGGTGGAAAATGGTATTGGTTAGGCATGTTCAGGATATTGTTCGTATGCCATGGCAACATATGCCGCTCGCCGATGGCTGAGGCTGTCTTCCGCTCGATGGCACCTTCCGGCTATGAGGCAGATTCGGCTGGGATAAGCAGCGAGGAGACCGGCAATGATATCTATCCGCCGGCAAAGCGCGTCCTCCACGCGCATGGGATACCTTTCTCCCCAAGGCATGCAAGGCGGATCTCCGATGCTGATTTCCGTGATGCGGACCTGGTCGTCGCCCTTGACAGGTATAACCTGCGCTCGCTCAGGAGCAGGTTCGGGGATGCTGATAAGATAGTCATGCTCACCGAAGAAGGCGTTGACGACCCTTGGTATACAGGGGACTTCGACACGGCCTATGCCGAGATATGCGAAGGATGCAGGGCTCTTCTCGCCAGGCTGGAGCCAGGTAGTAGCAGAAGATAGCTTTTCTGGTATAATCTCATCTTGAGGAGAAGATTATGGACATTCGCTATTCAACAGGCAAGGAACCATTCAAGAGGATGGATACTGATGAGCTCAGGGATGAGTTCCTTATCGCTGAAGTCTTCAGGGAAGACGATGTAACAGCTGTGTATTCGCATATAGATAGGATCGTGACGATGGGCGCCATGCCGGTCCACAAGGAGCTTCCGATCGATAAGAACATCGACTGCTGGAAGAACTTCGGCGTCGATTACCTTCTTGAGAGAAGGGAGCTCGGAGCGATCAACATCGGCGGCAAGGGCACGATAAAGGTCGATGGCACCGAGTATCCGATGGAGCATTTCGATGGGATATACATCCCGATGGGGACGAAGGAGGTCATCCTCTCATCCGCATCCGCTGATGACCCTGCGAAGTTCTATATGTGCACGACGCCTGCCCACAGGCCGTATCCGATCAAGCTGATTCCGCTCAAGGATGCGATCCACAAGCATCTCGGCTCGCAGCTCACATCCAATGAGAGGACGATCAACCAGTATATCCATCCGGACGTGCTCGATACATGCCAGCTCTCGATGGGCCTCACGCACCTCGAGCCAGGCTCCGTCTGGAACACGATGCCGGCACATACGCATGAGAGGAGGATGGAGGTCTACTTCTATTTCGATATCCCTGAGGATAACGTCGTCTTCCACTTCATGGGAGAGCCGGGCGAGACAAGGCATATCGTCATGCACAATGACCAGGCCGTCCTCAATCCATCATGGTCGATCCACTCCGGCTGCGGCACATCGAACTATACGTTCATCTGGGCCATGGCTGGCGAGAACAGGGCATATGATGACCAGGATGTCCTTAAGACGGACAAGGACCTGAGATAAGCCTGCCGCAGATCGCATGCAGCTCCTTCCGATGGGTGGGAGCTGTTTTCCTTTTCTGATATAATCCAAGCGATCTGGGATTTCGCAGGAGATGTTTCATGCAGATTACACTGAAGAACCTAAAGCGTAACTATGCATCCCTTCACGCAGTCGATGATGTGACTCTGGATATACCATCGAACACCGTCTACGGGATAATCGGCCGTTCCGGGGCAGGCAAGTCGACGCTTGTCCGCCTGATATCCATGCTTGAGAAGCCTGACCAGGGCGAGGTCTACTACGGGGACAGGAGGGTGGACAACCTTCCCAAGGATGCGCTGATCCAGGAAAGGAGGAAGATCGGCATGATCTTCCAGAACTTCAATCTCTTCTCATCCAGGAATGCGGCTGAGAATATCGCATATCCTATGGAGATATGCCATATGGATAAGGAGCATATCAGGAAGAGGACGGACGAGCTTCTCTCGCTTGTCGGGCTGGATGGCAGGGGCGATGCGCCTGTATCCACCCTCTCCGGTGGCCAGAAGCAGAGGGTGGCCATTGCCAGGGCCCTTGCCGTGGAGCCGCAGATACTCTTCTGCGACGAGGCGACGAGCGCGCTCGATCCGCAGACGACCAGGGCTATCCTCTCCCTTATCAAGGAAATCCAGAAGAAGATGAACCTCACAGTCGTGATGATCACCCACCAGATGGAGGTAGTGCGCGATGCCTGCGACCGTGTCGCCGTCCTTGATGCGGGCAGGATCGTCGAGGAAGGGGCTGTCTCAGATATCTTCGAGCATCCCTCAAGCCCTGTCACCAAGGAATTCATCTCGACGCTGACCACGGTCCATGATTCGGTCGTCAGGTGGTCGGATGACGGAGGCCATTACACCCTACGCTTCCGCGGGACCAGGACAGGAGAGCCGATCATATCGTCTGTCACGCTGGAGACAGGAGCTGTCTTCAACATAAGGGCTGCCGGCGTGCAGAACGTCGACGGCATCGAGATCGGCGTGATGATAACCGATATAGGACCTGACCGCGAGACGGCCGCCAAGGCGATAAAGGCCCTGGCTGATGCAGGTGTCGTAGTCGAGGAAGAGAAGGAAGGAGGATTATGATGGACACGATGATCCAGCTTGTTCTTGAAGCCACGCAGGAGACTATCGTGATGGTCTTCCTCTCCACCGTATTCTCCCTCATCCTCGGATTCCCCATCGGAGTGCTCCTCCATGTAACCGGTGCGGAAGAGCATGGAGGAATCATACCCCATCCGGCGTTCTATGCGGTGATGTCGAGGATCGTGAATATTCTCCGCTCGTTCCCGTTCCTGATCCTCATGATCGTGCTGATGCCGCTCTCGCGCCTGATCATCGGCACGAGCATCGGTACGATGGCGACCGTGATTCCCCTTTCGATAGCTGCGGCGCCCTTCGTAGCCAGGGTAATCGAGTCATCCCTCAAGGAAGTAGACCCAGGCGTCGTGCAGGCTGCCAAGGCGATGGGGTCGACTAACTGGCAGATCATAATGAAGGTCCTCATCCCTGAGGCGCTTCCATCGCTTGTCTCCGGCGTGACCCTTACCGTCATCAACCTCATCGGCTATTCGGCCATGGCTGGCGCAATCGGCGGCGGCGGTCTCGGAGACCTTGCCATAAGGTACGGATACCAGCGCTTCCGTCCTTCATACATGGTCGCAGCCGTCGTGATCATCATCGTGATGGTGGAGCTGATCCAGTTCATAGGCGACAGGATAAGCGGCCATCTGATAGCAAAGCGCTGAGCACCTTGCGGACCTGCCTTCGGGCAGGTTCTTCTTTCCGTTTCCGGTTCCCGCCAGCCATGTTGTATAATAGGAGAATACGCAGGGAGGAAAAGGAGGGAATGTGAAGAAGTGGGAAAAGGATCTGGCAGGATGCTATCGTGATATCGCATCGATGAAGGAAAGGCTGGGAATCGCCGATGAGGAAGCCGCAAGCCTCGAGGAGATTGCCGTAAGGTATCCGGTATGCGTGCCTGAGTACTATCTGTCTCTTATAGATCCGTCCGACCCCGATGATCCGATAAGGAAGATGGCCGTGCCTGGCTCCGTGGAGTTCTCGGAGGGCGGCAGCAAGGACACATCAGGGGAATATGATAATACCGTCATCCCGGGGATGCAGCATAAGTACGGGCCTGCGGCTCTTATACTCTCTACCAACCAGTGCGCGATGTACTGCAGGCACTGCTTCCGCAAGCGCCTTGTGGGCCTGTCATCCGAGGAGGTAGCCAGCGAGCTGCCGATGATGGCTGGCTATATCCGCAGCCATGCCGAGATAGATAATATACTTGTGTCAGGAGGCGATGCGTTCCTGAATCCTACGGATGTCATAAGGCGGTATCTCGAGGTATTCACGCCTATCAGCACGCTGAGGTTCATCCGCTTCGGCACGCGTGTCCCAGTGACATTCCCGCAGAGGATAACGGAGGATGACGGGGAGCTGCTCGGGGTCCTTTCTGAGTATGGGAAGCGCAAGGAGCTCCTGGTCGTGACGCAGTTCAACCATCCGCGTGAGCTTACCGCGGAGGCGAAGGAGGCTACCAGGCTGCTGCGCGGTGCCGGATGCAATGTCCGCAACCAGACTGTGCTCCTTAAGGGCGTCAATGACGATCCCGATACGCTTTCCAGCCTCGTGAACGGCCTTGCCGCCGCTGGCGTGATGCCGTATTACGTCTTCCAGTGCAGGCCGGTGGAGGGGGTGAAGAACCAGTTCCAGGTCCCGCTAAGGGATGGCGCCGCCATAATCGATAAGGCCAGGAGGACGATGTCAGGTCCTGCGAAGGGATTCAGGTATGCGATGAGCCACCATACGGGCAAGATCGAGATCCTCGGCGAATATGATGGCAGGATGCTGTACAAGTACCATCAGGCGAAGGCCGCGGAGGATAATGGGCGTATCTTCACGCGTCCAGTAAGCGGCGAGTGCTGGTTCGCCGAGCCCTGATGGAAGAGCCTCCTCTTTGGCAGGAGGCTTCTTTTCAGCAAATTTCCTGCAAATTCATCCGACTTCATCGTTTTTCCATTGCATAATCATTCATCCCTCTGCATAATGTGACCATCAAAGCAAGGAGGACACTGAAATGACATACATCCATACATCTTTCATGTGCGTGTCCTCCATGATGATGCCCGTGAGGGCATGACATCCTTTTTATCACACGGCAAATCTGTATATTGATCATCTTCCCCTCAGAGGGATAGTCTTATCGAAGAAAACCAGAAATACATAGATTGGAGAAATACTATGAAGAAAATCTTTGCAGCGCTTATCGTATCGCTTCTTGCCATTTCCGTGGCATTCGCATCAGGTTCGGCCGAGTCGGATTCGAACACGATCAAGGTCGGGGCTACCCCTGATCCGCACGGCGTGCTCCTCTCGCTCGTCAAGGACAGCCTTGCAGAGCAGGGCATCAATCTGGAGATCGTTGAGTTCACTGATTACGTGACGCCGAATGAGGCCCTTGCCGCAGGAGAGCTCGATGCCAACTACTTCCAGCATCTCCCGTATCTCGAGAGCTACAACTCAGAGCGCGGCTATAACCTCGTGAGTGCCGGCGGCATCCATATCGAGCCTCTTGCGCTCTACAGCGACAGGTATGGCTCAATCGACCAGATCCCGGCCGGTGCCACGATTGCCATCCCTAACGATCCGACGAACGAAGGCAGGGCCCTCCTCCTTCTCCAGAGCGCCGGGCTGATCACGCTTAAGGCAGATGCCGGTCTCGAGGCCGTGCCTGCGGATATCGCGGAGAATCCCAATGGATACAAGTTCTCCGAGATCGAGGCGGCGTCCCTCCCGAGGATCCTTCCTGATGTCGATGCAGCTGTCATCAACGGCAACTATGCAATCCCTGCCGGCCTGATCGCAACGCAGGATGGCCTCTATGTGGAAGGCGCTGACAGCCCGTACGTGAACGTCATCGCAGTCCGCTCAGGCGATGAGGCAAGGCCGGAGATCCAGGCCCTTGTCGAAGCCCTCAAGGGAGAAGAGGTAGCAGCATATGTCGCAGAGCGCTATCCTAACGGGGAAGTCGTGCTCGTAGACTGAGAGCTGGATCTGGACAGATAAGGAAGCGGGCCCTGGAGCCCGCTTTCCTTGTCATTCCTCGTTGCTGGCAAGGAGCCTTACCCTGTCAGGGGCGAAGTCGATTGATACCTCCGAGCCTTCAGGATATATCCTCTTCGTCTGCGGATCGTCGATTTCCACCAGCACCTCGCCGAACGGCGTGTCTATGAATGATTCGACAGCGGCGCCGAGGTAGACGTTCAGCTTCACGCGCCCGTCGATATTCCCCTCTCCTTTGTCCCTGAGCCTCAGCGACTCGGGACGCGCCATGATGACGGCCTTGTCATCCACGTTCACGCCTGCCGCGGCATGCTTCACATCGACGACCTTCGGGCCAAGCGCGCACTGGTAGTGCCCGTTGTCATTCCCTTTCACATCCACATTGAAGAAGGCGGCCTTGCCGACAAAGCCGGCAACGAACCTGGAATTCGGCGCCTCATAGATTTCCGAAGGCGTGCCGATCTGCCTGATGAAGCCGTTCTTCATGACGATTACCCTGTCAGAGAGAGACATGGCCTCCGTCCTGTCATGGGTGACATAGACAGCTGTGATGCCGAGCTGGCGCTGGATCTTCTTTATCTCGACCCTCATCTGCTCCCTGAGAAGCGCATCAAGGTTGGAGAGTGGCTCGTCAAGGAGAAGGACCGAAGGAGCGACGATGAGGGAGCGGGCAAGGGCAACCCTCTGCTGCTGACCGCCGGAGAGCTTGGAAGGAGCCCTGTCGCCGAGGTCGGCAAGGCCGAGGAGGGAGAGCATCCCGTTGACCCTTTCCGCTATTTCCTCCTTAGCCACCTTCCTGAGCTTGAGGCCGTAGGCGACATTGTCGAATACGGTCATGTGGGGGAAGAGCCCGTATGACTGGAACATCGTCGCCGTATCCCTCTTGTTGGGCGGAAGCATCGTGACATCATTGTCGCCGATCAGTATCCTGCCTTCCGTAGGCAGCTCGAAGCCGGCAATCATCCTCAGCGTGGTCGTCTTGCCGCAGCCTGAGGGGCCGAGCAGGGTGATCAGCTCCCCTGGCTCTATGGTGAAATGGGAATCATTCACGGCGATGACATCGGCCTTTCCCTTTACGTTCCTGAATCTCTTCGTAACATGCTCAAGCGTTACCGATACGCTTTTCTTTTCCATATCCTTACCTCGATGATATTGTCTTCTCTGTCAGCTTCCCATCCCTGACGATGAGATTCATCAGGAAGAAGACTACGAGAACTATGGCGATGAGAACCGTGGAAAGCACCGATGCGAGGCCGAACCTCAGGTTCTCCGAGAAATTGAATATAAGCACGGTAAGATGGTTCCATCTCGCGCTTATGAGGAAGATGATTGCCGATACCGCTGTCATCGACCTGACGAACGTGTAGCTCATCGAGGTGATGAATGCAGGACGCACAAGCGGCATCACTATCGTCCTGAAGACGGTATTCACATCCGCTCCCAGGTCAGAGGCCGCTTCCTCTATTGCGGGATCTATCTGGTGCAGGGCGGCGATGCCGTTCTCCACGCCGACAGGAAGCTCCCTGATGACGTAGTTGATGACGATGATGGCGCCTGTGCCCACGAGCAGGATCGGCGGCTTGTTGAAGGCCAGGATGTAGCTGATGCCGATCAGCGTTCCCGGAATCGCATAGGGCGTCATGATGAGTATCTCAAGAAGCCTCTTGCCAGGGAACTTCTTCCTGACGATGAGCATGGCGGCGACCATGGCCAGCACTCCGGCTATCGGGGTGGCGATCGCTGCGAGGGTGACGGTATCGCGGATGCTCGTCCAGCCCCTTGCAAGCGCCTCTCCCCAGTTGTCGAGCGTGAAGGAGTAGTCGATGCCCCAGTTGCGTACGAAGCAACCTGCCAGGATCGTGACGTAGAGGACGAGTATGAAGGCCATGATTGCCCAGCACACGGAGGCAAGGGCGAGCCTGACAGGCTTGTTCGTCAGGTCAGTCAGGGTAGTCGATGGCTTGCCGGTAACGGTGACATAGCTCTTCCTCGACACCCAGAAGCGCTGCACGAGGAACGCCGTCAGCGTCGGCAGCAGGAGCAGGAATGAGAGCGCCGAGCCGGAGCCGAGGTCGTTCCTGCCCGTGACGAGCATGTACGCCTCCGTCGACAGCACGCGGTAGTCGCCTGAGAGCAGGAGCGGATTGGCGAAGTCCGCAAGGCTGTTGGTGAATACGAGCAGCCATGCGGAGAGCACGCCAGGAAGCGCAAGCGGCAGAGTCACCGTCCTGAAGGCCTGCCATCTTGTCGCGGAGAGGTCAAGCGCAGCATCCTCGACTGTGGAGTCTATCTGCTTGAGCACGCCGGAAAGCGTCATGAAGGCGATGGGGAACATACCTATCGTCTCCACGAGCACAAGCCCTCCTAGCCCATATATCGAGGCATTGAGGTGGAGTATCTGCTTCGAGATGAGGCCATTGTTGCCGAAGAGCAGGATAATCGAGAGCGAGAGCGAGAACGGCGGAGAGATCACCGGCATCGTTGCCAGCGTCGTCATCAGCTTCTTCTGCCTGAACGATGTCCTCTCGATGAGGAAGGCGAACAGGAATCCGATGACTGTCGAGAATGATGCCGTCAGCACGCCGAGCTTCAGCGAGCCCCAGAGGGCCACGAGATAGGTCGGCGAGAGGCAGCTCTTCCATATCGCGAAGGAGAAATGCCCTTCCTTTATGAATGACAGCCTGATGGCCTCGAAGATGGGGAAGGCGACGAACAGGCCCACGATGACGAAGAGCGCGAGGACGAGGAAGCCTGTCATCGGATCGCGGGTGAAGAGCAGGATGAAAGCGATGATGAGGAAGATGGCCGATGCTCCGATGAAGAGCGTCCTCATGAGGCTCTCATAGCCTGTGGCCGCGACTCCTGGCACCGTGATGATGATGGCACCCAGCACATAGGCGCCGCTTTCGTCTGCGGTGGGCAGGAAGTATATCTGGCTGGCTTCGGATGATGATGCCGCATCATCCGGGTCGAGCGAATAGTCTACGGAATAGTCTGCCTCGAGCTTCATCGGCTCAAGGTAGTAGCAGCTATCCAGGGCGGAGATGAACTCAGGCAGCTCCCTGCTGTCCTGGAACATCGTGATTACGGCTTCCGAGCCGGCTGCGGGCTCGAAGTCGAATGTCTCCTCGCTGTATGCGAGATAGGCGGACCTTGCTCCGGGTATCATGTTCCGGACGCTGCCGGTCCAGGCTGAAAGCTCATCCTGGCTGAATCCCTCGTCATAAGTACGCGCGAAAAGACTGATCTCGTTGAAGTTGCGCTCATCGGCATATTCCCGGAAGGAGACCGAGAGCTGGTGGTAGATCCAGCCCATCGCCGCGAGGAAGAGCACGGCAATGGCTATGAACTGGATAATCCTTCTTTTGGTGAACATCAGCTGTTATCCCCAGTATAAGGCCCGCCCTGGGAAAGGACGGGCCATCATCTTTATCTCTTGTTTCCGATCTCGTTTGTCCAGCGGTCCAGGAGGCGTGTCTTGTTGACGGGGTCGCCATCCCATGCGAAGTCCTGCTTGACGGTCTTGATCTGGTCGATCGAAAGGGCATCAGGATGCTTCTCGGCGCCATTGGCTACGAGCACCACGTACCATTCGGTGAAGATCTTCTGCGCATCCTTGTCGGAAAGGATCCAGTCATAGAGCTTCTTGGCGTTGACCATGTCAGGGCCTCCGGCTACGAGCGACATGGAGGCGAGCTCGAATCCCGTACCCTCGGAAGGCGCATTGATCGAGATGTTGGCGCCTGCTGCCTTGAGCTTGACCTGGTCATGGGCATAGCCGATGGCGACAGGGATCTCTCCGGTGGCAACGCTCTTGCCAGGGGCCGATCCAGAGCGCGTGTACTGGTCGATGTTCTGGTCAAGCTTCGTCATGTAGTCCATCATCGCGTCTTCGCTGCCGAGGACATAGCACATCGTCGTGAGGACGTTGTATGCCGTACCGGATGAGTTCGGGTTCGCCATCCTGATATAGCCCTTGTATTCAGGCTTGAGCAGGTCTGCCCATGATGTCGGCGGCTCGATGCCGAGCTCTGCTGCCCTGTCGAGGTTCGTCACGAATGTGAGAGGGCCGACATAGAGTCCGATCCAGTAGTTCTCCGGATCCCTGAATTCCTCAGGCGTGTTCCTCGCATAGCGGCTGACATAAGGAGTCGTGAGCCCCTTTCCCTTCGCCGTTATGTGGTCAAGGCCGACGCCGCCGACCCAGATGGAAGCCTGAGGATTCGATTTCTCCGCCTCGAGCCTGGCGACTGCCTCGCCGCCGGAAAGCCTGACGAAATTGACATGTATGCCTGTCTCGGCCTCGAACTGCTCGAAGAGCTTCGCCGCGAGAGGCTCCTCAAGCGTGGTATATGCGTTGACTGATTCAGCTGCGAATGCCGCAGCGGACAGAGCCAGAAGTACTGCCAGCATGGCAATGAGTTTCTTCATAGCGTTTCTCCTTTTCCTAAATGGTAGCATACGGCAGGCAGACGATGAACTGTAAAAAATACCAGCAAAGGGAGTATCATCAGTGTCATGGATATGGATATCAGATACATCCTGCTGGCATTGGCCCTGCTGGCGCTTGTCGATGCCATCCTCCTGGTCGCCGTCCTCCTGAGGAGGAAGGATGGGAACAGGGAGGCGGACCTTTCCGGGATTGAGGCACGGCTTGATGAGATGAGCCGCTCGTATTCCTCGCAGATGGGGCTGTTCTTCCAGGAGAGCAGGGCATCCTCCGGGCGCATAGAGAAGGCCCAGAAGGAGAGCCTGCAGGAGATAGCCAATGTGCTGGATGCCATCCGCGATGACAACTTCAGGACCATGGACAGCGTCATAAAGGGCACGCAGGGGCTGGCCGATGAGGTCCGCCGCGGGATGGATAGGATCCGCGAGGAGAATTCCGCCCAGCTGGAGAGGATGCGTACGACGGTGGATGAGAAGCTGCAGTCGACGCTGGAGACGAGGATCTCCAAGTCCTTCGAGCAGGTGACGAAGAACCTTGAATCGCTTTATGCATCCATCGGCGAGATGAACAGGCTCTCCTCCGATATATCCTCCCTTTCCAGGATGTTCTCCAACGTGAAGTCACGCGGCATCTGGGGAGAGGTGCAGGCAGAGAGCATCATCTCTGATATCATGGCGCCATCGCAGTATGTGCGCAATTACTCGCCTAAGGGCGGTAGCGGGGTGGTAGAGTTCGCTGTCAGGCTCCCCGGCAGGGATGATGGCAGCGAGGTCTTCCTTCCTATTGATTCCAAGTTCCCGCGCGAGGGCTTCCTCCGTTATTCCGATGCCATCGATGCCGATGACGATGATGCGGCGCGTTCCGCGGTGAAGGAGCTGAGGCTGCGCGTGCTGCAGGAGGCCCGGGATATCAGGGATAAGTACATCGCGCCTCCCGAGACGACTGACTTCGCCATCCTCTTCGTGCCGACCGAGAGCCTCTATGCCGAGCTGCTGAGGATCGATGGCTTTGCCGAGGAGCTGCAGAGCCGGTACAGGGTGGTGCTGACTGGACCGACGAACTTCTCGGCCCTGCTCAATTCCCTGCAGCTGGGGTTCCGTACGCTGCAGGTGGAGAAGAACACCAGGAAGGTATGGGAGCTCTTCAGGGACCTCAAGCTCCAGTTCCATCGCTTCGGGGAGGACCTTGAGAAGACCCAGGCCGCTATGGACAGGGCCCAGGACAGGCTCGGCAATGCCGTGAAGCGCAGCAGCATCATCACGGGCAGGCTCGGCAAGATAGAGCTGCCCGACGCCGGGGTCCCTCATGGCGAGGAAGAGGGAGAAGGAAGCGAGATAACCGAATAATTATGCATAATAGCCGATGATATTGACAATTTATGCATATTTATTTAGAAAGTCCTGTATAGGAGTTGCATATGACACTTAAGGGAAGAAGCTTTCTCACGCTGAAGGATTACTCGAAGGACGAGATCCTCTATCTTATATCGCTTGCATCGCAGCTTAAGGCCAAGAAGAAAGGCGGCAGCTGTCCAGATAACCTGAAGGGGAGGCTCCTGGAAGGGAAGAATATCGTACTCCTCTTCGACAAGACAAGCACGAGGACGCGCTGCTCATTCGAGGTGGCTGCATTCGATGAGGGCGCCGGAGTCACGTTCCTCACGAACTCGCAGATGGGGAAGAAGGAATCCCTTGAGGATACGGCGAAGGTGCTTGGCAGGCTTTATGACGGCATTGAATACAGGGGCTTTGCCCATAAGGTCGTCGAGGATCTCGCGCTCTATTCCGGCGTGCCTGTCTGGAATGGGCTCACGGATGACGACCATCCTACGCAGGTCCTGGCTGATTTCCTCACGGCCCAGGAGCATCTTGGCAAGCCGCTTGATGAGATGAAGCTGGCCTATGTGGGCGACGGCAGGAACAACGTGGCCAATGCGCTGATGATCGGGGCCGCGAAAGTGGGCATGGACTATGCCGTGGCGACTCCTGCATCGCTCCTTCCGTCCGAGGAGCTTGTCGCCGAGTGCAGGGCATGGGCAGATGCCAATGGATCTTCCATCGATATCGTCCAGGATCCTGCCGAGGCCGTCAAAGGCGCTGATATCATCTATACGGATATCTGGTGCTCGATGGGCGAGGAGGACAAGATGGCGGAGAGGATCTCCCTGCTCAAGCCGTATCAGGTGACGATGGACCTGCTTAAGTCGACAGGGAAGAAGACCATCTTCGAGCATTGCCTGCCATCATTCCACGACCTCAACACGACTATTGCGCAGAGCGTGAAGGAGAAGTTCGGCCTGGATGAGATGGAAGTCACCGATGAGGTCTTCCGCTCAGAGGCGTCCGTCGTCTTCGATGAGGCCGAGAACAGGATGCATACGATCAAGGCCGTCATGGTCGCGACGATGTCAGATAGGATCTGACGGGAACCTGATTCCCTTATCGGCCTGCTCGTGCTAATCTCAGTGCCAAAGGACTGAGCAATGGCCTCGAGAAGCTATGAAATCGATATGTGCCGGGGACCTCTCCTCGGCAAGATACTGCGGTTCTCATTCCCGCTGATGCTTTCATCGATTCTCCAGCTGCTTTTCAATGCAGCTGATGTGATTACCGTGGGGCAGTTCGCCGGCAAGGAAGCCATGGCTGCCGTCGGTTCAACTGCCTCGCTCTACAATCTGATCATCAATGTCTTCGTCGGGCTTGCGACAGGCAGCAGCGTGCTGATGGCACGCTTCTATGGCTCCCGGGATGAGCGGAACTGCCAGGAGATCGTCCATACATCGGTCCTCCTCGCAATCATCTGCGGCATCGCCCTGATCTTCATCGGGATCATCGTCTCGCCGGTTGTCCTCTCGCTGATGGGTACCCCTGATGATGTGCTCTCGCATGCTGTCCTGTATATGAGGATAATCTTCATCGGCATGCCTGTGCTGATGCTCTATAACTTCGGGGCCGGCATACTCCGCGCTGTCGGCGATACGAAGAGGCCGCTTATCTACCTCACGTTCGCGGGAATCCTGAATGTCATCCTCAACCTCACCCTCGTAATCGTCTTCGATATGGGCGTCGCTGGCGTCGCTATCGGCACGATAGCATCGCAGGCTGTCTCCGCGGTCCTCATACTGCGGTGCCTGATCCGCAGCGAAGGACTGTACCATCTTGGCCTGGGGAAGCTGCGGATTTCCAGGGACAAGCTCGTGCTGATTGTCAAGGTCGGCCTTCCCGCCGGCATACAGGGTGCGCTCTTCTCCGTCTCGAATGTGATCCTGCAGGCATCTATCAATACATTCGGCTCGACGGCGATGGCGGGAAGCGCGGCTTCGCAGAATATCGAGAACTTCGTCTACGTCTCGATGAATGCGCTTTACCAGGCATGCATAAGCTTCACCAGCCAGAACTTCGGCGCAGGCGAGAAGAAGAGGGTGCTGCGCGTCCTCTGGCTCTGCCTTGCCACCGTAGTGGCCGTAGGCGTGATTGCAGGAGGGCTGGCAACCATCTTCGGGCACCAGCTCCTTTCCATCTATTCAGGAGAAGAGGACGTAATCGTCTTCGGCTATGAGCGCCTTGTCATCGTCTGCCTGCCGTACTTCCTCTGCGGCATGATGGATGTCGCCTGCGGTGCCCTGAGGGGGATAGGCCTTTCCATCATCCCCACGCTCGTGTCGCTTGCGGGCGCATGCGGCCTGAGGATCGTATGGGTATGCACCGTCTTCCAGCTGGACAGGACCATCTTCACGCTCTATATGTCGTATCCTGTCTCCTGGACAGTCACGTTCATTGCCCATATTGCCTGCTTCGTGCACTTCTACAGGCGATGGGCGAACGGGGATACGATGCACCGCAGGCACAGGCGGGTTGCTGAGCTGGCACACTGAGCATGGTGCTATAATCCCCATATGATCATTACATGGATAGGGCATTCATGCTTCAGGTTGGAAAGCAATGGTTATGTGGTGGTTATCGATCCATATGCTGATGGGTATGTCGATGGGCTTGGGAACGTACGGGAAGAGGCTTCCGCCGTATTCTGCAGCC
The DNA here is from genome assembly GCA_944390725.1 of uncultured Spirochaetaceae bacterium. GTDB lineage: Bacteria > Spirochaetota > Spirochaetia > Sphaerochaetales > Sphaerochaetaceae > Ornithospirochaeta. The sequence continues at coordinate 14,232 of CALXQU010000015.1, forward strand.
ATGGGCATGGGGACCATGGATTCAGGGAAGGCGTGAGGATCGTTCCTTCTTCAGCTGTACCGTTTTCCGTTGATTGCATCGATACGTATCACGATGATGCAGGAGGGGCGCTGAGAGGGCCGGACAGGATCCATATACTGGATGATGGAAGCTGCCGTATCGCGCATCTTGGCGACCTCGGCTGCCGGCCTGATGGAATCGATAGGCTCTATGGCCTAGATGTCCTGCTGGTTCCGGTGGGAGGCCATTACACGATTGATGGCAAGGAGGCCGCAGCGCTTGTGAAGGAGCTGAAGCCACGCATCGCGATACCTGTGCATTACAGGAGCGATAATCCCCGTTTCGGCTTTGATGTGCTAAGCACTGCCGATGATTTCCTCTCCTGCTTCGGGGACATCGAGTATGCAGGGACATCATCAATCGATACTGCAGATAGCCATAAGGGAATCGTGGTACTGGTGCCGCGGAACCTCATCCCAGCCTGACAGTCTTCCGGTTTATCTCCCCGATCCGCTCTTTCAACGAAAGGGCGGGGTTCCGTCTTGAGAAGTCCTCATTGAATCTGGACGTGATTGCGATGGAGATGAGATAGGCGTATGGCATGCCGAGGTTCGTTTCCAGCAGCGAGTTGACGACCAGCGTCTTCATCGCGGAGGCAAGGTCCATTCCCGCGCTTCTGATTCCGCCCAGGAGAAGGCCTGCTTCCCAGCCGAACTGCACCAATATGCCGATGACCAGCATCCAGAGGATATCGATACGATATCTCCTGTCGCCCTGCCGTAGATTATAGATGATGGCGCCAAGGTAGCCTGCGAGGAGGATCAGGGCCATGTAGCCATGGTATGCGCCGGTCGTGCGCTGTATCACGATCGATGGTTCCGAGGACGAGGCGAGGAGAGGGCAGACGAACCACCAGAGCAGGATCAGCAGGGACCATTCGAAGAGGTTCTCGTCCTTTTCCAGCCAGAGCCATATCCAGACGAAGTTCGTGAAGCCATAGCTCATCGACATCCAGAGCAGTGTCCAGAAGAGGCTGCCTTCCTCGATTGACCTTGTCCCCAGCAGGAGATGGAATATGCCGAAGTCGACCGCCATGTAGACGATTCCCATGATGATTCCGACAGTGGCGGTGATGTACTTCCTTTTCCAGATCAGGAGCATGAGGAAGAATATCAGGAATGCTGTATCGAACAGGATGTACGTCGGGCTGAAAGCCCTTCTTGCTATGATTTCCATGGATATATTCTACATCGCCTTCAAGGCCCTAGGACACCGATAGGTATGACGTAGATTCCATCAGGCCTTCTGTATGCGTATTTCCCGCCTGTCAGGATAATCATCAGGTCAGGTTCCCTCAAAGGGGCTTGGGAATGATTCCCATTTGCCTTCCTGATAAGCTCCCTTACCTTGAGCAGGTGCTCTGCTCCTGCTTCGACCTGTGCGCTCCCGAGCTTGCATTCGATAAGCGCGAAGCGGCCGTCTTCCAGATGGATCGTGAAATCAACCTCAAGCCCGTATCTATCCCTGTAATACGAGAGGCTTCCCCCTATGGGAGAGGAATAGACGCGCAGGTCCCTCGCTGCCAGGCATTCGAACATGAACCCGAAGGTCCTCATGTCCTTCAGTAGGGCATCTGGGCTGATGCCAAGCGCTGCGGCTGCAATGGAAGGGTCGGTGAATTCCCGTTTCGAGCTGCTCCTGATTGCCGTCTTCGAGCGGATTGCAGGACACCATGCAGGGATATCCTCGATGACGAAGAGCTTCTCAAGTGCCGTGAGGTACTCCATCAAGGTCTTATCGGATCTGATTGCAGGACGGCTTTCCATATCAGCCATGATGGATGCGAAGGATGCCGGTTCTGAGATATGGCGTGCATAGGACCGCATGAGCAGCCTTGTGCTGGCAGGATCCCTCCTCGTACCATCGACAGTGCTTATCTCTGTGCTGCATATTCCTGCAAGGTAGTCTTTCGCGATGAACAGCTTCGATTTATCCGTCTTCATGGAAAGCGAGTAAGGCCAGCCTCCACGGCAGATGGCGAATGCGAGTTCTTCGACAGACAGGCTGCTCTCCGCATATATTTCCTGCATCGGATTCCCGAAAAGGCCGCTGAGGGAGATCATGGCTGATGATTCTCCGCTCTCCGCGAGGCTCATCGGATACATCTTCATCCTGGTGATGCGTCCGATGCCTGAGTGGCGCATCATGCTATCGCTTATGGAATTCGAACCGGTAAGGATATACAACCCGGGTACATGGCGCCTGTCCGCATCGGTCCGGACTGCATCATGCAGCGCAGGGACAATCTGCCACTCGTCAAGAAGACGCGGATTCTCCCCGGGAAGCAATGATGATGGCCTTGCCTCTGCCATCTCAAGGAAACCAGGGTCGTCATTGATTTCCTCCTGGAGCTTCAGGACGCTTTTCGCCTTCATCTCGGCCGTCGTTGTCTTGCCGCACCATTTCGGTCCTTCTATCTGGACTGCGCTGAAGGTCTCCAACAGGAAATCAAGCTCATCATCCGCAACCCGCTTAAGATATCCATCCATAATCAGAGTCTAATGTCATATCACAAAATATGGAAGTAAAACTTCCGCAAATTGTGGAAGTCTGTTTCCGATTTTTGTGATAGATGCTGATTGATGCCATATTGAAGTCTGGTTTTCTTTTGCTTGGGTTCCTGCGATTTTTATACGGGCTTGGATATCGTTCCCATCTATAGCCATCGGACATCTTCCTGCTAGGCTATGCACCCTCAGGCGGAATCGAACCGCCATCCTTCCCTCCGGAGGGGAATGCACTATCCATTATGCTATGAGGGCGAGCAATGGAATTGTAGGCGCTAATCGCCTCATTGTCCATCAGCCGATGCCGAGCATCCTCTCTATCAGGATGATGTCCTCCTCATCGGCTGTAGCGATTGCCCTGGATAGCCTGGCACGTCTCTCATCCTGCGCCTCAGGCTGCGGGAGGAGCGCTGCGAGGTCGGTGCTGAGAGCCGATGCTATCCGGGCGGCAGCTTCGGCGGATGGCAAGCGGTTCCTGAAGCGCTGGTCGATCGCGGTACGGTAATTGATGCCGGCATCAGCGCACAGGTTCCTGAGGCTTGTGCTGCCGCGCAGAGAGTCAACGTTATCCCAGAATCCCCTGTCCATGTATGTATATTAGCATCTCCCTGGGCGTTTCCTGACATGTTTTCCGATTTTCGTTTTGAATTATCATCCTGATGAGGTATCATCAATGTATGCCTAAGAAGATAGATCATGAGGAGAGGAAGGAGCATATCCTGAAATCAGCGCTGGAGGTCTTTGCTGAGGAAGGATACAGCAATTCCAACCTTTCCCTGATAGCCGAGAGGGCTGGGATTTCCCGTCCGACGGTCTATCAGTATTTCCATGACAAGGTCGAGATCTACTACTATGCGGTTAAGCTGATAACAGGCCGCATGTTCGTCCATTACTCATCGATTGCCTGGGATGAGTCCATCGGCGATGAGGCCGACCGCCTCCATGCGATCTTCGATGATATCATAGGGACGGCCAAGGCCAACGAGGCATCGCTGCTGAACCTGGTATCGGTCATAATCTCCGCGAAGAAGGAGGGCGTCGACTTCGCCGAGGTGATCCACAAGCGCACGGCGAAGCTCTCGATCCTCTTCAAGAGGCTCATCAGGCAGGGCATCGTGCGGGGTACCATCGCCCCTGTCGATATCGACGCGGCTTCGGACCGCCTGCTGACCATTGCCCAGATGATATGCTTCCAGGTGGCATTCTTCCCGTCCTTTGATGCGAAGCAGGCCCAGGAGATAGCTTCCCTGGGAATCGATACGCTGCGCCCTTAACGATTTCCATCTGCATGATTATCTTTCTGTTGTGCGTTTATGTTCCCTTATACGGGGGTGAATATGGATTACAACAGATTTACGCTCAAGCTGCAGAATGCCATACAGGATGCAGCGGAGCAGGCTGCCGCCAAGCAGCATCCGGAAGTCGTTCCGGCGGATATAATCATCGCGCTTGCAAAGCAGAAGGATGGCGTGCTGGTCCCGCTTTTCGAGAAGCTGGGAGTCAGCGCCGATGCCGTCATCAAGGCGATGGAGGAGATAAGCGACAGGCAGCCGCAGACATATGGCGCCGCGCAGCAGTCGTTCTCCAGGGATGCGGCACGCATCCTTGCCGCCTGCGATAAGATCAAGGGACAGTTCAGGGACGAGTACGTATCGGCTGAGCATTTCCTGCTTGCCGTGCTGACTGACAGCTGTGCCGAGAGGGACGCGCTTATCGCGCTTGGCGTCAATGAGAAGGATGTCATGGAGGCGCTGAAGAGCATCCGCGGTAGCGAGAGGATCACCAGCCAGGATCCGGAAGCCTCGTACCAGGCACTCGACAAGTACTGCAAGGACCTCACGCAGCTTGCCGCGGAGGATAAGCTCGACCCTGTCATCGGCAGGGACGATGAGATCCGGCGCGTCATGCAGGTGCTCTGCAGGAGGACGAAGAACAACCCTGTCCTCATAGGAGAGCCTGGAGTCGGCAAGACGGCTATCGTGGAAGGGCTTGCCGAGAGGATCGCCAAGGGCGATGTCCCGGAGTCCCTGGCGGACAAGAGGCTCCTCTCGCTTGACCTTGGCTCGCTGATCGCGGGTGCCAAGTTCCGCGGCGAGTTCGAGGAGAGGCTCAAGGGAGTCATCAAGGAAGTGACCAGGAGCGAAGGGAAGATCATCCTCTTCATCGATGAGCTCCATACGATCGTAGGCGCAGGCGCCGCCGAAGGGTCGACAGATGCGTCGAACCTCATCAAGCCGGCACTTGCCCGCGGCGAGCTCCATGCGATCGGTGCCACCACGCTCGATGAGTACAGGAAGTACATCGAGTCCGATAAGGCCCTTGAGAGGAGGTTCCAGCCTGTCTATACGAAGGAGCCTTCAGTCGAGGATACGATTTCCATCCTGCGCGGCCTCCAGCCGAAGTATGAGCTGCATCATGGCGTGCGCATCAAGGATGAGGCCCTCGTCGCCGCTGCCGTCCTTTCCGATAGGTACCTTACCAACAGGTTCCTGCCTGATAAGGCCATCGACCTTGTCGATGAGGCGGCCTCGCAGATCAAGATGGAGATCGAGAGCCAGCCTGCGGAGCTCGATACGCTCCACAGGAAGATGCTGCAGCTCTCGATCGAGAAGCAGGCGCTGACCCGTGAGGATGACGAGGGGTCGAAGGAAAGGCTCGAGAAGATCGGCAAGGAGCTTGCCGAGATGCAGGCGAAGTACGATGCCCTCAGCCTTGAGTGGCAGAACGAGAAGGGCGCAATCGTATCGCTCAGGGAGAAGAAGGCCGAGCTCGATAAGCTCAACAGCCAGGAGCAGCTTGCCGAGAGGCAGGGAGACCTCAGCAAGGCCGCTATGATCAAGCATGGCCAGATCCCGGCGGTGATGGCCGATATCCAGAAGGCCGAGGAGAAGGTCAATTCCTTCCAGGCCGATGGCAGGAGGCTCCTGAGGGAGGAGGTCACCGAGGATGATATCGCGAAGGTCGTCTCCGCATGGACCGGTGTGCCGGTGGCGAAGATGATGGGCTCCGAGATGGAGAAGTACCTCAATCTCGAGAAGATACTCTCCGAGAAGGTCATCGGCCAGGAGAAGGCTATCGAGGCTGTCAGCAATGCAATCAGGAGGAACAAGGCGGGAATCGGCGATGAGCACCGTCCGCTTGGCTCCTTCCTCTTCGCAGGCCCTACGGGCGTCGGCAAGACGCTCCTTGCCAAGGAGCTTGCCTCATTCCTCTTCGATGACCCGAAGGCGCTTACGCGTATCGATATGTCCGAGTATATGGAGAAGTACTCAGTGTCGAGGCTTATCGGAGCCCCTCCTGGGTACGTAGGCTATGACCAGGGCGGACAGCTGACTGAAGTCGTAAGGAGACGTCCGTATTCGGTAGTCCTTTTCGATGAGATAGAGAAGGCGCATCCGGATGTCTTCAATATCCTCCTGCAGGTGCTCGATGATGGGCGCCTCACGGATGGGCAGGGGCGTGTCGTGGACTTCTCCAATACGATCATCATCATGACAAGCAACCTCGGCTCGCAGCAGATACTCGATGATCCTGCCAATGCGGAACGGGATGTCATGGAGATAATCAGGCATACGTTCCGTCCTGAGTTCATCAACAGGATCGATGAGATCGTAGTCTTCAATCCCCTTGGGGAAGAGGAGATCCGCAAGATCGCCCATCTGCAGCTTGAGACGCTCAGGGAGCGTGTCGCGCGCCGCGGCTACAGGCTTGAGTGGGATGAGGCTGTCGAGGGATATATCGCCAAGGAGGGCTTCGACCCGGTCTATGGCGCACGTCCTATCAGGAGGTTCATCCAGGACAGGATCGAGAACGAGCTCTCGCGGAAGATCCTCTCCGGGACGCTGCATGACGGCAGCGTGCTGAAGGTCCTAGCGGATGGCGGCAGGATCTCCGTAGAGGGCTGATAGCCTTGCATAGTCATCAGGGGTGTCGGCATCAAGTATGGTGCCGATGCTCCCTTCGAATGACCCCAGGGATATCGTCCTGAGGTATTCCTTCATCGTAAGGGGAGAGGAGAGCAGCCTCTCCCTGTTCTCTTTCCTGTACATCACCGGATGGCCTGGGATGCCGCCATGCATGGGCCTGGAGGCATCATGGCTGCGGAGAAGCTCCCTGCCGGTACGGAAATCATCTGCAGAGATGAGTGGAAGGTCCCCCGGTATGATGGCGAAATCATCATCCACGGCCTCTATCCCTGCCAGCGTGCTTGCTCGCTGCCCTTCCATGTATGCCGGGCAGTATATGGTCCTTACGGGGAATCCGGCTGCGATTTCCTCAGCTCTTGCGCGCTCATGGCCTGTTACGATGATGACGGAATCGAGATTGTCCAGCGCGTTCGCTATCGACGCGGAGAGTATCGTGCCATTCCCGAGCGGGAGGAGGAGCTTGTTGCTCCCCATGCGTGACGAAAGCCCTGCCGCAAGTATTATCCCTGTCATCGTTTCCTCCTTGCCATGATGATTGATGCTGCCGCGATGAGCAGCGCGCCTGCCCATATCGCCCGGAGGCCCATATAGGGAAGCAGGAAGGCGCCGAGGGCCGCGCCGAGGGCGAAGACGATGAGCACTCCCAGGTAGTGGAGCGCCTTCCCGCCCGCTGCCCTGTCGCCTCCTGCAAGGCTGTGCAGGTTCTCCATCAGGGCCCGTATGTTGCCGATGCACATCGTGCTTGCGTAGGCATTGCCATGCACATGGCGGAATGCCTCCACCTGCATCGCGCAGGAGAATGATGCCATCGCGTTCGCTATCTGGCTGTGGTCCTCTCCCATGCAGCCTACGGCGGCCAGGAGCAGGATCTCGCAGAAGGCCACGATCTGGCGCCAGTGGATGCGGCCTGCGCCCCTGTAGAGCCTGCGTATCTCGAGGGCTGCATAGATGCCCCCGGCAAAGGAGAGCAGGGGGATGATGTATGAGAAGGCCCTGCTCCAGTCCCCTTCGAGCAGGGCTGCTGCCAGTAGTACTATATTGCCTGTCTGCGCATTGGCGAATACATGCCCCCTGGCGAAATAGGAATAGGCATCCTGCAGGCCGCCTGCAAGCGTCAGCAGCACGGTCACGGCTATGCCTTCGGATGCCTCATATCCAGCAGGAAGGGGCCCTTGCGAGCCCCTTATGTCACTGCATCTTCCTTGCATCTTCAAGAACCGAATCCGTCGAGGACTTCCTGACCTTGCATGGCTTGATGTCCCAGATTTCCTCCGCATACTGCCTTATGGTCCTGTCGGAGGAGAACTTGGCGCTGCCTGCCACGTTGATTATGGCCTTCCTGTTCCATTCGGCCTGGTTCGCCTTGTAGAGCTCCTGGGCCGTCTCATGGACATCGTGGTACATCCTCAGGTCGGCAAGCAGGAAATACCTGTCGCCGTAATCGAAGAGCGACTTCCTCAGCGGCTCAAAGATGTGGGGCTCATTGACCGAGAGATAGCCGGAGTCGAGCAGCGAGAACACGGACTGCAGCTCAGGGTCCTTGGCCAGCCACTCATACGGGCTGTATGTAGGCTGCATGGCGGAGATCTCCTCCTCCGTGTGGCCGAAGATGAAGATGTTGTCCCTGCCGACTTCCTCTGCCATCTCGACATTGGCGCCATCGAGCGTTCCCACCGTGAGCGCGCCATTGGCCATGAACTTCATGTTGCCGGTGCCGGAGGCCTCGTTGCCTGCCGTGGAGATCTGCTCGGAGATGTTCGCGGCAGGGATGATGGTCTCTGCCATCGTCACGCTGTAGTTGGGCATGAAGTAGACGGCGAGCTTGTCCCTGACGGAGCTGTCGGAGCTGATTACCTTAGAGATGTTGTTGATGAACTTGATGATCAGCTTCGCATTGACATATCCTGGCGCGGCCTTGCCTCCGAAGAGGAACGTGGTCGGCTGGAATGCATCGTAATAGGCGCTGTCGTTCTTCAGCCTGTTGTAGATCATCATCACGTTGATGGCGTTCAGCAGCTGCCTCTTGTACTCATGGATCCTCTTGATCTGCACGTCGATGAGGGTGTCCGGATTGATGATGATGCCGTATGTGCGCCTGAGGTATTCGGCAGCACGTACCTTGTTGCCGCGCTTTATCGCGGCGAACTTCTCCACGAAGGAGCTATCGTCCGCGAATCTGGCAAGGCCCCTGATCTGGTCGTAGTCCGTGATCCATCCGTCGCCGATCGCATCGCTGATGAGCGAGGCGAGCTTTGGATTGGCATCAAGGAGCCAGCGCCTCTGCGTGATTCCGTTCGTCTTGTTGTTGAACCTGCCCGGGAAGATGGTATTGAATTCCGGGAACATCTCCCTCTTGAGGAGCTCTGAGTGGAGCTCGGCGACGCCATTGACGGAATGGGAGCCGATGATCGAGAGGTTTGCCATCCTCACCATCTTCGGGTTCGATTCCTCGATGATCGATATCCTGGCGATCTTGTCGTTCTGCATGGGGAAGTACGATACCGCGTAGTCGAGGAAGCGCTGGTTGATCTCATAGATGATCTGCATATGCCTCGGCAGTATCTTCTCCATCATCGGGAGAGGCCACTTCTCGAGCGCTTCCGGCAGCAGCGTGTGGTTCGTGTATCCCATGGTCTTCACGGTGATGTCCCAGGCCTCGTCCCAGCCGAGTCCCTCGTTGTCGATGAGGAGCCTCATCAGCTCTGGGATCGCCAGCGATGGATGGGTGTCGTTCAGCTGGATCGCGGCCTCCGAGGGGAACTTCGACCACTTGTAGCCGGGAAACCTCTTGAATCTCCTGAGGATGTCCTGCAGCGAGCAGGAGACGAAGAAATACTGCTGCTTGAGCCTGAGCTCCTTGCCCATGTAGAGCGTGTCGTTGGGGTAGAGGACCTGCGAGAGAGTCTCCGCGTTGATCTTCTTCCTTACCGCTTCCGTGTAGTCTCCCGAGTTGAACTCATCGAAGGAGAAGCCTTCCGGCGACTGCGCGGACCAGAGCCTGAGCGTGTTGATCGTCTTGCCGCCATAGCCGACGATCGGCGTGTCATAGGCGATGCCGTCGATCATCTCGTCCGGGATCCAGCGGAAGATGTCCCTGCCGCCTTCGCGGATCTCCTTCACCTCGCCGCCGAAATAGACCGGGTAGACAAGGTCTGGTCTCTTGATTTCCCAGGGGTTCTCGTTCTTGAGCCAGTTGTCCGGCTCCTCGGCCTGCCAGCCGTTCCTGATCTCCTGGCGGAAGATGCCGTAGTTGTATCTGATCCCGTAGCCGTATGCAGGCAGCTCGAGCGTCGCAAGCGAATCGAGGAAGCATGCCGCCAGGCGTCCGAGGCCGCCGTTGCCGAGGCCGGCATCCGGCTCCACCTCTGCCAGCTCCTCATATGTGTAGCCGAGCGACTTGAGCGCTTCCCTGACGCTCTTCTCGAGCCTGAGGTTGATGATGTTGTTCGTCATCGCCCTGCCCATGAGGAATTCGAGGGAGAGGTAATATACCCTCTTCGAATGCTTCTGCCGCTGCGTCTTCCTGGAAAGGTCCCACTGGTGGATGATCCTGTCGCGGATGGCGTAGGCAAGCGCCCTGTAGCGCCCTTCCGGCGTCACGTGGTATATATCTGAATCAAGGGTGTATTTAAGCTGCTCCGCGAAATCCTGCGCGATTGCCTTGGCTGAAGAGCCGAAGCGCGTGTTGTCATTCTTCTCTGCCATATGCTGCTCCTAAGTTATATCCGACCCAATCATTCTAAGGAAACTTTTCCAATTTGTGCAATATTCATGATATGGTTGCCTGAAAACAGCCTCTAATGTAATCTTTTCCATGGAGGCTGTATGGAGTCCATAATACTGCGCGCGTCGTTCTTCCTGCTGATGATAGTCATCGCCTATGCGCTCAAGAGGGCCGGTGTCCTGAAGAAGGAGGACGGCATATCGCTCGCGCGCATCGTCATGAACGTGACGCTTCCCTGCGCGATCCTCGTCGGCTTCCGCACATTCGTCTTCGAATGGTCGTATATGGTCATCCCGGTGATATCGCTCCTGGCGGAGGTGCTGATGCTGGCCGTGGGCTATGCTATCACGCGGGGCAGGAGCCGTGACGAGAGGATCTTCTACATGATGTGCCTGCCGGCGTACAACATCGGGAATTTCACGCTTCCCTTCATTTCCGGCATGCTTGGGTCTGCCGGCATCATCGCAGCCTGCCTTTTCGATATGGGCAACTCGCCGATGTGCCTGGGCCTGAACTTCGCCTTCACCGCATTGGCAATCGGCTCCGCTGCCGGCCGCAATCCCCTCAGGCAGCTCCTGACGGTCTTCACCAAGCCATCCTTCATCGTCTATATCGTCATGCTGCTGCTTTCGGCATCCGGGCTCTCGCTCCCTGATGCGGTCTTCGATTTCGCTGGCCTGATAAGCCCTGCCAACGGACCGATGGCGATGGTGATGGTAGGCCTGATGCTTGAATTCAGGTTCGACCGCTCGAAGGTCACCGAGGCCGTCGCAGTGAATGCCATGAGGCTTGCCCTGGCAGCTGCTATCGCGGCGCTGTTCTTCATGTTCGCGCCATTCTCCTATGAGATCCGCAAGGCCGTGGCCATCACGGCATTCGCCCCCATCGCGTCCGCGTCGCCTGCCTTCGTAGCGGAGCTCAAGGGCGATGTGGCCCTTGTGGGCTTCGCCTCCACACTCTCGATAATCTCCGCCCTGGTGATAATCCCCCTGCTGGTCGTGCTCCTATAGAGCTGCGCCGAAGCGCACAGCATTGTACAGCGAGATGGCCGTTATGCCGACAAGCATGCACATGAAGAGGATGTCGACGCCCCTGCTGTCCATGCGCTTCGAAAGCGACCTGCCGATGGTCGCGCCGCCGACTGCCGCTACCATCATGATGGCAAGGAGGAGCGGGTCGAAGGCGGGGAAGCCTTCCACGGCCGTGCTGATGAAGGATACGGTCTGCGAGAAGAAGATGATGTAGAGCGATGTGAGCGCCGATGTCTTGCTGTCCATGCTGAAGCAGAATGAGAGCAGCATGATGTTTATGGGCCCGCCGCCGATGCCGAGGAAGGATGAGAGGATGCCGAGCACGAGGCCGATTGCCGCAGATGCTGCCTGGTTCCTGATATCCTTCGTATGTATGCGGGCCTTGAAGAGCACGTAGAGGAAGACCGATGCGGTCAGTATCACCATGATGATGTTCTGCACATAGGGTACGAGGGCAGGCGATGAGGCCTGTGATGAGATGGATGAGAATGCCATCTTGCCTGCAAAGCCTCCGATAGCCCCGCCGATGGCCAGCATCGTGCCCCTGCTGTCGATCCTGACGCCTCCGTTCCTGCTGCGCAGGAGCGATACGATGGTCATCGTAAGCACGGTAGTGCCTGACAGGAAGCTGACCGACTCGGCCGGCATGTCCACGACCGCGTCCATCACGGGCTTGATGATGACGCCCCCACCGATTCCGCTTATCGATCCCAGGATAGTTGCCGCGAATGCCGTTATGGCGATGATGATTGTCATCCGTACCTCCTTCCTATGATATTAGACCAATGGGCGATTGCTGTCATGCTGCCAGGCGTTTATGATAGCATCGATGGAGAAAGCAGAGAGAAGAAGGCACCTCGGGCTGCTGATAAAGCCGGCTTCGGGACGCTGCAACATGAGATGCGCATACTGCTTCTACGCCGATGAGGCGGAGAACAGGTCGTTCAGGGACTGCGGGCTGATGTCTGCCGATACGGCCCATGTGCTCATAGATAAGGCATTCGCGGCCGCAAGGTCGGTCTCCTTTGCCTTCCAGGGCGGGGAGCCTACCGTGCGCGGACTGGATTTCTTCCGCGATTTCGTATCCTGTGCATCGCGCTATGGCGGCGATGTGCGCTATGCCATCCAGACGAATGGCTATGCCATCGATGGCGAATGGGTTGATTTCTTCAAGGAGAACCATTTCCTCGTCGGCCTCTCGCTTGATGGCAACAAGGCCATCCATGACCTTTACAGGACAGGCCGCGACGGGAAGGGCTCTTTCAGGCGCGTCTTCGCCACAGCGGAGCGCTTCCGCTCCTCCGGCGTCGATTTCAACATCCTCTCGACGGTCAACAGGGACGTGGCTGCCGATATCGAGGGGATATACGCATTCTTCAAGCGCAACGGGTTCCGCTACCAGCAGTACATACCGTGCATCGATCCGATAGCCTCGGAGAGGGGTACTATGCCTTATTCGCTCACCGCGGAGCTCTATGGCGGGTTCCTCATCAGGCTCTTCGACCTCTATTACCGTGACTGGAGCAGGGGGGACTATGTATCCATCCGCTATTTCGACAACCTCGTCAGCATGATAGCCGGATACAGGCCGGAGCAGTGCGGCCTCTTCGGGTTCTGCCCGAAGAACTACGTGTTCGAGGCCGACGGCTCTGCCTATCCATGCGATTTCTACGTGCTTGACGGCTACAGGCTGGGGAACATAATGGAGGATGGCTTCGATGATTTCGATGCGCGCTCCTCGGAGATAGGGTTCTCGGAGAAGTCGGCGGAGGCCGATGCGGAATGCCGCTCATGCAGCTGCTTCCCCATATGCCGCGGAGGCTGCCGCCGCGACAGGGAGGATTTCTCCACGGGGCAGCTGGGGCGGTCGTATCTCTGCCCGGCATATAAGTCATTCTTCGCCCACGCGCTTCCGTACCTGAGGCAGATGGGGGAGGCGGAAGCCGCTGCCAGGAGGAGGGGCTGAGGGGCTTCAGGGCGGTTCTGAGAAGAATTTTCGGCAAACCCCTTGATATTGCTTGAATAAATGCATATGCTTTTCAAGCTGTTGGTTAATGCCTTTGTAGCTCAGTGGTAGAGCACCACCATGGTAAGGTGGGGGTCGGCGGTTCAAATCCGCCCGGGGGCTCGAAGCATTGAAAGACGATAGTCTGAGGAGAATAGAATGGCTAGCTCAAAGAAGAAAGGACCTGTAGAGAAGATCGCTCTCCAGTGCACCGAGTGCAAGCAGAAGAACTATACGACGGAGAAGAACCGCCGCAATACTCCCGAGAAGCTTGAGCTGATGAAGTATTGCCCATTCGAGCGCAAGCACACGCTCCATCGCGAGACGAAGATCAAATAAGCATCTGACTCCTTCCGGGGCGCGAGCAGGTCAGTAGCTCCAACGGCTAGAGCACTGGTCTCCAAAACCGGGTGTTGTAGGTTCGAATCCTACCTGACCTGCTGGCGCTCCGGATAAGCGGATGCCTGAGGATAACCATATGAGTAAGATCGGAAGATATTTCAAAGAATGCTGGCTCGAGATGAAGAAGGTTTCATGGCCCACGAAGCAGGTCGTCATCCATTCGACATGGGTCGTCATCGTCTCGACTCTTGCCTTCGCAGTCGTCCTTGGCCTTGTCGATACGCTCCTTGGTCTCGGCCTTGACATCATTTTCTAGGAGATAAGATGGCAAAGGGCTGGTACGTAGTTCACACATATACGGGATACGAGCAGAAAATCGAGAGAATCATCAACAAGCTCCGTGCCTCTGACGGCGAGTTCGCCGCGTACTGCACAGGGGTCAATGTCCCCATGGAGTCGGTCACCGTCCAGAACGAGAAGGGCGAGACCAAGATCGAGCATAAGAAGGTGATTCCGGGCTATATCCTCGTTGAGCTTGACCTGCCTGAGAACAATACATGGAGGATGGTCACCGCCAAGATTGCCAGGATCCAGGGCGTGACCGGCTTCCTGACGGCTGACAAGTCAGGGCAGGTCCCTCCGAAGCCGCTTACCGCGAAAGAGCATAGCGATATCCTGCGCCGCACGGGCGAGATGCCCGAGGAGAAGGTCTTCAGGCCCAAGCAGGACTTCAATGTGGGCGAGCAGGTCAGGGTCATATCCGGGCCGTTCGCATCGTTCGACGGAACTATCGACGAGATCGACCTGGCAAAGGGCAGGATGCGCCTTTCCGTGCAGATCTTCGGTCGTTCTACCCCTGTCGAGGTTGATTTCTCGCAGGTTGAGAAGGTCCTTCCGTAAGGCAAGGGCTTTGGTTTTTTACATATATAAGCTTTGAAATCTCCCCTTGTATAAGGGTGGGAGCTCTTCGTTGAAGAGCGTTAATACCAGCGCGGAGCCCCGCATATCGGTCAGCTCAGACCAGGCTCTAAGCGTAAGGAGAAGGAAATGGCAAAGAAGAAGGTTACTGCGGTAATCAAGCTGCAGTGTCCTGCCCAGAAGGCTACGCCGGCACCCCCGATCGGTCCAGCGCTCGGCCCTCATGGTGTCAGCGCCCCACAGTTCGTCCAGCAGTTCAATGACAAGACGAAGAACTATGAACCTGGACTCATCCTCCCAGTCATCATCACGGTCTACCAGGATAAGAGCTTCACGTTCATCCTCAAGACCCCTCCAGCAGCTGTCCTCATCAAGAAGGCACTCGGCCTCCAGACAGCTTCCGGCACGCCTAACAAGACGAAGGTCGGCAAGCTCACTGACGAGCAGCTTACGGAAATCGCCAAGACCAAGTTCGAGGATCTCAATGCAAACGATATGGATGCAGCTAAGAAGATCATCGCCGGCACGGCACGCTCGATGGGCGTAGAGGTGGAGAAGTAAGATGAAGAGAGGAAAGAAATATCAGGAAGCAGCTAAGAAGGTCGACAGGACCAAGCTCTATACGCTCCAGGATGCATCGGCTCTCGTGAAGGAGTGCGCATACGCCAAGTTCAACGAGACAGTCGAGATCTCCGTAGCCCTCAGCCTCAAGAAGAGCCAGTCTGTCAGGGACACCGTGGTGCTCCCGAACCAGTTCATGGCGCAGAAGAGGATCCTCGTATTCGCCAAGGGCGACAAGGCCGAGGAAGCCAAGGCTGCCGGAGCTGCATATGTCGGCGACAATGACCTCATCGAGAAGATCAGGGGCGGCTGGATGGACTTCGACGTGGCGGTGGCGACACCTGACATGATGAAGGACGTCGGAAGGCTCGGACCTGTCCTCGGAAGAAGGGGCCTCATGCCTAACCCGAAGACGCACACCGTCACCAACGACATCAAGGAGGCTCTCGCCGAACTGAACAAGGGACGCGTGGAGTTCCGCTCGGACAAGACAGGCGTCGTGCATCTTGCGGTAGGCAAGGTCGATATGGATGCCGACAAGATCGCAGAGAACGCTAAGGTCGCGATCGATGAGATCGTCAGGAAGAAGCCATCCGATGCGAAAGGTGACTTCATTGTCTCGATCGCACTTTCTTCGACGATGGGACCTGGCGTACCTGTCAATGCCAAGGAACTGGCAGCTTCAGCTGAATAAGGAGGAATGTCATGGAGAACTATAAGACACGCATAACTCCTGCCAAGGAAGATGCCGTAAAGGCACTGAAGGATGAGTTCGCCGGATACGATGGATTCATCTTCACCGACTACAGAGGCATGACGGTCCAGCAGATCACCGACCTCAGGGACGCCCTCAGGAAGGATGAGGCTGCATACCGCGTCGTCAAGAACCGCTATGCGAAGATCGCCCTCAAGGACCTTGAGAAGACAGGCGCTGAGGACCAGATGAAGGGACCTACGGCTGTCGCGCTCGTCAAGGGCGATACGGCTAACGTGGTTGCCAAGAAGATCTTCCAGGCTGGCAAGGACGGAGTCACTGTCACGGTCAAGGGCGCCATCATCGGCGACGAGGTCATGACTGCTGACCAGATTGAGGCACTCTCGAAGCTTCCGACCAAGCTCGAGCTCATCGCATCCCTCATGGGTACGATGAAGGCACCGGTACAGAAGCTTGCCGCTACGCTTCTCGCATATGTCGAGTCGAAGGGCGGAGCTCCTGCAGAAGCAAACTGATACGGTCATAGTCTTCACGTAACCTGCTAGGCCGTTAGGGAAAATAAATCATAAGGAGAAGGTAATATGGCTACAAAGGAAGAAATCCTCGAATCAATCGCTTCCATGAGCGTCATGGATGTCGCTGACCTCATCAAGATGATGGAAGAGAAGTTCGGCGTTGTCGCAGCAGCAGCTGCTGTCGCTGCAGGTCCTGCAGCTGGCGGTGAGGCGGCTCCTGCAGAAGAGGAGCAGACTGAGTTCACAGTCGTGCTCAAGAGCGTCGATGCTGCCAAGAAGATCGCCTGCATCAAGGAAGTCAGGGCTGTCACAGGCCTCGGCCTCAAGGAGGCTAAGGACCTCTGCGAGAACGGCGGAACCATCAAGGAAGGCGTAAGCAAGGAAGAGGCTGCTGCAATGAAGGAGAAGCTCACTGCTGCAGGCTGCGAAATCGAAGTGAAATAACAAGGCCTGAAGCCTTATTTCCCTAGGCCTGCAAGGGCCTAGGATATGCCATCGGGCACCCCCGATGGCATAGGTGTCTTAAAAGAATTGGTAGAAAACAAGTACTTCGGTGCTTTATGGAGGTACAGCGATGGCCAGCAAAGGCAAAGCCATTAAGAGAGTAGACATCGGTTCAGAACTCCCGGAAGTATGCGAGCTTCCAGACCTTATCGGAATCCAGACCGAGTCGTACAGGAATTTCCTTCAGCTCGATAAGCTCGAGAAGGGAGAGGCTCCGGATCCTGCATATGGTCTTGAACATGTTTTCCGCACAACATTCCCGATCGTATCCCCCAACGAGGATATGAAGGTCGAGTATAACGGCTATACCGTCGACATGGCTGGGATAAAGTATTCGGAATCAGAATGCAAGAAGAAGGGACGGACCTATGGCGTTCCTGTGAAAGCCAAGATCGCTCTCGAGACAGTCAAGAACGGGCTTATCAAGGAGAAGGAGATCTTCTTCGGCGATTTCCCTTTGATGACGGATCGCGGTACCTTCATCATCAACGGCGCGGAACGCGTCATCGTCTCACAGATCGTGCGTTCCCCCGGCATCATCTTCAAGGAAGGCAAGAAGACCGATGTCTCCTCGCTTTCCTATACCGGCACGCTCTATCCGTACTCCGGTACGAAGCTTGAGTTCGTGCTGACCAGGAAGAACGAGAAGGAGACCGCAGGAAGGAAGGAGACCGAGAAGAAGAAGGTCAACAACATCATCCAGGTCAACTTCGGCAAGAAGCCGTTCCTCGTGACGTTCTTCCTCCGTGTCCTCGGCGTCGATACGCGCGAGAAGATCGTCTCCGCCTTCTTCTCCCCGAAGACCCTGGACCTTGATTCGCTTGATATGGGCGAGGCGCATACATGCTTCCTCTACAATGATATCCGCAACCAGGAGAACATGTCCGTCCAGTATGTGGCCGGAAAGCAGGTCGGCAATATCGAGCTGCAGGAGATCAGGGACCTCGGATACCATGAGATACAGGTCATCGATACCGATGCCAAGGACCTCGATTCCCCCTCGCTTGCCGTGCTGAAGACGCTCCACAGGGAGTTCGTCTATGTCGCGGACAGGGATGAGACCGAGGAGACATCGGCCGTATTCCGCGATGAGGGCTCCGAGGAGTTCCAGAACCGCTATATCGGCGCGATCGTCGAGGCATGCAGGAATGCCCTGCCGCAGAACCTGAAGACATTCCCCGATCCGAAGAGGGTCATCAGCTACTTCCAGGAGTTCTTCCTCAAGGGAAGGGGCTTCGAGCTCTCCGATATCGGCCGCCATAAGCTGAACAAGAAGTTCTACAGCATGGATGAGGAGAAGTATATCCAGACGACCGCGCTGACAGTCGATGATGTCATCAACACGGTCAAGTGCCTCATCGACTTCTGCAACGGCACCGGCGTCAAGGAAGATGATATCGATGCCCTCGGCAACAGGCGCGTCCGCACCGTAGGCGAGCTCCTCGAGAACAATATCTCCGATGCATTCGCCCGCATGGCCAAGGCAGCCAGGGAGAAGATGAACATCTCCGACGAGTCCATCAAGCCGCAGGAGGTCATCTCCATCAAGACGATCGTCGGCGCGCTCAAGGAGTTCTTCGGCTCATCGCAGCTCTCTCAGTTCATGGACCAGGTCAACCCGCTTGCCGAGCTTACCCATAAGAGGAGGGTATCGGCACTCGGTCCTAAGGGAGGCCTTTCCAGGTCCTCTGCACGCGCCATCTACGAAGTCAGGGACGTACACTATACCCATTACGGCAGGATCTGTCCGATAGAGACCCCTGAAGGCTCGAATATCGGCCTTATCCTCTCCCTTGCCAACTATGCCCGCATCAACAAGTACGGCTTCATCGAGACTCCGTACAGGAAGGTCGTGGACGGCATAGTCACCGATGAGGTGGAGTACCTCGATGCCAATGACGAGGAGAGGTACTTCATAGCCCAGGGCAACGCCAAGATCGACAGGGACGGCAGGTTCCTCGAGGATGAGGTCTCCGTCAGGCATTACGGCGATTACTCCGTCGTCACTCCCGACAAGGTGCAGTGGATGGATGTATCCCCCAAGCAGGTAGTGTCCGTCGCCACATCCCTCATCCCGTTCCTCGAGCATGATGACGCCAACCGCGCGCTGATGGGTTCGAACATGCAGCGCCAGGCAGTTCCCCTCGTGTTCCCTGAGGCGCCTAGGGTAGGTACCGGCATGGAGCAGAGGACGGCCTATGACTCCGGCGTCCTCATCAAGGCGAAGAGGGCAGGCACCGTCAGGTATGTATCGTCGACCATCATACGCGTCGAGCCGGATGCTCCCGAGATCAGGGGCGAGGTCGATGAGTATACAATCCATAAGTTCGAGAGGACCAACCAGGATTCCTGCATGAACCAGAAGCCTATCGTCGATGTGGATGACCATGTCGATGCGGGCGATGTCCTTGCCGATGGCCCCGCTACGGACCATGGCGAGCTTGCGCTCGGCAGGAATATCCTCGTCGGCTTCGTGCCATGGAATGGCTATAACTATGAGGATGCCGTCCTCATCTCCGAGCGTGTCGTGAGGGAGGATATCTATACATCCATCCATATCAAGGAGTTCTCCATCGATATCAGGGAGACGAAGCTCGGTCCTGAGAAGCTCACCAGGGATATCCCGAACACATCGGAGAAGGTCCTTGAGCACCTTGATGCCGAGGGCATCGTCTGCATCGGCACATACGTGCATCCGGGCTCTATCCTCGTCGGCAAGGTGACGCCGAAGAGCGAGGCTGACACCACCCCTGAGATCAAGCTCCTCAACTCCATCTTCGGAGAGAAGGCGAAGGAAGTCAGGGATGCATCGCTCAAGGTACCGCATGGCACCGAGGGCACCGTCATCGATATCCAGAGGCTGAGGAAGGCCGATGG
The DNA here is from genome assembly GCA_944390725.1 of uncultured Spirochaetaceae bacterium. Classification (GTDB taxonomy): domain Bacteria; phylum Spirochaetota; class Spirochaetia; order Sphaerochaetales; family Sphaerochaetaceae; genus Ornithospirochaeta. The sequence goes on from CALXQU010000015.1 coordinate 33,917, forward strand.
CGATGAGCTGCAGCCGAATGTGGAGCAGACCATCAAGGTCCTCATCGCGACCAAGAGGAAGCTCAAGCAGGGCGACAAGATGGCAGGAAGGCATGGAAACAAGGGCGTCGTATCGCGCGTCCTCCCTGAGGAGGATATGCCGTACATGGCTGACGGCACTCCGCTTGATGTCTGCCTCAACCCGCTCGGCGTTCCTTCCCGTATGAATATCGGACAGCTGATGGAGACCGAGCTCGGCTGGGCCGCTGTCGCCAACGACAAGTGGTACAAGACGCCTGTCTTCCAGTCCGCGTCGATGGAGCAGATCGAGGCTGAGATGGAGGCCGCAGGGCTGCCGAAGAACAGCAAGACGATCCTCTATGACGGCAGGACGGGAATCCCGTTCGTCAACCCGGTCTTCTGCGGTTACATCTATTACCTCAAGCTGCATCATCTCGTCGATGACAAGATGCATGCTCGTTCGACAGGACCTTATTCGCTCGTCACGCAGCAGCCTCTCGGCGGCAAGGCGATGTTCGGCGGACAGAGGCTCGGCGAGATGGAGGTCTGGGCATTCGAGGCCTATGGCGCTGCCAACAACCTCCAGGAGCTGCTGACGATAAAGTCCGATGATATGCAGGGAAGGGTCCAGATCTACGAATCGATCGTCAGGGGCAATCCTACCCAGACGGTCTCGATGCCTGAGGCATTCAACGTCCTCGTCCAGGAGATCAGGGGCCTGGCCCTCGATATCTCCGTATATGACGAGAACGGAAAGCAGGTTCCTCTCTCGGAGCGCGATGAGGAGATCATCCAGAAGAGAGAGAAAGAGAAAGGCAGCTTCTAGGAGGAAGAGGTATGAAGGAAATACAGGATTTCAGTTCAATCAGGATCAGGCTCGCATCTCCTGAGCAGATCAAGGAATGGTCCTATGGCGAGGTCAAGAAGCCTGAGACGATAAACTACCGCTCTCTCCGCCCGGAGAGGGATGGCCTCTTCTGCGAGCGCATCTTCGGAACCACCAAGGCGTGGGAATGCTGGTGCGGCAAGTTCAAGTCGATACGCTACAAGGGCGTCGTCTGCGACCGCTGCGGAGTCGAGGTCACCGATACGAAGGTGCGCCGCGAGCGCATAGGCCATATCACGCTGGCGGCTCCTGTCGCCCATATCTGGTTCTACCGCTCGACGCCGTCCATCATGAGCTATCTCCTGAACATCAAGAGATCCGCGCTGATGGAGATCCTCTCCTACGAGAAGTATGTCGTCCTCGATCCCGGCATGGAGACCGGGCTGGAGAAGTTCCAGGTCCTCAGCGACAGCGAGTACGAGGATGCATATCGTGAGTATGGCGACTCATTCCGTGCCGGCATGGGTGCCGAGGCCATCTATGAGCTTCTGCGCTCGCTTGACCTCGATGCCCTTTCCAAGGAGCTCAAGGAGCAGCTGGCCGAGAAGGAGAAGGCCAATGTGAAGATCGACCCCAAGCTCCTGAACAGAATCAGGTTCTGCGAGTTCTTCAGGACGAGCGGCAACAAGCCGGAGTGGATGATCCTCAAGGTCATCCCCGTCATCCCGCCAGAGCTCAGGCCGATGGTCCAGCTCGATGGCGGACGCTTCGCCACGACTGACCTCAATGAGTTGTACAGGAGGGTCATCAACCGCAACAACCGCCTCGACAGGCTCATCAAGATATCGGCTCCTGATATCATCATCCGCAACGAGAAGAGGATGCTGCAGGAAGCCGTGGATGCGCTCTTCGACAACTCGAAGACGGCCAATCCGACGAAGGGAAGCAGCAAGAGGGACCTCAAGTCCCTGTCCGATGTGCTCAAGGGCAAGCAGGGAAGGTTCAGGCAGAACCTCCTCGGCAAGCGCGTAGACTACTCCGGCCGTTCCGTAATCGTCGTCGGACCGGAGCTGAGGATGCATCAGTGCGGTGTCCCGTCCAAGATGGCCCTCGAGCTCTTCAAGCCGTTCATCATGCGCCGCCTCGTGCAGAAGGAGATCGCCCAGAACATCAAGCGGGCGAAGACCCTTGTCGAGCAGGAGGCCCCTGAGGTATGGGCAGTCCTTGACGAGGTAGTCAAGGAGCATCCTGTCATGCTCAACAGGGCGCCTACGCTCCACCGCCTCGGCATCCAGGCATTCGAGCCCGTCCTTGTCGAAGGCAAGGCCCTCAAGCTCCATCCGCTCGTATGCCATGCCTTCAATGCTGACTTCGATGGCGACCAGATGGCTATCCATGTGCCGCTTACGCAGGCCGCCCAGCTCGAGTGCTGGACGCTCATGCTCTCCACCACGAACCTCCTTGACCCTGCGAACGGAAAGCCTATCGCGTTCCCGTCGCAGGACATGGTCCTCGGCATCTTCTACCTGACGAAGGAGAGGACAGACCTCGACCCGCAGAGGAGGGTGAAGAGGTTCGAGTCCATCGCGGAGATCGAGGCAGCTATCGATGCCGGTTCCGTCTCCTATAACGAGGGAGTGTATTACCGCCTCAAGAAGGGGCTGGAGATCATCGACGCGGATGGCAGGCAGACAGTGGCCGACGGCAGGTCCTGGGTATGGACGACCCCTGGCAGGATCATCTTCAACTCAGCCATCCCGGAAGGCCTCCCGTACCAGAACTACTGCCTCGGCGATAAGCAGCTGAGGAAGCTCATCGGCAAGACGCTCCATGAGCATAAGCCTTCCGTGGCTGTCGACCTCCTTGATTCGGTCAAGGACCTCGGCTTCAAGTACGCGACGCTCTTCGGCGCCACGATCGGCCTTTCCGATATGGTCGTGCCTGAGGAGAAGGAGCAGCTTATCGAGGATGCGAACAGAAAGCAGTCCGTCGTCTTCCAGCAGTTCCATGATGGCCAGATCACGCAGGAAGAGAGATATAACCGCATCATCGAGGTCTGGACAGAGACGAACGAGGAGCTCACTGACCGCCTGATGAAGACGCTGAAGGAAAGCCAGCACGGATTCAACCCGCTCTACCTCATGGTCGATTCCGGAGCCAGAGGCTCGAAGAACCAGATCAGGCAGCTGGGCGGCATGCGAGGCCTCATGGCCAAGCCGAACGGCAAGATCATCGAGCTGCCGATCAAGTCCAACTTCAAGGAAGGGCTTTCGATCATGGAGTTCTTCATCTCCTCGAACGGCGCCAGGAAGGGCCTTACCGATACGGCCCTCAAGACCGCTAAGGCAGGCTATCTTACCCGTAAGCTCGTCGATGTCGCGCAGGATGTCGTGGTATCCGAGGAGGATTGCCACACGATCAACGGCATCTGGACATCGGCTGTCAAGGACGGCGACACGGTCGTCGAGTCCCTTGCATCCAGGATCGCGGGCTCCTGCCCTGTCGAGGATGTCCTCCATCCGTTCCTCCGCACGCCTGACGGCAGGCCTGTCGTGCTTGCGAAGGCCAATGAGGAGATCTCCGACGAGGTCGCCGAGGAAATCGAGAAGGCAGGCGTCGAGAAGGTACTCCTGCGCACCGTCCTTACATGCGAGGCTGAGCATGGCGTATGCCGCAAGTGCTATGGGCGCAATCTCGCGACCAACCGCCCTGTCGAGATCGGCGAGGCTGTCGGCATCATCGCGGCGCAGTCCATCGGCCAGCCGGGCACGCAGCTTACGATGCGTACATTCCATGTCGGAGGCACCGCATCGACATCGACGAAGGAGAACAAGCTCTCGTTTGCCTATCCTGTCATCATCCGTGGCATGAAGGGCATGGTCATCTCCGACGCGGGCGGCAACCGCATCTTCCCGAGGAAGGGCCATATAACGGTCTCCAAGGTGTTCCAGGAAATCACCGGCAGGTTCGATGAGCTCCTGGTGGAGGATGGCAACCCGGTCGCCAAGGGCTATCCCATGTACAGGAAGGATGGGCAGGATGTGCTCGCTGAGGATAACGGCAGGCTCTACATCCATCCGGATAACAGGGTCTTCGTAGTCGCTTCCCCGGCGGAGTATTCCGTCCCTGCGGGTTCCGAGCTGAAGGTCAGCGAAGGGCAGGTGGTCGATGCCGATGAGACGATTATCACGTTCGATCCGTTCTCCGAGCCTATCATCGCGGAAGCATCCGGTGTCGTGGAGGCCATGAATGACTTCGTCGAGGACAAGTCCTACAAGAAGATCTTCAACGAAGCCGGCGATATGGACATGGTCGTGGTACCGGCAGCCCAGCTTGGCGGATACCGCCCGAGCATCCTCATCCACTCCGACAGCGGCGAGGATAACGTCTACCAGATCCCTGGCGGCGCCTATATGCTCGTCAAGAAGGCCGGTGAGCGCGTCAATGTCGGCGATATCCTCGCGAAGGTATCGAAGGACAGCATGACCACGAAGGATATCGCAGGAGGCCTCCCGCAGGTCGACTCGCTCTTCGAGGCAAGGCATGGCAAGCTCTCGACGTCGAGCAAGGCCAACCCGATCATCCTCTCGAGGGAGACAGGCACGGTCACGAGCGTCGTCACATCCTCGAATTCCACATCGATGGTCACCATCGTCGATGCGTTCGGCGTGCCGCATCCGCATAAGGTCTATACCAAGGATGCCATCCTGCTTGTCCGCGAGGGCGATGAGGTGAAGGCCGGAGAGCCGCTGTGCGATGAGCCGGTGACATCGAGGGAGGTCCTCGACGTGCTCGGCGAGAACGCGGTCCTCTCGTTCCTTGTCGATGAGATCCAGAAGGTCTATAGGATGCAGGGCGTCGAGATCAACGAGAAGCATCTCGGCATCATCATCCGCCAGATGCTGCGCAAGGTCGAGATCGTGCGTGCCGGAGATACCGACTTCGTCAAGTGCCAGAAGGTCGACAAGCATCTCTTCGACAGGGTCAACGACGAGATCAAGAAGGCTGGCGGAACGCCTGCTATCGGCCGTCCGATACTCCAGGGCGTATCCGATGCGGCGCTGAGCGTTGATTCGTTCATCTCCGCTGCATCCTTCCTCTCGACGACGAAAGTCTTGACAGAAGCTGCGATTGCTGGTAAGAAAGACGAGCTTAGAGGACTCAAGGAGAACGTCATCATCGGTCATCTCATCCCTGCCGGAACCGGCATGAAGAGATACAGGAACGTCCGCCTTGAGGAGGATGAGAAGCTCCTCGAGCTCCAGAAGGAAATCGACAGGGAAAGGAAGGAGAGCAGGATCTCCGAGCCCCAGCCGGATCTGGATATCGAGGAATTGGCAGATATGGAGACAGTGGGAGCTACCGCCGATATCGACGAAGCCCAGACTGAGGAGTAAGGTGCCTGTCGGCACCCTCTCCGGGGCTTTCCGGCAGAGCTCATGCTGACCCTGTCTTTACATAGAGGTGCCGCTTGTGCGGCATCATATGCCCTCTGGTGTGAGAACGGAGGGCAATCAAAGGAGCGTATCGAAAGATGCCTACTATCAATCAGCTGATCAGAAAGGGCAGACAGAGCAGCAAGGCCAAGACCAAGTCGCCTGCGCTTCAGGGCTGTCCGCAGAAGAGGGGAGTATGCACGAGGGTGATGACAGTCACTCCCAAAAAGCCTAACTCAGCCCTCAGGAAGGTAGCGAGAGTCCGCCTTTCCAATGGAATCGAAGTAACCGCCTATATCCCAGGCATCGGCCACAACCTGCAGGAGCACTCAGTTGTCCTCATCAGGGGTGGAAGAGTCAAGGACCTTCCTGGCGTAAGGTACCACATCATCCGCGGTACCAAGGACACGCTCGGCGTTGCCGACAGGAAGAGATCGCGCTCTAAGTACGGCGCTAAGAAGCCAAAGGCTTGAGGGAGGCGGTAGCATATGTCAAGAGATAGAAAAGCACCTAAGAGGCCGGTATCACCGGATGCGATCTATCACAGCACTGTTGTCGAGAAGTTCATCTGCCGCATGATGGTGGATGGCAAGAAGAGCATCTCCACGCGCATCCTCTATTCCGCTATGGACTCCATTGCCGAGAAGAGCGGACAGGAAGCGCTCGATGTCTTCAACAAGGCTATCGACAACGTCAAGCCCCAGGTCGAGGTAAAGTCGAGAAGGGTAGGCGGCGCGACCTATCAGGTCCCTGTTGAGATCAGGGAGGAGAGAAGGGAAGCCCTTGCCATGCGCTGGATCATCAACGCGGCGCGCTCGCGCAGCGGCAAGTCGATGAGCGAGAAGCTCGCCGATGAGCTCCTGGATGCATTCAACTCGACAGGTTCCGCATTCAAGAAGAAGGAAGATACGCACAGGATGGCAGAAGCCAACAAGGCGTTCTCCCACTTCCGCTTCTGATCCGGACGAAGGGTTATCGAGGCCTCCCCAGCAGGGGAGGTCTTCTGCTATCATATGGCCATGTTCGACCTTGATGACTTCTATTCGCTTACGCGCTATGCGGCGCGCTTCACTGCCGATCCCGATACGCAGGTCACCCTGTATCTGAGCCAGAAGTCCACGGCTGCTGCCGTAGCTGCCTGCGAGATGAGGGGCGGCGACGGCTCGTTCCGCTTCGATGCGCTGCCTGAGCTCTATGCCAGGGCGGACAGGGATGAGACGACGGCAGCCCATGAGTTCGTCGCGCTCACAGGCTGCCGCTGCATCTCGGTATCCGATGGCGATGTCTCTGCCGATATCTCCATCTACAATGATTTCGTTGCCTATCTCACCGCCAAGGGGATCAATGTGTGAGGGCTTCCCTGATTGCCTTCGAGAGCTGGTCGGGGCATGATGTCGGCTTCAGCCCGCACGTGTTGCCCTCCAGGATCGAGGCGACCTCTTCCGCATCCTTCCCCTCGCAGAGCCTGGCGATCCCCTTCAGGTTGCCGTTGCATCCGCCGTGGAATACGATGTTGCGGAGCTTCCTCCCCTCATCGAGGTCGAATTCTATCGCCCTTGAGCATGTTCCCTTCGTCTTATATGTATAATGGTCCATATCCTTTCTCCTGCAGCGAAGGATACCTGAAAGGAACGCCATGCGCAATCCCTTCATCTGCAAATAATTATCAGCTACTTGACAATGGCTTCGCATTTCCTTATATTGGTCAAGGTGTCTGACTGGGCCCCTTGGGCCTCCAGACAGCGAGCCAAACCGATTGCTTCGCGCGATAAGGTGGTTCCGGAAAAGATAGATCTTTATCATCTAAGCTCTATTGTCGCCATCCGCTGCGGTGCCGACCTCTGGAAACCTGCTATACCGTACTTAGCAATCAGTCTGCTCAAAAAGCAATAAAGGCATGAGCCTTTATGGAATATTAAGTTTTGTGGCATAGGCCACAAGGAGGAACTGATGGCTAAGGAAAAATTCGAAAGAACGAAGCCACATGTGAACGTAGGTACTATCGGACACGTCGACCACGGTAAGACCACCCTCACAGCAGCAATCACGATGCACTGCGCAAAGCTGTTCGGTGACAAGGCTCTTGCTTATGACGCAATCGACAATGCACCCGAGGAAAAGGCCCGCGGTATCACCATCAACACAAGGCACGTTGAGTATCAGTCCAAGAACAGGCACTATGCTCACGTTGACTGCCCGGGACACGCTGACTACATCAAGAA
>CALXQU010000016.1 GCA_944390725.1 uncultured Spirochaetaceae bacterium
CATAGATAGGTAACGGAGGAGGCGATGTCCTTGCAGAGGAACAGCATAAATCTTGATATTTCCGGTAAGGAGCCGTACAGGCAGGGAGGAAGCCGGTTCGGTGGTCCTCCTGATATCCCTGAAGGCTTTGAATGGCCCCGGTTCAGTTCGGGAGAGGGGTGTCCTGCAGTCCCCCTTTCATTCATTGCCCAGTTTGATTGCAGCGTTCTGCGGCAATATGATGATGACCATATGCTCCCGGATCATGGGGTGCTCTCGTTCTTCTATGAGACTGATTCGATGAGATGGGGGTATTCTCCAGCGGATGCAGGATGCGCAAGAGTATTCTGGTTTGAAGATTCTTCAGTCCTATCAGAAGGGTGTTTTCCGGATGATCTTCCATTGGGGAGACGATATCCTATGCTTCATATCGGCATGCAGAAGCTCCCGTCTTTCCCGGATCCCGAGGATTGCTATGAATTCGGACTGGTACAGGAAGGCAATCCCTGTTCTGAGGAGAATACAGGCTCAAAGCTTCTTGGCTGGCCTGACATAATACAGGGTAGCATGGCTCTTGAATGCGAGCTTATAGCAAGGGGTTTCTTCCTCGGCCATGGGTGGGATGATATCACAGAAGAGGAGATTGCGGAGGCCCGGGACCATGCGGGTAGATGGCGGCTCCTTTTCCAGCTTGATATGGTGGAGACCGAGGATTTCTCCCTTATGTTCGGGGATTGCGGCAGGATATATTTCTTCCTGCCTGCTGAGGATCTCCTTGCACGCCGTTTTGAGAATACCTGGCTCATGCTGCAGTGCTATTGATTCCAGTCAGCGCATAGGCCATTGAATTGAAAAGAATGGCAGGCAATCAGAGCCCCAGGATAGGAAACCGGGAATGGGGCCGGCGTAATCGATTCGCCTTTTTTGGGCTTATCGAACAGGATGCATAATAGTTGATTCCTTGTATTATTTGACTTTGATTGCATCAAACGGGCACATCTCATGGCAGCAGTAGCAGCGTATGCACCTCTCTTTGTCTATCGTTACCTTGCCATCGGTGAGCGACAGCGCCTTGGCAGGGCAGACTTCGATGCATTTGCCGCAGCGGCGGCAGGTCCGGTGCTGGAAGCTTGGGAAGGGTCTCCTGTCGCTTCTTATGCCTATTGCCGAAAGGAGGCTTGCCAGGAACAGGGATCCCACCGTAAGCCCCTTGCCGATCCTGGAGAAATCATCGATACGGACCTCTTCCGGGCTGAGGAACGGGTATTCCGTCTCCGTGCATCCGGGCATCTCCTCCTCGGCCCTGCTGACGATGGGGACAGTACGATAGCCCATTATCCGGGCTTCTGCCTTATCGATGGCATATGGGTTGGCACCGCCGATGAGGAGGCCTATCTCCCTTGGGCTGCCGTTGCTAGGCCCTGGCCCTTCCATCCCGACGATGGCATCCATGATGGAGTAATCCACATGGGCTTCCCTGAATATCGCGAGGATGAGGGCCGCGAACTCCTCAGGCTTCCTGGCCCGCAGGTGCAGCGGGCTCTTGTTCAGCCCGGGAACCGTGCCGAAGAGGTTCTTGATTACGCCTGTGGCATACATGAGCTGGTGCGTCTTGAGCTTCGCTGCGGATATCACGATATCGGCGCGGTCCAGGGCCTCCGCCATAGGGATCCTGAGGCTGCCGACCTGGTGGATGCGCGGATTGACAGCGAAGTCCGCCAGCTCGGCTCCGGTCCTTGCTGCGACATCCGCGATCCCTGATGCCTTCGGATTGAAGCGGCCGGCCTGCATGCCGGGAGAGTCCCCGATGATGATGTGCCCGGCACCCATATCCTTCAGGATCATCACAAGGGCCTCGACGACGGCAGGGTGGGTCGTAATGGCCTTCTCCGGCGCAGAGTCTGAGAGCACGTTGGGCTTCACCAGCACCGTCCTGCCTGCGACCTCGGGGAATTCCGTCGCGCCGATGATCTCCGTAAGGGATCCATGGACTTCCTTCAGGTCATAGGAACCGCATCTGACTATCGCTGTCCTCTTCATATCTTCTCCAGCATCGCGGCATACATGGGTCCTCTTCCGCCAGCCCTGTCAGGAAGCACGATCGTCCCGTAGCTGCGCTTCTCCCCGTAGGCAAGGTCGATGTCCACATGCCTGGCGATCCTCGGCTTCCTCTCCATCAGGCGCTCGATTATCCCTTCGTCCTCGGCGCTGTTTATTGAGCATGTCGAGTAGAGCAGGCGTCCGCCAGGCTTCAGCGCGAGCAGCGCGGATGCAAGCATGGAGTACTGCATGGCGGCAAGCCTCTTCGGCCTGGATGGAGACCATATCGCAAGGTGCTCAGGGCTCTGCAGTACATGCCTCTCCGATGAGCAGGGCGCATCAAGCAGGATCCTGTCATATCTCTCCTGCTCGTAGAGCCCCCACCTTGAGGCGTCGTGGCCCGTTATCGTGATTATCGTCCTGCGGTCCTCCGGAAGGGAGTCCTCGAAGGCCCTCCTCATGCGCAGCCTGCGCTCCGGGGACCTGTCGTTGGATACGAGCTCCCCGGAACCCTTGAGCGACAGCGCTATGACGATGCTCTTGCCGCCAGGGGCTGCGCACATATCGAGGATGGACTCGCCTGGCGTGGCGCCGAGGGCCATAGCCGTCTCGATGCTTGTCCTGTCCATGAAGTATGGCCTGATGAGCCCCTCAGGGCTTGCCTTGTCCTCCTCAGGGGAGAGCAGTGCCTCCCTGAGGCATTCCCACCTCGTGCCGTACTGGCTCCTGTAGAAATCATCGAAGGAGGCCTTCACATCATCACCGCCGTTACGGAGAGGCCGACCAGGAGCCCCCAGACAAGGCCCGCAAGGACCTGCGCGGATGAGTGGCCGATCATCGTCTTCAGGTTCTGCTCCGAGAAGGGGCCGTTGCGGAATATCTGGGTGAGGTACTCAGACCATTCGTTGATGATCTCGGCCTGCTTGCCAGTCTCCAGCCTGACATTCATCGCATCGTTCATGACGACGAGGGAGATGACGAAGCAGATCGCGAAGTGCGCGCTGCCGAATCCTTCCGTCATGGCGATCGATGCGGTCAGCGCGATGATGGTGGATGTATGCGATGATGGCATCCCTCCTGTCATCCACAGCCTGTTCCAGTCCCATTCGCGCCTGGCGGCATAGTAGAGCAGCGGCTTTATGCCCTGCGCCGACACGAGGCCGATGATGGCGGACCAGAATGGTATGTTGGAGAGTAAATCAGCCATGCTCTGAGGGTACGATATCTTCTACTGTATGTAAAGAATGCTTATAATCCAAGGCATCAGGAGGCATCATCATATGGCGGAAACCATGTGCGCCAAGATACTCAGGGCGCATCTTGCCGAGGGGAACCTCAAGGCGGGGGAGAGCATCAGGATAAGGATAGACCAGACGCTGACGCAGGATGCCACGGGTACGATGGCATATCTTGAATTCGAGTCGATGGGCGTAGGCAGGGTCCGCAATGAGCTCGCGGTCAGCTATGTCGACCACAATACCGTGCAGGTCGGCTTCGAGAACTTCGATGACCATGAATATCTCCGCACCGTAGCGGACAGGATAGGCGCAGTGTATTCAAGGGCCGGCAACGGCATCTGCCACCAGGTGCATCTCGAGAGGTTCGCCGTACCCGGGAAGACACTGATAGGATCCGATTCCCATACGCCGACAGCCGGGGGCATAGGATCGTTTGCGATCGGCGCCGGCGGCCTTGACGTGGCGCTTGCGATGGCAGGGGAGCCGTTCTCGATGATCGCTCCCAGGGTCGTCGCCATAAGGCTTTCAGGCAGGCTGGGGGCAGGTGTCTCCGCGAAGGATGTCATCCTCCATGTCCTGGGGCATTTCGGCGTCAAGGGCAATGTGAACATGGTATTCGAATACATAGGCGATGGGGTAGCCACCCTTTCCGTTCCAGAGAGGGCTACTATCGCGAACATGGGAGCTGAATGCGGAGTCACCACGTCGCTTTTCCCTTCCGATGCCAATACCAGGGCGTTCCTCGAGGCTGAGGAGCGCGGCGGGGACTATATCCCGCTTGCAGCCGATGAAGGGGCAGCCTATGACGATGTCTTCGATATCGACCTCTCGTCGCTGGAGCCGCTGGCCGCCTGCCCGCATAGCCCGGGTAACATCAGGAGCATCAGGGAGCTTGAGGGGATGGCAGTCAACCAGGTGCTGATCGGCTCCTGCACCAATTCGAGCCTCATGGACCTGCAGAAGGCCGCAAGGATCCTCAAAGGCCATACCGTCGCCCCCGGTGTCTCCCTGGGAGTGGCGCCGGGCTCCAGGCAGGTGCTGATGGAGATCACGGCCGATGGCACGCTTGAGACGCTCATAGCCGCAGGGGCGAGGATACTGGAATCGGCCTGTGGGTTCTGCATCGGCAACCATCAGAGCCCCGGTACCGAGAGCGTGTCGCTGAGGACAAGCAACAGGAACTTCTACGCGCGTTCCGGGACGCCGTCCGCCAACCTCTACCTGGTCTCGCCGGAGACCGCTGCCGCATCAGCTATCACGGGAGCCATCACGGATCCCCGCAGCGTCGCAGGAAGGATAGGGGACATAGCGATGAAGAGCCATTTCATCATCGATGACAGCATGTTCCTCCAGCCGACGTTCACTGCAGAGGTCAGGCGGGGGCCGAATATCGGGGAGCCGCCCAGGAACGTGCCGATGGCTGATGCCCTTGATGGCGCTGTCCTCATCAAGGCAGGCGACAAGATCACCACTGACCATATCATGCCGGCCGGCGCCAGGCTGAAGTACCGGTCGAATATCCCGCGTTATGCCGGGTTCGTCTTCGAAAGCGTGGATCCGACCTTCCCCGCAAGGGCCATGGAGCTCAAGGGCGAAGGCAAGGCAGGCTTCATCGTCGCAGGGTGGTCCTATGGCCAGGGATCGTCCAGGGAGCATGCCGCGATATGCCCGATGTATCTGGGCGTCAAGGCCGTCCTTGCCCTCTCGATAGAGAGGATACACCAGGCGAATCTCTGCAACTTCGGCATCCTGCCACTCATCTTCAGGAACGAGGAGGACTATGGCAGGATAAGCCAGGGTGATGAGCTTGCGGTTGCGGATGTGCTCCAGTCGATAGACAGGGGTTCCTTCGTGGTCGAGGACAGGACAGCAGGCTTCTCGATAGAGATGGACCTTTTCGCCTCCGAGGAGCAGAAGAGGATGCTCAAGGCGGGCGGAAGGCTCAATGAGGTGGCGGCATTATGAGGATAAGGATGGAAGATGGGCATCTCATCGTCCCCGACGAGCCTGAGATCGTCTGCATCGATGGCGATGGCGTGGGGAGCGAGATCTCCCCTCTGATGAGGTCTGTCGTGGACGCGGCAGTGGAATCAGCCTATGGCAGCCGCCGCAGGATCGCATGGATAGAGGCCCTTGCCGGCGGCAGGGCGATGGAGGAATGCGGCACGAACCTGCCGGATAGGACGCTGGACCTCATCCGCTCCTCGCTCGTTGCCATCAAGGGGCCGCTGATGACCCCTGTCGGCAAGGGAGCCAGGTCGATAAACGTCGCCTTGCGCCAGGCCCTTGACCTCTATGTCTGCCTGCGCCCCGTGCGCTACTATGAGGGCACGCCAGCCCCGGTGCGCCATCCGGAGCTTGTCGATATGGTCGTCTTCCGCGAGAATACCGAGGATATCTATGCGGGGATAGAATGGCCGGCCGGCTCCGATGAGGCTGCTAGGGTCATCAGCTTCCTGGAGGATGAGATGGGGGTGAGGAAGATACGCTTCCCCGAAACCAGCGCGATAGGCATCAAGCCTGTCTCCAGGGAAGGCTCCGAGCGCCTGGTGAGGGCTGCTATCGGATATGCAATCGACAACGGGCGGAAATCGGTCACGCTCGTGCACAAGGGCAATATCATGAAATTCACCGAAGGCGGCTTCCGTACCTGGGGCTATGAGCTTGCGGAGAGGGAGTTCGGCGCCGTGAGGAAGGATGGGCGCCTCTTCGTCGGCGATATCGAGATCAAGGACTGCATAGCCGATGCCTTCCTGCAGAACATCCTGCTGAAGCCGGGGGACTATGATGTGATCGCGACCATGAACCTCGATGGGGACTATATCTCGGATGCGCTGGCGGCCCAGGTCGGCGGCATAGGCATCTCGCCGGGGGCGAACATCAACGGCATGACAGGCGCGGCTGTCTTCGAGGCCACGCATGGCACTGCCCCTGATATCGCGGGAAAGGATATCGTGAATCCGCTCTCGCTGGTACTGTCCGCGGCCATGATGCTGGATTACATCGGCTGGAAGGAAGCTGCCGCAATCGTCACCGGCAGCGTTGCCGGCCAGATCGCCTCACGCCGCATCACCCGAGATTTCGCCGTGCTGATGGAGAGGGAAGGGGAAGCGTGCACGGAGCTTGGCTCCAGGGCATTCGCCGCAGAGCTCAGGGCTCGATGCATGCAAGCGAGGGAACCTCGCTGATCCCAGCGATGCCCAGGGTCGGGACGCCTTCGCCGATGACGCGGATGACCGTTCCCGCCCCTGCATCAAGGGCGCTCAGCACGCCTGACCTGGAATCCTCGAAGACTACGGCACCGCTGCCTTCTATCCCCAGGGCGGAGAAGGCGAGGCGGAAGATGGCCCCGTCAGGCTTCGATGGGATATCCTCCCTGCCGGCTATTATGCACTCCCTGCTGAAGTAATCGCAGAGCCTGAACTCAGGAATATACCAGTCCATGTTGCACTTCGGCGCCGATGATGCGATAGCCATCCTCGCGCCGCGGCTCCTGAGGGCCTCCAGCAGCCCGATGCTGCCTGGTGACAGGCCCAGCTCCTGGCTGAGGCAGATCTCCTTGTAGAGCATCTCCTTCCTGTCGGCCCACTGCTGCCTCACGGCCGCATCCGCATCCGGAAGGAGGTAGCGCACGGTATCGGTATCGTTCCTGCCGTTGAGCATGGCGAATTCATCATCGCTCAGCCTTGAGCCCCTGATGAGGAAGACGGTCTCGTCCCATGCCTCCCTGTTCTGCTTCTCGTCCCAGAACAGGGTGCCGTTGAAATCGAATACGTATCCGTCAGCGTTCGGCAATCGGTACAACTTCACGCTCCTCCGGGCCTGCGTAGATCTGGCGCGGCCTGCCTATCTTGAGATACGGGTCATGGCGCCACTCGAGGTAATGGGCAATCCAGCCCGGAAGGCGTCCCATCGCGAAGAGCACGGTGAACATCGAGACAGGTATGCCCATGGCATGGAAGATGATGCCTGTATAGAAGTCGACATTCGGATACAGATGCCTCTCGATGAAGTAGGGGTCGCTCGTCGCGCGCTCCTCGAGCTCCATGGCGATCTCAAGCAGCGGGTCGGTGCCCTTGGACGTGGACAGTACCTCGCGGCAGAGCTTCTTGGCGATCTTCGCCCTCGGGTCGAATGTCTTGTAGACGCGGTGGCCGAACCCATAGAGCCTGAACGGGTCCTCCTTCGACTTCGCCTTCTCGATGACACTGTCGATCGAGAGGCCTTCGCTGTGGATCCTGCTGAGCATGTCCATCACCGCCTGGTTGGCGCCGCCATGCCTGGATCCCCAGAGCGCGCAGCATCCGGCAGCGACCGAGGCATAGAGATTGGCTTCCGAGGAGCCTACCAGCCTCACGGCGCTTGTGGAGCAGTTCTGCTCATGGTCGGCATGGAGGATGAGCAGCTGGTTGAGCGCCTTGACGTGCACGGGATCCGGGGCATAGTTGTTCACCGTCGTGTAGAACATCATGTTGAGGAAGTTCGCGCAGTAGGAGAAGTTGTACTTCGGGTCGACGAAGTCAAGGCCGTTCATCATCCGGTAGGTGAATGCGGCGATGGTCCTCATCTTCGACAGCAGCCTCGTCACCGTCAGGTCGA
The DNA here is from genome assembly GCA_944390725.1 of uncultured Spirochaetaceae bacterium. Taxonomy (GTDB): domain Bacteria; phylum Spirochaetota; class Spirochaetia; order Sphaerochaetales; family Sphaerochaetaceae; genus Ornithospirochaeta. The sequence goes on from CALXQU010000016.1 coordinate 7,857, forward strand.
GGTTGTCCTCGGGGTCCTTGTCACGCATCTCGGGATAGAATGCGGAGAGGGAGGCGACCATCGCGGCCAGGATGCCCATCGGATGACCATCGTTAGGGTAGGCCCTGAAGAAATCCCTCATGTTGACATGGAGCAGGGAGTTCGTATTCAGGAGGTTCTGGTAGTTGATCCTTTCCTTCGATGTCGGCAGCATCCCCTTGATCAGCAGGTATGCCACCTCGATGAAGTCGCATTTCTCGACCAGGTCCTCGATATTGTATCCGCGGTACCGGAGTATCCCTTTCTCCCCATTGATGTAGCAGATGGATGACATGCATGAGCCGGTGTTCACGAATCCCGGGTCGTAGGTGATGAATCCCGTCTCCGCCCTCAGCCTCGTGATGTCTATCGACTTGTCGCCGGCATTGTCCATGATTATGTCGCAGGGGAACTCCCTGCCGTCAGATAGCACGATCTTCGCGCCGTTCCTGTTCCTGAACATCAGAGGATACCGCCTCCTGAAAGCGTCTCCAGCGCCTTCACGAGCACCTGCGTGCCGTTCCTGCCGCATCCCTGCGCCTTGACGGCCTTGTAGAGCTCCCTCGTAAGCGCAAGCGATGGCAGGGAGAGTCCCATCGCATCCGATTCCTCGACAGCGATCGTCATGTCCTTTATGAAGTGGTCCACCATGAAGCCAGGCTCGAAGTCGCCCCTGAGCACGCGCGGCGCGAGGTTGTCGAGCGTCCAGCAGCCTGCCGCTCCCTTCGAGATCGTCGATACCATCTTCTCAAGGTCCAGCCCGGCCTTCGCTCCGTAGACAAGCGCCTCGGAGACCCCGGCCATCGTGCCGGCAATGACGATCTGGTTGGCCATCTTTGTATGCTGTCCCGAGCCCACCGGGCCAAGATGCGTTATATTGCTGCCCATCGCCTTGAAGAAGGGGAGGAGCACGGGGAATACGTCATCGTCGCAGCCGACCATGATGGAAAGGGTTCCCTCCCTGGCGCCCCTGTCCCCGCCGGAGACCGGCGCGTCGGCGAACTTAACGCCCTTTTCCGCAAGGCGCGCGGCGATTGCCGTCTCGAGCGATGGCTTCGTGGTCGTCATATCGACGAGGATGCTGCCATCCCTGGCTCCCTCGATGAGGCCGTCGCTGCCGAGGTAGACGCCTTCGACATCCTTCGGGAAGCCGACTATCGTGAATACGACGCTGGCATTCTCTGCGACGATGCGCGGGCTGCCGCACCAATGGGCGCCTTTGGCCACCACGGCATCGGCTTTCGCCTTCGTCCTGTTGTAGACATAGAGGTCATAACCTGCATCAATGAGCCTGGAGGCCATTGAGATACCCATCACGCCAAGACCGATGAAACCAACTCTGTTATCCATGGACAGAGTCTAGCACCAATGGCCATGCCTTGAAAAGGAAATGCCGCACCGTTTCCGATGCGGCATCCTGTCAGCGTGCTGAGCTGCGCAGCCTCCTGCTCGATATCCCATAGCCGATCTTGTCGAGGACTATCGCTACAGGCGGCATGAATATGAGGGTGGAGACCATGCACCCGACCAGGCTTATGCTCATCAGCATGCCGAAGTACCTGATCGGCGTGTAGCTTGCGAATGTGAGCATCATCATGCCTGCCACGATCGAGGCGGTGGAAAGGAAGATGGGCCTTCCTGTCTCCACCAGCGTCTTCTCGATCAGCGGCCTCATCATCAGCTCGTTGTACTTGAGCATGTTCTTGCGCAGGCGCAGCATATAGTGGATCGCATAGTCGCATCCGGTGCCGATTACGGCGGATGAGAAGCATACCGTGACGATGTCGAACGGGATGTCCAGCAGGTACATGAATATGTAGTTGATCATGATGCCGCCCATTACGGGGATGATGATCAGCAGGCTGCTCCTGAGCGACCTGAAGGTGATGAGGCCGAGGAGGAAGACTATCGCGTAGGAGAGGAGCGTGCTCAGGTTCATGTCGCTCATGAGGCGCTCGGAGAACTTGATGCTTATCACGGGGTAGCCGTGCACGGCGACCTCGGTCCCCTCTGGGAGCATGCCGAGGTTCTCGACGATTCTCTCATATACGCGCATGCCGCTGGCTATCGTCATCAGGTCCTTGTCCGCCGAATCCCAGTTCTGCACGGTCAGCGTGATGGTGTTGTTGTCTTCGGTGATGATCGTCTCCGCAAGGTCTCCGACGATATCCCTCATCATCATGACATAGCGCGAGAGGAGGTTCAGCAGGCCGTTGGAGGAGGGGATGCCATCCTCGCCGGTCATCGTCTTGTTCGCGAAGGCGACATAGGCGGGGAAGGAGATTATCTGGGTGACATCCGGGCACTTCTTGAGCGCCTGCTCATACTCCCATACCTTGGTCAGGTTCTCCGCATCGAGGAAATAGCCTGTCTTGGATCCTTCCGGGGCCGTTATCGTTATCTGGAATGTCGAGCTGCTCTGCATCTCCGAGGCCAGATACCTTGAATCCTGCCCGAACGGGTCATCGTCCGGGAAGTAGGACATGTAGTTGGAGTTGATGGGGACATCGTCCTTGATGAAGCAGAATACCACGATGACGACCGCGAACAGGGCCAGGAAGAGGATCCAGAACCTCGATACGGTCCTTGCGAGCGCCCTTACGAACTTGCCGAAGAAGTTGTCCTTATAGGCCTGTACCTTGGATTTCTTCGGCTCCGGTATGATTATCATCAGGGCCGGCAGGTAGGTGCAGGCGAGGATCGCGCAGAAGGTGACGCCTACCGATACGGATATGCCGAACTCGACGAGCCCGCGCGTCTCCGACACGCAGAGGCAGAGGAAGCCTGCCACATCGGTGATGCAGGCGAGCACGATTGTCTTGGAGATCCTCTTGGTCGATTCGATCGGGTCCACGTGCCCGAATTCCGCAAGGCCTGCGAAGTACTCGTTGAGCACATGGATCGAATATGCCGAGCCGAGGGTGATGACCATGCATGGGGTGATGATGTTCAGCAGCGTTATGTCCATGCCCATGATGACCATCGTGCCGAAGGTCCAGATGAGGCTGATGATGGAAAGGGACATGGGGATCAGGACGGAGCGCTTGGTCCTGAAGCAGAGGAAGAAGACGATGAGTATCACGACGAGGCAGAGCGAGACCAGGCGTACCAGGTCACCCTGGAGATAGTCGAATACCCTCTGGTTGAGCACGGAATCGCCATGGATGACGGTCCTGAGGCCCGCGTCGCGCAGCGGCTGTGAGAGCGCCTCGAATTCCGCCAGCCTCTCCTTCGTGACCTCCTCCATGGGGAAGTTGAAGCAGAGGGCGTCCTTGTCCATGTTGACCAGGAATCCGGCCATGATCGGGTCGTTCAGGATCCTGTCGCGGAGGATTTCCGCCTCCTCCTCGGTCCAGGCCCCGTCGCTGTCAGGCGATACGGGCACCGTGCCGAGCCTTGAGCCTATCTTCTCGAATGTGATGAAGTCCAGGGCCGAATTGGGTGCATGTATCTCCTCCGTAGCCTCGAGGTCGGAGATGACGCCCTGGATCAGGTTCATGCTCTCGGCTGTGTAGATGTCGCCTTCCACGTAAAGGGTATATGTATGTGGCGCTGCAGGCGCCTCGGCTTCCTCTTCATCGCTTTCGCCGCTTCCATAGGAATTCCCCCTGGATAGGTTCACCTCCTGCCCCGGGACGCCTCCCATATAGTAGTCGGTGTCATCGCCCCATGGAAGGAACATGTTGTAATCTGCATTCAGCACGATCCTGGATGCCAGGGCAAGCATGATAAGCGTTATCAGGGCGACAGCTATGATGACGCCTTTTGCGTGCCGTTCTATGAAATCGAGAAAGCTCTTCACTATTTTCCCCTACGGATTCTTGATGGTCAATACACCTTTATATACCATAGGATATTATTTCTCAATACAGTACTCCAGTGTACTTTCTGTGAACATCCAGGCCATGCAGGGCCGCGTTTCCATCCGCTGGCGCCGCGGACGCCACGACAGCCATCCCCGCTGATTGCATGATGCTTTTGTTATAGTATCACTCCTATACAGAGAAAATATCATAAACCTGCTTTTCCTGTATCAATTATATTGCTTTCCGTATGTAATCAATCATCAGCCGCAAGGGGAGCCCTACGACCGTGGTCCAGTCACCATCGATCCTCTCCACGAGCGTATAGCCTGTCTTCTGCAGCCTGTATGCGCCGGCAGCGCCGCGGCATTCGCCCGTGGCCACGTAGGCGGCTATGTCGCTGGCGGAAAGCTGCCTGAAGATGACATCCGCCCTGTCGATAAGCACGTCATACGGCCTTCCCGGCAGCTTGATGCCGATCGCGCTCAGCACGGTCTGCGTCCTTCCCGAGAGCATGGAGAGCATGGCCGCTGCCTCGCCATCGCCGCCGGGCTTGCCGAGGAGCTGCCCGCCGATGAGCACCAGGGTATCTGCGGCGACTACCAGGCGGCTGCCGTCGAAGGCAGGCGATGCGAGGTATGCCTCGATCTTGCGGCGGGCTATGCTCATGACGATATCGTCAGGCGTGGCGCCGATCCGCTCCTCGTCGATCTCGGGCACATACACCGATACGTGCGTCCCGCCCGCTTCCAGGAGCTTCTTCCTGTTCGGCGATGATGATGCCAGGATGATATCTGGTACGAGTGAGGAGAACTCCCTCTGCAGCGCGTCAGGCTCAGCTATCCTGTCCATCCAGTCCCTCCAGCTCCTCCGATACCTGGAGCCACTTCTCCTCGAGGCTGTCCTTCTCCGCCTCCCTGGCCCCCTTCTCATCGAGGAGCGCATTGATCCTTGCCGCATCGGAGTAGTTCTCCGGCTTGTCGATCTCCTCCTCGAGCCTGCCGATTTCCCGAGAGGCTTCCTCTATCCTGGCCAGCAGCTCCTCCGACTGCCTCTCCAGGCTGCGGATCCTGTTGCGCCTGGCCTTGTTCTCCTGGTGCGAGGAGGACACGGCGCTCTGCGCGGCGGCCTTCTCCGGCTTCCTGACCTGGAACTGCGCCTCCTTCTCGGCGATCTTGTACTCGAAGTAATCGTAGTCGCCGTCGAAGAACTCAGGCCCTTCCTCCGTGAGATAGAGGATGCGCGTGGCCAGGCTCTTGATGAAGTGCCTGTCATGGCTGACGAATATGACGGTGCCGCCGTATCTGCCTATCGCCTCGAGGAGCATCTCCTTCGCGTTGATGTCGAGATGGTTCGTAGGCTCGTCAAGCAGCAGCAGGTTGGACGGATGGAGGAGGATCTTCAGCAGGGCAAGCCTGGATTTCTCCCCTCCGGAGAGCACCGATACCTTCTTGAATACATCGTCATCGGAGAAGAGGAAGGCACCGAGCAGGTTCCTGATGCCGGGGATATCCTTTGTATCGGCGACGCTCTCGGCCTCCTCGAGCACTGTATTGGCGGGGTTGAGCGTGTTCTCCGTGTCCTGCGCGAAATACGCCTTCTTCACGCCGGCACCATCCTGTATCGTGCCGGAGTAATCGCTATCGGTTCCTGCGATCATGCGCAGCAGCGTGGATTTCCCCGCCCCGTTCCTGCCTGTGATGGCCAGCCGCTCGCCCTTCTTCACGAGGAAGGAGAAGCCATCGTATATCACGTTATCCCCATAGGCCTTGCGCAGATGCTCCACCTTGAGCACGTCATTGCCGCTATGCGGGGACGGCGGGAAGGTGAACGAGAGCTTCCTCAGGTGGGCGGGTATCTCCACGAGCTCCATCCTGTCGAGGGCCTTGATCCTGGACTGGACCTGCTTCGACTTGGTGGCCTTGTAGCGGAAGCGCTCGATGAAGACCTCGGTCCTCTCTATCTCCTCCTGCTGCTTCCTGGCCTGCTTCTCGAGCTCGCGTATCTCCTCCTCGCGCCTGATGGTATAGGCCGTGTAGTTGCCTTGGTAGCGGGTAAGGCGGCCGTTGAAGAGCTCATAGACCTCGGTGACGAGGTCATCGAGGAAGCCCTGGTCGTGCGATACGACCATGAGGCCGCCATCGAATGACCTGAGGTACTCCTCAAGCCAGACAAGCGCCTCGATATCGAGGTAGTTCGTCGGCTCGTCGAGGAAGAGGAAGTCGGGGTTCTCTATGAGTATCCTGGCCAGCGCGATCCTCATCTGGTAGCCGCCGCTGAACGTGCCTGTCTTCCTCTGCAGGTCAGCCATCCTGAAGCCGAGGCCGAGCAGTATCGTCTCGATGCGGCTCCTGCGGTCATAGTACCCTGACTCAAGGAGCATGTCGTGGCATTCGGCAAGGCGCTCCGCCGCCTGCATCGAGCCTGCCGAGGCCTGGTCACCGAGCTCCTGGATCTCCTGGAGGATGCCGTCGAAGCGCGCGAATCCCTCCTCGGCCGCCTCATAGACGGTTATGTCAGGCAGCACGATATCGGACTGGGGCAGGTAGGAGATGCGGCATCCCCTCGTCATCGCGATGGATGATGAGTCGGCAGGCATGCGCCCCGAGATCACCTTGAGCAGGGTGGACTTGCCGGAGCCGTTCGCCCCTGCCAGCGCGGCCCTGGTCTTCTCGCTCATCGTGAAGCCAATGTTCCTGAGGATCTCCCTGTCGCCGAAGGCAAGGGATACGTCCTGTACCTGAAGTGTTCTCATAGCGTCCTGATATGCTGGATATCATAAGGGAAATCATCCTGCCGATACAACAGAGCGCCGGAGGGCGGATGCCGAGAATTGCATCAGCGGCCTCCGATGAATATAATCGTAAGGGGACTGTTCTTGAATAAGAACGGTATATTTATGCAAGGAGAATCGATTTGATCTGTCTTACGCTGTCGTCATCCACCCTGGACGGATGCTGTGGGCAAATACGCCGCAACAGGGACTACATAGATATCGCGGAACTCAGGCTCGACCTGCTCGATGGGAGCGAGGCGGAGAAGGCGAGCGTCTTTCCAGCCATGGCGGGGATCCCTGTCATCCTGACGCTCCGCAGGGTATCGGACGGCGGCAGGTGCGCCTTGTCCGAGCGTGCCCGCCGGCAGCTGCTCCTTGCCGCCCTTGATGGCGATTTCGCCTATGTCGATATCGAGGAGGACGTGAAGAAGAGCGAGGTCGAGGCCAAGGCCAGGGAGAAGGGCGTGAAGATCATCCGCTCCTTCCATGACTTCGAGGGCGTCCCGGAGGATATCTATTCGAGGATCCACCACCTTACGGAGCGCGGAGACATCGCGAAGGCGGCCGTCACCCCGCACTCGATCCATGATGTGCTGATGCTCTTCCATGTCGCGGATGAGCTGAAGGACGTGCCGAAGATCATCGTGGGGATGGGGGAGTGGGGGATACCGCTGCGCATACTCTATGCCCGCACAGGCTCGTTCCTGACATTCGCCTGCGATGGGGAGCCCGTCGCCCCGGGGCAGGTCTCCGCGCGTGACCTCAAGCTCCTGTACAGGGCAGACAGGGTCGATGACAGGACGGCGATCTATGGCGTCATCGGCAATCCCGTGCTCCACACCTCATCGCCGGCCATACACAATCCCGGCTTCGATGTGATAAACTACAATGCCATATACCTGCCTTTCCTCGTCGACAATATCCGCCATTTCTTCACGCTGGCGGAGTATCTGAGGATGAGGGGCTTCTCCGTGACGATCCCGTTCAAGAAGGACGTGCTGATGTACCTCGGCAACATAACCAGGGAAGTCAAGCAGATCGGGTCATGCAATACGGTGGTCAGGGTCCCCGGCATGTGGAAGGGGATGAATACCGACTACTATGGCTTCCTGCGCCCGATACTGAAGGACATCGAGAAGGGGAGGATAAGGAATTCCCTCGTCATCGGCGCCGGCGGCGCATCGCAGGCAATCGTCTGGGCGCTGAGGAACATGGGCGTGAAGGTGACGATCCTCAACAGGACGCTCTCGCGTGCGGAGAGCCTTGCCGCGGTCAATCTATGCGAATACGACACCCTGGACAACGCAAGGAACTACGAGGGACAGGTAGACCTCATCGTGCAGACGACATCGGTCGGCCTCTATCCCGATTTCGATGCCAACCCCATCGAGGGCTTCAGGTTCACGGGCAGGGAGGTCGTCTACGATATCATCTACAAGCCGAAGATGACGAAGCTGCTGAAGGTCGCGGAAGAGGCCGGATGCACCCTCCATTTCGGTGAGGAGATGCTCTTCGAGCAGGGGAAGCTGCAGTTCGAGCTCTTCACTGGCTATCACTATCCGAACGGCATCCATCCGCTGATCTGACCTTGCCGGAGACGATGGCGCTGTCCACGGCATATACCTTCCAGATCCTGGCGATGGGCAGCCTGCATATCCCCTCGATATCCACATACGCCTCATCGCCCTCGGCGGACTTCTGCGGATGGCCGATGTATGCATCCCCGTCCAGCATCTCGGCAAGGACCTTGCCGCCCTTGGCTGCCGCTGCCGTGATGAGGGCGAGCTTCTCCTGGTAGTAGAGGCCGTTGGCAGAGCTCACGTCAGGGGCCTCCATCCCCTCGCGCCAGATCAGGCCGGAGCGGACATAGGCTGCCTTCAGCGGCGTATCGGCCTCCTTCAAGAGCCTCTCCATCAGGGCGCTGTCATACGGGACCCCGCGCTCTGCCGGCAGCCCTGTTTCCCTGGCGTTCTCCTCGAAGCTGCGGATTTCCTCGTCCTCGACCAGGAAGCGCGGCCCCTTCGTGCGCGCGAGCATGTCGAATCCCTCATTGCAGAGCATGCGCCTCCACATCCTCTCCGTCGCCGGGTCCATCAGGTAGATGCTGCTTCCCAGCTTGCCGAGGATATGGACCTGCAGCGTCGACATGGAGTCTATGATCCTCGCGCTGCGCTCATCTGCCGCCAGCACGACGCCCCGGGCAGCCTTCAGCGAGTTGAATGACTCATACCATGAGCGCAGGCGCATGAAGACGGTATCCGATACCGGGTATGTCGCCGCTTCCGCTATCATGCGCTCGACGTCCTGGCATGTCGCCCCGAGCGAGAAGGCCGTCTTCGCCGACTGCCTGGTGATGGCCCATTGCGATACATGCTCGCCGAGGCTGAGCGGGTCCGCATAGGCGAAGAGCATCGGCGGGCATTTGCCGGAGACGGATATGGTGAAGTCCGACGATACCGAGAACAGCGGGTCGCCTGTATCGCTGAGGCTCCTTGCATGGAGGCGCCCTCCATCCCTCTCGATGAAGAACAGGTCCCCGAGCGCGTCCAGGTCATCGGCAAGGCAGTATCCGGTGGCATCGCTGATGAAGCGGAGTATCCGTCCCTCGTCCCCGCCCCTTGCGAGGGAGAGGAAGCAGAGCGCCTCCACCAGATGCCTCCTGCGGCTGTCGAAGTATTCCGGATGGATGAGGTAGCCTATCGCATCGACCGTTCCCAGCTTTGAGAAGCGCATAGCCGCGTCCTGCGACAGATAGACCATCCCGTCTGAATCGGCTTCGGCCACGCCCAGGTAGAGGAGGGCCTTCATGATCGCCGCAGCTGCCCGCGTAGCCTTCTCCGGGTCGATGGAGGGGAACCTCGATGTGAAGAGCGCTGACGAGAGGTACTTCTCCGCGGATGACGGCTTCTCGGATATCGTGCCGGATGCCAGTATCGACATCATCATCGGCAGGAACTGGAACGGATAGCTCCCGATGCATCCCTCCCTGCCGAATATGGCGGCATAGGACACTGCCCTGAGGCCCAGCGGGGAGACCGCTGCGTTCCCCTCCCTGTCCTCCTCCGCCAGTCCCCTGGCAAGGAATGACCTCCTCCTGTCCTGCGGGAGGGACTGCCAGGATGGGGGCGATGCCGCAAGCAGCGTGAGGAGCTCCGAATCATCATCCGTCACCGCGGCGAGGATGCCGTCCCCGTTCTCCTCCAGGTACGCCTTGTCCTTCTGCTTGCCGATGTCTGGGAAAAGGAGCTTCATCATCACCACCTGTCGATCGTATATGAATAGCCCTGCTCGGCCAGGAACTTCTGCCTGTTGAGCGCATATGATTCCTCTACCGTATACTCGGTGACGAGCGAGTAGAAGTGGCTGTCCCTCTCCTTGGGCCTCAGGATGCGACCCAGGCGCTGCGCCTCCTCCTGCCTGGAGCCGAATGTGCCGGAGATCTGTATCGCTACGGACGCATCAGGCAGGTCGATCGCGTAGTTGGCTACCTTCGATACGATCAGCACCTTTATCTTCCTTTCCCTGAAGGCCTGGTAAAGCTCCTCGCGCTTCGCGTTGCCCGTGGAGCCAGTGATCATGGGATAGCCGAACCTGTCATGGAAGTACTTCAGCTGCTCGATATACTGGCCGATTATGAGGATGGAGTCATCGGGATGCTCCCCGATGATCCTCGCCGCCGCGTCGAGCTTGAGCGGGTTGACGGAGGCGATGACATGCTTCTGGTGCGATGTCGCCAGCGCATACCTCACCTCATCCTCCTCCGGCAGCTGCAGCCGGATCTCATGGCAGTAGGCCGTGGCGATGAAGCCCTTCTCGGCCAGCTCTGACCAGGGCGAGTCGAAGCGCTTGGGGCCGACGAGGGAGAATACCTGGTCTTCCTTGCCGTCCTCGCGGATGAGGGTCGCGGTGAGGCCGAGCCTGTGCAGCGCCTGCAGCTCCGCGGTGACGCGGAACACCGGCGCCGGCAGCATATGCACCTCGTCGTAGATGATGAATCCCCAGTCCTCATCGCGGAAGATGGAGAAGTGCGGATAGGGGCCATCGGCTGCGGGCCTCCATGTCAGGACCTGGTATGTCGATACCGTCACGTTCCTGATTTCCTTGGCATTGCCGGTATACTCCCCGACATCGGCTTCGGTGAGCGTCGTCTTGTCGAGTATCTCGCGTATCCACTGGTGCACGGACGTGACATTGGGGCAGAGTATGAGCGTCTTCCTGCCGAGCCTCGCCATCGCCATCAGCGCGACGATCGTCTTGCCCGACCCGCAGGGGAGCACTATCGTGCCGAAGCCGGTGCCCGGGCTGCCGTCCGATATGAACGCATCGGCTGCCTGCACCTGGTAGTCCCTTGGCCTGAATGTGTCCCTCAGGGAGATCTGCAGGGGCGCGCCGTCCTTGAGCGGTATCATGTCGGCGATGGGGAAGCCCTGCCTTATGAGCGTCGCCTTCAGCGTGCCCCTGTCATAGCGCCTGACGAGGAATGATGAATCATCATGCGGCTCTATGAGCCCCTCAAGGCTCCTGTCCGCCTTGAGCTGCAGGGCGAAGACGGGGCGCCTGACCTTCAGCAGGAGATGGTCCTCGTCGTATTCCTCGAGGATGAAGTCGCCGTACCTGCCTGCCTGGTCCTCGATGAAGAAGGTGACGCGGCTGTCGACCTCATAGCGCGACCATCTCTCCAGCGCCGCTATGATGTCCTGGCTGCCCATGCCTGATGAGATGGCATTCCAGAGCGAGAGCTGGGAGATCATGTACGTATGGATGTGCTCCGGGCTCTTCACGAGGTCCGCGAACCGGGAGATATCCTTCCTGCAGTCAGCAGCGGAAGGGGAGTGCACATCCAGAAGGAGCGTCCTGTCGCTCTGCACGGTCAGCGGCTTATCCAGAGTAGGCCTCCTTGATGAGCATCATGTCGGCAAGGGCGATGGCTGCCATGGCCTCGACGACCACCGATGCCCTGATGGCTATGCATGGGTCATGGCGGCCCCTGACGCTGATCGGCGTATCATTGCCATCCTCATCCATCGTCATCTGGCTGATGGAGATCGACGGGGTAGGCTTGGCCGCGGCCCTGATGATGATATCCTCGCCTGTGGTGATCCCTCCGAGGATGCCTCCCGCATTGTTGGAGAGGAAGCGTCCACCTGCCATCTGGTCGTTGTTGGCGCTCCCTTTCATGGCAGCGGCGCCGAATCCGCTGCCGAACTCGACTCCCTTGATGCCGCCGATGGACAACACTGCCATCGCGAGGATCGCATCAGCCTTGTCGAAGACAGGGTCCCCGAGACCCGGGACCATGCCCCTTGCGCGGCATTCGATGATCCCTCCGACGCTGTCGCCGCCTTCGCGCGCCTTCTCGACTTCCGCCCTCATCGCCTCCAGCTCAGGGCAGTCCGGCGCATAGAGCTCGTTCGCGAATGGCGGTTCCCAGCTGTAGCTGCTGGCGCTGATGCCGCCGATGGCGATGACGCCTGCGTCGACAGAAATCCCCTTCATGGCGAGCAGCTGCTTGGCGAGCGCTCCTGCGAAGCAGCGCGAGAGCGTCTCCCTGCCAGAGGAGCGCCCTCCTCCCCGCCAGTCGCGTATGCCGTACTTCGCCCAGAATGAGTAGTCGGCATGCCCGGGCCTGAAGGTGTGCGCGATCTCATCATAATGGGAGGATATCTGCGCCTTGTTCTCCACTGCGAATGCGATGGGTGCGCCTGTCGATACGCCATCCATCACCCCTGAGAGGATGCGCGGGATATCGTCCTCGCTGCGCTTCGTGCCGAGCGATGTCGAGCCCGGCCTGCGCCTTGACATGTCGCTGAGGATCCTGTCCATGTCTATCCTGATCCCTGCCGGGAACCCATCCACGATGCCGCCCAAGGCCGGTCCGTGCGATTCGCCGAACGTCGTCAACCTGAAGAGCCTGCCGAAAGTGCTAGACATAGCCGTTCTCCTCCAGCCTGGCCGCAATCATCCGCGCGGTGTCGGCCTTGTCGGCGTATGGCCCCAGGTCCAGCACCAGGTCCGCTATCTCCCGGTATATGGCGTCGCGCCGCTGGTAGAGGGCGTGGAACGATCCCTGGAGGTCATCTGGGTCGAGGAAGGCCGGCACGCCATGCCTGAGTATGACTGGAAGCATATCCTCCTCCTTCCTCCGCAGGTAGACGGTCCTGCCGCTTTCCCTGACGATGCCGATGAGCCTGCTGTTGTCGCAGGCGCCGCCCCCGAGGGACATGATGAAGGAGCCGTGCCCCGCGATATAGCTGCCGACAGCCTCTGCTTCCTTCTCCATGAACGCGTCCTTGCCGCTGACGAGGTAGAACTCACGTACGGACATCGGCGCTATCAGGGGCAGTACGAGGTCATCGGCATCAGCTGCCTCGATGCCGAGCATCCCTGAGACGAGCCTCGCCATGCCCGTCTTGCCTGAGTGCTTTATCCCTGCGAAGAAAATCCTTGCCATAGGAGCTGATTATATTGCCAAAGCGGCCTTCAGTCATCATCTGGCGGCGCTTCATACTCAGGTATCGAGGGGATGGATGCCTGCGATGCGGCACGCTTCTCCGCGATCCTGCGCTCCCGCCGCCCCTTGCGCATCTCGAACTTCTCCAGGTATTCGGCTTCCTTCCTGTTGCGCCTGGATTCGATCTCGAACCTGTTCTCCTCCGCGTTCTTCTTCAGCGCATAGTGGAAGACGACCACCATCATGTACCAGAGGAAGGCCATCACGAAGGGGGAGAAGTTCGCAAAGGTGTACTCGAACGTCGTTATGTTGGCCTCCCCGAGTGAGAGGAGGATCGCCAGGTCCTGGAAGAACATCAGCAGCGAGATGATGGCCGGGAAGACCCAGTAGAGCCCCTGCCGCGAGAAGATGAAGCGCATGGACGCGAGCAGCGCCATGAACGAGAGCAGCAGTGCGGTGATGGGGATGATGTATACTATCATGGGCGCCTCCACATGATGATAGCATGCATCGTCGCCCTGTGGTATCATCTGGTATGACTCTCCGCAACAGATTCGAAGACGAAGCGCCCTTCAAGGCGCGCAGGAAGCCGCGCAGGGAGGATATCCGGGGCCATTACTACCGCGATACCACCGCCATCATCCACTCATCGCCCTTCAGGAGGCTCAAGCATAAGACGCAGGTCTTCTTCGCCCCCTCCAATGACCATATCTGCACCCGCATGGAGCATGTGCTGCACGTGGCTTCCATCGCCTCCGCCATCTGCCGCCCGCTCGGCCTTGATACAGAGCTCGCCTGGGCCATCGGCGTGGGGCATGACCTCGGCCACACGCCATTCGGCCATGTGGGGGAGAGGATCATCTCGAAGCTTTCCGAGGAGCGGGGCCTGGGAGCCTTCGAGCATGAGGTGAATTCCCTCCGCGTGGTCGACTTCCTCGCCGACAACGGACGCGGCCTGAATCTCACGTACGCTGTCCGCGACGGCATAGTCTGCCATAACGGCGAGAGCCTCCGCATGCGCATAAAGCCGACATTCCAGGTGCGCGACCTCGATTCCATCACCTCGCGCGAGGGCCTCGTGCCCGCGACCTATGAAGGGGCCGTGGTACGCTTCTCCGATTCGATTGCATACCTGGGCAGGGACTGGGAGGATGCATACAGGCTGGGCATCCTCAAGGACAGGACCCTGCCGGCCATCGTCAGCGAGCGCCTGGGCACGACCAACGGCCAGATCATCGACACCCTCGTCTCGGACATCATCAGCGGCGCGAGCGAGGAGGAGGGCATCGGCTTCTCGGAGAAGGTATATGAGGCGGTGGTCGAGTTCAGCAGGTTCAATACCGAGAACATCTACCGCTCGGAGATCCTCAACGGCTATACGCGTTACTTCACGAGGCTGCTGAGGCTCATCATCGACTACCTGGAGGACCTCTATTCGGATTATGGCCTCGACGAGAAGGGCTACATGTCGGAGCACAACATGCTCGCTGCCGGCTTCTACAACCATATAAAGGATATCCACGGCAGGTATATCGAGCATGAGGGGAGCGACAGGCGCATGGTCATCGACTACATCGCCGGCATGACGGACAACTTCTCGCTCGATTGCGCGAACGAGATACTCAAGCCCGAGCATCTGAACAGCGAGATAGAGCAGAGCATCACGGGACGCTGGTTCGACGCGCGCCGCTAATCCCGCTTCGCGAGGCTCTCTATCTCCTTGATGAACTGCTCGAGGTTGTCGAAGCGCCTGTATACCGAGGCGAAGCGCACATACGCGACAGGGGAGAGCGCATAGAGCTGCCTCAGCGTCTCCTCGCCGACCTCGCGGCTCGTGATGGTGTTCCTCGAGCCTGATACCGCGGCGACATTATCCTCAATCGCCCGGAGGGTCTCGTCTATCCTCTCCTGCGGTATGTTCAGCTTCTCCGTGCACCGCTCGATGCCGCGCTCGATCTTGCCGATGTCGAAGGCCTGCCTCGAGCCGTCCTTCTTGATGACGATGATGGGCCTGTTCTCTACGCGCTCGTAGCTTGTGAAGCGATAGCCGCATTCGAGGCATTCTCTGCGGCGCCTGATCGCGGTCCCGTCCTTGTTGGGTCTTGATTCGATAACCTTATCGTTGTCTTTGTTGCACTTGGGACAATGCATGATGGAATCATTCTACCATGATATCGGTTGCAAATCACTTGTTAATCTGCTAACGTCCTGTTAAAAGATCAACAAAGGAGTGCGTATGGGACAGTCAATCGCGTCCTGCGTGAAGAACATAATCGACAGGAGCCCCTTCATTTCCGAGATGCTGATACAGGATGTGATCTCCTTCTCGAACCTGGCGAAGTTCATCCAGCCGCGCGTCCAGCAGATGTACGCAGGCACTGCAAGCATCTCAGCCATCGTCATGGCCATCCGCCGGTATGCCGAGGAGCTCAAGACGCGGCAGTCGTCGGGCAGGAGCGGCAAGATCGACTACGAGATCCTCATGAAGACCAATATCTATGATGTCAACTTCCGCCGCTCCGATGCCTTCATACCCAAGCTGCAGAAGCTCTATGAGAAGGTCCATCCGGGGGAGGGGGACTTCATCAACCTCACCATCGGCTCCCATGAGATAACGCTGGCTGTCAGCGAGAACTGCAGGGAGGCGGCCGATGAGGTGACGAAGGGCCTCGAGGTGGTCCATACGTATACCGATCTCGTCGCCCTCACCATCGTCTTCCATGGCGACTTCCTCCAGACTCCCGGCGTCACCTATCTGGCAGTGCGCAAGCTCGCCTGGGAGAACATCAACATAATAGAGATCGTCTCCACGATGAATGTCCTCACGTTCATAGTCGCCAGGGAGGACAGCACGAGGGCCTATCAGGCGCTGGAGGCCTTCCTCGATGAGGAGCTGTAGGATAATCACGGGAGGGCGCGGCGAAGGAAAGACCTCGCGCCTTCTTTCCCTTGGCCTGGGGCAGGGCTTTGCCTCCATACGCTCAGGGGATGGCTATCTGCTGATGGACCTCGCCACCGGGGAGAGGCGGCTCCTGATGTCAGCGTCCCTCGATTCCCCGCACACGATCGGCAGATGGCATTATGACCAGGATGCATTCGACTGGGCGAATGGGCGGCTCTCGTCAATCATGGAGGGGCCTGCCGCCATCGATGAGATAGGGCGCCTCGAGCTTGCCGGAGGAGGCTTCGCGCCATCCTTGGAGCTGCTGCTGGGCCGCGGCGTGGAGCTTGCAATCACGGTAAGGAGGGACTTCCTCCAGGATGTGGTGGACCGCTTCCGGATCAGCTCCTTCTCTCTGGAAGGGTCCTTATGAGCTCCTCGCGGACCTTATCGGTGCCTGCATAGAGCGCGGACCTGAAGGGCTGCCTGCCGAAGACCATCTCATCGGTATAGCTGAAAAGCGTGCCGTCGCCGTAGCAGAGGTCCATGCCGAAGTGCCTCAGCACCGCATGCGAGGAGGCGATGTCCCAGGCATAGCAGGGGAAGACGATGCTTCCCTCCATGGCCGGGAAGAGCACGAGGGTGAGCAGATGGAGTATGGTCGAGCCCAGTATCCTCGTCTTGGCGCTGAAGCGGGAGAAGTCGAGGTAGCGGTAGGCCTTGGAGCCCATCGTGATCTCCGTCACCGTGTCCTTGTCGCCCGATAGCCCTATCCTCTGCCCATTGGCCAGAGGCTCGGTCCCCGGGTCCATCCTGATGAAGAGCGACTGGCTGGCGACCCCGAAGCGCGGCGCCGCTATATATGCGCCTACGGGCCTGTGCTCGCTGTCGAGTATCCCGAGGGAGACCGCGAATGTCGGCAGTCCCTGCGAATAGACATCGGTGCCGTCTATCGGGTCGAGGACGAATGTCCATTCCGCGTCCTCCCTGGGCGGCAGCAGCTCTTCCTCGGAGAGTATGCCGGCCTGGGGGAAGAGCTTCCTTATCAGCGCGGTGATCCGGCGGCTGATGGCGATATCAGCTTCCGTTATGACTGAGCCGTCCTGCTTGAACGACCTGTGTATCTGCTTCTGCTTCTCGAATGCAAGCTGCCCGGCTTCCTCCATGGCGGAGGCGATGATGGACAGCTTCTCGCGGTCAAGGTCCATAGCCTGGATTCTAAGTAATCGCAGGGAGGCTTGCAACCGTGGCCGTGTTGCCTACAATCCCCCAATCCGCTATATTCCCCTTTGTGGAAAGAACGCTTGACGACCTTGTCACAGGTTACCTAAGGACCTGCAAGGCCTTTTCGTCATCCAGGGAAGGAATCATAAAGGCTGACGGCCTCGATATGTATCCTCTTTCCAGGGCCATGAGGCTGCTGGCAGGGAAGAGGAGGGGCCGCGTATTCGCCATCTGCTCCACCGACGAGTGGGCGCGCAACCTCTTCTCCGACCTGCAGGACAGGGATGACATCCCCTCGGTGTTCCTGCCTTCCGATGGCAAGCAGCTCTATTCGCCGTACACGGCGTCCCCTCAGGAATATGAGCAGAAGAAGGCCCTCGATGCGCTGGAGGAGATGAAGGGCGGCATCGTCGTCACGTCGCTGCGCGCCTTCGTCTCCCCGATGCTCTCGCCGGAGGCGCTGGAGGAGAATTCGATAGCCATCAGGAAGGGAGACCCGTTCGACCCGGTATCGCTGTCGTCAAGGCTGGCCGAGGCGGGGTACTTCAGTGCCCCTTCCTGCTATGAGCATGGCTCCTTCTCCAGGCGCGGCGAGGTGCTGGATATCTTCCCTTTCTCCTTCGATGCCCCCATAAGGATCTACGGCGAGTGGGATGAGATCGCGCGCATCGCCTCCTTCGACCCGCTGACGCAGAAGGCGTCCAGGGAGCACGGCAGGATCTCCATCCCCCTCATATCCGGCGCATCGAGCCCGAGGATGTCCTCTATCTCCCGCTATCTCAGGAAGGATGACTACTTCGTGCTTTCCGGCGTCGAGAGGATATCCACATCCTGGAAGTCGATGCAGAAGGAAGCCGAGGCAAGGTACCGCGAGGCCTATAAGGAGGATGCGGACGCGCCGCTGCCGTCCAAGGTGCTGATGGACTGGGATGGCTTTATTGCCTCAGTCAGGAGCGGCTTCTTCATCTACGATATAGCAGACCCCGGGTACGAGCATCTCTCCGTCTCCGCCTCGCGCTCGTACTTCGGCAACGTGAAGTACTTCAAGGACGATATCGCAGGCCTCCTGAAGAACGGCTGGCGCATCTTCGTCATCGCCCCCTCCGATGTGCAGAGGGAGAGGCTGGAGAGCGTGCTGCGCGATTATGATGCCACGATACTCGTGCAGAATATCTCCTCGGGCTTCCAGATCGAGGCCATCAGCCTCCTCGTCGTGCTGGACGGTGAGATCTTCGGGCGCAAGAAGAGCCGCTCGAAGAGCATCACGGAGACGGTTTCGTCGCCTCTCGATTCCTTCGTCGACCTCAGGGAAGGCGACTATGTCGTGCATGTGAACTTCGGCATCGGCATCTTCCTGAAGATCGAGAGGGTGCGGAACTCGCGTGTCGAGAGGGATTACATAAAGATAGAGTACGCGGACAAGGATTACCTCTATGTCCCTATCGAGCAGGCTGACCTGGTACAGAAGTACATAGGCAACGACGGCCGCCCTCCCAAGCTGGACAGGCTCGGCTCGCAGAGCTGGACGAAGAAGAAGGAGAAGGCGATAAGGAATGCCGCGGAGCTTGCCGCGGAGCTGGTGCAGCTCTATGCGAAGCGCCAGACTGTCCATGGCTTCCAGTTCCTGCCTGACAATGACTGGCAGATCCAGTTCGAGGCCTCGTTCCCGTATTCGGAGACCCCGGACCAGCTTAAGTGCCTCGATGATGTCAAGCGCGATATGGAATCCGATAAGGTGATGGACCGCCTCATCTGCGGCGATGTCGGCTACGGCAAGACGGAGATTGCCTTCCGCGCTGCCTTCAAGGCTGTCATGTCGGGCAAGCAGGTCGCCTTCCTGGCGCCTACCGTCATCCTCGCCGAGCAGCACTTCAACAACTTCAGGAGCCGGCTGGGCTCGTTCCCGGTCAAGGCAGCCATCCTCTCCAGGTATGTCCCGCAGTGCACCCAGTCCAGGATCAGGGAGGAGCTGGCGGCAGGGCAGATAGACGTGCTCTTCGGCACCCATAAGATCCTGCAGAAGACGGTGCGCTTCAAGGACCTCGGGCTCCTGATAATCGATGAGGAGCAGCGCTTCGGCGTCAAGCACAAGGAAGTCATCAAGCAGTACAGGACGAACATAGACTCCCTCGCCCTGTCCGCGACCCCCATCCCGAGGACGCTCTACATGTCGCTGCTGAAGATCCGCGATATGTCGCTGCTGACGACAGCCCCGAGGGAGAGGCAGGAGATAAAGACGGAGATAGGCCGCTTCTCGCCCAAGGTCATCGGCGAGGCGATCAGGCGCGAGCTGGACAGGGGCGGGCAGGTCTTCTACCTCCACAACAGGATCGATGACCTCGAGGATGTCTGCCAGCAGATCCGCTCCGAGGTCAGGCATGCCATCGTCGAGAGCGCGCATGGGCAGATGGACGCGGAGACGCTGGAGGACGTGATGCACAGGTTCGTCTACGAGGGCATCCAGGTCCTCGTCTCCACGACGATTATCGAGAACGGCATCGATATCCCCAACGTGAATACCATCATCATCGACCATGCGGACAGGTTCGGGCTGTCGCAGCTCTACCAGCTGCGCGGCAGGGTGGGCCGCTCGGACAGGCAGGCCTACTGCTATCTCCTCTATGATGACGAGACGGCGCTGAACAACGATGCGATCAGGAGGCTGCGCGTACTTTCCGAGAATACGGCGCTCGGCTCCGGCTTCAAGGTGGCGATGAAGGATATGGAGATCCGCGGCGCAGGCAACATCCTCGGCCGCGAGCAGTCCGGCAACCTCGAGGCTGTCGGCCTCGATATGTACATGCGCCTCGTGGAGGAGGAGATCGACAAGCTTACCGCCACGGGCGGCGATGACTCCCTGCCGGTGCTGCTTGAGCTCGACTATTCAGGATTCATACCTGACAGCTACATACCGAATCCTGCCGAGAAGTTCGAGGTCTACAAGAAGATCGCCTCCGTACTCACCGAGGGCCAGCTGGAAGGCCTCAGGGCAGAGCTGGAGAACAGGTACGGCGCGATGTCCGAGGAGGTGGAGAACCTCTTCTGCATCGCTGAGATCAAGATCATCTGCCGCCATCTCTGCATCACGCACCTCAGGGAATCGAAGGGCGTGGTCGAGATAGAGTTCGGCCGCCTTTCCGCCATCAATCCGGACCGCGTGATAAACCTGCTCAGGCTCTCTGACGGCAAGGTCCAGCTCGACAGCAGGCGGATGAACTACATGAAGATGGAGACGGCTGCCGTCTCGCTCAAGGACAAGGCCCTATTCATACTGGAACAGCTAAGGAGGCTGCAGTGAACGGAGAAGAGATCCTCTCGAAGCTATCGAAGATCGAGATAAGGGAAGGGAAGGAACGCCAGATCAAGAGCTATGTGCTGCGCAACAACGTGCTCTCCGACAAGGAGAGGGAGACCGTGCTGAGGTATTTCCCCAAGTATGGCATGTGCTTCGAGGACGCCTTCATCGACTACGGCAGGCTCTTCGGCAATGACAGGCCCGTCATCGTGGAGATCGGCTTCGGCATGGGCGATTCCACGCGCGAGATCGCGATCAGGCGCCCTGAGTACAACTATATCGGCATCGAGGTCTTCCTGCAGGGCTTCGTGCGCCTCCTGAAGGGCCTCGGCGATGATGGCCTCGACAACGTGAGGATCATCAGGTTCAATGCCGTCGATGTCATCACCCATATGATCGCCGAATCGTCCGTCGCCGGCTTCCATATCTTCTTCCCCGACCCGTGGCCGAAGAAGAAGCACCACAAGAGGAGGCTGATGTCCGTGGACTTCATGCGCCTGCTTGCCTCCAGGCTGGAGGATGGCGGCTATATCTACATGGTCACCGACTGGGAGGAGTACGCCGAGGAGACGCTGGAGAAGGCCAGGGAGGTAGAATCGCTCTCCAATCCGTTCTATTCCTTCGCCCCGCCTGTCGCCTGGCGGCCCGTGACCAAGTTCGAGCAGAAGGGCATGGAGAAGGAATATACCATCAACGAGATCTGGCTTGAGAAGCATTAGCTGTTACGATAATAACATCATGTTCCAGCCTTAACACCATTGACTTGATTTCCTCTACTGGATATCATCCTTGCAGTATATGGAATACTGGAGGAATCCTATGAAGAAACTCGCGATAATGGCTCTTATCTCCCTGCTGGCTGTCTCTGCCATAGCCGCAGGCGGCTCCAAGGAGGCCGCAGACAGCGGCAATGTGCTCCGCGTGGCCATGGAGTGCGGATACGCACCATATAACTGGACCCAGCCGACCGATGGCAACGATGCGGTCCCCATCGCCGATTCCGATGACTATGCCAACGGCTATGATGTCATGATGGCGAAGTATATCGCCGAATCCCTCGGCAAGGAGCTCGAGATCGTCAAGCTTGACTGGGATTCCCTTGTCCCGGCTGTGCAGTCCGGCGTCGTCGACTGCGTCATCGCCGGCCAGTCGATCACCTCCGCAAGGCTGCAGATGGTCGACTTCTCGGATCCGTATTACTACGCTTCGATCGTCTGCCTCGTGAAGAAGGACAGCCCCTATGCCGGCGCCAAGGGCGTTTCAGACCTCGCAGGCGCTACCTGCACGAGCCAGATGAACACCGTCTGGTACGATGTCTGCCTCCCGCAGATCCCCGATGCCAACATCCTTCCGGCCCAGGACAGCGCCCCTGCCATGCTCGTGGCCCTCAATGCAGACAGGGTAGACCTCATCTGCACGGATATGCCTACGGCTACCGCTGCTACCGTCGCCTATCCTGATATGCTCCTCCTCGATTTCACCGGCAGCGATGACAACTTCGAGGTCAGCCAGGAGGAGATCAATATCGGCATCTCGATGAGGAAGGGCAATACGGAGCTCAGGGATGCTATCAACGAGGCCCTTTCCAAGCTCACGGTCGAAGACTACAACGAGATGATGGACCAGGCCATCTCCATCCAGCCTCTCGCCCAGTAAGGACCAGACATGTCAATCGGTGAGATGAACTTCTTCCAGAGGATGGTGTACATCATCCAGGAATACAGCGGCTCCCTCCTGAAGGGAGCTGCAACTACGATGGCGATCGCTATCGTATGCACTTTCTTCGGCTGCGTGATCGGCTTTGCCGTAGGCCTGCTGCAGACGACAGAGCCCCACAAGGGGTCCGGACCGCTCAAGCGGGGCCTGCTGAAGGCCGTGAAGGTCGTCCTGACCGCCTATGTCGAGGTGTTCAGGGGAACGCCGATGATGCTGCAGGCCGCCTTCATCTTCTATGGCATGTCGCAGCTCTTCGGCATCAACCTAGGCATGTGGAGCGCTGCCTTCATCATCGTGTCCGTCAATACCGGCGCCTATATGGCTGAGACCGTCAGGGGAGGCATCCTCTCCGTCGACCCGGGGCAGAGCGAAGGCGCCAGGGCCATCGGCATGACGCATTTCCAGACGATGGTGAATATCATCCTGCCGCAGGCTCTCAGGAACATCATGCCGCAGATAGGCAACAACCTGATCATCAACATAAAGGATACGTGCGTGCTCTCGATCATCGGCACCGTGGAGCTCTTCTTCACGTTCAGGAGCATCTCCGGCGCGCTGTACATGTACTTCGAGGCGGCGACGGTGACGATGGCCATATACTTCATACTCACGTTCGTCTGCTCGCGTATCCTCAGGGCTGTCGAGAACCGCATGGACGGCCCTGCCGACTTCAATCTCGCCACCACCGATACGCTGGCCTTCACCAGCGGCATGACGAGATACGATGCCCAGAAGGGAGGTACCCACTGATGGATGAGATCCTGAAGATAGAGCATCTGGTCAAGACATTCGGGACCAACGAGGTTCTCAGGGATATTGATTTCAGCGTCTCCAAGGGCGATGTGATAAGCATCATCGGCTCCTCAGGCTCCGGCAAGTCGACCCTCCTGAGATGCATCAACCTGCTGGAGGATGCCACAGGAGGGCATATCCTCTTCCATGGAGAGGATATCCTCGGCGGCGATGTCAACGAGGACAGCTACAGGACGAAGGTCGGCATGGTCTTCCAGTCCTTCAACCTCTTCGCCAACCTCAATGTGCTGGACAACTGCATGATAGGGCAGGTGAAGGTGCTGAAGAGGGATAAGGAGGAGGCTAGGGCGACAGCGCTCGAGTACCTTGCAAAGGTCGGCATGGCCCAGTATATAGAGGCGAAGCCGCGCCAGCTCTCCGGCGGGCAGAAGCAGAGGGTAGCGATTGCCAGGGCGCTCGTGATGAATCCGGAGGTCCTTCTCTTCGACGAGCCTACGTCAGCCCTTGACCCTGAGATGGTAGGGGAGGTCCTCGATGTCATGAAGGACCTTGCCGCATCGGGCATGACTATGCTCGTGGTGACACATGAGATGGCCTTCGCGCGCGATGTCTCCAACCGCGTCATATTCATGTCAGACGGCAGGATAGAGGAGGATGGCGACCCGGCGACGGTCTTCTCGTCCCCGAAGAGCGAGCGGACGAGGGATTTCCTCTCCCGCTTCAATTCCTGAACGGAATGCCATCCAAGACGACGATGCCCCTCGCGCGAGGGGCATCATCATTCCAGGGCAGAGGGGCTCAGGCTTCTCCCTTCTCCCTCTTCGACTCCTGGATGACGTCATCGGCGAGCTTGCCGCTGAGCGTCTCGTAGTGGTCGAACTCAAGCTCGAAGGAGCCTGTGCCTGATGTCATGCTCTTGAGGTCGATCGCATAGTTGCGGAGCTCCGCCATCGGCACCTCTGCCTTGACAGCTACCACATGGCCCTTCTCCTCCTGCCCGAGCACGCGTCCGCGCTTGGATGAGAGGTCGGAGAGGATCGCGCCGAGGTACTCGTCGTCGATGAAGACCTCAAGCTTCATGAACGGCTCGAGCAGCACGCAGCCGGCCTTGGCGAGAGCCGCTTCCATCGCGCCCTTCGCAGCGAGCTTGAATGCCATTTCCGATGAGTCGACCGGATGCTCCTTGCCATCGACGAGCGTGATGCCGATATCCACGAGCGGATAGCCTGCGAGGTATCCTTCATCCATCGCCTCATGCAGTCCCTTCTCGATGCCGGGGATATAGCCCTTGGAGATGGCTCCTCCCTTGATGGCGTTGACGAACTCATACTGCTGGCCGCGCTCGATCGGCTTGATCTCGAGCACGACCCTGCCGTACTGGCCATGTCCGCCGGATTGCTTCTTGTGCGTGTACTCGGCAAGGCCCGATGGCTTGGTGATCGTCTCGCGGTAGGCGATCTTCGGCGTCCTGGTGATGATGTTGATCTTCTGCTTCTCGCGGATCTTGTCGAGGATCATGTTGATATGGAGCTCGCCCATGCCGCCGATGATGGATTCCTTGGTCTCCTCGTTGTACTTCATCTGGAAGGTGAGGTCCTCTTCCGCCACGCGGTGGAGGGCATCGTTCATCTTGTCCTCGCTCTTCTTGTCCTCTGCGGAGATCGCGAGCTGGTAGATCGGCTGCGGGAGCCTGAGCGGCCTGAAGAGCCTCTTGTACTCAGGTCCTGCCACGAGCGTGGAGTTCGTCTCGATGATATCGCACTTGGTGATGATGCCGATATCGCCGGCTGGGAGTGAATCGGTCTCGATCAGCTTCTTGCCGACGGCGCGGTAGAGCTTGCCTGGCTTCGCCTTCTTGCCGAGTGCGTTGTTGTAGATATCGGTCTCCGGCGTGAGGATGCCGGTAACGACCTTGACGAAGCTCATCTTGCCGGAGAACTGGTCGATGGTCGTCTTGAAGCAGTAGGCTGAGAACGACTTCTCCGGATCGATCTCCAGCGTCGTCTCCTCGCCATCGTGCCCGATGATGTATTCCTCGATGCCGAGCGGCCACGGGAAGTTGTTCTTGATGAAGTTCAGGAGCGATGTGATGCCGGCTCCCTTGTCGGTGGCGCCGCAGAAGACGGGAACGACCCTGTTCTCCCTCATGCCGACGGCAAGCCCGTGCCTGATGTCATCGGGCTCGAGCGTCCCCTGCTCGAAGAACTTCTCGATAAGCTCGTCCGTGCCTTCAGCGGCGTTCTCAATGAGCCTGCCCCTGAAGTCCTCGACCACTGCCGCGTATTTCTCGGGAATGGGGCAGGGTGTCTCCTTGCCGCCTTCGTGGCACTCGTATGCCTGGTTCTCGATCAGGTTGATGACGCCATGGAACTCCTCCGCCTCGCCCAGCGCGATCACGACAGGGACGAAATGGGCGCCGAATTCCTCCACAAGCGAATCTATGGTATGCCTGAAGCTTGCCCTCTCCTTATCCATCTTGTTGATGAAGACAGCCCTAGGCTTGTTTCTCTCATCCAGTCTTCTCCAGAGCTTGATCGTCTCTATCTGCGCGCCCTCCCTGCCGTCAACCAGCATCAGCGCGGCTTCCGTAGCCCTGAAAGCGGAGATCGCCTCTCCGATGAAGTCGCCAGTACCCGGGGTATCGAGTACGTTTATCGTCTTGCCATCCCAGTCCAGCGATGAGAGCGTTGAATGGATGGACATCTTCCTCTGGATCTCTTCGTCTGTATAGTCGCTGACGGTCTTGCCGCTCTCGACTGTCTCCGGGCGGGAAAGAACGCCTGCATAGTAAAGCATCTGCTCTATGAGGTTCGTCTTTCCCGTACCGTTATGGCCGATGATGGCCACATTCCTGATATCCTTGGTGTTGACGCTCATCTGAAATCCTCCTTTTGATTTAAGTAAGCTATTAGGAAAATGTTAAATGCCCGCAGGCGTGAAGTAAAGGAAAAGATTGCCGGTCCATGCGGAAATGCAGGATGCATATGGGGATGCGTGATGGCAGGATCTGATGGATTATTAGATAACTAAAATATGATAATAGTATTGTTATAGTATCAATTATGTATTAAATATATAACTGAATACAATCATTCAGGTAGCGGATATAATCGGATATTGATTCATTCCTGGATAGGATGATACCCCTCAGCGGTCGGCATGGTTCTCCAGGAGATATGCGCTTTCCGTCCCCAGAGCGGCAGCCAGCGCCGCAACGGAAGCGGCCTGCGCCCTGTTGATGTCCCTTTCGCGCTGCTCGTACTGCTGGATGGTGCGGACGGGAACGCCTGAGGCCCTGGCCAGCTGCGACTGCGAGAGTCCCTGGCGGATCCTCATGTTCTTCAGCCTCGTCTCCTTCCTGCAGATGCTGTCGATCCTCTCGATGCCTTGCATGATATCCATCTCATGGTATGGATGGTACATGTCCCTTATCCCAGTGATGCCGATCGTCTCCTCGATTTCCCTGAAGGTCAGCGCGCTCCACCACTGGTAGTAGGCGAGGATCCATCCTGTCCAGTGCTCCTCGGTCCTGTGGAACCTGATGCGCGGCTCCCGGATCCTGTAGGCCATCCCTGCAGCTTCGAGGACGCGGCCTGCGAGCTCTATGCCGGACATGCCGGTGATGTACATGTAATCGCCGGCCTCGAATCTCCTGGCGAAGCGGCTGCCGATGAAGAGCCGGAAGAAGTCCTCGATTGTGAAGCCCGCATCATTCACGGCATAGTCAAGCATGAAAGCCATGTTGTCCTGTGCAGGCTGGAGGTATACCTCATCGTATGCGCGGATCATCCCTCTTTATCCCCTTCCTCATGATATCCGTGATGAACAGGTCATCCCTGTCCAGCGTGAATCTCCCGCCATAGAGATAGCTATCCCTCGCTTCACGGTCACGTCTCATCCTTTTCGCATGGTATTCCTTGGCATCGACCCGGAAAGCTCCTCTGTATTCGATCCTGCTGAAGGCTTTCTCCCTTTTCAGTACATACTGCATCCCTAGGTTACCCAGCCTCATTGCCCGGCCCAGGGCCTGTATGGATAGCGCTCCGTTGAGGAAATCCTCCGCGAAGGCGAAATAGCTGTCATCAGCCCTCCAGCCGAAGATCGCATCATAGCCGCTGTAATCGATAAGGAAGTTCTCGCGGAGATATTCCAGGGCAGCGGCAGCCAGCTGGCCTTTCATAAGGAATGTCCTGTTATCGAGCAGGATGGAGATCCATGTAAGGATATCACGCTGGTCTAGGTCAAGCACTTCCAGCCCTGTCTCATCCAGGCGGTATTCGTTCACGAATCCATCCCCATCCGGATCCGCGGCTGACCATTCCCTGGCTAGCTCGATGTCCATCGTGCAGTAGAAGCCAAGGCCATAGTCATTGTTCCTTTTTCCTTGTCCGTATACCGGCTTCCCGACTTCCTGCCGCGACCCATGATACAGCGTCAGTATCCTATTCATGCCAATATTATACATCTACAGGAGTATAGCTGCAAATATCCCGTTCATCGCATGATGTAAGGTAGCCAGCACATCTGGGCGGATGCATCCATAAGACACCATGGGCGGTATGGCCATTACGAAGAAGAGGGCGTTTCCGCCCTCCCTCATCACTGCTTCTCGCTGTAGTGCGAGAACTCCATGCTGAATGATCCGCGTCCCTGCGTCGCTGACCTGAGGTCCGTCGTGTAGCCGAACATCTTCGCAAGAGGCGCTTCCGCGCTGACGATATCCCCGCCTGGGCGTGATTCCATGCTGATGACGATGCCTCCGCGCTGGGTGAGCGATGACATCACGTCGCCGATATACTCCGATGGCACCGATACCTGGACTTTCATCACAGGCTCCATGAGCATCGGATCGGCTTCCGATGCGGCTTTGTCGAAGGCCATGGCAGCTGCCGATGTGAAGGCGAGCGTGGATGCCGTGTTCTCGTCGTAGCCGATCGCTGTCACATCCGCCTCGATATCAGTGCACTCATAGCCGAACTTGATACCGCTGGTGAAGGCTCCCTCGATGCCGCTCCTGATAGCCTCGACCATCTCCTCGGGTATATCCCTTGTCTTGGCGGAGATGGTGAGCTTATTGCCGCTCTTAGGCGGAAGCGGCTTGACCCTGACGGTGACTGATGCCGTGTTCTCCTTGCCGGCAATCGTGCGCTCGAATACCTCTGTCGCCTCGGCCTCGTTCCTGATGCATTCCCTGTAGCTGACCTGCGGGTTGCCGACCCTGGCGTCGATCTTCATCTCCTTCGTGATCCTCGTCACGAGGACATCGAGATGGAGCTCTCCCATCCCGGAGATGATGAGCTGGCCGGTCTCCTGGTCATCCTTGTAGGAGAATGTCGGATCCTCTATCGCCAGCATCTCCAGCGCCTTCCTCAGCTTGTCCATCTCGCTGGTGCTCCTTGGCTCGATGGCGATGGAGATGACCGGGTTGGGGAAGGTCATCTTCTCAAGGAGATACGGATGCTTCTCATCGCCGATCGTGTCGCCGGTCTGCGTGAGCCTGAAGCCGATAATCACCCCGATATCGCCAGCCTTGAGCTCGGAAAGCTCCTCAGGCCTGTCCGCATGCATCCTCAGCAGCCTGTTGATCCTTTCCTTCTTGCCCTTGCTGACGTTGTATACGCCGAGTCCCTTCTTCAGCGTCCCGGAGTATACCCTCACGAAGCACATCGGTCCGGAGTGCGGGTCTACCTGGATTTTGAAGATAAGCGCCTCAAGCGGGCCAGACTGGCTATGCCTGAGAAGCTCGGTCTTGCCTGTCTTGGCATTGATGATCTCCTTGTCCGCGACCTCGAGAGGCGAGGGCAGGAGGTCGACGATGCCGTCAAGGAGCGTCTGCACGCCGATGTTCTTCAGCGATGAGCCGACGAACACAGGGAGGAGCCCCCTGTCGAGCACGCCCTTCTTCAGCGCGGAGATGATCATATCCTCGGGGATATCGCTGCCTTCGAAGAAGAGCTCCATGATCTCATCGGAATATGCAGATACGCCATCGATGAGCTTCTCCCTCCACTCGTCGGCCCTGGCCTGCTCCGATGCGGGAATCGCTGAGCGCGTAATCGTCTTGCCCTCATCATCGGCGCTGAATTCCAGGTATTCCATGTGGATGAGGTCAATCACCCCGGAGAAGGAGTTCTCGCTTCCCACAGGGAGGAAGAGCGGCACCGGATTCTCGTTGAGCTTCTTCCTCATCTCCTCGATGACGGCATAGAAGTCCGCGCCGAGCCTGTCCATCTTGTTGACGAAGGCGATGCGCGGGACCGAGTATCTGTCAGCCTGCCTCCAGACCGTCTCCGTCTGCGGCTCTACGCCTCCTACTGCGCAGAATACGCCGACTGCCCCGTCAAGCACGCGCAGCGACCTCTCGACCTCTGCCGTGAAGTCCACATGTCCCGGAGTGTCTATGATATTTATCTGATGGTCTCTCCAGTAGCAGGTCGTCGCTGCGCTGGTGATGGTGATGCCCCTGTCCTGTTCCTGCTGCATCCAGTCCATCGTCGCCTCGCCGTTGTCGACTTCGCCGATGCGATGGTTCTCCCCCGTATAGTAGAGGATCCTTTCCGTAGTGGTTGTCTTGCCGGCATCGATGTGGGCCATGATGCCTATATTGCGTATCCTGTTATCGTCCATGGCGATGACAAGATACCACAAAACAGGAAGATGTAGAATCAGTACATCTCGTTATGTATCCAGCCGATGACCTTGCCGAGGATCCTCACCCCGTCGGACTCGGCATCGACGGTGCGGGTAGGGTAGTTCCTGTTCTCGCTGATGATGGTGAGCCTGTTCTTCGGCGCGTCGAACGAGAGCCTCTTCACCATGATGTCCCCGGCGAAGGCGATGACATAGATGCCCTCTCCCTTTATCGTCCCCTTGGAGAAGAAGACATAATCCCCTGGATATATATTGGCATCGACCATGCTGTCGCCCTTCACCTCGGCGCTGACGATGGTGGACTTGTCCGTGACGCCGCGTGTCATCGACTCAGGGATCTGGATGCGCTTGAGCGTGATGCTGTCCTCGGGAAGGTAGTCCTCGCCATATCCTGCGGATATCTTCTGCGAGATAAGCGGCACGGAGATATATCCTTCCGCAGGCTTGCAGTCATCCTGCTTCCAGCCGAGGATCTCCCATGGGTCCACGTCGAAGACCCTGGCAAGATCCTCTATCCTGGAGTAGGGGATATTCCCTATCTTGTCGGTCTCATACTTGAATATAGTCTGCTTGGTAGTGCCTACTGCCTTGCCAAGCTCTTCCTGAGTCATCTTCCTGCTTTCCCTTAGCCTCTTTATCTTGTCACCCATTGATTCCATCAAGTCACCTCAGAGGTTGATTATACAACCATGAGGCAACTTTGCAAATGGAAAGTGATACCGCAAAGCCAAAAGTGCCTGCATCCAGGCTGACAAAGCCATCCCGAGATGAAAAACCGAAAAATCGTGCAGAAAAGTGTTGACAATCCACAACTGGGGGGGGGGGTATATTTAGTGCATCAATAATCGGAGGATTTCGAAGTATGAAGAAATTCATTACAATCGCGCTCGCAGTAGCGGTGCTCTTCTCGTTTGCTGCATGCCAGGAACCAATCGATGTGAATGGCTACGTCCCTACAGGGCTCTCCATCCAGTACAATGGTGAGGACATCCTCGTAGGAGAGGCATTCGATGCGACTCAGTATTCCGCGACAATCACCTACAAAAACGGAAAGCCCGGCGAGTATGCAGGCCAGTTCGCTCTTATGGATTCGTCTGATGTTGCAACCACAAAATATGCTACTGGTGTTTACGTGACGGCTTCCGTACAGGGCGAGACAGCTCCAATTAATGCTGTCTACACGCCGACTGTCTATGCAGTTGAGAAGGTCGTTGCTGATGTTTCCGGCGCTACAGTCAAGGAAGTTGCAGTTGGTTCGACTTCTGTCGGCCTCGATGGCGTCACCGTGACTGCATACTATGACAACGGCAAGACCAAGGATGTTACAGCTCTGGCAACAGCAACGGTCACAGGCGGAACGGCTGATGCAGGCACCGGCAAGGCAGTAACATTCGAGCAGGTTCTTGGAACGGCTGTAACTGTTGAAGGAGAATGGAAGGTCAATGTCGTAAATGCAAAGGCCTATGATGAAAGCAAGTTCTCTCACCTTGATATTACAGTAGAGTATCAGGATGCTACATCCAGTGCAAAGCAGGATACAGCATGGATTACTGATAAGGCAGTGATTACGGTAAAGGCTGTTGACTCAAATGGCAATACAAGGACTCTTGATTATGCATCTTCTTCCATTGATGGAAGCAAGTATGCGGCAAGTGAGTCTACAGCTGCACTTTCAGTCGGCAAGGATGCCAAGACAATCACAATCACAGCCGTACAGAACAATAAGGTTGTACAGGATACTGCCACAATCGATGCTGGTACGGACTATGTTAAGACAATAACAGCTGTTACTGCATCTGGTTCATATGCTGCGGGTGAAACCGTTCCTACGACTGCACTGACTGCTACATGCACATGGGCTAGCGGCGAAACCGAAGGCAAGGTATATGCTGGTTCGTACGCATTCCCGAATGGCGGAAAAGCACCAACATCCACAGGAAATATCACAGTTTTCTGCACATATGGCAAGAACTACTCTCAGGTCAGCGAGCAGAATGTGAGCATCACGGTTAAGTAAGACCTGATGGAATCTGTTCTCTTCAGAGAACACTAGGAGGGAACTATGGAAGAAAGAGATTCTCTCCGAAAGAAGCACTGGGTCTCGCTGGACAAGAGGCAGGAATGCCTGGCTCTGTTCCAGGAAGGGAACGGGTACAAGAGCACGGCCACTATGACTGGGCTGAACAAGTACACGGTCAGGGACTACAGGCGGCGGTACGCCCAGGGCGATGACTCATGGGCATACCGGGAAAGGGTGTGATGCCCTATATGGAGATATCAATGCTAGGGCTCTCGGTAACGGGAGCCCGATATTTGGGCTTGTCTATATATCTTTATAAGTATTTTGTTTCCAAACGACAAATCCAGATTACCTGAAAACCAGAAGCACGGCTTCATCCCCAGCCGTGCTTCAACAGTAAATATAAGGATTAAGGTTTCCTATCAGCATGAACCGCTTCCAGCAGATTTTACCCTCAGCGCCTCCCTGAAGGCCTCCTCCATTCCCCATCCTAGGGGATACGCCAGCCTCGACACGGTCGAGAGCAGCATGGTCCTGTATCCGTCCCTGTGGAACTGCCTCCTCATATGCTTCGTGTCAGTATCAAGGATATCCGCAGACCTGGAAAGCGAGATTCCCTCCCTCCTGTATGCCTCTCTTATGGCATAGGTGATGTCATCCCTCTCAAGGACAGGGTCGCATCCATCCTCAGATGGCCTTATGTCTATCTCCGTTGCATTGGGATCCATTATCCTCAGGAAGTCCAGGTAGGAGAGGGACAGCCACCTGAGTATGCTGTTGAGCTTTATGATGGTCATGTCCCATCCGCCTGTCCTCCCGTACCTCTTGCTCAGCTCCCTCTCATCCAATGGCATATAGTCAGCTATCGTCCTTGAGAGGATGAACAGCATGGCAACGCCCCTCATGGACAAGGGACCGAATGATGCCTTCTGCTTCCTTATCCCATCATCAGGTATGCTGTTCATCCTGATAAGGCCATATACATCGATGCCAAGCATATCAGCTGTCTCATTGATTGATGCCACCGTAGGCCTTGATGCCTTGGGTATCCTCATGCCGGATGACTTAGCCATTGATAGGTACATGTCATTGGAGAATGACATGGTCCTCCCTGACGGATGCCATTCCATTGAAGGCAGACCTGATATGAACTCCGAGAGGTCCATATCAAGGTAAGGCAGCATAGAGTCCATGGCCTCGAGGCTGAGGTAGGACGTGATGTCATAGGTATCCCTTAGGCGATAGCCGGATACGGCGAGAC
>CALXQU010000017.1 GCA_944390725.1 uncultured Spirochaetaceae bacterium
CTTCATTCTCCTTCTTTCCCTTCGCTTAGGATGACAAAGACCTTCTTCCAGCCTCTCCCGAGGCCATGACAGTCTAGTACAGACCGACTGTCTTCGTCAACAGCTCTCAACCGCTGACCTGCAGTATTCTGCATATTTCCGCTTCCTTTGTAAAGCCCTTCCGGAAACTTTCTGCAGGAATTTTCCACTGCACCGTTTTTCTGCCATCCGATGATGCTTTCCATAATTGACAATTTCCCTGATAACATGAATAAGCATAGCCATGGAATGCGACATGACAAAGGGACCTGCCGCCAGGCTGGTCCTCTCCTTCACTATCCCGCTCTTCTTCGGCAACCTCTTCCAGCAGCTCTATGCGATGGTCGATACGATAATCGTAGGCAGGTTCGTCGGCGTCGAGGCCCTGGCCGCCGTCGGCGCCACAGGGGGCTTCAGCTTCATGGTCATCGGCTTTGCGCAGGGGC
This sequence comes from uncultured Spirochaetaceae bacterium, assembly GCA_944390725.1. Lineage (GTDB taxonomy): Bacteria > Spirochaetota > Spirochaetia > Sphaerochaetales > Sphaerochaetaceae > Ornithospirochaeta. The sequence continues at coordinate 465 of CALXQU010000017.1, forward strand.
TGACCGCAGGCTTCTCGGTCATCATCTCGCAGCGGTTCGGCGCCAAGGATATGGACGGGGTGAGGAAGGCATTCGCCCAGAGCTTTATCTGCTCCGCTCTTCTGTCGCTGCTCCTTGCCGCTGTCTTCGGCTTCCTGTCGATGCCGCTCCTAAGGCTGATACAGACACCGGAGAACATAATCAGCGATGCCAATGACTACATACTGATAATATACCTGGGCATCGGCACATCCATCTTCTATAACCTCTTCTCCTCCATACTCAGAGCCGTGGGCGACGGCAAGAGCCCGGTCATCTTCCTCCTCATATCATCAGCGCTCAATGTCGTGCTCGACCTCTTCTTCGTCATCACCGTCCCCCTGGCCTGCGCCGGCGTCGCCATCGCGACGGTCCTCGCGCAGGGTATCAGCGCCGTCATCTCCCTTATATATATCTGGAAGCGGTTCCCCATGTTCAGGATCAGGAAGGACGACTGGTCTCCTGATATCAGGCAGATCGGGCATCTCCTCAGGATCGGCATACCGGGCGCGGTGCAGTTCTCGGTCTGCGCAGTCGGCGTCATCATCGTGCAGATAGCCATCAACGGATTCGGCTCCGATGCCGTGGCAGCCTACTCAGTCGGCTCGAAGATCGAGACGCTTATGACCCAGTTCTTCCCTGCCCTCGGCATGGCGATATCCACATATGCGGGGCAGAACCTCGGCGCGCTGGACTTCCCGCGCATACGGAAGGGATTCCGGACGGCCTTCATCATCATGGCAGCCGGGGCGGCAATCACCTCGCTCCTGTCATGGCTGCTGGCAGACCCGCTGACTGGGCTCTTCCTCGACAGGGAGGCTACGGCCCCGGAGATCATCGCCATGTCCGAGCAGTATGTGCATACCGTCCTCTGGTTCTTCATACCGCTGGGCATGATCTTCCTGTACAGGACAGGATGCCAGGGACTCGGATCCGGTGCGATCCCGATGATCTCATCGCTGATCGAGCTCGGCATGCGCTGCGTGGCGGCATTCACGCTGCCGCTTGCCTTCGGCTATGCGGGGATATGCTTCGCCTCCCCGTTCGCATGGCTCTCCGCCGGGCTCGTGCTCCCCTTCTTCTACTTCAGGCTCATCCGGAACATCGAGGGAAAGTACGCAAGGCAGTTGACGCGCATCCGAGATTTCTGCTAACGTCTCTAACGTTGCATTGGGCCGCTAGCTCAGCTGGTAGAGCAACGCCCTTTTAAGGCGTGGGTCACAGGTCCGAATCCTGTGCGGCTCACTCCTGTAATGTCTCCTTCGTCTAGTGGTTAGGACAACGGGTTTTCATCCCGTCAACGCGAGTTCGATCCTCGCAGGAGATGTAGAGATCCCCTGAGGCCCAGGGGATCTTCGTTTCGTTGATGCTGGATGATATCAGCGCTGCTTCCAGCCCAGCCTCTCCATCAGCTCCTCCTGCTCGATGAGCATCGGCTCGGATGCGAAGTCATTGGTCTCATGGTCCCTGCCGGATAGGTGCAGGAGGCCATGGATAAGCAGGCGCCTAAGCTCCTCCTCGGGAGAGACGCCGAAGGCTTCCGCGTTCCTGCCCATGGACTCAAGCGAGATGAAGACATCGCCGAGGTCCTCGGTCCCGTCCTCTTCCATCATGGGGAAGCTGTCCCCGTCGTTGAAGGCGAAGGTGAGGACATCGGTCGGCTCGTCCTTGCCCCTGTAGGTCCTGTTCAGGCTGCGGATCTCCTCATCGGAGACGAAATGGACGGAAAGCTCAGGCTCCCTGCCGCAGAGCGCCATGCTGCCGGCAAGCGTCTCCAGCCATGATGCCACGGGATATCCCGCGGCGCGGCCTTCTTCGTCATAGATCGTGAATACCATAGATGCTCCTTAGCTGCCAGAGGATGAGTCGTACTCGATCCTCTGATGGTCCCTTCCCATCAGGTAGTGTATGAAGGCATCCTTGATGATGAAGAGGTCATCGATCGTCAGGCCGCTGTTGTTGAGCTGGCCGTAGTTTATCTTGTCCATCGTGATGGAGCTGATGAACTTGTCGTACTTCTGGTGGTTGGGGCTCTTGATCGTCCTTGTCGCCGCCTCGGTGCAGTCAGCCAGCATGACGACCGCGCTCTCAGGCGTGGAGGGGATCCTGCCGTTGTACCTGAAGTCCTCCTCGCTGACGATCTGCGAGCGCTCCTTCGCCTCTCTCATGGCCTCGTTGTAGAAGTATTTGATGAGGTCATTGCCATGGTGCTCGCCGATGATGTCGATGACCTCCTGCGGGAGCCCTGCCTCCTTGGCCTTCTCCACGCCCAGCTTGACGTGCGACTTGATGATCGCGGCCGAGAGTGTCTTGTTGATCTCATCGTGGGCATTCCTGCCTGTCTGGTTCTCGATGAAGTACTCGGGATGCTCTGCCTTGCCTATGTCATGGTAGAGGCCTCCGACGAGGGCGAGGTCGGCATTGGCGCCGATTGCCTTGCAGGCGTAGTATGCCATCTCGGAGACGTTCTTCGAATGGTTAAACGTTCCCGGAGCGACCTGGCTGAGGCGGTTGAGCGTGGGCGTATCGGTATAGGAGAGCTCATGGAGGCGGTATTCCGTCGGGATATTGAAGATCTTCTCCAGGATAGGCACGATGATGGAGAGGAAGATGAAGGCGATGACGGTATTGACCATTGAGACGAGCACATTGGCCACGATGGAGAAGTAGCCCTGGCTGCTCATCATCGAGAAGAGCAGCGTGATCACGGCGACAAGCAGCGCGGCGATGACAGCCTGGTAGATGACATAGACCCTCTGGTGCCCGATATGGAAGAAGAGCAGGCAGCATTCGGAGACGGCGACCAGGTAGAAGAACGAATAGACGCCGCACATCGGATAGAGCACTGTCAGCCCCGCGGTCAGCAGCCCGACTGCGAAGCCCATCCTGCGCCTTCCCGTCACCGTCATGGCGAGGAGCGGCAGGACCGTCACCGGCAGGAACGGGTCGATATACGTAAGGCCCTCGGCTGTGAGCATGCGGATGATGAAGAATGCCGCTGTGAAGTAGGTATCGGCGCCGATGAGGAACATCGTGACATAGAGGAAGAGTCTGTATTCATACCTGATGAACGAGAAGAACAGGCACATCACGAGGACAAGCAGGACGAAGACGAAGGCGAGCTCGCCTATGAGCACCAGCACCGGGATATCGACCTTGGCCGATGCCTTGAGCTCCTCGATAATCCTGATCTCCCTGTCGGTGACTACGCTGTCGGCCTCGATGATGACCTCCCCTTCCCTCAGCTGCACGACGACGGGAGGCACCTTGGCCGCCGCATCATTGCGGAGCGAGACGGTGAGGACCTCGTCGTAGAGGACATTCGGCCCTGCCAGCTCCGCCACGATATCGGAGATGATATCCGCGTCGCCGCTGACAAGCGACGGATAGATATCGGAGATCCAGTCGGTCGCGAATGACTTCACATGGTCGCTCAGGATGGCATCGTCAGCCGCCAGGCGGCGCCCGGCATACATGAAGGATACCGAGGATTCCTCTATATCGAGCGAATCGTATCCGCCCCTCTCGACCGTCATGATGTCCTCGGAGCGGAACACGCCCCTGGCAATGAGGTTCTGCAGACACTCGATGGAGAGGTCGATGACGAATCCCAGCTCATCGTCGTCCATGGCGGCAAGGCGCGGGGAGATGCCCCTGCTGTCGGTGATGCCCTCCTCGGAGAAGAACCTCTGCATGGTGCCGGAGAGCGCCGCCTCCCTGAACCGCATCGCCCTGTTCTCTATCCTGATGGACTGGGAGACCGAATAGGCGAACTGCGGCAGGATGCCTTCGGCAGCAGCAGCCACCAGCTCATCGGTCGCGGCCTCATCGATGAATGAATGGGTTACCGGGGATATCACGTCGGCATCGGCCAGCTCGCCCGGCTCATAGGAGAGCGAGAGCATCGGCGACACGCGCGGATCGACGGAGAGGATAGTCGGATAGAGTATGCCCAGGAAGGCTGTCATCGCAGTAAGGAACAGTATGACGAGCTTCCTTCTGGCCGAGAGTTTCCTGAAATCAGATAGTGCGCCCAGACCTGCCGTCATCAGCCCTCCCCTTCGCATATGCCGCTACGATATCGCGGACGATACGCGACCGCACGATATCCTCACGGGAGAATCTTACCACGGAAATGCCTTTGATGCCACCGAGCAGCGCTGCGGAATGCTCCAGCCCGGAAGCCGTTCCGGCAAGGTCGACCTGGCTAGGGTCGCCGGTGACGATGGCCTAGCTGTCCTCGCCCAGCCTGGTCAGGAACATCTTTATCTGCGCCGCCGTGGCGTTCTGCGCCTCATCGAGGATCATGATGCCGTTGTCTATCGACCTGCCCCTCATATACGCAAGCGGCGCGATCTCCAGCGCCCCGTTCTCCTCCAGCCTCGCGATATGCTTGGCCGTGAGAGCGTATTCCATCGCATCGTAGAGCGGACGCAGGTACGGCCCGAGCTTCTGCTGCATGTCGCCTGGGAGGAAGCCGAGCGATTCGCCGGCCTCTACCACGGGCCGGGTCAGGATGACCTTGCGCTTCCTGCCCTTCATCACCTGTGAGACCGCCCAGAGCACCGAAAGGAATGTCTTGCCTGTCCCGGCGGGGCCGACGGCGAAGACGACCTCGCTCGACGAAAGCGCCCTGATGAGGGCCTTCTGCGCCTGGCTGCGCGGGCGGATGAGCTTATCGAGGACGGTAAGCTCCGACGGCCCGCCATCGGCGCTGCCCACCTCCGGCTGCATCAGCAGCTGGAACTCCATATAGATCTCCGCCTCGGAAAGCGGACCGCGCTCCCCTGCGGACTTCTCCAGCCTCTGCATGAACTCGCTGAAATAGAGAGGCGCGGGATCTGCCGTAAGGGACGTGCCGCGCACGCTCAGGTCCGTGCACATCAGGCTCTCCAGATACGGGAGGTTCCTGTCGTACGGCCCCAGCACCAGGGCCGCCCCGTCGCGCGAGAATGCATATGTCTTCACTGCCGTGTCCATGTACCGTTCCTTTCCTTCCAGGTCTGGTCGATCTTGAGATCCGGAATCGTCTTCCAGGAAAGATAGATGCTCAGCTCGGGGACGAACTGGTAGTTGTCCCCGGTAAGCACGATCTGCGCCTCATAGCGCACGTTCAGGTCCCAGTCCTCCATGTAATGGGTGATCTCAAGCGCGCAGCTGTCTATCACGAAGTTCGTGTTGTAGCGCCCGTCGCCGAAGAAATCGAATGACTGTCCCAGGTCGTTGAAGAACTCCGACCAGGAGAAATGGCCATCGATGAAATACTCGTAGAAGCCGTTGTTCTTCGATGTGAACGAGAACGTTATGTCGATGAACTCCGCGATGGAGAACGTGAAGGACGGGGTGATCGTGAACGATGCCGCATATGGGTTGTCCATATCCATGATGAAGGATGCCTCGAGCCCGAATGCGAAGTACAGCCTTCCCTTCCACAGCTGGAAGGAGACCTTGTCGATGTCGACATTGGCCTCGATGGCGCCGAACCTGATGGCATCGGCAGGACCCCTCCAGTCGAGGGAGAGGTCGAAATACGGGATCTGCAGCGTCGTCTTGATGGAGTTGAAGTAGTTCCTGTAGCCGCCGCTCATGTACTCGTAGTCGACGAATTCCGTAATCGACCACTTCTTGTCCTCCGTCCTGAGGGAGAGCGAGGCCGTGCCGTAGAAGGGCGCGAGGAAATCGGCCGGGTCATATTCCGCGCTCTGGTACTTGAGGGCCAGGGACGATGTGACGTATGTACCCTCATAGCCGAGCGAGAGCTCCACGAGGTCGGAGTTCCAGCTGCCGTCATCATCGCTCTGCAGGATGGTCCAGCTGAAGGTAGCCGCGAACGGTCCGTAGGAGTATGAGAAGGACGGGATGAGCGAGCCGGAGAGCGGCGGGAGGCGGTATGTGAGGGCCGGGGTGAACGTGCCGGCAGCCGTATCGAAGGCGCGCCTGAAGCCGATGGTATGGGCGGTGACGGTATCCCTGTCCCAGCCGGGATTGATCATCGTCACGTCATCGGTGCCGTTGCCCGTGACGGAACGCATGTTGAAGAGCCTCGTGGAAATGGAGTAAGTGAGGCCGGCGATAGGGATCGCCAGGTCGATGGTGGAGGCCACGGAGGCATTCTGCGTGACGATGGCAGCGCCGTTGTCCATCTCGTTGATATATGAATACGACGGCGTGAAGACAGCGTCCAAGGCGACATAGTCAGCCACGTCGGCATTGAACGTGAGCCTTGCGGCAGATGACGATGAGAGGCGCGAGTCTACCACATTGCCATCGGCATCGTAGTTGGTGGAGTTCTCGAAGCTCTCGGAGAGCGAGTACGTGAGCGAGACGTCGTAGGTCTTCCCTGCAGCGATCGCCTCCTGCCTCCTCTGGTGCCTGTAGACGGCGTAGAGGAGCGGGTCATCGATGACATGCATGTCCGTGACGTCTGTCTCTTCCTCCTCCTTGGCGATGATCGCGCCGCCCGCGGTGCCTGAGAAGTCGAAGAGCGCGCCGGAGAGCGACATGTTGAAGCCGGGCAGCATCGCTTCCTCGATATAGTACCTGCCGAGGGCTGAGGACCAGCGCCAGTCAGCTCCCACGTTGATGTCGGAGATGCTGAACGACTGCACGTAGTCGTTCCTCAGCGCCTGCGGAAGGGTGTAGTCGAGGTTGATCTCGGTGGTGAAGGAGGAGATCGAGGAGGTATACGTCTCCGGGAACGATGGCGGCGAGATGGTATGGAAGATGGAGAATCCCGACACCCTGTTGCCGAAGTCATACATCACCCTGCTGTCCGAGTAGAACGGCAGCAGGAGCTCGGCAGAGAGGCCGTAGTCCTCGTACCTGATTGAATTGACGCCATAGTACCTGAAGCGCCCGGTGCCGTAGCTGCTGTTCGGCACGGAGAGCGCCACGCCGCTGAAGATATCGAAATGGAGGGTGTTGTCCAGCAGGTTGATCTTGCTGTCGACTCCCGCATGTATGCCGAGGTCCGAATAGGCATCGGCCATGATCGCCACATAGCTGGAGGTATCCTTGGCCCACTGCTGGGCAGGGGAAAGCGGATGCTCATCGGTGTAGTACGACCCATACGGCTGCAGGTCCCCGCCTTCCGATGATGTCGTCAGCATCGACATGAAGGAGCCTGTGCCTTCCGATGAGTCTACCCTATCGGAGGTCCCGAGGATTTCGAATGTCGTGTTGATGAATGAGCCCTTCGTCGATGAGAAGCCGAAGGCGGGATTGCCTACCACCCTGGAGCCAGGGAAGAAGAAGAACGGCACCCAGAAGATGGGGACGCGCCCTATCGAGAGGTAGGCATTGGATATCATCATGTCCTGCCCGGGCAGCATCGCGATCTTCGCGGCGGTTATCGATGAGTACGGGTCCTCGGCGGCGGAGCCTATCCTGCCGTTGGCATAGAGGATGGAGCCGCCGGGCATGTACGTGAGCGTCTCGCCCGAGGTGAAGAAGGTAACCGGGTCGGCATCCTCCTCCGTCACCTGCTCGCTGGAGGTAGTCGCATTGGAGACCTTGATCTCGCCTGAGTCCCAGAACACGGAGATGATATCCGCCGTGATATCCTGGATCGAGGCATTGGAGCTGTCGGAATGGTAGGAGACATTGTCGATAGCCGCCAGATGGCGCGCGTCGGTATCGATGATGATGCTGTCCGCGGAGAGGTCGGAGACGACGCCGTTGGCATCGGTGAAGGTTATCGAGGCATTGCCGGAGATGACGACGCGCCCCTCCTCCGTCTCCAGGCTCTCTGCATTGTTGACGCTCAGCGTCACCTCGCTGCCATCGGCAGGGGCCTCCTCCTCTACCGTATATGCCTCCAGGCCCTCGGCGCTGTAGAGCGCTTCCTGCATGGCTGCCCTGTCCAGGCCCTCCGTATCGATGCCCCTCATGCGGCACATCGACCTCAGGTCATCGTCGCTTGCATAGTAGACCGCCCCTGCGCTTATGGCCATAAGCGGGGCAAGGACGGCAAGCGATAGCAACAGGACTGCAAGGAGCCGCTTCACTTCTTGAGATACCTCCTGAGGAACTGGCCTGTATAGCTTCCCTCGGTGGCCGCGACCTCCTCGGGAGTGCCTTCCGCGACGATGCGCCCGCCATCGTCACCGCCCTCCGGCCCGAGGTCGATGATCCAGTCGGCGTTCTTGATCACGTCGAGGTTATGCTCTATCAGGATAACCGTATTGCCCTGGTCGACAAAGCGCTGCAGCACCTCCAGGAGCTTCTTCACATCGACGAAGTGCAGCCCCGTGGTGGGCTCGTCAAGCACGTAGAGCGTCCTGCCGGTCTGCACCTTCGAGAGCTCCAGCGAGAGCTTCACCCTCTGCGCCTCCCCTCCGGAGAGGTCCAGGGCGCTCTGCCCGAGGCGGATATAGTCGAGCCCGACATCCATCAGCGTCTGCAGCTTCCTGACGATTTTCGGATGGGCCGAGAAGAACGAGAGCGCCTCGGCAACCGTCATGTCGAGCACATCGGCTATCGTCTTGCCCTTGTAGGTGACTGCCAGCGTCTCCCTGTTGTAGCGCCTGCCGTGGCAGACATCGCATTTCACGTAGACATCAGGCAGGAAGTGCATCTCGATCTTCAGCTGCCCGTCCCCTGAGCAGTTCTCGCAGCGCCCTCCCTCGACATTGAAGGAGAACCTGCTCGACGTGTAGCCCCTGGCCTTCGCCTCCGGAACCGAGGCGAAGAGCTCCCTGATGGGGGTGAAGACGCCTACGTATGTCGCCGGATTGGAGCGCGGCGTGCGTCCGATCGGCGTCTGGTCGATGGAGATGACCTTGTCGATATTGTCGAGCCCGTAGACCTTCGCATCCGACTCCGCCTCCATGGCGACCTCGCCGCTGCCGACCTTGCGTGAGGCGGCTGGCAGGAAGACCTCGTTGAGGAGCGTCGACTTCCCCGATCCCGATACGCCGGTGATGACGGTGAAGGTACCCAGCGGTATCTTCACGTCTATGTCCTTGAGGTTGTTCTTCCTGCATCCCCTGAGCGTGATGAACTCGCCATTGCCCTTCCTGCGCTGGGGCACGGGGATCGTTATGGCGCCGGAGAGGAACTGCCCCGTCACCGATTCCGGCACCCTGGAGACCTCCTCCGGCGTCCCTGCGGCGACTACATGGCCGCCGAGCTCGCCTGCCCCCGGCCCGAGGTCGACAAGGTAATCGGCCGAGCGGATGGTATCCTCGTCATGCTCGACGACGATCACGGTATTGCCGAGGTCACGCAGCCTCAGGAGCGTGTCGATAAGGCGCTGGTTGTCCCTCTGGTGGAGGCCTATCGAAGGCTCGTCAAGCACATAGAGCACGCCCGTGAGGGATGAGCCGATCTGCGTCGCCAGCCTGATGCGCTGGGCCTCGCCGCCCGAGAGCGTCGCCGCCGAGCGCGAGAGCGTCAGGTAGCCGAGCCCCACGTCCTTGAGGAACGTAAGGCGCGAGCGGATCTCCTTGATGATGTCATGGGAGATGGCCTTCTCGGTCTCCGTAAGCTGGAGCCTGTCGATGAAGTAGAGCGATGAATCGACGCTCAGCTTCGTGGCGTCCATGATATCCAGCCCTCCGACATATACGGAAAGGGCTTCCTTCCGGAGCCTGTTGCCATGGCATACGGGACAGGGGTCATCCTTCTTGTACATATCGTAGATCATCCTCATCTGGAAGGAGCGCATCCTCTCATACTCCTCATCCAGCGTGGGGATGACACCCTTGAAGCCAGGGCAGCCGTAGAAGAGCCCCTGGTAGATGTCCTTCGGCAGCTTGCCGATGGGGGTGTCCGGATCGACGCCCGACCTGCGCAGGAAGGCAAGGAGCGGCTGTATCCTGCCCTTGTCCCTGGGATTGAAGAGCTTGATGGCGCCGTGCCGGATATCCGCATCGCGGTCGGGGACGAGGCGCGATGCGGAGAAGACCCTCTTGGTGCCGATGCCGTTGCACTCGGGGCAGGCGCCGAATGGGGAGTTGAAGGAGAAGAAGCGTGGCTCGATCTCGGGGAACGTGAAGCCGCAGTCAGGGCAGCCGTTCTTCTCGCTGTAGATCTCCCTCTTCCCCTCCTCGGGGAACTCTATCTCCACGAGCCCATTGGCAAGGTCGGTGCAGCGCTCGATGGCATCGGCGATCCTCGTCCTCTCCGAGGGCCTGTTCCTGACCCTGTCGACGAGGATGGAGACTGTATGCTTGATGTTCTTCTCCAGGGCGGGTATGCCCTCCTCGAGGGAATAGACCTTCCCGTCTATCTCAGCGCGGAGATAGCCTGACCTGAGGGCTTCCTCCAGCACGCTGCGGTACTCCCCCTTCCTGCCTCTGGCGATGGGTGCCATGATCTGCATCCTGGCATCCTCTGGATGCATGGCTATCAGGTCCATGATCTGGTCGATGGACATCTCGGAGATCTCACGCCCGCATCTGGGGCAGCGCTTCCTGCCGACCCTCGCCCAGAGCAGCCTGTAGTAATCGTAGATCTCGGTGACGGTGCCGACGGTCGACCTCGGGTTCCTGTTCGTCGACTTCTGCTCTATCGCGATAGCGGGCGAAAGCCCCTCGATGAGGTCTACATCGGGCTTCTCGAGCCGGCCGAGGAACATCCTCGCATAGCTGGAAAGGGACTCCATGTACCTTCTCTGCCCCTCGGCGAAGATCGTGTCGAAGGCCAGCGAGCTCTTGCCGGAGCCGGAGAGCCCGGAGATGACTATAAGGGAATCCTTGGGCAGGTCCAGGTCTATATCCTTGAGATTGTGCTCCCTGGCACCTCTGATTATCAGCTTGTCATTCATCTTCAATAGCCTCGAATAGAGCCTCTTCCGCCTCATCTGCGGAGACAGCGGCATGAAGCAGGCCTCCCTTGTAGAGATAGACCTTGCCGCCGACGCCCGTAAGCGCGAAGTCGGCAGAGGCTGCCTCACCCGGTCCGTTGACAAGACATCCCATTATAGCAACGGTGATGTCCTTATCAATAGAGAGGAGCCTGTTCCTGACCTTCCGCTCGAAGGCGATCGTATCGAAGGTGTGGCGGCCGCATCTCGGGCAGGAGATGATCCTGACGCCGCCCCTGCGGAGCCCCATCGATGAGAGGAGCTCCCTGGCCGCTATCACCTCATCCTCCCGGCTGCCGCTCATGGATATCCTGATGGTATCCCCTGCGCCTGCGGAGAGTATCCTCGAAAGCGCCAGCGTGGAGCGCACGGCGGAGATTACCGGGCTTCCTGCCTCGGTCACGCCTATGTGCTGCGGATACGGGGAGAGGGATGCCAGCCTGATTGCGGCCTGGGCTGTCTCATCGCCATCGGAGCTCTTGAGGGAGATGACGGTATTGCGGAAATCCATCGATTCGAAGAGGTCTATATAGCGGAGGGCGCTTTCCACCATGATATCTGGGACGGAGCCCTTCATGTCCTTGGGAAGGGATCCTGAGTTGAGGCCAATCCTGATGGCGGCCCCTGAGTCCCTGGCGGCAGCCACGACCTCCCTTGTCTTCCATTCCGCCCCTATATTGCCGGGGTTGATGCGTATCTTGGCAGCGCCCGACTCCAGCGCGAGCATGGCAAGCCTGTAATCGAAGTGGATATCGGCGACGACCGGTATCGGGGAGCGCCTGGCGATTTCCGAGAATGGCGCGGCATCATCCTTCGAGGAGAAGGAGAACCTGATGATATCGCAGCCGATCGAGGCAAGCGCGTTAATCTCGGAGACGATTCGTCCGGCATCATCCATCGTATATGCCCGGTCATACATGGTCTGTATCCTGACAGGGGCCTTGCCGCCTATCTCAAGGCCTCCTGCATATGCGCTCAGAGTCGAGAACATCAGCCTACCTTCACCATCGATACGCGGGCATCGCCTTCCTTCCTGGCAAGGTACGGCTCTCCGGGAAGATAGAGGACGAACATCCCCTGCCCCGCCCTGACCACGGCCAGCGGATCCGATGAATCAGGCTCCTCGCGCCATGATGTAGACATCAATGCCTCACCTTCCTCGACTATGAACAGGGTCGACCGCTCCCTGTCCACTTCGAACCGATTGAAATCCGGGCAGGGCACCTTCCCATAGGCCCCTATATCCCTCAGTCCCTCTGACAATGAGCTGTAAGCCCCAAGCGAGGAAAGCATATCTGAAACCATATGCCCATTATAGTTTCTAAGGGCTGGGGGAATCAACGGAAGGACTACGTGAGGTACAGGAAGGCACACTCACGGAACCGTCATCGATGCTCCTGCGGATTGATTCCACTTCACCAAGGGAAAGCCCTGAGAACTCAGCGATCTGCGGCAGCGGGACAGAGCCGTCGGCAATCATCCTCCTAGCGGTATCTGCCGCTGCTTCCTTCAGGCCTATTCTCCAGCCTTCCCTCCAGCCTTCCTTCAGGAAATCATCGAATTTACTCATATTCTTCAGTCTCCATCAGAGGGATATGCTCATTCCACTTCCTCAAGCGGAAGCCCGGAGAACTCAGCGACCTGCGGGAGCGGGATAGTGCCATTGGCAATCATCCTCCTGAACCAGGGATACGGCTATGAATAACGCGAGGAGCATGATCAGGGATGGATCCATCCCGCTCGTGAAGGTCGCTGAGTTCTCCGGGCTTTCGCTTGATGAGGTCGAGAAGCTGAAAAGGAGCATTGATATCTGATCATCCCTGGAAAAACTGGAGCTAGCCCGAAGGTAGACAATCTTCATGAAATTGCCTCCCGGAGATATCAGATATCTCCAAGGAGGCAATAGAAATGCCAAAGGCTTCAGTTCAGAAAGAATTGAATCGTGATAACACCTTACACTGATTCAACTGTTGCTGTGATGGATGCAGTAAATGATTCTGCCGACTTCCCATCAAGGGAGGTTGTGGTGATTCTCAATGGAACTGCTGTAAACTTTATCCTTTCGTTATTATCTACCCCATCATATGTATGGGTTATAACACTTTCTGTGCCAGTTACCGCATTTTGATCATTCTCATTAACAGTCAAATACACCTTTGATGTCGAAGTTTCGTTAGTGATAGTATACCCAAGGGTCTCTTCGCCATCATCACCAGTTCCAGTCAGGACAGTACCGGAAAGGATTACCTCAGCGCTGATATTTGAGTTGAAGTTCGCTGCAAGATACAGAGACTCTTCTGGACTATATGCAGTATTATCGGTCTCAGACATTGCAAGTGAAAGTTCTTCTTCACTGCCAAAAGCATTTGCCTTTGCATTATCAAAACTAGTATTGTCCTTGGTAAAACCAACCCAGACATATTGGCTTGTAGCAACATTAGGCTCAAGCTTGATTTTCAGGGTAGCTGATGTAACTGAATCAGCACTGACAGTCACCCCTGGCTCCAAGGCACTCGCAAATACAAAGCATGACGCAATCAGCAATATGCCAAGCAATGCAATCATCTTCTTGTTCATCTCTCTCCTCCTATGCTTTTATATCCATATAAAGCTATTAATTGTTTTTCCATTCAACTGAACTCATCCTGCTGCGATAGTCGCTGTGATTTCAGTAGAATAATAAGTTGTTGTTTCGTCAGTTCCTGAAGAAACAGGATCAGTCACAATCTCAAGCTTATAACAGCCAAAAGTCTTTGTAGGTGCTTGTTGCCCATCTCCGCCACGAGTAATAAATGCTTCGGTAGTTGGGTTTTCCGTACCCGTATCAGCACCAGGTTTCGCTACTGTCAGTACAGGCTCTTCCTCGGTAACATCAGCAGTATGACCATCCTGACGTATTCCTGTCACAGTAAATCCAAGATGGTCATCCGTCGGAGTTCCTGTTTCAGCGGTATAACCCTGCATCGACTTTGCTGAAAGCTTCAGATCACAGGAAAGGTTGGTATACATAATCGCATACAGATAAAGCGGTGACATTGTATTCGTAGCCTTTCCATCGCCACCTACTGTAAGTCCAAGCTTTTCATCAGTTATTGGCGACTCGCCAGACAGCTTTCCATTTGACTCGGTTACGGGATTTTCCGAAAAGCCAACCTTTACATACTGGGATGCTGAATCCAGCAAATTAAAATAAGCCGTAACTGTAGCTACTTTATCTCCCTTTATATCATCAAAAGTTGCTGCAAACAGAACTGCAGAAGCCAAGATAAGCACTAAGAACAATAACCCCTTCTTCATTTTCTATCTCCTTGTCTTATATGTTATTCACCTCAAGAGTGATCGTACCTTTGTAATAGCCGGGAATTGCTTCGAGCGATTCCAGTGAGATATCGATGCGCTCAGACCCGACCGTTGATTTGAATCCAGTGCCCATAGCAACAACAGGTTTTGATGCATAGTCATCTGAATATCCCAATACCGTCTTCTCCCCCTGGTATTCCCAGCCTGCATTCCAATCGATTACCCTATCCTCAATCGATTTCATCGCCTCTCCTGAAAGGGAGATATTCAAGGGGGACGATGAAGCAATCTTCCAATAGACATAGATCGGTGCAGGATTATCCGGGTCTATATCAAACGAATCGGATATCTTCTCAGGTTCATCTGCCCATGAGTCCACAGGTTCGGAAGAGAATCCGAAGACCATGCTGTCTGGAAGGCTGACTTTGAAATCAAGGGTATCGCTGTGCTGTCCACGGGCCTCATCAAGAGAAGCGAAGACAGCTGCAATGCAGATGATTGATAATGTAACCAATAAAAGCAGTCTCTTCATCTTCGTCTCCTATTCCGTAGTTACGACCACAGCGATACGTCCGGTATAGCGCCCAAGCGGCGGAGGCGTCTCACCGAATTCAGTAAATCCCGGCATCCTGATCTCGAATGTGGCCCATCCATTCAGATTGCCGCCTGTCTCCACGATGCTTTTCCTATCCAATTGGATTCCTCTGGAGGCAAGAGCCAGAGAAATCATCGGATTGCTGACTGGAATCCCCGAGCTGGAAGGATTCCCTGATACCACCAAATCTGATACTGAATAATTCAGCCCTCTTGCACTGTCGTGATCCGATATCAGCATATAGCCGTTATCAGCACTCTGAAGGTTCTCTGAATAGAAGTACATCGATATGGTGACATATCTGCTATCTGCTATTTCCTGCAGGGTGGTACCCATGCTCCAATATACCCCTATTGGCTCAGCATCGCTTTCATCTCCATAGCGGGCGGAAAATGATACTGCCTCAACAGGAGCTGGGAGATTCGTATCAGACGGCGTGCCGCTGAATGCGTCCGGATCATAGAACATCAGCGTTATAGGCGCGAACTTCTCCAGCTCAAGGAATAAGCTAGTATCAATCGCGCAGATACCGTAGATGGAAGAAACAGCTATCATGATGGAAACAAGCAACCTCCTCATACACTACCTCCCTGCACGCCTTCATCGCTGTGGATCGTTACGGTAATCGTCGTCTCATAATCAGAAGTCCCTGCATGCTCAATCTCCACGAGCTCTGCCCTGCTGAAATAGGCTTTGAATTCCCAGCTCTTTATATCAGGGATATTCCTCGAAGCAGGTCCATAGAGATTAGCAGATGAATCAACAGCATTCCCATCGATATCTACTACTGTAGCCACAGCGGCCTGCTTATCCATCTCGGTAATCGATACATGGAAAGGAATATAATCAGCTGGGGAAACTGCCAGCGGGGAAATGCTGTAATCTATCCAGATGCTGTCCCTCGTAAATAGCTGCACGAAGAAGTAGAAAAGTTTGGTTGAATAAAGATTATCGGCATCACTCCATTCAAATGGGAATCTTGGAGAGGTTTGAGTCCCCCCTTCTACTATACCCGTAGCAGTTTCCTGGAACCTTGTCTTCAAATCATTAGGTAATTGGTCAACGAATCCATACTCAAACCTGTCTTTGAATTCAAAGACGACCTCCATATCCCCCATTGATACGCCTGCATCTACGCGGGAATCCAGATTCTGTGCAGGGAGCGGAAGTGCACCAACCAGAAGCAGGATGGAAATCATCATCCTGCCAAAGGCTGTAGATGCTGTTCTGCCTTCTATCCTCATCTCAGAAAGTCTCCATCTTCAGATATACATCCGCCATATACTCTCCAGGCATGGCATCCTCATTCACTTCCCAGGTGAATACCATATCAAGAACTTCCAAGCCCCTCATAGGGCCAGAGGGCTCAATCTTCAGATGCGCAGAGCCATCCGTGTTGATATTGACTTCAATCTCGTCCCTCTTCGCATCAGGAACCTCGAACCTGATACTAAGCGGAATAGTCTCAGAACCGCTGGAGGTACTGGCTGGAGTGAATCCTTCATATGACTCTGCGCTGAGGACAACATCATACACGCTTGAAAGATTCCCATAATAGAACAAGGAGAGCTCATAGTATCCATCGCCACCCCTTTCGGTCTCTCCTACATCTATAGTCGGTGTCCTCACAAGATTCCTTTCAGTCGGAGCATCGTCGGTGCTGAAATACAGATGATCGATATGCTTCGCATCAGGGAATTCAACGGCATAGTCCTCCGGGATATCAGTCATGAGGACAAGTTCGTTCTCAGTCTCTGCAGAGAGCGACAGGGAAGCAATCATCATAATCAATATCAAAGCAAATCTCATATCTCTCACCTCCCTACTCATGGTGCCACAACATGGAAATACACCGTGCTTGTATATCTTCCCGCAAACATATGTTGCTCCGTATCTGCCCTCTTATCCATCTTCAGCATCACATCGCTTTCCCAGGTACAATAATATGTTGGCGGGTTATCCTCCATCGAAGACTGTGCCTCATGGATAGTTGGATAAATGAACTGAGGGGATTCACTTGCATCATGGCTAACCAATGAACCACCTTCAGTAAGATACTCTTCCCCTGAATATTCTCGATTTTCAGTAGGGGTAAGGCCTTCAGGGTTATTTATTGTATAGCCATTCCCATGGAATGACTTTGCAGATATAGTGTATCCTATGCTGTTATACTGGTTATGGATTGTTGAATAGCCAACCGAGCTATGTACGAATTCAAAACCCCTTTCATTAGTATTGGATGTCGCATCATTGCTTGCGGAGAAGAACATCTTCACATCATTCAGACTCGGTCTATCATCTTTTTTACCCCAGAAATACATCATATTTATGCGGGCAACTGGAAGCTCCTGTGAAGCAACTAAAGGATCGCTAAGAGCCTTTATATCGAGATTCGCCGCAGAAGGATACCTATTGATGGATATATTTATGGCATCCCCTATCGGCAGCTCATCTTTGTTATCCGCACCATTGAAGAACCCTGAGAATGGAATCGTCAATACCTGTGTACGATGTTTCGCATCATCACATGTCAATGTTATTGTTACATTTGCAGTGTAATCATCCTCATTAATCAGCGGATACAATTTACCATTATACCATAATTCCCCGTTATCATCCAAAGGAGGAAGGACAAGGACAAGGTTAAAATGTGTAAAGTTATGATTACCTATACCTGTATCTTGTCTTGTCTCCAGTTCCGCTATTTTATCTGTACTTGTAATCTTTTTATATCCTTTTTTACGAATCGAACTTCTGTTATGCTCAGCATAGAAAAGCATCAATTCAAATGGCCTTCGGTAAGTAGGATTGGATTCAGAAACAAAGCAGAAATCAGTATTCGAGCAGCTGATTTCCACCTTCATGGATTTACTACTTGTACTCGTGCTTTGATTATTGATACTTCCAATGGCAATGATAGCCTGATCACAGTAATAACCAACAGGCACAGTAGATATGCTGACATCATCCCAATAGTCTGTACCATCTACGGTAAGCCCATCGTTTTTACCATTATTTGAACGGTATCTATCACTTGCAAGGTTTACGCCGAATGCACCTTCTCTTGGGGTAAGGCCCATCCAGACGCCATCAACGGCTCCAAGGGAAAAACATAGCAATGATAGAATCGCAAATGAAATCAGCCTTCTCATTCTGCTGCCTCCAGAACGACATAGACATCTGCCTCGTAATCACCTACTGGAAGTTCATCATAGCTGCTGGTGTTATCCACCTTGGTCAGGAATTCGAAATAAACCGAACCATCAAGGCTGCCAAAGAATGAACCGCTTTGATTTGCTATGTCAGGGATAATCTCATATTTATAATAAGTCTCGCCAGATTCATTGCTATATGAGAAAGTCGCGGATGAGGAAGATGAATCGCCATTATTGTCTACATATGCAAGCTCATAATCAAATTTAAGCTTATAAGGAAGCTTTGCATATTCACCATCAGGGGTTGGATTTACCGATGTCAGGTACTCACCCCTGATATAGAGATTCACCTTCGTATTCGTTATGAAGCTCCAATCTGCAATGTAACGTCCTCCTGTACTTGTCGCGCCAGGCTGGACCGTTGAATCCTCAATGCTGAAAGGCATACCAGAGACATACATCTGGGACTGGGCCGGGACTGCTTCAATATATACCTCGGCGACATCTCCATAAGCACCTTGCAGATTAATCGCTCTAGTCTCATTCCGTGCGGAAAGAGGGGAAATGAGAATCAGGAACATAACGACAATCAAGCTATTTATCCTCACATCAAACCTCCTTCATCAAACCCCTGTGGTCAAAGTCAATTTGACCTGCGATCTGTATGTTCCATACGGTGTAGTTTCAGCGTTATATGTTGTCGGTTCGATATCGAGGGCAATCGCTCCCCTTACGCTCCAGCCAGGGACCTGTACTCCATTCCCGCTCACATCCCATGTCCTAGAAAGCGAACCGGAACTGACATCGTCATCAAGTGGAACCCTATGCTTTGCAATCTGTTCCTGATTGCTTTCATCTCTACTGATAGAGAAACCTGATGCTGAACCGGGATTATTGAACACATATGTTTCATTCCCTATCTCATAAGCACAGTTAATACGGTTTGCTGTGTCCTTCTGGTTGTTTACATACCTATAGAACGGCTCGAAAACGAGATTAAGGGTAAACTTACCAACTGCACTGCCTTCTACGCGATAGGAGAACACGATATGCTCATCGAACATCGTCATATCGCTATCTGCCTCATCTACAGTCCCCATGAATCTCTCGATATAGTTCTCGTCAATATGCAGCACCTGCCCATTGCCAACCCTATCAAGATGCGAAGCAAGCGCACTGGTTATGATAATAGCCAGCTCTGGATTCTGCTTCATCCGATATGCCTTGATCTGGAAGGCAGGAGAAGCAGGGATTTCCTTGGGGTTCTCCGGTATTCCGGAGATTACTGTCGCATCTTCCGCAGATGCAGCAAAGGTCATTAGGAAAAGGAATACAAGAGCCAGGATAGTGTGCTTTCTCATATAGCCTCCTGCGGGTAGAGGGCTGCGAAGAAGGCATCGCCTGTCATGACTTCGCCTTCATCGAACATATAGACAGCTGAGTATGTGTCTCCTGCTTCAAGGTCCGCCTCCGCCGATGAATCGAATACGAGCACATCCGAAGGCCTCTGCCCATTTCCATCGACTTCGAATGCATAGAGTATCCATTCACCGCCACAATCAGTATCGAATGCATATGTGCCAGCATGGAGATCAGTTGCGATGAATACGCCATCGCTATCGGTGAATATGTAATTATCGGTATTCTCGAGCGTGATATTCCCTTCCTCATCTATCGTTGCTTCATAGAGAGGCGACGAGCCGTTGATCCATGGCGTCCCATCAGGGAGGGTCACATCACCGGCTACGGAATAGAGCTCTTCCCTATCGATCCAGAGGACATAGCCCTTGCCTTTGGACCTCATGAGATTGACAGCCTCTGAATATACAGAGCCAATCGGACCTACGCCTTCGCTATAGATCATCAGGCTGCCAGGATTGGAAGATGAGAGTCCGGAGTAGAATCCGGTATTGCCGAACATAGGTACTGCCACGGCATCGGCGCTGTTGGCGGCACCTATCGAAATCCTGTTGCCCCTGAGGCTTCCCTGCTGGTTGACGAGCAGGAAGTTGGACGGGATGGAGGATGCCATGGCAAAGAGGCCATCTGCCAGGATCGTCGACGTGGAGAGCCTTACGGATGCGCCTACGCCATCGACGAATCCGTCAGCGGAGATGTTGGCACCGACATTCACGTAATCGCCGGAATACGAGTACGATGCCGATGTACCATAGCTGTGGATATTGCCATACTGCGATGTATCGATCCTTGCAGTGACGGAGTTCCTGTCATCATAGTAGTCATAGGATACGGATGCATAGGAATCAGATGCCGAGGCATTGACCGTATGCCTGCCGAACCTGAGGTTGAGGCCGACTCTTCCGCCGACCGTCGGGGCAGAGCCATCCGCGTATCCTGCGATATTCACCGACGCAGTAAGCGATACATTCGGAGAGAAATAGAACGATCCGGTAAGGACTCCGCTTCCGTAGAGCTCTGAGAAATCGGTGACATCGGTGCTGACCGAACCGGAGAGGCCCCAGGAGAATATGCCGATGGAGCCGGAAAGCCCGAGGCTGAGCGACACATCATGGTTGGTGCCCAGCGAGAAATCCGTCGGGGAATCATAGCTGATGGACGCGGTAATCGAGCTGATGGGCTTCCAGCCTGTAGTAGCCTGATGTCCTATCCTGACATTGAAGTACGGCGCCGTGAACCTGCCGAACTCGTCTGCATACTCATAGACATTGGCGATGTATCTGGTGGTGCCGATGCTGTTCAGATGGGTAAGCTCCATCGATACCTGGGCATTGATCGCCAGCGGGGATTCCGCAGTCGGGATGTTCTGGATGGCGAACGAGAAATCACCGGAAAGGTTGTTGGCAAGCCCTGCCCTGAGGTAGGCGGAGAGCGTGAGGTTCCTCCAGTCGTAGTCAAGGCGCCTGCCGCCCCAGAGAGGCAGCGAGACTACATTGCTATCCTTCTCGGCAGATGCCGATGTCTCTATCCTGCCTGTCGTAAGCGATGCGCCATAGTAGATCTCGCCAGGCTGGAGAAGCGATGCGGAATACTGGAGCTCTATAACGGATTCCTTGACAGGGCTGCCGTCAAGAGGCTCTATCCTGATGAGGATGGTATTGGCACCGGAATAGAGGATGAAATCCATCAGCCTGTAGACACCTGGGTCGAGGGTCCTGTGGAAGATCTCGTTCTCAGTCCTTCCATCGCCGTTGTTGTAGATGATGACCTCGGATCTCGTCTCGACCTCGACAAGCTGCTCGAAGCTGCTTCCCTTCCTGTAGCCATCCGGCGCATAGGAGATGCTCTTATCGAACCTGATGCCGACATCCGTCCCTTTGGCTGAGAGCAGATTCGTATCAACATTACCCCAGGAGAGCCTGATCATCTCATCAGGGAAGTCGACATAGAACTTATAGGAGCCGAAGTCGAAATCGAAGTCATGGATGGTCCAGTCCAGGTAGTAGTTGAAGTCGAGGAAGACATCGAAGAGCCGCATCTGGTTCCTGGATGAGAATGAGAAGTCGATATCGTTCCAGAAGGCCTTATCAAGGAAGTCATAGACCCTGACCGACAGCGAGTGCGTAGCCATCCAGGAGAAGATGGCAGGCTCGAGATTGATAGCCCCCGCGATAGGCCTTGTCTGGATCCTCCCTGCCGATGAGTTGATGCTGAGAAGCTGGATCGGCATATCGACGGTGGAGAACCTGACATCGATCCTGTACTGCACGGGGTCGAAAGAACCATCGACGCCATATGAGGCAAGGTAATCCATGCCGATATACTCAGGCGGATCGAAGAATATCCTGTCAAGCGCTTCCTTGGTTATCGAATACTGCACATACTCCTTGAATGCTGATGCAAGGATATATGGATTCCCTGCTTCCATATAGACATCGATCATGCCTACATAGCTCTCGTTCACGTAGAGATCCATATAATAGACACCGTCGGCAAGCTCAAGCACAGTCTCGCCTTCGATATAGAAATCCGCCCACGGATCCTCCTCTTCTGCGGAATCATCCGCTTCCATGGGAGGCGCGGGAATCCAGAAGTCATCATAAAGCTGGTCCGCAGATCCATCCTCTTCCGCAACGACCGGAACAGTAACCTCTACATCTACCTCCAAATCAGAGATTACCGGCCCGATGAATGAAGGAGCCGAAGGGACATCGGCCTCGGTGTCCAGTCTTGTGATAACAGCTCCGAGCATAGTCGGAGCTGGCGGCACAGCAGGAGCCTCTGCCGTATCGGCGGCAGCATCCTGCATAGATGTCATTAAGGTATCCTCTTGCGTTGAGAACCTATCATCAGACGGTTCATCATGCAGCGGGATGGCTTCCGGAAGCTCGTTTATGACGATTTCTTCGACATCGTCATCTTCCAGCACTTCATCCGATTGGTTTATTTCAATAGACTGTAATGCGGATTCACCTTCCCCTGCTCTTGGCCTGATTGCCAGGATATAGAAGATGGCGACTATCACAGCTGCGATAAGCAAAACAAAAATAGCAGAGGCCATCTCGGGAATGGGGGTTCTTGGATAAGATGGGCGCTCTGCTAAATAATCAAGCGCAAGCGAGAGGACTGCAGAGAGCAGGAATGCAGCAGCTGAGAGCAAGACATCGCCAGCCTTCGAGATAACGCATCCGAAGAGCATGATGGCAAAGAGCAGGGAGAAGATGGACATCTTCCTCCCTCCCGGGACAGCCATGCCTCTTGCCGAGAATAAAGATGAGAGCGCCGAATACAGCAGGAGCAATGCACACAGGCACGCCTGGATTGCCGCACCAGGCTCATTCCATGCAAGCGTGTATGGAAAGACAGCCGTGAAGCAAGCCATGGAGATGCCGAACATCACCCAGCTGAGGACGCAACGATCCCTACCCATCCGCTGACCTCTTGAATGCTACTCAGAGTATGAGTAGCTGTAGGAAACCTCTGCTGAAAGCCCTGTATCACCCTCAAGGATCTCAGGGACGTCGATGATGACACGCCTGGATGAGTCGGTCAGCAGGTTGCTTCCCGTGATTGATTCCATGTCGCTTTCCGTGAACGCATAGCTATCGCCCTCGGATGAGGTAACCGTTATAGCTATGTCATTGAGAAGCTGATGGACGCTTCCCGTGTTATGTATCATTACCTCAAGCCTTCCTTCATCATTGATGTAGGCTTCGGAGGAAATGCTCTCTGTTATCACTGATGGCTTTACATAAGCCGATGTCGAGTAGACGAACAGGAATGAGATCATCTGAGACCCATCCTGCGCGGCCTGCGCACCCTGTGAATATGCTATCTGCTCAGCGATGATCCTGAATGAAAGCTCCCTTGGAAGAGCCCTTGGTCCGCGATACTGGACCCTCACAAGCTGCGTGGACTGCGGCTTGATGATCATCTTGGCTGGCTGTATCGTGAAATACGGAGAAGCATCCTCGGTATATTCGTTTCCGTCGATATCGATGCTCCTCTTCATGGCTGATACCTCGATCGCTATAGGCGAATCGGAATCATTGACGATGGTGTAGACCTTGGCGCTGCCGGCACCCGTCGGATCGTAAGTAGCATTAAGCGGCGAAAGCTGGTATGCCATCAGGCTCATCGGTAACAAGGCCAGCACAAGCATAAAAGCAAACACTTTCCTTATCATTCATCCCCCTCCCATCATTGGGCACGGAATCGGGAGACATAGGCAATCACGAGCAGCGTTTTCTCTCCAGAAGAATCTACCCCCCCCCCGTCAAAATCCTTAACGCAACAGAATCCGGCCCTCCTTCACCATTTTCCCTCAGGAAAGCCACTGCGAGAGGTTAAAGGGATAAAACCCAGGCGCCCACATCGAAACGTCCAGTCTAATCCTCTATTCCATTATGGACTTTACATGCGGATTTTCCATCTGTCAAGAGTTTTTTTTCGCACATTTCGTCCATGTATATGAAGATGCTGGCCATAGACTGCCAGCCCCAGCACCTCCTTTACGCAGACAGGATAGCCCCTATCTCCAGGGAGGGACATGAGAAAGCGGCGAAACGGGCCTTTCCTGCGACGAAATGCACTCAGCCGAAGATCCCGTCGAGGAGCATCATGATGATGAACCCTGCAGCAACTCCTATCGTCCCGATATTCGAATGCTCCCCTTCCGCCGATTCGGGTATCAGCTCCTCGACGACGACATAGATCATAGCCCCGGCCGCGAACGAGAGGAAGAACGGCAGGATGGCCGCCGACAGCGCGCTGACAAGGAAGAATGCGATGACGGCCCCAGCAGGCTCCACGGCCCCTGAGAGCGCTCCCTGCAGGAAGGCCCTGGCCTTGCTTTTCCCTTCCTTGTAGAGGGGGAAGGAGATCACCATGCCCTCAGGGAAGTTCTGCAGGGCGATGCCCAGCGAGAGCGCAAGGGACCCGGCGAACGTGGAGGAATCGGCAAGCATGGCAGATGCGCCGGCTCCCACGGCCATCCCTTCCGGTATGTTATGGATCGTAACGGCAAGCATCAGCAGCGCAGTCTTCGTCATCCCCGGGGCCTTCCTGCCCTCCGCATTCTCCGCATTGGCATGGAGATGCGGGGTGAGCGTATCGATCAGGAGGAGGAAGCCGATACCGACAGCGAAGCCGAAAGCCGCCATGTAATACGATGAGTCCTCGATGGCGGGAAGCAGCAGGGACCAGACCGATGCCGCGATCATCACGCCGGCTGCGAAGCCGACTATCAGCTTCTCGGCAGGCTTCGCAAGCCCCTTAGGGAAGAGGAAGATGGCAGCAGAGCCGAGCACTGTGCCTATGAATGGTACGATGAATAGTATAGCAAGCTGCATAGCAAACAGATAGCACACTTCAGGAAAGCTGTGAATGCCATCCTAGCCAATTCACGATCCACTGGTCCTTGGATAAGAAGCTGTTGCCTGCTATGCAGATTCCTTATACAAGACAGGTCCTGGCATTGACGCTTTCCTCATCAGTCACAGCATTACTACGGATGGAAGGATTCTTCCCCAATAGAAAAAGAGGATAAAGCCTGCAAAGCCCTATCCTCTCTCCTTCGAGATCTATGAACTCACGAAGCTCAGTACACTACAATCTCATTTGCCATACCTCGCCTTAAGTCTTGCAGCTTTTTCAGGCGTCATCGTAGTTGCTTCTTTGAATTTAGCCTTGGCCTCTGGAGTGCTCAGCCTCTTTACAGTAGGAGATCCGTTGTCGATAGCTTTCTCAAGGTTCTTGATGCCCCAGTCTGGGTTCACGGTAAAAGTCCTGCTGAATGATTCTGTCGCCATGGCAATACCTCCTGTATGCTGGATTCATCAAGGAACTTCATCTCCTGATATATCAAATATATACTATCAAGCTATCCCACTCATCAATATATCATTCTGAAAAAAGGGCTAAGCGTGGAAGCGGGATCATGGCTGTACTGCATCGCTGTCCTGCCATGGCAGAAGCAGATCCATATCCTCCTGCGGCCGGTTTCATATACCGGCATCCTCCGCAGCCTTGCTATCCCCTTGCCTTCCTGGCAGGGATGAGGTACATGGGCAGCCAGCAGATGGCGGCAATGGCAGGCAGCGCCAGGAGGTACCACCAGCCAATCCTGTCCTCAAGGAATGTCAGGGGATTGCCATCCCCTCCGCCATTGACGAAGAAGAAGTTCGTTCCCAGCGCCATGTTCAAGAAATGCATGATGAATGCCATCATGAACACAATCGGGATAATGACCCTCAGATACCTCCATGATGGCCTGAAGCCGCCCCAGAGAAGCAGCGCGGGATACAGCACCAGCAGCAGGTGGATCGAGAACGAGTGGAAGCACATCAGGTTCACGAAGGGCAGCGCGCCTGTCCAGTCGGGGAAGGCCATCGCCATCGATGCCGTCGGCAGCGTGATGGCATAGAGGTACTCCGCGAGGATGCGGCTGGACGTGAGCGAATGGATGATGACGATGAAGACGGAAATCGAGCAGAGGTGAAGCGGAAGGAACTCCCATTCCCACTGCCCTGTCAGCGGCATCGCGATATCCTTCATCAGCTCATCGGCCGCGACCAGTGCCGCGATGGCATGCCGTATCCTCTTCCTACCTGCCTCGGCCATGGACCGGTACCGGCGTCCGAGGAAGAGGATGAGGACGGCAAGAAGGGCCAGCCACAGGAAGTGCCCGATTGAATAGCTTCCCATGCCAAGCCCCGGCGCTATGGTGGATTTGGATGCCAGGAACGTATCCATAATGAAGAAGGGGAGGCTTCCCTCCCCTCCCTATGCCATCCTATCAGCCGAGCAGCAGGAGGCAGAAGACAAGCGTGAAGAGGGCGACAGTCTCTACGATACCGATGACGATGAAGTAGTTGGATGTACCCTTGCCGGTCTCCGCAAGCGAGTCAGACGCCGCAGCAGATACCTTGCCCTGCATCCAGGCGGAAAGGCCGATCGCCAGGCCGCCGAAGACTCCCGTCGACAGGCAGAGGAGATAAGAAGCCCCTGACTCGAATGCCGAGCGGATGAAGTTCATCAGCAGGAAGCCGTAGATTGTCTGCGTAAGCGGAGCGCCTGCGAAGGCGACCATGATGAACGGAGCAGGCTTGCCGGCAGCAAAGCACTTCTTCCAGCCGCCGACAGCGCTCTGGCCTGCGCATCCAGTGCCGAGTCCAGATCCGAGTGCAGATAAACAAAGTGCACATGCCATACCCAAATAAGCGAGATTTTCCATTTGTCCCTCTCCTTAACTGTTTTCAGCTTTATCCTGAACCGTCTTCCTGAACGGCTCATAGTTGTATCCGGCCCACTCCATGCCGAGGGCGCCGGAGAATTCGAGCAGATTGAGCCTGACGCCATGCACGACGACAGACAGGAGGCCCATCACGAGATTGAGCACATGGCCGAGGATGATGATAAGGATGCCGACGATCGTCAGCACGCCTCCGAACATGCCCTCACCCATGCTGTTGAATGACTGCGCGATGGCAAGCGATGCCATGCCTACCGCGAAGAGCCTTATGTAGCTCATCAGGTTGGAGAAGCTGGAGATGGTATCGAGGAAGGTCGTGAAGAACCCTCCCAGACCATGCTTGAGCCCCTCAGAGAACCTGATGCCTGGTCCCTGCGCAGAGAATACGCATACCAGCACGAAGCCGATGAGCACTCCCTTGATCACGACCGACACCGGGAACGGCTCCCCGATGACGAGGTTGAGGGCAAGGAAGTACAGCAGGATAGCATCGATGAGCCAGCCCGCTTCCGCGACAAGGCTCAGGTCCTTCTCCCTGGCCTTCCTGATGATGTTCATCACCCTGGCAAGCGAGAGCTGCACCGTGCCGATGATGAAGCAGAACTTCATCAGCATATTCTGCGTATAGGCGCTATCGAGGCCGAAGAGGTCCGGATAGTTCGCCAGAGGCGGGAAGACGAGCTTCTGCAGGAACGGGATCTTCACGAGGATGCCCTCGGAGCCGAACCAGGTGCCTGTCAGCGCGCCCCAGACGAATGTCGCAGCGCCCACCACATAGAGCAGCAGGTTGATATCCGAGGCCTTCTTCGCCTTCACCTGCATCGCGATGCCAAGGATGATGAAGATGAGGCCATAGCCCGCATCGCCCATGATCATCGCGAAGAAGAGCGCGAAGAAGACAAGGAAGTATGACGAGATATCGTACTCCCTGTAGCCCGGCACCGTGCCGAGTATGTCGAACACGGGCTTGACGATCCTCACGAAGCCCTTGTAGCGGATCTTCGTCGGCGGATTGTCGTCATCATCGGGATCTGAGAGCATGTAAGCGCATCCGTTCCTGCCGGCGAACTCCTTGAAGGCAGCCTCATCGGAGGCCGGTATGTAGCCCGTGATGCATGCGATATCGTCACCAGCCATCGCCTCCCTGGCCTTCTCGAAGCTGATAGCCTCGTCCAGCCTGGCAAGCTGGGCCCTGTACAGCGGCAGATGCACCGCCTCGGCAGCGATGGAGGCAGCTGCCTTCCCCGCCGCTTCCATCTTCGCGGAAAGCTCGCTGTCAATCGCGTCCAGGGGCTTCTCAGGCAAGGCGAACCTGCTGAGGGTAAGCCCCTCCGGGATATCGCCGGAAAGGATGACCGCAGCCCTCTGCTTCCCTTCGGCCGCGACCTCGATGAAGCGCACGCCTTCGCTTGCGGCAAGCGCCTTCATATCCTTGTCGCTGCCGATCCATATGCCCTTGAAGATGCCCATATCCACGAGCGACCTGAACGCATCAGGGTCGAATGAGCCGAGAAGCGCGATCCTCTCGCGCTCGCTGCTGAGGGCTGCTATCCTGCCCTGGAGCGCGGCTTCCTCGGCAATCAGGCGCTGTACCTCGCCGTCCACGGCGGCGAAATCGCAATCCGCACGGCCTGCCACGCCCTTGCCTCCGCGCTCGGAGAGGACCTGCATCGTCCTGACGACTGATTCCCTCTCAGCCATGAGGGCATCGAGCCCCTGGGAATGGGACGGGGTATCGGAGAGATGCATGACGCCCAGGTCACGCAGGGAGCCGAGCACCTCATCCCTGTGCCGCGCCTGGCAGAGCACGGCTGTCTTCTTCATCTTCTCTATCATATCAGCCAGCCCTCACAAGCTTCTTCTTCGAGATCTTGCCGCGCACGACCGCAGCTGTCTGCTGGTCCTGCAGGTAGATGCCGATCACCCTGATGTTCTCCTTCGCTTCCGGTATCTTCACCTTCTCGAAGAGGTTCACGCGCTGCGTGGTCACCCTCAGCTCATGCGAAAGAAGGGCGATCTTCTCCTCCTCCGTCTTCACGAGGGCATCGTACTTGGCGATATCCCTCAGCGCGAAGATGGCCTTGTCGACCCAGAGCGGATAGACGTCGAGGTCGTACTCTATCTTCCTGAAGACCAGCTCCTTGAAGACAGGTACGGAGACTCCCGCGATATTCCCCCTCTCCTTCTCAATCCTGTCGACGACGACAAGATGGGAGATGGACCTCTCCTCGGGGAAGAGCGCATTCTCGCCATACACGGCAATCCAGGAGGAGAGGGCGCCGCGCGCCTTCGCCTGCTCGGCCTTCAGCCGCCGGATCTCCGCCTCGCACTCACGGATCACCGCCTGGAGCTGCTGCTGCTTGAGCTGGAGCGTGGGAAGATAGCGCTGGAACTGCTTGAGGGCATCCTTCTGCTTCTTCTGTTCGTTCTTGGTAAGCTTTACCGCCACTTCTCAGCTCTCCTTGGGCCAGTATCTCTCTATGAGGTCGGACCTGAGACCCGTCTCCGTCGGCTCGAAGCACTCCGCCAGGATCCTCCATCCCTCATCAAGCGCCTCCTCGAGCGGGATATTCACCTTGAGGTCCATCATCCTGCTCTCGAATGCCTCGCCGTATGCCAGCAGCTTCTCATCCCAGTCGCTCATCATGAAGCCCATCGACCTCTTCTCGAGCGAGTCCTTATAGGCGGAATAGAGCTTGATCATGCCATCCATCAGCGAACGGTGGTCATCCCTCGTATCCTTGTTGACGTTCTGCTTGAGGCGCGAGAGCGACCCGAACGGCTCGATGTGGCCATACCTGAGGTAGTACTGCCCTTCCGTGATGTATCCGGTGTTGTCCGGTACAGGATGAGTGACATCGTCTCCCGGCATCGTCGTAACGGCAAGGATGGTGACGGACCCCGCCCCCTCGAACGAGACCGCCTTCTCATAGCGGGAGGCCAGCGATGAGTAGAGGTCGCCTGGGTATCCCCTGTTGGAAGGGACCTGTTCCATGGTGATCGCCGTCTCCTTGAGGGCATCGCAGAAGTTCGTCATGTCGGTAAGCAGGACAAGGACCTTCTTCCCCTGCAGCGCGAAGCGTTCCGCGACTGCCAGCGAGAGATCGGGCACGAGCGTGCATTCGACGGTCGGGTCGGATGCGGTATGGACGAACATGATCGTCCTTGAGATTGCTCCGGACTTCTCCAGCGTATCCCTGAAGAATAGGTAGTCGTCGTACTTGAGGCCCATGCCTCCCAGCACGATGATATCGACTTCGGCCTGCATGGCGATACGGGCCAGGAGCTCGTTGTATGGCTCTCCGGAAACCGAGAAGATCGGCAGCTTCTGCGACTCGACGAGGGTGTTGAAGACATCGATCATCGGGATTCCCGTCCTGATCATCTTCTTCGGCATGATCCTCCTGGCGGGATTGACCGACGGCCCGCCGATCTCGACCATGTTCTCGGAGAGCTCGGGGCCGTTGTCCCTCGGATGGCCGGACCCGTCGAAGATCCTGCCGAGGAGGTTATCGGAGAAGCTCACCCTCATCGGCACGCCCAGGAAGCGCACGCTGTCGCCGGTGGAGACGCCCATCGCGCCCTGGAAGACCTGCAGGGAGACCTTGTCGCCATCGAGCTTGATGACGTTGGCATAGCCCTTGCCGCGTGAAGTCGTTATCTCGGCAAGGTCATTGTTCCTCACGCCTTCGGCGCGGACCGTTATGACGTTGCCCACTATCGATTCGATCTTCGTATAGACCTTCTGCATTACTTCACCCTCCTTTGGTCGGCAAATGACCTTAGGTCATCGAGGCGCCCCTGGTAGCGCTCATCGTCCGTGGCTGTGCCGTTCCAGTCAAGGAAGCGCTGCCTCAGCTCATTGAAGAACGCCCTGGCATCCTTCTTGTCCTCGAGGCTGAAGCGCGAGGTGAGGACATCATAGAGGATGGAGAACGCCAGCCTCTGCCTCTCGGGAAGCACTGCGTCGTCAACGGGATCGAAGGAGTTCTGCTGGAGGTATACGGCATCCATGAACTCGCCCTTCTGGTACAGGATATAATCCTCGAGGGATGTGCCTTCCTCGCCGACGACCTTCATCATCTGGCCAACCTCATTGCCCCTCCTGAGATAGGAATAGGCGTCATCGACCTTCTCCTTCCCGATTATGCCTTCGTACTTGGACCAGGAGTCCAGCGGGTCGATGGCAGGATACTTCCTCGCATCGGACCTCTCCCTAGAAAGGCCATGGAAGGCGCCGACGACCTTGAGCGTCGCCTGCGTGACAGGCTCCTCGAAATTGCCGCCTGCGGGTGATACCGTACCGCCGATGGTGACGGAGCCGACGCGCCCGTCGCGGAGCCTCACCTTGCCTGCCCTTTCATAGAACTCGGCGATCCTCGACTCGAGGTAGGCCGGGAATGCCTCATCGCCCGGGATCTCCTCAAGGCGCCCGGACATCTCCCTCATGGCCTGCGCCCAGCGCGATGTGCTGTCTGCCAGGAGAAGGACATCAAGGCCCATGTTCCTGTAGTACTCAGCCATCGTCACGGCAGTATATACGGAGGCTTCCCTGGCCGCGACAGGCATCGACGATGTGTTGCAGATGATGATGGTCCTCTCCATCAGGCTCCGTCCCGTCTTCGGGTCGGTGAGCTCAGGGAACTCCTTGAGGACCTCGACGACCTCGCCTGCCCTCTCGCCGCATGCGGCGATGATGACGACATCGACCTCGGCATTGCGCGAAGTCAGGTGCTGCAGGACCGTCTTGCCTGCGCCGAATGGGCCCGGGATGCAGTATGTGCCGCCCTTGGCCACGGGAAGGAACGTATCGATGATCCTTACCTTGGTGACCATCGGCTCATCAGGCCTGAGGCGCTCATCATAGCCCTTGATGGCGACCTTCACAGGCTGCGTTATGGCCATCGAGAGATCCATCTGGCTGCCATTGCCATCCTCGATGACGGCAATCGTGGCATGGACGTTGTATGAGCCCTTCTCCCTGATGGACCTGACCTTCCACTCGCCCTGCAGCGTGAAGGGGACGAAGATCTGGTGCGTGAAGAGGCCTTCGGGCACCGAGCCGAGTATATCGCCGGCAATGACCGTATCGCCTGCTTCCTTCGCCGGGGTGAACTCCCAGTCCCTGTCGGGAAGCGGCGGGAGGTAGACTCCCCTCTCGAGGAAGAAGCCGCACTTCTCAGCCAGCCCCGGAAGCGGGTTCTGGAGGCCGTCGAATACCTGCGTGAGGAGGCCGGGCCCGAGCTCTACGGAGAGCATCTCGCCAGTGAACTCGACCTCATCGCCGACTGCGATGCCGCCTGTCATCTCATAGACCTGCATGGAGGCCACGCCATCGGTAATCCTGATGATCTCGCTCTTGAGGCGGGTATCGCCTACATGGATATAGCCGACCTCGTTCTTTATTACCTGGCTTGCGAACCTGACGTTGACCATGTTGCCATTGACGCCGGTCACATAGCCCTTGCTTGCCGATTCCATATACTCTCCTTATCCTTATCTGAAAATATCCGCTTCGATGGTCCTGTAGAGCCTGTCGAACTCCGCGGATCCCTTTTCCTGGCTGAACGATGACGCCCGCCCGATCAGCTGCAGCTTGAGCGCATAGATCATCAGCACCCTCGAAGAGAAGGGCGACCCGCCCTCCTCCGATGAGAGGAAGTCGAAGTAGAGGGAAAGCACCGCCTTCTCCGCCTCCAGCGGGTCCATCTCGTCGACTATGCGGCGTATCCTCTCCTCCAGCATCCTGTCGCCGCCCTCCCTGGCCTCATAGCCCGGGAAGCCCAGCCTTGCCGCGCGATAGGAATTCATCAGCCTGCGTATCCTGCCCGCATATGCCTGCCAGGCACGGACAAGCGGCAGCTTCGCATCGCCGTCGGCAGCTGCCATTACGGCCTTCTCCAGGTCGCTGTAGTCGCGCCTGGTCAGATGGGCCTTGGCCTGCTCCATGAAGGCGCTGTAGGTTATGGGGGCCTCCCTGTCCATGCTCAGCATGGGAAGCGTCGCTGCGAAATAGTAGTATTCAGCCATCAGATCATCTGCTTTAGTGAATCGGAAAGATATGGATACAGGAGCTCCTGGCACTTGTCAGGGGAGATCTCGATATAGCCGGACCCATCCTTCTCGCTGATCCTGAATCCAGAGGAGACACGCTTGGACGCCCTGAATTCAAGTCCCTTGGAAATCTCAGCCGCGAATTCGCTGCGGATATCGGCATCAAGCGCCTTCAGGTCATCCCCGCTGAGCTCTACTGCCTTGCCTGACACATCGCCGGAGATGGCAGCCTTGATGAGGGAGACCAGATTCCCGCCATGGAGGGCCTCGCCGGCCTTCCTGGAAAGGATCTTCGTATACTCATCCTCGATGCTCTTCCTCAGGGAAAGGGAGACGTCCCTGGCGGCCTGCCTGATGGCGGCTTCCGACGACGACCTCTCCAGAGCGATGGCCTTACCGGCATCGGCGATCATCCTATCGCGCTCCTTCTCGGCGCCCTTGATGATGCCTTCGGCTTCCTTCCTTGCCTCTGCAAGGATACGATCGGCCTCTTCCCTGGCCTTGTCTATCCCTTCCTTGCGGATGGATGCGACAAGATCCTCAATCTTCTGTTCCATTCTGTACCACCTATTTCAGCTATCGTAGCATATATCCGGATGATTTTCCTTACAAAAACAAGGAGTTGATGTGGAGAAATCAGGAGGATCCCGGCTTGCCCCTCCCCTGCCTTTCCCCTAGAATCATGGCCATGGAAAGCCAGGAGATATTCACAAGGCCCGCCCCCGTCAGGGGCATCATCTCCATCAGGAACCTCCGCAGCGGCAGGATGCTCCTGCTGGCGACGGAGGATGCCGTCGCATCATTCCCGCAGGAGCGCTTCGCGCTGGACCTGGGGATGCACATGGCAAGGGAGCTGCAGAAGGACTACGAGGAGACAGGGCTGGAGCTCTTCTCCATCGACCTCGACACGGAGGCAGGCGGGGATGCGGACCTCGCCGCCCTCCTTGCGGAGAGGAAGGCCTACTGGCAGGGAAAGGGGGTCAGCCTCTATCCCGATCCAGCCTGATGAGGTTCCTCACGGCGCCTATCGCGGTCCTGATGGCAAGGTCGGTATCATGGACCATCCTGTCAGGCAGCCCCTGGAGCATGCGCTCGGTGTTCGTGATATTCAGCAGGCAGCAGCCTGCCCTGGCCTGAAGACGGGCCGTGACGACGAAGACCGCAGCGGCCTCCATCTCCGAGCCCAGCACATGGAGCCTCTTCCAGGCCTCCCACTTCGCCTCCAGCTCCCCCTGCACCGGCATCATCTCCGGCGCGAGCTCGCCGTAGAACGAGTCCTTGCTCTGCACGACGCCGGTATGGAACGGCACGCCGAGCGCCGCAGCCGAATCCCTCAGCGCGGCAACGACATCGAACGAGGCTACCGCAGGGAACTCAAGAGGGGCATATTCCCGGCTCGTTCCATCCTGCCTGACGGCACCCGTGGCTATGATGATATCCCCGGACATCACCGAGAGGTCTATCCCGCCGCATGTCCCCACGCGGATGAATGTATCCGCGCCGCAGGCATGGAGCTCCTCGACGGCAATCGCCGCGGAAGGGCCGCCGATGCCGGTGCTCGTCACCGAGACCTTCTCGCCGTCAAGCATGCCCGTGTATGTCACGTACTCCCTTGAGTCGGCAATCTGCACAGCGTCATCGAGATACGCGGCGATCCTGCTGCAGCGCTTGGGGTCGCCCGGGAGGAGGACATACCTCCCCACATCGCCCTTCCTGGTCCTGAGATGGTACTGGATACCTGTGCCTTCCGTGTAATCTACCATAGCCATATTCTATCATGCCGGAAGGCATCGCGGTATTGCGCATCAGGCCGAAGAATCCTAGACTTGCAGGGCTATGAAAGAACGGAACGCAGGGCTCCTCCTGCTGCTGACATCACTGATATGGGGCATGAGCTTCGTCGCCCAGTCGGTATCATCCGATGCTGTAGGAAGCTTCACATTCAACGGGCTGAGGATGCTCCTCGGGGCATTGGTCCTCATACCGTTCGCCATACCGGCCATCAGGAGGCATGCCGGCGACAGGGCATACCTCTCGAAGGCGCTCAGGTCTGGCCTCCTCCTCGGCTTCCTCATCGCAGCGGCCTCCGTCGTGCAGCAGTACGGCGTCGCCATCTCCGGAGCCGGCAAGGGCGGCTTCATCACCTCGGTATACATCATCTTCGTCCCCATCTTCTCGATGGCCTTCGGCGCCAGGGTCGGGCGGAGGACATGGCTCTGCGCAGCCGCGGCCCTCATCGGCATGTACATGCTCTGCATCTCAGGGGGGCTCTCCATCTCCTCGGGCGACCTGATACTCATCGCCTGCGCCGTGCTCTTCGCCTTCCACATCATCGCCATAGACTTCACCGGGCGCCACACGGAGGGGGTGCTGCTCTCGTTCCTGCAGTTCCTCTTCGGCGGCCTCATCTGCTCTGCAGTGATGGTTCCCCTGGAGCATCCATCCATCGATGCCGTTGCCGCCGTATGGATGCCCATCGCCTATGCAGGCGCATTCAGCTGCGGCATCGCCTATACGCTGCAGATCATCGGCCAGAGGTACATGAAGCCATCCAATGCGGTGCTGATCCTCTCGCTCGAGAGCGTCTGGGCAGCAGTGGGCGGCGCGCTCATCCTCGGCGAGACGATGACTGCCAGGGAGATGGTCGGCGCCGGGCTGGTCTTCGCATCGGTGCTGGTATCGCAGCTGCCTCAGAAGAGCTCGACGTAGGTCTTGCCCATACCCCCATCGGAGGGGTGGGCGAAATAGAAGTCCTTCACCTCCCTGCGCCTGGAGAGATACTGGTGGATCCCCTTGGAGAGGATGCCGTCGCCGAAGCCATGGATGATGGAGAAGGTGGAAAGCGAAGAAAGCAGGGCCGCCTCTATCTGGTCATCGAGCCTCCTGAGCGCCTCCTCCAGCGTGCATCCCCTCACATCCATGGTATACTCAGCCTTCTTCGATGATGGCATGAAGGTGATCGTGGCCTTCTGCGGGACTTCCCGCGCGGCATGGCGCACCATGGAGCTGCGCAGCTTCATCCGCAGGCCGTTGTCGAGCATGACGAGGACTTCCTTGCCGGTGGAGCTTATGACCTCGCCCCTGGAGGATGAGCTGCCGCAGATGACGGCATCGCCCGGCAGGAACGGGGCATCATCGGCAGGGACATCGTCATCCATGACCTTCCGCTCCTCCTCATCCTTCTTCCGCTCGACTTCCTTCATGAAGTCCTTGGCCTTATGGATCTTCTCGGTGGTGAGCTTCCCTGTGCGTATATCGGCGATGAGGTTCTCGAGCGTCTTCCTTGATTCCCTGAGATAGGAGGCTATCTCGCCGACGCCTTCCCTGCGGAGGCCGTTCTCCAGCTTCCTCAGCTCCTCTTCCTTCGCAGCAAGCGCCTCCCTCTCCTTATCGAGGCTCCTGGATTTGAGGGCGGATTCCGTTATCTTCCTGTCGAGGGCCCTTTCCTTGGCAAGAAGCGCCTTGATGATCGAAGCCGACGACTCGCTTCCTCCCCTGAGGGATGCCTCCGCATCGGAGACGATCTCCTTCGGCATCGACATGCGCCTTGCCGTGGCGATCGCATGGCTCTCGCCCGGTATGCCCTCCAGCACCCTGTATGTAGGAAGGCCGCTCCTCTCATCGAATTCCATCGATGCGTTGAGCATCCCCTCACCGGTATAGGCGAAGCTCTTTACCGCGGAGTAATGGGATGTGGCCATCGTCAGCGCGGCACGTGTCCTGAAGTACCTGAGCACGGCGACGGAGAGGGCGGCACCCTCCTCCGGGTCGGTGCCGGATCCCAGCTCGTCGAGTATGACGAGGGATGCGCCGTCCATCTTCCTGGCAATCGATGCGATATTCCCCATATGCGACGAGAAGGTGGAGGCTGAGTCCTCGATGGACTGCCCGTCCCCGATATCGGTGAAGATGGAGGAGAAGAGCGGCAGGGCGGACTCCGCGGCGGCTGGTATGTATCCGGCTATCTGGTTAAGGGCGGCAAGGAGGGCGACGGTCTTCATCGAGACCGTCTTGCCTCCCGCATTGGCCCCGGAAAGGACGACTGCCCTGACATCCCCGGGGATTGCTATGTCGATCGGAACAGCCCTGGAGCCGAGGAGCGGGTGCCTTGCGGAGCGCAGTGAGACGTTGGACGAAAGCGCAGGATGAACGGCTCCCGTCCTCTTCGCCCAGAGGGCGAATGAGTAGCGGAAATCGAAACCGATGACTTCCCCCAGCATGGCCGGCAGGACCGGGACCAGCTCCTCCCTGACACGCTGGGCAAGCTCATGGAGGATCCTGGCCTTCTCCGCCGCTATCCTCTCCTCGGCGATGACGACATCGTTGTTGAGGCTGACGAGGCCGAAAGGCTCCGCGAACACGGTGGAGCCTGACGATGATGCGCCTGCGACATAGCAGCCTGTACGCTTCTCCGAGCTCTTGATAGGTATGACGATGCGCTCATTGCGGAACATCGGCTCCGACTGCTGCACGCGGTCCCTGTTCTGCCTGATGTACTCCTGCGAGAAGCGGAGCCGCTCCGACTTGGCAGCCTCCAGCGCCTTCTGCAGCGGAAGGAGCCTGGGATGGTCATCGACAACGGCGCCATCGGTATCGAGCGAGCGGAGGATCTCGGCCGAAAGCGATGCAAGGCCTCCGTCCGCTTCCTCCTCGCGGCCGAGGAAGCGCAGCATCGAGATATATGAGGAGATGAACTCGCCGCCCTGCCGGACGAGGCGTCCGGGGAAATCCATATGGGTGGACGAGACCCAGTCCAGGAGCTCTGTCGCCGATGGGAAGGCATCCGGGGCTTCCCTGCCTAGGTAGCTGATGCACTCGGCAATCCCCTCTGCCCTTCCCTCGAGCGTATCCCTGTCGGATGTGAAGAGCTCCGGGGATATGGCATCGCGTCCCTCAGGGGAAAGCGAATGGGCCCTGACATCGGCGAGCACCTTGTCCAGCTCTATGTCGCGCACCGTCCTGGCATTCATCTGCCATTCCTCCTGTCGCGCATATAGGATGGCTTCCTCCCGTCAAGGGCCTGCAGGATCCTCAGGTAGCTCCCGTAGCGCTCCGGGCTCATCCCGCCTGAGGCGATAAGCTCCCCTACGGAGCATCCTTCCTCGCCCCGGTGGAGGCAGCCTGGATAGGCGCATCCAAGCCCGTCGAGCTCGGGGAAGCCCTGCTGGACCACCCTTATGTCCTCGAAAGGCACCTCGATCTCCCTCACCCCGGGAGTATCTATCACCGCGATATCGCCATGCTCGAGATAGAGCGAGTGGTTCGTAGTGTGGCGGCCCCTGTTGTACTTATCGCTGACAGCGCCCGTCCTGAGCGATGTGCCGATAAGCGTATTCACCAGCGTGGACTTGCCCACTCCGCTCTGCCCGACGAATGCCGTGACCCTGCCGCGGAGCATCTCCCTGAGGTCCTCTACGCCCTCTCCCGTCCTGGAGGAGGCATAGATGGTGCAGAAGCCGATGGCGGCATAGGCATCGAAGGCCTTCCTGGCCTCATCATCGGCCTCATCCGCCTTGTTCATCACGATCAGCACATCGCTTCCGGATACGCAGGAGATGGCCCTGTCCAGGAAGCGCGGCCTGAATGGAGGGGAAAGGGGCGAGACTATGATCGCCACGAGGTCCTGGTTGGCTGCGATCGTCTGGTTGATGGACCTCTTCACGTTCCACCTGGTGAAGGAGCTGCGCCTTTCCTCCCTCTCCCAGATCATGGCCTCGCTTTCCGAATACGGCTCGCCCACGGCTATATCGCCGACGGCAATCGGGCTGTATTCAGGCTCTGCCGATTTGAGCACCTTGCCCTTGATGCGGCATGTATAGGGCCTGCCGTCATCCAGCGATACCGCTGCATAGACATTGTTGATCGATCTCCTGACCTGGAAGCGCATAGTGTGATGTTAGCACAATACGAGATTGACACAAAGCCTCCCCTGGCTCACGATATCATCATGTTCCCCTTCAAGCGCTGCATCGTACCGGGATGCCCTGCCTTCGCATACGGCACCTCGGACCACTGCTACCACCACTCCCCTGACAAGGAGGCCGTGCTGCACGATGCGCTCACCCATCTCATGGATGGCTCCGCGTTCAGGGACATCTCACTGGTCAATGCGGAGATAAGGGGCATCAGGCTGCCTGCCGGCAAGGAGATCCTCGCCTCCAACTTCTCGTTCACCGTGTTCGAGGACTGCGTCTTCGAGAACGCGAAGGTCATCGCCTCGTTCTTCGACTACTGCGTCTTCCGCCGCTGCACGTTCATCTCCTGCGATATCCGCTTCTCGGTCTTCGCGGGCTCTACCTTCATCGCCTCGTCGATAAAGGATTCGACAGCGATCCACAGCAACTTCATGGGGATGGAATCATCTGACTGCGACTTCTCCTCGAATGACTTCTACTTCTCCACGTTCACGCTCTCCAAGATGCAGGACACCTCGCTCGAGGACTGCAACCTCAAGCGCGCGAACTTCCGCTCATGCATCACGAAGAACGTCTCCTTCAGG
>CALXQU010000018.1 GCA_944390725.1 uncultured Spirochaetaceae bacterium
TGCACCAACGCCATCGCATACGGGCAGGGAGCTCCCGTCTATGTCGGCGGCATATCCCTCGGCAGCGACAGCGTGACCGGCGATATCGCCTACATGCTGCAGATCCCGCGCACGGCAGCCGAGTCCATCAAGATATCCGATGGCTGCTGCCATACGCCCTCTGTCTCAGAATCGGAGATGATCGTCACGCCGGCAGTAGGCGGCAAGCCGCCTATCCGCTTCCCGCGCAAGGAGCTTTCCAAGCTGATCGAGCCGCGCATGGCAGAGATATTCTCCATCCTCTCGTCCGAAATCGAGCGCAGCGACATACAGGGCTCCTTCGGTGCCGGCGTCGTCCTCGTAGGCGGCGGCGCGCTGCTCTCAGGCGCCACGGAGCTTGCCTCGGAGATCTTCAGGCTGCCGGCTCGCATAGGCTTCCCCGAGGCCATCAACGGGCTGGACAGGATGTACATAGATCCGCGCTATTCCACGCTTCTGGGACTCCTGAAGATGGAGGCAAAGAAATACAGGGAGAACACATCGCTCGCATCCGGGAGCAAGGATGACGGGAGTTTCGGCGGGAAGATAAGGAATTTCTTCGGCAAGCTGTTTTAAGGAGCATAATATGGGTATGGATTTTGACATTTTCGATATTGAGGACGCCGCGGCCAGCGAGCAGTCCGCGCCAACGATCATCAAGGTCGTCGGAGTCGGCGGAGGCGGCGGCAATGCTGTCAACAGGATGATCGCATCAGGGCTAAAGAAGGTCTCCTTCATAGCCCTCAATACCGATGTCCAGGCCCTGCAGCGCTCCAATGCGCAGACCAGGATAGCCATCGGCAAGGAAATCACCGGCGGGCTCGGGGCCGGCGGCGTGCCTGAGATCGGCGAGAAGGCCGCGCTCGAGTCGAAGGATGAGATCCGCGCCGAGCTGGAGAATGCCGACATGGTCTTCATCACAGCCGGCATGGGCGGCGGCACGGGAACGGGAGCCGCTGCCGTCGTGGCGGAGATCGCCAAGAGCTGCGGCGCGCTGACCGTGGCCGTCGTGACGACTCCCTTCGCCTTCGAGGGCAAGAAGAAGCTCGTGCTCGCACATCAGGGCATCGACAGGCTCCGCAAGCAGGTCGATACGCTCATACTCATACCCAACCAGCATCTGCTCAAGGTCGTGGAGAACAATACGCCCATCAAGCAGGCGTTCCTCATCGCGGACAGCGCGCTCCTGCAGTCCGTGCAGGGCATCTCCGACCTCATCACCGAACCCGGTGAGATCAACATAGACTTCGCCGATGTGAAGACGATCATGAAGGGCAAGGGCGATGCGCTCATCGGCCTCGGCTTCGGTGAAGGCGCCAACAGGGCAGTCGATGCTGCCAAGCTGGCGATCTCCAACCCATTGCTCGAGAATGCCAGCATCGATGGCGCCAAGTCCGTGCTCGTTAATCTCGCAGGAGGCGATAACCTCACGCTCCAGGAGTACCAGGATGTCGTCGAGCTCATCACCGCCAACTGCGCGGATGATGCGCTGATCATCGCCGGCCAGAGCTACAACGAGGCACTCGGGGACAGGATCAAGGTCACCGTCGTCGCCACGGGCTTCGATTCCAAGCCTGAGGCTTCCACCGAGGTCGATCCCGATACCGAGATCTTCCGCAGGAGGCCGGAGCCTGTGCAGGAGAAGAGGGAGCCTGAGCCTGAGCCTCAGGCCGCGCCTTCCTTCCGCCAGGAGGAGAGGCCCAAGCCGGCTGAGAAGCAGGGCTCTGACCCTGCTGCCATCACGGTCAACAGATGGCAGGACCTCCAGCAGCAGCTCGGCAAGCGCAGTGCGCAGCAGAATGACTATTCGATCCCTGCCGTACTGAGGTATGCCCGCCACGATGACCAGGATAAGTGAGCTGGACGGCGCCAGTGCCCGCCTTATCAGGGAATACGGCAGCTATATAGTTTTCGAAAGACGCC
The DNA here is from genome assembly GCA_944390725.1 of uncultured Spirochaetaceae bacterium. GTDB lineage: Bacteria > Spirochaetota > Spirochaetia > Sphaerochaetales > Sphaerochaetaceae > Ornithospirochaeta. The sequence goes on from CALXQU010000018.1 coordinate 1,942, forward strand.
TCTCGGAGAAGACCCGGGAGGCTTATTCCGCTGAAGCGGCCTCATATCTCGGCTTCCTTGCCTCCAGGTCGATAGGCCTTGCGGAGGCAGACCCGCAGACGATAGAGTCGTATCTGGCCTGGCGGCGCGCGGAAGGCGGCCTTGATGAGCGCACGGAGGGCAAGGTCCTTTCTTCCCTCAGGTCCTTCTACGGCTTCCTCCTTGCCCGCGACAGGGCGGGAAGCAATCCTGCCAGGCTCGTGGAGAAGCCCCGCGAGCATGTCCATCTGCCCCGCGTGATATCCGAGGAGGATGTCGATGAGCTCCTGGCATCCTTCCCTGGGGATGATATCCTCTCGGTGCGCGACTACGTGCTCTTCGAGCTCATCTACTCCTCGGGCATGCGCATCAGCGAGGCCGTGGCCCTCGATGTCGGTTCGTTCCGCGAGGAGGAGTCGACCATAGCCGTCATAGGCAAGAGGGACAAGGAGAGGCTCGTCTTCATCGGCGAGATCGCCGCGGATGCCCTCCGCATGTATCTGCGCGATATCCGCCCGCAGCTTGTGAGGAAGTCCGGCGAGAAGGCGATGTTCCTCAACAGGAGGGGCGGGCGCCTCACGAGGCAGGCTGCGCATAAGCGCTTCCACCAGGCGGCCATGAAGCTCGGCCTCGATGCGACTGTCCATACCCTCAGGCATTCCTTCGCCTCCCATATGATCGAGCATGGTGCCGATATCAGGTCGGTGCAGGAGATGCTCGGCCATTCCGATGTGAGGACCACGCAGATCTATACCCATCTCGATACCGCCTCCATACTCGCGTATTTTGACCGCTATTCGCCTCTTTCGGATGAGGAGGATGGGGATACAATCCATTAGCATGGATAGCTCATTCATAGGCTCGTTCCCTCCAGGCTGCAGGGACAGCCTCATCAGGGCTTCCCAGTCCGGCATCGATGGATGCTCCATAGGCGGCATCCCCTGCTTCTTCCGGGGCAGCCTGCCGGATGTGGGGAAAGCCGTCCTCTTCGCCTCGTATGGCGCGGCCATGCCGCTTGCCCAGGCCTTCTATGCCTCGGCGCTCGAGGCTGCCATCTCGGGCTGGGATGCAGTCAATATCGCGGAGAGCTCAGGCAATGGCTCAGTGCTGAGGGGATGCATGGATGGCGAGGGAAGGCTCTTCATCGTGACCGCGCTTCCGCTGATGGAATACTGCGCACGCTTCCCGGTACGCCTCCGCCGCGCGCTCCTCACGGGAGGAGGGGTTCTCTCCCCGGGACTGGACAGGGCCGGGCGGGAAGCTGCCATCGAGCTTGCGCTCTCCCTTTCCCGCTTTGCCGTGGCAGGCGGCGGCCATGCCGCCTATGATATCGTTAGGAGGGCAGCTGACAGGGGCATGGATGCATATATCCTCCGCGCATCCCTCGCGTTCCCTGCCATGAGGAGGCTGTACGGCGAGGGCTGTCCGGTAATCTCCTCATTCTCCTCCGCATCCGCCCATCCGGAGGCCATCGCATATGAGGAATGCGGCGGAAGCTATAGGTTTCTTGCGAAGGAATATGGTATCTTGTCAGCAGATGAAGCTTATAGATGAGTTCATTTCGTATATCAGGGACGTGAGGCGGCTTTCGCATAATACCGTCATCAGCTACAGGACCGACCTGGAGGAGTTCTCCTCGTTCATGCAGAAGGCCGGGCTCGATGAGCGCAGCTTCACGAAGATGGATGCCGCCGATTACGCCAGGGAGCTTGCCGCGGAGTTCTCGGAGCGCTCCTTGCTGAGGAAGCTGACGGCCCTCAGGACGTACTTCGGCTACCTGGAGAAGCGCGGCATCATCCCGGGCGACCCATTCGCATCGATCTCGATGCGCACCAAGGAGCGCCGGCTGCCATCGGTGCTTACCGAGGATGAGGTCAGCCAGCTGCTGTCCCTTCCGCGCAGCGATTTCTGGGATGAGCGTGACCATATGCTCTTCCTGCTTATCTACAACTCGGGCATGCGCATCAGCGAGGCGCTTTCCGTGGATATCGGGGAGATAGACTTCAGCAGGCGCAGGATACTGATAAAGGGCAAGGGCGATAAGGAGCGCTTCGTCTTCTTCTCCCCCTCGACGGCGGAAGAGCTCAGGTGCTATATCGCGCTCAGGGAGCAGGTCTTCCCGCAGCAGAAGGCCCTTTTCATCGGAAAGAAGGGCGGGAGGTTGCCTCTGTCTTCCGCTCATATTATCTTTGGGGAATACAGGCAGAGGCTTGGCTGGCAGAAGGAGTTCACGCCCCACACGCTGAGGCATTCCTTCGCGACGCATATGATGGACATGGGCGCCGATATACGCCTGGTGCAGGAGCTGCTGGGGCATGAGAGCATCTCCACTACGCAGATATATACCCATGTCTCCCGTGCGAGGCTGAAGAAGGTCTATGACGGGACGCATCCTCATGCAAAGGAGAGCAGATGACCATACACAGCACGACGATCTGTGCGGTGAAGAAGGATGGGACCGTCGCCATCGCCGGCGACGGGCAGGCATCGGCCCAGGAGGCCGGTATCGTCATGAAGGGCAACTGCCGCAAGGTCAGGAGGCTCTACGATGGCTCTATCATCGTCGGCTTCGCAGGCTCGACGGCTGATGCGATCACGCTCTCGGAGCTCTTCGAGGGCAAGCTCAAGCAGTACAATGGCGATATCACGCGCTCGGCGGTGGAGCTCGCCAAGGACTGGCGCACGGATAAGATGATGAAGAACCTCAATGCGCTGATGATCGCCTCGGACGGCGACAAGATCTTCACCCTCTCCGGTGCCGGCGATGTCTTCGAGGCGGAATACGATGTGGCTGGCATCGGTTCGGGCGGCGCATATGCGCTGGCTGCTGCCAGGGCCTATCTCGATGCGGGCGTCAGCATGTCCGCCGAGGAGATCGCGAGGAAGAGCGTGGGTATCGCCGCCGATATCTGCATATACACGAACCACAATATCATCGCAGAGGTGCAGGATGGCAGAGTATAGGAAGCTTGATGACATGGTTCCGTCGGAGATCGTCAGGAGCCTTGATGAGTATATAGTAGGGCAGGAGGATGCCAAGCGCACGATCGCGGTGGCTATCCGCAACCGCGTCAGACGCAAGAGGCTGCCTGAGGAGGTGCGTGACGAGGTGACTCCCAAGAATATCCTGATGATCGGCCCGACAGGCGTCGGCAAGACGGAGATCGCCAGGAGGATAGCGAAGCTTGCCAATGCCCCGTTCATCAAGGTAGAGGCCACCAAGTATACCGAGGTCGGCTACGTGGGCCGCGATGTCGAATCGATGGTGCGCGACCTGATGGCCAGCTCCGTGCAGATGGTGAAGGCTGAGATGGCGGAGAACAAGAAGGCCCAGGTGGACCAGCGGGTGGAGGAGAGGCTCCTTGACCTGCTGCTGCCGTCGCAGCCTTCCTCCTCGACCGATGTGTCTTCTGCGGATACGCGCGAGAAGTTCCGCTCGATGCTCAGGTCAGGGACCTTCGACGGCAAGGAAGTGGAGATGAATATCGATGTGCGCCCGCGTGTCGAGGTCATCGGGACATCCACTGCCGATGATATCCAGCAGACGCTCTCCAACCTCACATCTATGTTCGCATCCGGTGCCGGCACGAAGCGCAGGAAGCTGACGGTAAAGCGGGCGCGCGAGATCATCACGCAGGAGGAGATGGAGAAGGTCATCGATACCGATAAGGCTGTCGATGAGGCCCTGGAGAGGGCGCAGGAGATGGGCATCATCTTCATCGATGAGATCGATAAGGTCGCCTCCAAGGGGAACTCGGCCAATACCGATGTCTCCCGCGAGGGCGTCCAGCGCGATATCCTTCCCATCGTCGAGGGCACCACCGTCTCGACCAAGTGGGGAGCTGTCGATACGACCAACATCCTCTTCATCGCTGCCGGCGCCTTCTCGATGTCCAAGCCGTCCGACCTCATCCCCGAGCTGCAGGGCAGGTTCCCGCTCCATGTCGAGCTCAAGGACCTCACTGCAGATGACTTCTACAGGATCCTCACGGAGCCGCAGAATGCCATCGTCAAGCAGTACAAGGCGCTTCTCGGCACTGAGGGCGTGACGCTCTCGTTCACCGATGCGGCCCTGCGCAAGATCGCGGATATCGCATACGAGGTGAATATGTCCAATGACAATATCGGGGCAAGGCGGCTCCATACCGTGATGGAGAAGCTGCTGGAGGAGCTTGCGTTCTCCGCCGATGAGCTTTCCGGCCAGAGCATAGAGATCACTGAGGACTATGTGAGGCAGCGCCTTTCCGGCATTGCCGAGGATAGGGACCTTTCGAGGTATATACTGTAGGCATGGAGTACTACACAGTCATCGGCGATACATACGAGAATACGGTGAGGAAGGCCAAGGAGATGTATGGCGACCATGTCAGGATCATCTCCCGGCGCGACTTCACGACGCGCGGCGGCCTCTTCACCAGGAAGGAGCCCCGCTGTGAGGTCGTCTGCTATCTGCCGGCAGGCAAGGGCGGGAAGAAGAGCGACAGGAAGGACCTCAAGGAGTTCGAGGCGGAGGCCAGGACCCCGGATCCGGCATCGCTTACCCCCTCAGAGCGCCTCGATACCGAGTCATTCCGCGAAGAGGAGGAGAGCGAGGCGGTGAGGAAGGCACGCTCCCTGCTGGCCGAGAACCATATCACGGCCCCGCTGCTTGATAAGCTCCTCGAGGACCTTCCGGCCGATAAGGACCCTGCCGCGGTGCTGCCTGACAGGATCGTCAGGAACACGCCCATCGATTATGCCAAGCAGGTGCATCCGCGCCATTTCGTCGTCTTCCTCGGCCCTACGGGCTCCGGCAAGACTACGACGCTGGCCAAGGCGGCCAGCCTCTATGCCAAGGCAGGCAAGCGCGTCGCCATCATCACTCTCGATACATTCCGTACCGGTGCCTATGAGCAGATCAAGGCTTTCGGCGATGCGCTCTCCATCCCCGTGCTCAAGGCGGGTGACGAGAGCGAGCTGCTCTCCGCCACCGAGCAGTTCTCCTGGAAGGATGTCATCTTCATCGACACGATGGGGGTCTCTCCACGTGACCAGGAGCTCAACCTGCGCCTGCGCTCGCTCCTGGACATCCTCGACCGCGACAGGACGGACTTCATGCTCACGCTCTCGGCTTCGATGAAGGAGGAGGATGCGATGGAGCAGTATGGGGCGTATTCGCAGTTCGCGCCGCTCTCTCTTGCCGTGACGAAGCTCGATGAGACGGAGACGATCGGCAATGTCCTCTCGTTCTCATACAAGGTCTCGTCGCCGATACTCTTCTTCACGAACGGGCAGAAGGTCCCTGATGATATCCGCAGGGCATCGAGCGAGGCGATACTGGAGAACCTGAGGTCATTCGGGCTGGATATGAAGGGATACCGCTCGCAGATCAGGAAATGACGGTATCGCCGAAAGCCTCGGCAATCGACTCTGCATATCCGCTTCGCGATGCATAGTAGGCGAGGCCTGATTCCCCCTCGATGGTATCCAGCGCGAGCCTGAGGGGGCTTCCCTTGTAGAAGGATACCCCATCCCTGCTTTTCACCTCACGCACGAGGGAGCTCAGTATGGTGGAGGACATGGGCCCGCTCCAGGCGATGATGGCCCCGTCCTCGATTACCGCAGCAGATCCCGGGATGCCGAGGCTGTCGAGCCTCTCCTGCGCCTCGATATCCACGGTCAGGTAGACATCCCTGCCATATGCCACGTCCCTGAAGAGGCTGGGAACCGCGTCAAGGCTCTCCTGGCAGAGCCTCTCTATGCCGGAGATGCCATTGAGGCTGCTGTCGACATCGCCGATGAAGGCGGCATCCGTCATCTTCTTGCGCGCTTCCCTGCGCGCAAGGCTGATCATGCCGTCCAGCCGCGATCCGCTGATTTCCTTCCTTATCTCGTCAGCGGCATCTGATGAGGGAATCATGGTTATGGGGATGAACGGCACGCCGCTGTCGATCTTCGCTTCGATGGAGATGGCGCTTTCCCTCGTATAGCGCGAGATGAATGCTGCCTCCATGGCTGCATCCCCTGCAGGGGAGATGGTGAATCCGTAGTCCGGTGCCTGCATGGCGAGGATCTCGCCATCCCTGTCATAGATGGTGCCGCGCACCGTGGAGATGGATACGGCCGGATCATCGTACAGCTGGCGCCCGTCACCGGCAGCAAGGCTGTATGACCTGATGATGATGGATGCAAGCAGCGCGAAGAGCACCGCAGAGGCTGCCGCTATCCTTGGCTTATTGCCATTTCCGCTCATAGAAAGCTATAATAATTCCCACGCAGAGGATAGTCTACACATGAGCAGATACAGTTATGATGATATGCCGCCCGAAGGATACAGGGAGAAAGGCGGGATGCGGAGGAGCTCCTCGCTCATCATCGCCTTCATCGGCGTGCTCATAACGCTTATCGCTATCCTCCTTTACCTGATGTTCTCCCCGCAGGAGGAAGCTTCCCAGGAGGAAGCGGCTTCCCCTGATGCCGTCACCGTGGATATCCAGGACGTGCAGCTGCTTGAGAATGAGCTTGACGATGCGGCCCTCGCTGCCGCCAGCGAGCCTGAGGCGCAGCCTGCGGCAGAGGAGGGGAGAGTGATCGTATCGGCCTACGGGCCGCTCGACCCGCCTGCGGTGTATGTCGTGCAGGAAGGCGATACGCTTTCATCCATAGCCTCTGATTTCTCCGTCTCTCCAGGGACTATCATCTCCTGCAACTCAATCACTGACGTGAAGGACGTGGTTCCCGGACTGCGGCTGGTCATCCCTGAGATAAGCGGCAGCTACTACATAGCCGAGGAAGGGGATACTGCCGATAGCGTCGCGCTCCATCGCAATCCTGGGCTTTCCGGCGATGACATCCTTGCCCTCAACGGCATGGACAGGGACCTCGTGGCAGGGGACAGGATCTTCATACCTTCCCTTGGCGCCGACCTTGAGGCGGAAGCGGACAAGGGCTTCATCAGCCCGCTTGCGGATGGCGATGAGGTCTACAGCTTCCTTGATGTGTATGGCGGAAGCTCCCTTGAGGGCGTTGTCCTTGCAGGCCCTGCAGGCTCTGCCGTCGTCGCAGCGGATTCCGGCCATGTCATCGACCTCCCCATGGATAAGTACGGCAAGGGCGTGAAGATCCTCCATGATGATGGCTACTATACGGTCTATGAGGGGCTTGAGCGCATCCTCGTGCGCCAGGCGGAGAAGGTCTCCAAGGGACAGCCCATAGGCTCAATCGGCACGAGCCAGACCTACTTCGGCAGGCCTGCCGTCTTCTTCCAGATCGAGCAGGAAGGGGTGAAGATCGATCCGGCGCTCATGGTAAAGGGCCTCTGATTTTCCGTCTCTCCTCTTCGTAGGATTTCTCTATCTCCGGGATGTGCTCGGCAAGCAGTATCCTCGTCTTTATGAAGTTATCGTGCCTGGGCGTCTCTTCGGAGCCGGTAAGGATCGAAGCCATTGTCTTTACGGCGGTATATCCCTGGAGAGTAGGCTGCTGGGCGATTATGGCCATTATGTTCCTTTCCCTGAGGGCTTGGATCATGATCCTGGAGCAGTCATAGGCTATGATCTTCGCCTTTCCGAAGAATCCGCTGTCCTTTATCGCCGTAAGGCAGCCCCTGCCGAATGCTCCGGGGCAGATTATCTGGTCTGTCTGGGGATGCTCCTCAAGCTTCTTCCTTGTTATCTGGTAGTCGGAGATCTCGTCATTGGTCAGCTCTATGTATTCCTGGAGCCTTATTGCCGGATAGTCCCGTTCAATGGTCTCCCTCAGCCCTTTCAGCCTGAGCCTGTGCCCATACATCGCGAGGCTGGGGATGAAGACCAGGAGACGTCCTCCTGCCGGAGATGCCAGGTTCATAAGGCCCGCGGCAATCTGGCCGCTGAGCTCATAGTCGCATCCGACGAAGCTATCGTATTCCGTTCCGTCTATGAGGTTCGTAAGGAAGACCACCGGAATGCCTGCGGATGATATCCCATTCAGCCTGGCGCTGATGCGGCTGTCGCAGATTGGGACTATGATTATGCCGTTGGTCCTTTCTGCTATCGCCTCATCGATATTCCGCAGCTGGTCATCCGCGTTGAAGTCGGAGGTGTACTTGATATCTATCGTCATGCCGTAATCGATAAGCTCGTCGTAGCCCTGCTTGATGCCGATCATTACATCATCGAAGAAGAAATTCGTCTTGGAGATATGGAGGATAATCGTGATCTTCATGTTATCCTTCCGCTTGCTCAGTCCCTTTGCGATCGCATTGGGCCTGTATCCGAGTTCCTTGGCAATCTTCCTGATCCTTTCCGCGACTTCCGGGTTGACCCTGCCTCTGTTGTGGAGTGCCCTGTCTACCGTACCTGCGGAAACCCCTGCCATATCTGCGATGTCCTTAAGAGTAGTTGCCATAAAACCTCTTTGCGTGTCCGTTAACAGAATATATTCCGGTTCCTGTTGATATTATATCACTAATCCGCTGATGCGTAAGGATAAAAAATCCCTTGCAGCATAAAGGGAAGAAATACAATCCAAATTTAGTGTTGACAAACTCAAAAGGTATGATAAGGTGATTAATGTAGATGCGTGGACGCACACGCAAATAAAAAGGAGAGAGTATGAAGAGATTATTGATCGGGCTTGTTTGCCTCGTTCTTGCGGCAGGTATGGTTACGGCAGGCGGATCCAAGGAAGTTGCTGAGGATGGTACAGGTGCTGTACTCAAGGTTGGACTTCTTCCGCTTTCGGTAGGTGTGCCGGTGCAGTATGCAGCGGACCAGGGCTGGTTCGAAGAGGAGGGACTCAATGTCCAGCTCGAGTATTTCGCGACTGGAGCTCCCGTGAATGAGGCAATCGCGGCAAAGGAGATAGATGTTGCGGCTTCCGGATTCGCTTCGGTATACTCTCTTGCAAATGCCGGATGCATCTGGCTTGCCGATATCAATACGACAGGCGGAATGGGTGTCTATGCCAGGCCCGACAGCCCGATCGTGGCAGCGGGGAATACGGTGCCGGAGCTTCCTGCCGTGCTTGGTTCTGCCGACACTGTCATGGGGAAGCAGATCCTTGAGCCCCTTGGGACAGCCGCACAGTATATGGTGGAGAGCTATGTTGATGTATTCGGCCTTGCGCCATGGGATGTCCAGCAGGTCAACATGGAGTGGGCACCTGCATTCCAGGCTTATCAGACAGGCGAGGGTGACCTCTGCGCTATGAATCCTCCGTATAGCTACCAGATCGAGGATCTCGGATACATTGAGGTGGCAAGCTTCGAGGATGTGACGGGCGTCGACATGATGGATGGACTTTTCGCACGCGGCGAGGTCGTCGAGGCAAGGCCCCAGGATATCACGAAGCTCGTGAAGTGCATCGTGCGTGCTATGGATGACCTGCAGGATGAGGAGCTCAGGAAGGAATATACGACGAAGTTCTATGATGAGAATGGCGTCGCATTCTCCGAATCAGACCTCATGCATGAGATCGAGGACAGGGCTTATGTCGGTAGGGACTACATGAGCCAGGATGGATACAAGCTCGGAGAGGCATGGGTCGCTATCACGGACTTCCTCGTACGTGCTGAGAAGATCACTTCCGATAACGCTCCTAACGTTGCTGCATCGATCAATACGGAGATCATCTCCAACGCGACCGGAATGGATATCAACTGAGAGGGCAGGTGACCAGGAGGAGGCTTGTCATGGCCTCCTCTTTTTCTTAAGGAGGTTGAAGTGGCTGCAACAAAGAAGAAGAGCTATATATGGCTTTCTGTGCTTTCAATAGCAGTATTCATATTCGTCTGGTATATTGCCTGCGATGTCCTCAAGCTCACTGATGCGTCGACCCTCCCAGGGCCTAAGACGGTAGTGAGGACATTCATAACGAAGCTTTCATCGACAGCTCCTGATGGTGCCACGCTTTTCGAGCATATCGGCTCATCACTCGAGATCGCGATGAGCGGATGGGCGATGGGCGTGATTATCGGGACGCCGCTTGGCATAGCGATGGCGTGGTATAAGAAGATCGATCTCTATGCAAGGCCGCTTTTCGACCTTATCAGGCCTGTTCCCGGCCTTGCATGGATCCCGCTTATGATCCTGCTCTTCGGAATCGGGCTGACATCGAAGATCGTTACGGTATTCCTTTCCGCGTTCGTCCCCTGCGTCCTCAACAGCTATACGGGAATCAGGCAGACACGTGATGTCCATCTCTGGGTAGGGCAGACGTTCGGAGCTTCTGACTTCCAGATGCTGATGAAGATTGCCGTCCCGACATCGCTGCCGCTTGTCATGACTGGTGTCAGGGTCGCACTTGGTGCCTCATGGACATGCATAGTCGCCGCTGAGATGCTTGCCAGCACGAAGGGGCTTGGCTATATGATCCAGCAGGCGAGGGGAATCTACCGCCCGGATATCATCATCTGCGGCATGATCACCATCGGCGTGATAGGTGCATTGTTCTCATGGCTGCTGACGCTTGTCGAGCGCGTGGTAATCAAAGGAGTGAAGAGATGACAGGGCGCAACGTATCAGGAATAAGCAAATACAGGAAAGTCTATGCTGCGGTGGTATCCATCCTGGCATTCCTCGTCCTCTGGCAGCTGGTCGTCTCATTCACCGATGTCGGCATCGTCATGGTCGGCCCTGTTGATGTGATAAAGCTCTTCTTCGTCAGCATCGTCAAGCCAATCGGGCATTATACGATCCAGATGCACATCGTGTGGAGCCTTTCCAGGGTCATGGCAGGATTCATACTCGGTTCCGTGCTCGGTGTCGTACTCGGCATCCTGATGGGCTGGTTCCGTCCGATGAATGCTATCTTCAGGCCTCTTTATGAAGTCATAAGGCCTATCCCGCCTATCGCATGGATTCCTCTTTCGATTGTCTGGTTCGGAATCGGCGAGCCTTCGAAATACTTCATCATCTTCCTTGCTGCATTCTCCGCTATCACGATGAATGCATTCGCAGGGGTAAGGTCTGTAGATCCTGAGCTGATAGGGGCAGCGAGGATGCTTGGCGCGAACAACAGGCAGGTCTTCACGACCATAGTCCTGCCTTCATGCGTTCCCCATATCTTCGCAGGCCTCCAGATCGCTATCGGATCTTCATGGGCGACTGTCGTCGCTGCGGAGATGGTAAGGTCTTCAGAAGGTGTCGGCTGGGTCATCATCAGGGGACAGGATTCCAACAGCACTGTGCAGATCATGGTTGGCATCGTAGCTATCGGCATCATCGGCTTTGCGCTTGCCGTGCTGATGAGATGGATAGAAGCCAGGCTCTGTGCCTGGAATGTGAGGGGCAGATGAACAGGGAAATGATTGTCTGCGATAACGTTTCTAAGACATTCGAAACTTCTCGCGGTAATGTTGATGTAATAGGCAATGTGAGCCTGACTGTCCATGAGAACGAGCTTCTCGTGCTCTTCGGGCCTGGCCAGTGCGGCAAGAGCACGCTCCTGAACTGCATGTCGGGACTAGAGACCGTGACTTCAGGCAGTGTCACGATAAACGGCAAGGTCATTGATTCCCCGGGACCTGACAGGGGAGTCGTCTACCAGAGGACCGCTCTCTTCCCATGGCTCACTGTTATGGGGAATGTCGAGTACGGGCCGAAAGTCCGCGGCATGTCAAAGAGCGAGAGAAGGGAGAAGGCACAGTACTATATCAACCTGGTGGGGCTTGAGGGATTCGAGGATTCATACCCGAATCAGCTTTCAGGCGGAATGCAGCAGCGTGTCGGTATCGCCAGGGCATACTGCAATGAGCCCGATGTCCTCTTCATGGATGAGCCGTTCGGCCATCTTGATGCGCAGACAAGGTATCTTATGCAGGAAGACCTGATAAGGATCTGGGAGAAGGAGAAGAGGACTGTCGTCTTCGTTACGAACAATATCGAGGAAGCGATTTATCTTGCCGACAGGATCGCCGTGCTTACGAACTGCCCTACAAGCGTCAAGACTGAGTATGGAATCAGTCTCGGACGTCCTAGGAACTATGTCGATCCGGAATTCCTCCGCCTGCGCGAGGAGATAAGCTCTGTCGTCGATAAGGCGCTTTAAGGAGGCAGGGATGAGCGAAACAATCGTCAAAGTAAACCACATGACAAAGAAATTCGGGGATCTCCTCGTCCTCGATGATGTTTCCTTCGATGTACGGAAGGGGGAGTTCCTCTGCATAGTCGGCCCTACGGGATGCGGCAAGACCACATTCCTCAACTGCATAACGAAGCTCTATGAGCCGACAGCAGGCGAGATCCTCATAAACGGTAAGCCTGTTGACCTCAAGGAAGACAATATCGCATACATCTTCCAGGAGTATTCCACCATGTCCTGGCTGACGGTAGAGCAGAATGTAGCATTCGGCCTTGAGATCAAGAAGAAGCCGAAGGATTTCATCAAGAAGGAAGTGGATGAGGTCCTTGAGATGGTAGGCCTTACGAAGTACCGCGATTACTATCCGTCCGAGCTTTCGACTTCGATGCTTCAGAGGGTCGTAATCGCAAGGGCGTTCGCCGTGAAGCCGCAGCTCCTGCTGATGGATGAACCCTATGGCCAGCTTGATGTGGAGCTCAGGTTCCGCCTTGAGGATGAGCTGCTCAACCTCTGGAGGAAGACAGGTACGACGGTAATCTTCATCACGCATAATATCGAGGAAGCGGTCTATCTCAGCCAGAACATCCTTGTGCTGACCAACAAGCCGACGACAATCAAGGCAAGGCTTGAGAATGATCTTCCGTTCCCTAGGAGCGTGACATCGCCGGAATTCATCGATATAAGGACAAAGGTCACTGACCTGATCAAATGGTGGTAAGGAGGAAGAGAATGCGGGCTATCATGCTGATGTTCGATACGCTTAACAGAAGGATGCTGAGCACTTATGGCTGCGACTGGACGCACACGCCCAATTTCCAGCGTCTCGCTGAGCGTACCGTTGTTTTCGATAACTGCTATGCAGGAAGCCTTCCATGCATGCCAGCACGGCGCGAGCTGCATACCGGGAGATATAATTTCCTCCATAGGAGCTGGGGGCCTATCGAGCCATATGATGATTCCATCCCAGAGATGCTTGGGCGTTCCGGCGTACATACGCATATGATCACTGACCACCAGCATTACTGGGAAGATGGAGGAGCGACATACCACAACAGATACACCTCGTATGAGTTCGTACGCGGACAGGAAGGCGACAGGTGGAAAGGCGATGTGGAGGATCCGGTCATTCCGGAGCATCTTGGCAGGTTCTGGCGCCAGGATGCTGTCAACCGCAGGTATTTCATCGATGCAGGGAAGCAGCCCCTCGATGATGTATTCAGCTTTGGCATGCAGTTCCTTGAGAAGAACAAGGACCAGGATAACTGGTTCCTGCATTGGGAATGCTTCGATCCGCATGAGCCGTTCTTCACTGTCGATAGCAAGTATTCGGAGATGTATCCTGATAGCTATGACGGCCCGCAGTTCGACTGGCCTGATTACAAGGAAGTCACCGAAAGCCCGGAGGCAGTCGAGCATTGCCGCAGGAAATATGCAGCGCTGCTGACCAAGTGCGATGAGTGCATCGGCCGCTTTATCGACTTCATGGATGCCAATGATATGTGGAAGGATACGGCGGTCATCGTGAATACCGACCATGGCTTCTTCCTCGGCGAGCATGACTTCTGGGGCAAGAGCGCCCATCCGTGGTACAACGAGACTGTGCATATCCCCTTGTTCATCTGGGATCCCAGATCAGGGAAGAAGGGAGAGAGAAGGGAAGCGCTGGTACAGAATATCGATGTGGCGGTGACTATCCTGAAGTACTTCGGCCTTGAACCGACCAAGGATATGCAGGGACATGACCTGAAGGAGACGATAGACCATGATGAGAAGGTCAGGGATTATGCGCTCTTCGGACTCCATGGTGCCCATGTCAATATCACGGATGGCAGGTATGTCTACATGAGGGCGCCCGCTACGGAGGATAATGCCCCGCTCTATAACTATACCGACATGCCGACGCATATGCGCTGCCTCTTCTCGATAGAGGAGATGAGGAAGGCTGAGCTCTCCAGCGGTTTCTCCTTCACGAAGGGCGTTCCGCTTCTCAGGATACCTTCCGTGGAGGATAAGACCGGGGATACTGCTGCAAAGCATAGGATGGAGACAATGCTTTTCGATCTCAGTACCGATCCCGGGCAGAAGCATCCTATCCATGATGAGGGGACTGAACAGCGGATGGTCGAGGCGCTGAAAGCTGAGATGAAGAAGAATGATGCTCCTGAAGAGCAGTATATCAGGCTAGGCCTTTGATTATGGATGCCTCCTGGGAGATTCTCGGGAGGCATTTCTGCGGCCTTGGCCTGATTATGCAGCTATGGATATGCTGATCCTTCAGGATGATTCTAAGGATGCACGCACGGGATTCCCATCGGTCAGATGAATCTCGAGGCAGGGACATCGAAAATCCCGGAGAGCTTCTTTGCCATCATCCTGCTGATAGGCTTCCTGTCATTCTCGAGATTGGATATGAACTGCTTTGTAGTTCCAAGCACCGCAGCAAGCTCAGGCTGGGTCATTCCTTTCAGCCTGCGATAGAAACGGAGAGCTCTGCCGGGAGTATCCTTTGCAGCTTCCTCCCTATACCACTCCATATCCTCGGCATTCATCATATCGTCTTCTTCGATCTTGACGTTATCAGGGCCATATTCGGAGACAAGGCTCTGGATAAGCTTCCTAGGTACGTCCCCATTCAGAGAGAATTCAGTACGGGGCCTTCTCACGACTACCAACATACTCCACCTCCACAATAAGCTTCCCTTTCTCATTCCTCCAGCAGGCAACCCCATCGATACGCAAGATGGCAATGAAAGGTATTCTCGCCAAGCTTGCTGTAGTTGCGGTATCCAGGCTGCACTGGACCTGAAGCCTTGATATCATTGATAAGACGATAAAGCGTTTCCCTGGCATTGGATGGCATCTGCCTTATGGCTTTACCGAATTTTCCCGACATCCGGGCTTCATATCTGAATAGTACTACATTATAGAGTACTTTTCGATATTATCCAATTCGAAGGAGCGATATATCTCTTTCTTATAAAGGAAACATTTAGGGAAATTCCCGGGAGGAATTTCCCTGGATGAGGCTGATTATGCAGCTATGGATATGCTGATTCCTCAGAATGAGGGGATGTATTTCCCTGTTTCGGTGAGGAAATGGGCTATATCCGCATAGTTGATGTACCTCACGCCATTGACGGGTTCAGGCAGGGTATCCCCTGAGTATATGATGTTCTTCCTCACCTCATATCCGGGATGGAGATGCTCGAACCTGTCCATATTCCTCGTGAACTCCTTCGAAATCGTATATGCGGACTTGATTTCGAACAGCTCCAGCTCTTTCTGTCCTCTTTCCATGATTAGGTCGACTTCGACTCCGTTGTTATCACGATAGAAGTAGAGCTTCGGTTCCGTGTAGCTGTTGTATCTGGCCTTGAGCGCTTCCATGACCACCATGTTCTCGAAGAATGCGCCTGTCATCGAGGATATGCCGATTTCCTTCGGGTGCGATATCCTTGCAAGCGATACCAGAAGGCCTGTCTCAACGAAATACAGCTTGGGGGATTTAACTGCGCGGCTTGTATGGTTGCGGCTCCATGGCGGAAGCATGGCTATGATATATGCATTCTCAAGAAGCGAGGTCCATTCCCTTATCGTTGCAGAGCTTACCCCGACATCATTAGATACCGAACTGTGGTTCAGAAGCTGTCCGGCCCTGCCTGCAAGGATATCGAGGAAGAGATGGAAAGCCCTTATGTCCCGGAAGCCAGTCTCCTCCCGTATATCCTTGTCCAGGTGGACTGACCTGTAATTCAGATAATACTCGGAGGGGACGAGCCCTGGGGTGCTGTATATGCCTGGCATGAAGCCCGTGAATATCTGCTCATTCCTATCAAGGGATATGCCGGCCTTGCCGAGCTCCTCGAATGAAAGCGGGAGCAGATGCGCCACGGCAGTCCTCGTCGCAAGTGATTGGGCAATCGTCTTCCTCACTTCCTTCTGGTAGCTTCCGGTGATGATGTACCTGCCATATCCTTCCATTCCGTCAACGTTGGCCTGGATCTGGCTGACGAGGGCAGGGCAGCGCTGTATCTCGTCGATTATCAGCGGGGCAGGGTGGTTGATCAGGAATCCCCTGGGATCTTCTTCCGCTTCCCTCCTGATTGCGGAATCCTCGAGGTTGACGAATCCGTACTCCTTGAAAAGCTCCTTCGCAAGCGTTGATTTACCAGCCTGCCGCGGTCCGAGTATGGTGATTACCTTGTAGGTGGATGCAAGCCTTGCCAGCTCATCCGAGAGTTTCCTGCCAATCATCCTGTCCATATGCCATTGTCTCTGGTATTATTATACATAATTGAAATTGAACTTCAAATATGTATAAAAACTGCCATCTCTGCCTATGGCTGGCATCAGATTCAGATAAACCTGTCAAAGAATACATCAAACTAGGGTAGAAAGCTCCTTAGCCGTCTTCCTGCTTACTGGTTTCCGTCCGTCTTCAATATCTGAAATGAAATAGCTTTGGTTCTTGCAAGCTCCAGCTGTGCATTCCGAGGTATCTGACGTATTATCCGGCTGGATTTCGGAGACATATCCACAACATGCTTCATGTGAAGATAGTACTATATTTTGCATTACTGATCAAATGAGGATACGAGAGGAAAAACCGGCCACCGTGGATTTCGGTGGCCGATTGGGGTGCTTTCAGGAATCCGGATATGGATCCAGAACCATGATTCCCCGTTATATATTCTTGCCGCAGCAATGCTTGTACTTCTTGCCCGAACCGCAGGGGCAGGGGTCGTTGCGGCCGACCTTGGGCTGGGAACGCACGTATGTGGTGTTCTGTGCCTGCGCCTGCGAGGAGACCGCAGTGCCCTGCGTCCTGAGGTTGGGCAGGGAAGCGTGCGTCGCCTCCATCTTCTGGGCTGCTGGCTGCTGCCTCCGCGGCTGCATCGATATCCTTACCGCGTTGACTGTCCTGCAGACGTTCTCGGTAATCGAGCTGATCATCTGGTCGAACGCATCCGATGCGGTGTTCTTGTATTCGACAAGCGGGTTCTTCTGGGCATAGCTCATCAGGCTGGCGGCATCCCTCAGGTCCTCCAGGGCATCGAGGTGCGCGATCCATCTCCTGTCGATATCCCTCAGGTAGACGTACCTGATGAAGGAGTTGAATGCCTCCTTGCCGACCTTGGCTTCCTTCTCCCTGAGGCTAGACACCATCGCTTCCTTGAGCGCATCCGGCTCTGTTATGCCTTCGGGAAGGGAAGAGAAGACCGTCCTGCAGTTGGCGAGGAACCTCTCCGTATCGCCGTCCGCAGCCTCGGCAGCCTCGTCGATGAGCTCGGCGGTATTGTCCACGATCCTGTCCATCAGGTCTTCTGCCACGAGTATCTTGTCCCTTTCGGAGTAGATGAAGTTCCTTTCCTCGTTGAGCACGTCATCGTATTCGAGGAGCTTCTTCCTTATCTCGAAGTTGCGTTCCTCGACGCGCTTCTGGGCATCCTCGATGGCGTTGTCGAGGATCTTGTGCTGGATGGCCTCGCCGTCCTTGAGCCCGAGCTTGCCGATCATGTTCTTGATGCCTTCCTTGGCGAAGAGCCTCATAAGCGGGTCATCAAGGGAGATGTAGAACTGGCTCGTGCCGGGGTCGCCCTGCCTGCCGGACCTTCCCCTGAGCTGGTTGTCGATGCGCCTTGACTCATGGCGCTCGGATCCGATGATGTAGAGACCGCCGAGGGCCTTCACTTCCTCATAGGCCTTCTGGTACTCAGGGCGGAGCTCTTCCTTCGCCTTCATGATCTCCTCATCGGAAGCATCGGTGCCTACCTTGCGCAGCGCCATGTGGTCCAGCGATCCGCCCAGCTTGATATCCGTGCCGCGTCCTGCCATGTTCGTGGCGATCGTGACGGCGCCCTTGGCTCCTGCCTCGCCGATGATGTAGGCTTCCCTTGCATGGTTCTTGGCGTTGAGCACCTCATGCCTGATGCCTTCCCTTGTGAGGTACTTCGAGAGCTTCTCGCTCTTCTCGATCGATGTGGTGCCGATCAGTATCGGCTGGCCGGTGGCATGGATGCGCTTGACGGCCTCGACGATGGCCCTGTACTTGCATTCCTCGTCATAGTAGGTGAGGTCGCTCAGGTCGACCCTCTTCACAGGGAGGTTGGTGGGGACCACCACGACATCGATGCCGTAGATCTGCTTGAACTCGGTCGCCTCGGTATCGGCGGTACCGGTCATGCCGGAGATCTTATCATACATCCTGAAGAAGTTCTGGAACGTGATGGTCGCGAAAGTCTTCGCCTGTCCGCGCACGGCCACGTTCTCCTTGGCCTCGATGGCCTGGTGGAGCCCTTCTGAGTAGCGCCTGCCGGGAAGCACGCGCCCCGTGAACTCATCGACGATCTGCACCTCGCCATCCTTGACGATATAGTCGGTATCGAGCCTGTACATGTACTGGGCGCGCACGGCCTGGGTGACGTAGTGCACGAGCTCGAAGTTCTGGTCATCATAGAGGGAATAGACGGTATTGCCGTCCTCATCCTGCGAAGGCTGGAGCGCGCCTGTCTTCCTCAGCAGCTCCTCCATATGCGTCATGCCCTGCTTGGTGAAGGTGACGCCCTTCTTCTTCTCATCGAGCTTGAAGTCTCCCTTCTCGTCGAAGCTGGCATAGTACTCCCTGTCGAGCTTCTCCATCTCCGTCAGCTCGTAGTAATCGCCTGTCTCGGGATCCTTCTCGCATTCCTTGAGGAACGGCACCACGGCCTTGGCAGCCCTGACCTTGGGGGTATCGTCCTCGCCGCGCCCGCTGATGATGAGAGGCGTCCTCGCCTCATCGATGAGTATCGAGTCGATCTCGTCTATGATGCAGTAGTGGTGCCTCGGCTGCGTCTTCAGCGCCATCGAGAGCTTCATGTTGTCGCGCAGGTAATCGAATCCGAACTCGTTGTTCGTACCGTAGGTGATATCAGCGCTGTAGGCTTCCTTCTTCCTTGCCTCGTCCTGGCCGGGGAAGACGACTCCCGTGGATACGCCGAGGAATGAATAGACCCTGCCCATCCACTCCCTGTCCCTCTGGGCAAGGTAGTCGTTGACGGTGACTATATGGACGCCTTTGCCCTCAAGCGAGTTGAGGTAGGCAGCCGGGACCGAGGTAAGGGTCTTTCCCTCTCCTGTCTTCATCTCGAGTATCGAACCCTGGTGGAGGACGATGGCTCCCATGATCTGCACGTCGTAGTGCCTTTCCCCGAGCGTCCTGCCGGCAGCCTCCCGCGCGAGGGCGAAAGCCTTGGGCAGCAGCTCATCGAGCGTCTTCTCCCCGCTCTGCACTTCCTTCCTCCATTGCTCGGTCAGCCTGGGGAAGTCCTCGTCGGCGAGGGACGCTGCCCATCCGTATTCGGCCTTGACAGCCTCGACGATGGGCCTGAGGCGCTTCATATCCTTGTCATGCTTCGTGCCTCCGAAGAGGGCAGCTAAGAAATTTGCCATATCTCGGATAATAATCACAAAAGCCAGGAAAGTGTAGCCGATAGTCTAATCAGGGCAAATCGAATAGAATAGCGATATGGATTGGACAATCGCGATCGGATCGGTAACATTCGGGCTTCTTGACGTCATCGCCCTCGCCATAGTGCTTGTCGGGGCGATATCAGGATGCATAAAGGGATTCACCAGGAAGGCAGGCAAGGCCGCCGCGGTACTGCTGGCCATGCCGGGGGCCGCGCTCTTCACCAAGCAGGCAGGCACGCTCCTCGCCGACAGCTCGGGCCTCGCGATATTCCCCGCGACGCTGATTGCCTTCGTGGCCCTTACGGCCCTCGTGTATACGCTCATCTTCGTCTTCGTCAGCCAGCTCTCGAGCATAGTGGAGGCCAGCGGGGCGCTGAGGGCGCTCGACAGCATCGTCGGCTTCGTGCTGGGGCTGCTGTGCTCTGCGCTGGTGCTCTCGCTCATAATCGCGCTGCTGCAGTACCAGACCTTCTTCGACATGTCGGTCCTTACCGACAACAGCGTCATATTCAAGAGGATAATACAGCCCCTCTATCCCCAGATGATGGAGCTCTTCACGGGAGCGTTCAATGGCATTTGAGGCCCTGCGCCAGATCCAGGGGGCAGCTGCCGATGAGCTCTCATCGGCGCTGGAGTCGGGCAGGCTCCCCCGTTCCATACTGATATCCGGCGGGAAGGGGTCGGGCAGGCTGACAGGCGCGCTTGACCTCGCGTTCGCCGTCGCCGGCGGCGACAGGGAGATCCTCAGGAGCGGCAGCGTGGCATACCTGGCCGCGCGTCCATTCCGTTCCCGGTTCGAGGCCGCGGCCAATCTCTTCCTCGCGCAGAAGAACAGGAGGAGCAGGATCTTCTTCATCCAGACTGTGCGGAGCATACTGCTCCAGTACCATCCATCCCTCAGCCCGCTGTATAAGGATAAGGCCGGCATCAAGGGGAATGTGGACAGGAAGGCCTTCACTAGGCTGGGGGCATCGCCCTCCATCGCGGAGGCGGCATCGCAGCTTGACGAGGTCCTGCTGTCGATCGAGGATGACAGGGATTACGGCAGCGCCGAGATAGAGGCGGCCGTCAATGCCGCCATGCTGCTGCTGACCCCTGAGGTCATGCGCTGCGGCAGGAAGACTCCCGGCGCCTCGATAGAGGAGATACGCGCCATCCAGGAATGGCTTGCCGATGGCAGCGAGGGCAAGGCGGTGATACTCGAGAATATCGAGGACTATTCCGAGGGGGCGAAGAACAGCCTGCTGAAGCTGCTTGAGGAGCCTCCAGAGGGCGCATGGCTGATACTCGTTTCCGGCAGCCAGTCGCGCATCATGGAGACGATCCTCTCGCGCGTGAGGAAGTTCCAGTTCCCGGCGCTTTCCGAGAAGGCGGTCTCCGGCTGCATCGCCAGCATGTTCTCGATCTACGGCAGGTACAGGTCCTTCGATGCCTTCTTCTTCGAAGAGGGCGCAGGCGATGAGGAGAAGTCGCAGATGGAACGGTGCCTCTCGGCGTACTCTTCGGCGCTGCTGGAGGGCAGGATGCTGCCCAATGACGAGATGGAGAAGCTGCTGTCCTCGCTTGCCAGGATCGACGGGTTCGGCTATTTCCGCGAGGAGCTCTGCGGCCTGGTCGCCGACAGGCTTGCCGACGGGAGCCTTAGCAGGGTGCGGGCTAGGCGCATCTGGGATGCGCTCTCCCTCTATCTGGGGATGAGCGACAGCTACAACATGAGCATAAGGCTGGCTCTTGACTATGCCTTGAGGGAGGTCTCCGGTGTCTGAGAAGCTTCTGAGGAAGGTGCTTGAGGATTTCGAGTCATATCCTGCGGAAGAGGTGCAGCGCCTCATCAGGGAAGGGCTGGAGAAGAACGAGGTCTACAGGTCGCTGCTCGATTTCCAGCCGATCGGCCATATAGCGGTAGGCGGCGAGAGGCAGATACTCTTCGTCTCCAAGTCCGTGCAGCTCCTGCTTCCATGCGACAGGAGGAAGCGGACCAGGGAGGGGATGAAGCTCGATTCGCTGATGGTCGATGCCGATGTGAAGAAGTTCCTCCTGGCTGTCTTCAGGGGACGGGAGAAGCCTGATGCGAGGGAGTTCGCGGTGCAGATGGGCGGCGAGACGCGCATCATCCGCATATCGTTCGCCTCCATCGACGCGGGCAGCTTCCCGTTCGTGGACATCATATTGCAGGATATCACGGAGGAGAAGCAGAAGGAGATCAGGCTCAGGCGCTCTGAGTCCCTTGCCTCTATGACCACGATGGCGGCAGGCATCGCCCATGAGATCAAGAACCCCCTGGCGGCGATGAAGATACACCTGCAGCTGATGCGCAAGGTGCTGCAGCAGAAGAAGAGCATCTCCGATGCGGAGGCCGAGCGCTATCTGGGCGTGCTCGACGAGGAGATCGACCATCTCAACACGATTGCCGTCGACTTCCTCTTCGCCGTGCGCCCGATGGATATCGAGCTGATGCTGGGCTCCGTCAATGCGGTCATGGATGACCTCATCACGTTCCTCGCCCCGGAGGCTGAGGAGAAGCATATCAGGATATCCAGGAACCTCGACAGCTTCCTGCCGAATGTGGAGATCGATGCGCGCTATCTCAGGCAGTGCCTGCTGAACATCATCGAGAATGCCTTCGCGGCGATGCCTGGAGGCGGCACCCTGGGGCTATCCACCAGGCTTGACGGCGATTTCGTCACCATACGCATCAGCGATACCGGCACGGGAATCGCCGAGGGCGAGATACAGAAGATCTTCGAGCCTTACTTCACCACCAAGGCGACAGGCACCGGCCTGGGCCTCACTGTCGTGTACAAGGTGATCAAGGAGCACCGCGGCGATATCTTCGTCTCCAGCCAGGAAGGGAAGGGGACGGTATTCACGATCAAGCTCCCGGTGCCGCAGAGCCAGCGCAAGGCCATAGGGAACAAGGAGGTATGACATGGCGACCCTTCTGATTGCCGATGACGAGAAGAACATAAGGTCAGGGCTCCAGCTCGCCTTCGAGGGCGAAGGCTATGACGTGCTTACGGCCGCGGATGGCAGCGAGGCATGGGAGAAGGTGCAGAGGAATATCATCGACCTTGTCATCACCGACCTGAGGATGCCGGGCATGGATGGCAATGAGCTGATAAGGCGCATCGTCTCCTCCTATCCCACGATGCCTGTCATCGTCCTTACCGGCCATGGCACCATAGAGACTGCCGTGGAGACGATGAGGGAAGGGGCGGTGGACTTCTTCACCAAGCCTGTCGATATAGACAAGCTCTCGCTTGTCGTCCGCAAGACCATATCAGCCTCCCAGCTCGCGGAGCAGAACAGGAAGCTGGCGGAGGAGGTGGAGAAGCTGCGGAGGCAGCAGGGCTACGGCAGGATCATCGGCAAGTCAGGCAAGGTCGCCCAGCTCATGCAGATCGTCAGCCAGGTGGCCTCGACCAAGGCCTCTGTCCTCATCACTGGCGAGTCAGGGACGGGCAAGGAGCTCGTGGCGGAGGCCATACAGCAGCTTTCCCCGCGCAAGGACGGCCCGTACGTCAAGGTGCACTGCGCCTCCCTTTCCCCTACGCTGCTGGAGGATGAGCTCTTCGGCCATGAGAAGGGTGCCTTCACCGGTGCCGTATCGCAGAAGAAGGGCAGGTTCGAGCTTGCTGACGGCGGCACGCTCTTCCTCGACGAGATCGGCGAGATCGACCAGGCCACACAGGTCAAGCTCCTGAGGGTGCTGCAGGAGAAGCAGTTCGAGCGCGTAGGCGGGGAGAAGACGCTCACCGTCGATGTGCGCGTGATCTGCGCGACCAACAGGGACCTCTATAAGGAGATGCAGGAGGGCCGCTTCAGGGAGGACCTCTACTACAGGCTCAATGTCGTCCATATCGAGGTGCCGCCGCTTCGCGAGAGGAAGGAGGATATAGACCTCCTCTGCGCATCTTTCCTCAGCACTTTCAACAGCGAGGATGGCCGCAAGGTGGAGGGCTTCACCCCCCAGGCGCGCAAGGCGCTCTTCGCCTATTCCTGGCCAGGCAATGTCAGGGAGCTGCGCAATACCATCGAGGCGGCTGTGGTGCTCTGCAAGGGCAGGATGATAGATATCGATGACCTCCCTCCGCAGATCAGGGAGACAGGAGGCGGGAGCACTGTCACGTTCACCCTTCCCGTGACGATGGAGGATGCCGAGATGCGCCTCATCCTCGAGACGATCTCCTATGCCAAGGGCAACAAGACCAAGGCCGCGGACCTGCTGGGCATAGGCCGCAAGACGCTGCACAGGAAGCTGGCGGAGAGAAATGCCGAGGAGCAGTGATTTCTTCGCCGCGGGCGGCATCCTCTCCAGGCGCATACCGGGCTTCGCGTACCGTCCCTGCCAGGAAGGGATGGCTGAGCTGGTGGAGAAGGCCCTCAGCTCATCATGCCATGCGGTGGTGGAGGCCGGTACAGGCACCGGCAAGAGCTATGCATATATCGTGCCGCTCATGCTCAGGGCCGCTGAGGGCCTGGGCAAGGAGATCATCGCCACCAGCACCATGCCGCTGATGGGACAGCTCCTGCGTAAGGACATACCGCAGATGCTTGACGCGCTCTCCCTCGACCTCGATGTGGCTGCGCTCTACGGCAGGGGCAACTACCTCTGCGCGCTCAAGTGGGACTATCTCTACCAGAGCAGGAAGGATGATGACGGGGTAAGGCGCTTCGCCGGCTGGGTCGACGGGACGGAGACAGGGCTCAGGGATGAGATAGCCGACCCGTCGCTGTATCCCCTCTTCGCCGAGTGCGCTGCCGAGCGCGAGAGCTGCATAGGCCGCTTCTGCCCGTACATCAGCCAGTGCTTCTATTACAGGGCGAGGAAGAGGGCCGAGGAGGCGGACATCATCGTGACCAACCACCACGTCGTCCTCTCGGATATCATGCTCAGGAGGGAGAAGGGCTCCGGAAGCGATGAGGCCGTCCTGCTCCCGCCCTTCGATGCCATGGCGATAGATGAGGCCCACAACTTCCCGGACGGTGCTACCGATACCTTCACATCGACATTCTCCACGCGCGATGCCAGGCATGTCCTGAAGGCCATCGCCGACAGGAGGGCAGGGAAGGGCCAGTGCCTTATCGATGCCCTCTCTCCCTGCCTTAAGGACAGGGCTGCCTATGGCGAGATCAGCAGCATGGTTGCGGAGATAAGGGAGATGGCCGAGGATTTCGACGTGAGGATACGCTCCCTGCTCGGCCGCCGGGGACGCAGCGGGGAGAGGATTGCGTTCGATGCCAGGTTCTACGAGGAGAACAGGTTCGCGGCAAGGTCATTCGCGCCCCTTGCCGGGAGGCTGTCCGAGCTCGGCTCCCTGCTGGCCTCGTCATTCATGGCCCCTGAGGATGCCAGCGAGGAGACCTGGGGCGATATGAGGACGCTCGCATTCGCAGCTGAGAGGCTCTCGGAGCTAGGGACACTGCTGGAACGCTGGATCGGATTCTCCTATCCTGCCGATGAGATACCGTATGGCGTGGAGGAAGGCGGGACGCTCTATATATCATTCGCGCCGATGGACACGGGCCGCATCCTCGCGGAGTCCTTCCTGGACAATGGCTCGCCAATCATCTTCTCCTCGGCGACGCTCTCCGTCGGCGGCTCCTTTGATTTCTTCGCCTCCCAGGTAGGCCTCGACATATGCGAGACCGGCTATATCTCCTCATGCTTCCCGACATCGTTCGACCTGGGCCGCAACCTGCTCTGCCTTGTCGCCAGGGGAGGGATGAGCTATTCCAATGAGGAGAAGGGAAGCTGGGAGGAGGGCCTTGCCCAGCCGATCGCCGATGCGATAAGGGCCTCGGGCGGAGGCGCGCTCGTGCTCTTCACCTCGCGCTCCTCGATGGAGAACGTCTATCCTAAGGTGAAGGTGCTGCTTCCGGGCATGTCCGTCCTCATGCAGGAGAGCGGCAGGTCGAGGAACATGCTGCTGAAGGCCTTCAAGGAGGATGAGGACAGCTCCCTCTTCGCGCTTTCCTCGTTCTGGGAGGGCATCGATGCGCCAGGCGAGACGCTGAGGCTGCTTATCATCCCCAAGCTGCCGTATCCGGTGCCTACCGACCCCATCATAGCCGCACGCGGCGAGATGCTTGCCGAGCGGACGGGGCGCTCTGCCTTCATGGAGCAGGCGGTGCCCCTCTGCGCGCTGAAGATGAAGCAGGGCATCGGGCGCGTCATCCGCGGCGAGAAGGACAGGGGAGCCGTGCTGATCCTCGACCAGCGCATCATGAAGCCGATGTCGAGGAAGATACTCGCATCCCTCCCCGAGTGCCATATGGAGACGGATGTGCCGCTTGCCATGGTCCCTGGCAGGCTGCGTGGGTTCTACGGAATGGAAAAGCCGGAGCACCCATAGGGCCTCCGGCTGATGCATTTCCTGCTATGCCGATTACTCGACGACAGCAAGGATATCGGAATAGGAGAGGATCAGGTAGTCCTCGCCATTGTCCTTGATCTGGGTTCCGGCATACTTGTCATGGATGATCTCCTGACCGGCCTTGACCTTGATCGTCTCGTCATCGCCGACTGCGATTACCTCTGCGATCTGCGTCTTCTCCTGAGCTGTCTGCGGGATGAAGATGCCGGAAGCGGTCTTCTCTTCAGTAGCCTTTGCCTTAACAAGCACCCTGTCGCCAAGTGGAAGAATTTTCATGTTATCACCTCTCTGTATTAGGTCCCTAAGACCATATAGGAATATACATAGGTAAGGTGAAAACGGCAAGTGCAGGTTTTTCTCCACAGGCTCTTCACTTTCCGCGGATTCTTATTATATTCCTTGTTGAAGGTACTGATCATGGAGACATTGGGGAATGCCTATTACCATACCGGACTGCGGGAAGCGCGCGAGGGCCATTACGAGAAGGCCTTCGATGCCTATTCCCTCGCGTTCCTCATCAGGAGGGGCGAGACCTCCCCGACGCTGGAGTTCATCTCCTTCTACAGGTACCAGCTCCTTTCATACCTGAAGGGCAAGTGCTCGTTCGTACTCTCCCTTCCCGAGGGCGATATGGTAACGGACCTAATCGAGGATGAGTACAGGAGCTTCGTCGAGTCGATGTCCTCCTCCCCGTTCTGCATCACAGGCGACGGCCGGCGCAATCTCCTCGAGAGCGTGAAGATCGTCTTCCCGTGCCTATTTGACACGGAAGGCGGCGAGGATGCCCTCTGAGTGTCATAATGACACCTTTAGCCGGCTTCCGGCACCCGCTGTGGCAGAATGACACTTACTATATGCTATCTACATAAAGCGGAATATAGTTTAATTTTATATATTATAATTAATTATCATGATATGCATAGAGTTGGCACGCCTCCTGCAAGATATGTTTATGAACGGAGGTTCGCAATGGACACAGCCAATATAAAGAAGAATGAGTACCTTGACAGCGACAGCGATAACGAGGTCCTTTCCATATATCTCAGGGAAATAAACAGGATCCCTCTCCTCACGCATGAGGAGGAGACGGAGCTCGCGGTGAAGGCCAAGAACGGCGACAAGGCGGCAAGGGAGAGGCTCATAAACAGCAATCTCAGGTTCGTGGTGTCTGTTGCCAAGAAGTTCCGCGGGCAGGGGCTTCCGCTCCTTGACCTCATCAACGAGGGGAATATCGGGCTCATCACGGCAATCGACAAGTTCGAGCCGGACAAGGGCTACCACTTCATCTCATACGCGGTATGGTGGATCCGCCAGTCTATCCTCAAGGCGATCCCTGAGAAGTCGAGGGCCGTAAGGCTCCCGCTCAACAGGTCCAACGAGCTGATGCAGATACTGAAGGCGAAGAAGGCCCTAATGCATGAGATGGAGACGGCAGAGCCTTCCGTCGAGGATATCTCCAGGGAGACGGGGCTTGATGCGAAGCTCATCTCCGACCTGCTCGCGGTCAGCGGCGAGATGATGTCCTTCGACAGTCCCGTGAAGAAGGGCGAGGACGGCTCCTCGACCTACGGCGACTTCCTCGAGGATGAGTCGGCAGGACCTGAGACGAGGATGATGGACAAGGCCCTCAAGGAGGAGGTCAGGTCACTCCTGGATGTCCTCAGCGACAAGGAGAGGGACATCATCATCAAGCGCAACGGGCTTGACGGCAATGAGGCGATGAGCCTCAAGGAGATAGGCGAGGGCTACTCCCTTACCAAGGAGAGGATCCGCCAGATAGAGAAGAGGGCGCTCATGAAGCTCAGGGAAGAGAGCATGCGCCGCGGCATGGATGCGTTCATGGCATCATGATGGCCGGAAATAGATAGATAGGAAGCCAGGGACCCATAGCCTCTGGCTTCTTTCCGTACCAGGGCTCAGCCCATCTCCTCGAGGTGCCTGCTGATGGCGTCGACGGTCTCCTGCGAGATGATGTGCTCGATGCGGCAGGCGTCCTGGGTCGCTACGGCATTGCTGACGCCGATCCTGCGGAGGAAGGCGGAGAGCATCTTGTGGCGCGAATAGATGGCCTCGGCAATCTCCATCCCCTTGTCCAGCAGCCTGATGCTTCCTGTCTCCGGATTGATGGATACATATCCGTTCTCACGCAGGTTCTTCATCGCCCTGCTGACGCTGGGCTTCGAGAAGTCCATGGCCTGTGCGACATCGATGGCGCGGACGATCTCCCTCGTCTCCGAAAGGCGGAGTATCGTCTCCAGATACATTTCAGCGGATTCCTGTATTACCATTGCCGTTCCTTTCCTCTGATTATACATGATAAGGGCGCATAATACGACATCCATCGCACACTGGAACGATGTTTCATTTTTCAGAATGCTAATTTCTGCGATTTTCAGGCTTTAGATTGACCATCTTAGCAGTAGTCAGTACCATTGCCAGTGTTAAAGAGGCATACACAATGGAGAAAAGGAAAAAGTACGTATACTTCTTCGGCAACGGAAAGGCCGAAGGCACTGCGGACATGAAGTCCCTCCTAGGCGGCAAGGGCGCCAATCTTGCCGATATGACAAGCATCGGCCTGCCGGTTCCGCCAGGATTCACGATCACTACCGAGGCATGCGCCTACTGGGACCAGCACAACGCCTATCCGGAGGGCATGAAGGATGAGGTCCTCGCCAATCTCAAGAAGCTCGAGGACATGATGGGAGCCAGGCTCGGCGACAAGGAGAACCCGCTTCTCGTGTCGGTGCGCTCAGGCGCTGCGCAGTCGATGCCGGGCATGATGGACACGGTCCTCAACCTCGGCCTCAACCCCGATTCGCTTGATGCCCTCATCAGGAAGACCGGCAACGAGCGCTTCGCCTGGGACAGCTACCGCCGCTTCATCCAGATGTTCGGCGATGTCGTTATGGGAGTGCCCCATGAGAAGTTCGAGTATGCGCTGCAGGCCGTGAAGGACGAGAACGGCAAGCATTTCGATACGGAGCTTGATGTAGACAACCTCAAGGACGTCATCAGGCGCTATATGATCATCTACAGGAAGGCTACCGGCGAGGATTTCCCCACCGATCCGGAGTACCAGCTCTTCAAGACCATCGATGCGGTCTTCAGGTCATGGAACAACGACAGGGCCATCAAGTACCGCCTCATGAATGATATCCGCGGCCTCCTGGGCACGGCTGTCAACGTGCAGTGCATGGTCTTCGGCAACATGGGAGAGACATCAGGCACAGGCGTCGCCTTCACCCGTGACCCGTCCTCTGGCGAGAACAGGTTCTACGGCGAGTACCTGATGAATGCGCAGGGCGAGGACGTCGTCGCCGGCATCAGGACACCGCAGAAGGTCGAGACGATGAAGGAAGTCAACCCGGATGCCTATGAGCAGCTGCTGAAGATCCGCCAGACCCTCGAGAACCACTATCATGATATGCAGGATATCGAGTTCACGATCCAGGAAGGCAAGCTCTACATGCTCCAGACCAGGAGCGGCAAGAGGACGATCTTCGCATGGCTCCGTAGCCAGGTGGAGATGGTGGAGGAGGGCCTCATCGACAAGAAGACGGCTGTCTCCCGCGTTCCCGCATCGGAGTTCAACAAGCTCTTCGCCCCGGTTCTCGACAATAACTACATCCGCGAGAATTCCCTCAGCGAGACCACGCATGGCCTCAATGCATCGCCAGGCGGCGCCTGCGGCGAGATCTACTTCACGGCCAAGGATGCCGAGGAAGCCGCGAAGATGGGCAAGGATGTCCTCCTCGTCAGGACCGAGACATCCCCTGAGGATATCGGCGGAATGGCTGTCTCCAGGGGCATCGTCACCTGCCGCGGCGGCATGACGAGCCATGCTGCCGTCGTCGCCAGGGGCATGGGCTGCCCATGCGTATCAGGCTGCGGCGAGATCCATGTCGATGAGCTGAAGAAGACGCTTGAGGTCAATGGCAAGATCCTGTCCGAGGGCGACTACATGTCGATCGATGGATTCACGGGCGCTGTCTATGCGCAGAAGATTCCCGTGCGTCCTTCCGAGATCATGCAGGTCCTCGAGGGGACGATGAACGAGAACGAGTCCGTCCTCTACAAGAACTACAAGACATTCATGGGCTACGTGAATGAGCTCAAGACGATGTCCGTCCGCACCAATGCCGATACCCCGGCCGATGCGCACCATGCCGTACAGCTCGGCGCCGAGGGCGTAGGACTGTGCAGGACAGAGCATATGTTCTTCGGCGGAAGCAGGATCATATCGATGAGGAAGATGATCCTTGCCGATACCTATGGCGAGAGGCAGATCGCGCTTTCCGAGCTCCTTCCGATGCAGAGGGAGGACTTCATCGGCATCTTCCGCGAGCTGAAGGGCCTGCCGGTGACGATCCGCCTGCTTGACCCGCCGCTCCATGAGTTCCTCCCGAACGACCATACCTCGAGGCATGAGATGGCGCTCCAGCTCGGGACGACTGTCGAGGCAATCTCCAAGAAAATCAACTCGCTCCAGGAGTTCAACCCGATGCTCGGCTTCCGCGGATGCCGCCTTGCCATCGTGTACCCTGAGATCCTGCAGATGCAGGTGAGGGCCATCATCGAGGCTGCCATCACGGTCAAGAGGCAGGGGCTTGATGTCCATCCGGAGATCATGATCCCGCTCGTGGGCATCTACAAGGAGTTCCATTTCTGCAAGGAGAAGGCTGAGAAGGTAATCCAGCAGGTCTTCGACGAGCAGAGCCTCAAGGTCGAGTACAAGCTCGGCACGATGGTCGAGGTCCCGAGGGCTGCCATCACCGCCGATGAGATTGCCAAGGAAGCTGAGTTCTTCTCCTTCGGCACCAATGACCTCACGCAGATGACCTGCGGCTTCTCACGCGACGATGCGGCATCGTTCCTGACGCACTACGTCAACGACCCTGACAAGCAGTTCTATCCGTATGATCCGTTCCAGACGATCGACTTCGACGGAGTGGGCAAGCTCATCAGGATGGCCGTGGAGCTCGGGCGCGGCGTAAGGCCGGGCATGAAGATGGGTATCTGCGGAGAGCATGGCGGAGACCCGAAGTCCATCGCCTTCTGCCAGAAGGTCGGCCTGGACTACGTTTCCTGCTCGCCGTTCAGGGTGCCTATCGCACGCCTCGCGGCAGCCCAGGCAGCTATCGCCAACAGCTGATTTCCCAGGCAGGGCCCACCAGCCCTGCCTTAAATTTTGACTATTGCTTAACTTTGTAAACATAAAAACATTAATATCTATAAAATAAGAACCCGGAAATCGTAGTATCCTGTTAGAAGTACTTTGCAGATTATGTCGATGGAATATCATATCTTCCTGTATGTAAATCAATTAAGATGGAACTACGCTTAGGGGTGTTCCTGTGTGCTTGGCAGTTCAATCGGGAAAATGGTGCATTCTGGAAGGTGTCAAACCGGGAAAATAGTGCATTAATCGCAGGTCTAAGCAGGAAGACTGCGAAGGAACTTGGAAAGCTCTTCAGGGTTTCTCCTGCCAGGTTCATCTAGCCAAGTCTGGTAACGGAAGTACAGCCAAGTCTGGTAACGGAAGTACAGCCAAGTCTGGTAACGGAAGTACAGCCA
>CALXQU010000019.1 GCA_944390725.1 uncultured Spirochaetaceae bacterium
GTACAGCCAAGTCTGGTAACGGAAGTACAGCCAAGTCTGGTAACGGAAGTACAGCCAAGTCTGGTAACGGAAGTACAGCCAAGTCTGGTAACGGAAGTACATCGCTGGGCGCATCTCAAGCGGGAAACAGGAGGATCCTGAAGAAAATGCAGTGAAGGACTGTCGGAAACGGCCATCTGGAGCGCGTATTAGATACAGAGGCCTGTGATGGATTATAATATCGATGATATGAAAGACCTGATTACCGACAGGTTCAGCTTCAGGGATCTCAAGGAGAGGGATCTTCTCTATATCGACAAGACGGAATATATCTTCCGCCTTGTCTCCTCTCCAAGGGGCTTGATGTCCTCCATAGCCTTGAAGAGAAGGGCAGGGCACTGTCCAGGCTTACAGGCATCGATGATGTCAGATACATCATCTTCTCAAAATCAGGCTTCACTGAAAGGGTAAGTTTTGAAGGCAGCAAGAGAAATGACCTGAAGCTTGTGATGAGCCTATCTGAGAAGCGATAGGCTACATCTCATATCTGACGCTAAGGCCGAAGCCGAGCCTTGCCAGAGCGCACTTGAGCTCAATCTCGAGCCCTGTCCAGTCAAAGCCGAGGATTATGTATTTATACTCGTATCTCAGGCCAAGGGAAAGATCCTCGTTGAAATCATATGAGAATCCGATCTTAGGTATGGCAAATGGGTCGAAGCCGACTGTTGTCTGATTTACCCATAGAAGCTGGTTGAGGATATCGCTGATTTCGAATTCGATGTGCCATGGCCCTCTATCCCAGAGAAGGGTAAATGCAGCATCGGGTGGGATATAGTATAGATTTTCGTCGTAATGGAACTGGAATGTCTCAGCAACGACATCCGAGGCGGTGAAGTACCAATATGTCTGCATCGAAGGGATATTCCTCAGGTCTGCAACAAGCCTGATTTCATCATTTGCCCTGAACATGAACCCAAGATTCATCTCAATGCCGAATCCAATGTCAAATCTGTTTGAAGCGAAAAGCGGAACAATACTTCTATCAACTTTTGCATCAAGCATGTACTGCGTATCGGAGACGGTTCTGAAGATGAGCGATGGAGATACTGAGAGACCGATGGCGAAGTCCTCATCATCGCCTATGAACGTTCCATAGCCGAAGTCACCTCTTACCATTGCATAAAGGTCATTTCCGTATTTGAAATCACCAGAGCTTTCATCATAGAAAAGCGATGGAACTCCATCGAAGATGAGGTAGAAGCCTGCATTCCATCCGAACCCGTTGCTTATGTTCCCGCCATAGAACGAAAGGGACGCATCAAGCTCGCCTTTGATGGAGGATGAGTCAAACAGGCCAAGGCCTTCCTTATATGCATTGATGACTGCAAGGTCCCTGTTTCCCATATCCAGGCTGCTGAATCGGTTCTCCAGGTAATCCCTTATATAAAAGGCATTTTCATCCACAGAGGAAGATATAGCTGGAAAGGAGGGATCGAAATTGAAAATCCTGTTTAAGAGATCATAGTTATCATAAAGATACTGGTCATCCTGGGTATTGAGGAAATCCTCAAGCTGGGTAGCCAAAGGACTCAGCGCCTTTGTTGGATCTGTCAGGAAATTGAACATATCAGTATCAAGATATCCTGATACTTTGAATCCAAACGGAGTATCTTCTTCCATTCCCGCAAGCAGGGCAGGGCTATCAAAGACTGTTTTATCTAGACTATCCCTGACTGGTATGATTGCGGCAAAAATATTAGAAGTTATAGCAAGGATACCCAAAAGAAATATAAACAGTTTCCTCATTGCTACCTCAATACCTTAATCAGGTTGTCTTTTAAGTGTATAAGTGAATTTATTATCAGAAAATGGTTCATTTTCGTAACTTGGATTTTTATATAAAGCTTTATTCCCTTGATTAATTACAACGCTAGAACCTAAAAAACTATCTCCATCGGTAATCTCATTGTAAAAAATGAAATAGCAATTATCACCACTCTCTTTGAAAGTAGTTTTTGTGGTTGTCTCAGCAACCCCTATGCCAGAATCAGAAATCGTAATGGATGAAAGAGTATCTTTGTTGTTCTCATTGTATGTGACTTCACAAGATGATAAAGTTGCTTTAATAGATGTTTGGGAATTCCATTTACTTTGATTCCAGTTGTAGCCTGAAAGATCTAATTTGCTAACATCATTGCTCTGACCTATGGAAGCATCATACATCGGAGAGATTTGGACTCTTGAGTATGCAACTCCCTTTTCTTCATAATATACATCTTTTTCTGATGTATATATATAATATCCAATTTTACTATCAATTGGTGCATCATCGACAATAACTGCGAATTGGGTTGCATAATTATCGTCGGTTTTAGAAGATGTAGCTCTCCAGATATATTCTCCAGCAAATGATTCAGTCTTGAATTCAATATTGCCAAGGGAATTTCCATTAATAGATAAGCCGAATGAATAGTCTGTCTTGCTGACCAATGCCATATCGTCGGTGAAGATTCTTATGCCAGATTCAGTTTGCTCAGATTTCATCTTATCTGCAATTGAACCTGAGAAGGATATAGAGTATCCAGCAGGCATTTTCTCAGAGACTGGGATTTCTACACTGTATCTCTGTCTTCCTATTGTTTCCGTCTGCTTTGTTAACTTACTTGTATATATAAAGGGATCTGTGGAGACGGCAGCAGTAGATTCACTTATAGATTCATTATAGACAGCTGCTTTGAAGTTTGCTGTGAAGAGGCCTGTTCCGAATGTGTCAGCAGAGAATGTAACAGATTCGGCATAAGGGAGTGTGGCAAATGGTTCTTTTGTTCCATCATCGATAAAGATGGCGACCATTGAGCCATTTTCTGGAATATCTGAGAGATTAAGCGAACCATCTTCGTTGATAGTAAATCTTATTGAATCAACCGCCCTTGGATCATATTCGGCAACCTCTAGTGTCTGTGTACCGGTTCCGAATTCCTCATCGCCGGTTACCTTGTGGGATATTGTGAGAGTAACAGCGCTTTCACCGATTCCTTCAAGAGTGTAGGGGAGCTGTGAGGAAGTGAATTCAACAGACTGATCATTGAAATCTACTTTATAGGTCATGTTCCCAGAATCTACTTCTGAATTCGCTTCAAGCCTGACGCTGTCTTCCTTCCTGGCCCTGGCAATGAAATCAGGGACGCTGTCACCGATCTGCACCTTGATTTCAAAGACCTTGACGAAAAGCCATTTAGGGGTCTCTGACGATGTCGAGGCATAAAGCCTGAGCTGGGATGCTATCCTTGCCTTTCCGAAAGCAGCTTCCAGCTGCGCCTTATCAACCTTATATGTATAGTATCCGTTGGAAAATGTCCTGTTTTCGTTTGAAAGAGCGATTATATTATCAGTAGTAACGCTGTATCCATATAGAGCAGCATTAGGGATTGCCTTGAATGTCAATGTAATAGTCGTACCATCATCTACTGCAGTTATTTCGAAATCCTCTCCGATTTCGAGTCCTGCACCGCTTTCATCAAGATCGTCTGCATTGAATGGAGAGCATGATGCGATGATAAGAATCATGAAAAGCAACAATGATGATATCTTCAGCAGTCTTGTTTTCATTCCGTCCATATGATGCACAGAAAACTGTATCGATGCAATATCGAACAAAAATATCGTATCGTGTTCGTTTTCTTCGATAGTAATATTTCCCTATTGACTTGCCTTCCTGAAGATAATTGTACAAAGTACTTTACTTTTGTTCGATTTCTTTGTTTAATCACCATGGGAAATTTCTAAGAAAAAAGAAGGTGGAAATGATACGCAAATTCCGTTGGATAGCTTTAGTTCTGGCTGTTTTCATGGTTGTTTCATGCACGTCTGGTACACCGGAGGGAAGAGGTTCCGTGGAATTCAGGATTGGCGGAAGCTCTGGAAGCAAGACGCTTCTTCCCGAAGAAATTGCAGATCCTGATTATTATTCCTTTACTTTGTCTCTCCGAGATGGTTCGGAATTCAGCAGCGATACTTCTTCTAATAAAAATGATGTACGCTTCGAGACGAATGACGAAGGCAAATATATCGTTGATGGAATAAAGCCCGGTACATATGCAGTTACGATTGAGGGTTGTGTTGAGAATAATTCTGATAGCGGTATAACGAAGATCTCCATTGGAAATGAAGATATTACAGTCAAGGCTAATGAACAGATTACCAAATCAGTTAATATGAAGCTCATTTCCGATAGCGGCTTCTTCGGTTCAGCAAGGGTGACATTTGATTGGTCTGATATAGCCACTAATGCAACAATCAAGGATGCAATGGAAAATAAAGGCGGATTGAAATTCAGTCTTTATTATAGGGATTCCAATGACGATTGGATCCTATTGGAAACCAGCAATGCAACCGGCAGCAGTGCTACACAGTATACATTCAATGTTGATAGGATTCCTGCATCTTCCGATAGAATGCTTAGATACACTCTTGAGTCTGCAGACGGGATTGTCCTTAATTCTTCCTTGTATGTAACTGCTGCTCAGATATATTCCGGCATCACATCAACAGTTGGTGGTACGAGCGATAATATCGTCTATATCAAGAATGGCGATATAAGCGAAGCTCTCAACGTATACAACATCAAGTGGGAACCTGTAGATGGCTCTTCAGTAAAGTTTACGTGGAACAACCAGTATTCACAGACACTCAAGAAATCATTGTTCCAGGAAGTATATATCTATTCTGACTGCATAGAAGGCAAAGCAACGGTATCTGCTTCTGGTGAAACATCTGAATATACGATGAAGGAAATGGTGCCTGGCAAGGAATATACAGTCAAATTCCAGGCTCTTACTGTTGATGGCATCCTTTCTGATTATGAGATTGTAGAGCATGTCGTATCAAAAGTATCAGTCTCAGGTGTAGAGATTGATACCTCATCAATCCCGGATAATCTCCATATCGGTACTACATTCAGCCTTACTGCTAATGTTTCTCCTGATGAGGCTACGAACAAGGAAGTGACATGGAGCACAAGCAGCAGTGATATATTCACCGTAAGCGGGAATTCATTCACGGCGAAAGCTGTTGGTAAAGCTACCATTACCGCGACGAGCGTTGATAATCACGAAGCGTCCTATACTACAGAGGAGATTGTCGTCAAGCTTGCGGCTCCGACTAATGTAAAGGCTGTCGCAAATACCAATACTGTTGATATCTCGTGGACGGCATCTGAAGGTGCTGTGAAATATGAAATCTACAGGACTGATATAGCTGATTCTCCGATAGGCAAGACCGAAGGAACTGAAACAACATTCTCGGATCCTGATATTCTCCTGAACAAGGAATATTCATATCAGGTCAAGGCGATAGCATCTGATACGACATATAGCAGTGCACTCAGTGAGATAACCTCCGATAGTACTGCAACGATAACTGGCAGTGCTATAGAAATCAATCCGCCTTCAAAGCCTGGAGAATTTGAGATTGAGTTCAAGTCAGGGGAACTGGTATTCCTTCCTAATACTGAAACAATAACTGTAAGCGTTGCAAATGAAGGCGCATTTGCTGATGTGGTCTCTTATGAGTGGATTATCAATTCTACTACAATTAAGAAGACAACCGGCTCGGAGGATGGATCATTTATCACAATCAATAAATCAGATCTCGTGCAGAATGGGCAGAACCGCCTTACGCTTCATGTAACTACCTCTGCAGGGACTGGTTATTCAGCTTCTCTTGAGATTGGCCTGAAGAATAGTCTTCCTACATCTGTCACAGTTTCCGTTCCTGGGAATATCGTGCGTCTTTCGAATAAGACTGCGGAAGGTGCTGCACGTACTGTGAAGATTACCGCATCTGCTTCTTATGCCGATGGAACAGTAGAGGATGTCTACTTTGAGAATAAGTCTCCGGATATCATTGAGAAAATCGATGCTGATGGAACTGTAACTTTCAAGGATGGCTATGGTCCAGCTACTGTCCGTGTATATGCCAAGTATACGGATAATGTTTATAAGGATGTTGAATTTGATATCTACACGGCAACTGTAACAAGTGCAGAAGATGTTCTTAATGCTGTTAATGGATTCCTAAAAGAGCAGTTAAAGAATGCTGATACTGATGAGGATATCCATAGTGACTGGTGGGGAGGTCCTGCTGGTGGCGCAAAAGAATGGTCCTATCCAAATCCTTCTGTAGATGATTTTGAAATTAAATCCTCCTCACCAAAAGAGTGGAATGCAGGTACGCAGGTTCCTGGTCATATTAAGTTTGATGGAAAAATTATTGATACAGGATTTGGCGAGATTACCGTAAATAGAACTTTGGGAATATTTGCAGAAGAAAAAAGCGGTTGGGGGGAAACCGGATATTTAGGAGATGATCATCTTCAGGATGTTGGCTATGGGGATAACAAAACACTGACCGTAACTCTTCCATACAATCAGGGTGATGTTGATATTACCTATAATTCAATTAATGTTCTTAAAAATACAGGAACATATGATATCAAGTTTAAGGAAGCCGTTGGCACAGATTGTTATAATGAAGTTGATGATGCATTCCATGGTGGTGAAGATCAAATTCAAAACAACTATGATAGAGACTTGCTGAACACTATAAGTTGAATTGAATCAATTTTGATAAATTATATTCAGATCATAAACGCCATATAACAGGGGAGGAAGGTTATGCCTTCCTTCTCTGCGTAATTCTTGGGATGGATGATGTAAGCTCCGCCGATTCTGTGGCTGTATCTGGCCATGAATCTCTGGAGTGATCTGTAGGAGTAGGTATCTGAGGACTTCACTTCGATTGGGTAGATCTTGTTCTTGATCTTGCTGCCTTTGGATATGATGAAATCAATCTCGATATCATTGCGCTTTGCGGTCTTGTCATAATGCGTGTAGAAGAACAGCCTCCTGCCTGATACCCTCAGCGTCTGTGCTATGGCATTCTCGAAGAACATCCCCTCATTGATTGAGAGCCTGCCAAGGAAGAGTTCCCTGTAGAGTCCCTTATCGGTTTCATCATTCTCATCGAATGTGTAGCTCAGGAGCAGGCCTGTATCGCCCATATAGCATTTGACGTAAGTCCTGTCCTCATTGAGTGAGAGCCCGACTTCCGGATCAGTGGTATTGAAGGCAAGATTCGCTATCATGGAATCCTCAAGCCAGAAGAATGTCTCTTTGAACTTGTCAAAGGACGAGCCTTTATCAATCTGGCTGAAGACGATGCGCTTCTCATGCTGGCTCAGCAGGAAGGGTATCCCATCATAGATTGAAAGTACTTTCGCACGGCATGCGCTGTCTATCTTCATGATGTCGGAACGGTACAGATTGAGGATCTGCTTCTTCTCGAAGTCTGCATCATCAAATGAATGTATCTCCTTGCTGATGTATGCGCTGACGCTTGCAGGCATGCCTCCGACAATCATGTATTCACGGAACAGGCGGAGCGCTCTCTGGTGGAACTCCTTTATAAGAGGCTTCCTTTCGGTGAAGCATTCCTTTATATACCAAAGGAGCATTTCCTCCCCAAGGGCAATTGCGAATTCCTCAAAATCCATCGGGTACATCCTCACCCTTTCCTCCTCAGAGGGAATGAGTATGCCTTCGACGTTCTTCCTGATGGAGATTAGGGAACCTGTCTCGAGATAATCAAAGCGGCCATCAGCCACAAGGTGCTTTATAGCCTCCCTTGCCTTCGGGAAGAACTGCACCTCGTCAAAGATGAAGAGCGTATTGCGCTCATGGAGCTCCACTCCATACTCGATGGAAAGTATCTGGAAAAACCTATTGGGATGGGGAATCTCATTGAGGAAAGCATCCTTGACTGCCTGGGTGCAGTTCGAGAAGTCAATCAGGATGTAGGACCTGTACTCCTTCCTGGCGAATTCCTCGGCTATGGTAGATTTACCGACACGCCTTGCACCTTCGATCAGCAATCCTGTGCGGCCGTTCCTTGATTTCCATTCCAGAAGCCTCTGATAGATTTTCCTGTAGAATACGCCCATGGCTATATGGTATCCGGATTGTCAAGAGTACGCAAGTTATCTGACGCTATAAAACCTATAATACGCAACTTGCGAGTGGCCAAAAATTCATATAGTACGCAGGTCTGAGGCCGTTTTAGATATAGTTACAATATAGCTTTGATATATGTCATGAGTTTGATAAATGGATAACCTCTGGATTCAGATTGCCCTGATTGAATGGAAAAGTCCCGCTCCGGAGTGGAACGGGACCTGCGAGCCAATTAACTAAAAATACATTTAAGCACCTTTAAGTCAAAAAATTTATTAAACGAAAAATTCCAGGAAACCTCGATCAGCGCTTTGAATCGAGGTTTTTGCTTCAGTTTTTCAATTTAATTTTCTGCATTCATCCGCATCGTACAATCTTCCAAAGGAGGATTGTCATGACAGAGAAGAAGACAATCAGGGCATTGGAAGAAGCATATAGGGCTGTCTTCCAGCATCTTCTCGTACATAATCGTAAGCCAAGTACGTTTGAAGAGTACCGTATCGCATATGCGAAGCTGTGCGATTTCTACATCAGGCATCGGGTATCCTCTTATGATCCTGTCGTCTCGGAGATGTTCAGGAGGTATATCCTGCGGCAGCATGAGAATGGCATGCTGAGCCTGAACTACAGGAGGCTGTGCATAAGGCTGTCGGTCTATGTTGACAACTATTTCGCGGGAAGGATCCTGACAGCGAGGAATGCAGACAGCAGGATTGCTGAGCGATACTGCAAACTGTCTTTGATGGATTATGAACCATCTGCGCATTACCGGCAGATGCTCGATGATTACAGCCGCTATCTCTCACTATCCATGTCAGGGGCGAAAGCGGGATACAGAGCGGGAAAGGCAAAGCTGCTGCTCTGCTATATGGAGGAGAACGGGAAGGCAGGACTGAAAGACCTGTCGGTTGCTGACCTTGCGGACTTCTATGCGTCTGCCGTTGCTTCCGGTGAAAGCTATACCGCATTGAAGTCACATATTGACATGTTCCTGGAATATTCAGGCCGCGGCGATCTTTCCGGCGGGATAAGCATGAAGGTACGCAAAAACCATGAGATACTGCCTGCATTCACAGTGCCTGA
Source organism: uncultured Spirochaetaceae bacterium (assembly GCA_944390725.1). GTDB lineage: Bacteria > Spirochaetota > Spirochaetia > Sphaerochaetales > Sphaerochaetaceae > Ornithospirochaeta. The sequence goes on from CALXQU010000019.1 coordinate 9,072, forward strand.
AGTGAACATGATGCTGCTCTCGCTGGACAGGGAAACGGATGAGGGAAAGCGCGATTTCGCCATGATCATGATTGCATCATGCACCGGAATAAGAGGCTGCGACATTGTATCGATAACCCTTGATGATGCTGACCTTGAGAGGAAGACGGTCTCATTCAGGCAGAAGAAGACAGGCGTCCGGGTGACCCTGCCGATAACGGATCAGGCAGCTGCTGCAACAGCTGACTACATAAGGTCCGGACGCCCGGAGACAGCAAGCACAACCTTGTTTGTCTCGCATAGATACCCATATGGGGCGATACCCCATATCTCATCGGTATTCTATCCGATAATGCAGAAAGCCGGTATAGACAAGACAAAAGGCGACAAGAAGGGATTCCATTCATTCCGGCGCATGCTGGGAGGCCTTCTTCTTGAGAGCGGCACTGATTTCCCGCTCATCTCGCAGATTCTTGGGCATTCTGATACATCGACGGTTGCCAGATACATGCCGTTCGGGAGGGAGTCGCTGGAGATATGCGTGATGGATTTTCCCTCCATGGGCGATGGAAAGGAGGCCGGATCATGAAGAAGGCATATACATACTCGAGCTCCATTGCCGATGACATAAGAAGCTTCATCGCATTCCGCAGGGCTCTGGGGTATGCAGTCTCTCCCTCGCAGGAATGCATTCTCTCGAATCTCGACCGGTACTGCCTTGAGAACCATCCAGGGGAAGCCGTGATAAGCAAGGATATGTTCACGGGCTGGATGAAGAGGCGCGAGGGGGGAAAGGAAAAGCTCCAGCTGCAACGTCAGGCTCCGTGTCATAAACGCGCTTGCAAGATGCCAGAGGATGCTTGGAAGGGGTGCATATGCTGATGACAATGGGCAGATGCGGCTGAAGGAAGCCAGGTACGAGCCTTTCATATTCACTGACGATGAGATTCCGCTGCTGTTCAGGACAGCTGACGATCTTGAGCCGACGGTCCGCAACGATACCAGGCATCTTGTGCTTCCCGTGATGCTCCGGCTCATATACTGCTGCGGTCTGAGGCCGAATGAGGCAAGGAACATACGTATTTCAGACCTGGATCTCCATGATAGGACAATCCTCATCCACAAGCCAAAGAACAGAGAGGACAGGAAGGTGCTTATGAGCAAAGATCTCGCTGTCATCATCGCTTCATACATCGTGACGATAACGGCATTCCAGCCACGCATGGAGTACCTGTTCGAGAACCAGTATGGGGGTGCATACAGCGCTGACTGGCTGAGAAGCAATTTCCGCTCGCTGATAAAGGCGGCAGGGATAAAGAGGCATGGCGATTCGGAGCCGCGCGTCTATGATCTGAGGCACACATATGCAACGAATACCATCAGGAGGTGGCTGGGCGAATGCCGGGACGTGGATGCTTCGCTGCCATACCTCATGGCATTCATGGGACACAGGAAGATTGCCCATACCCTTTATTATGTGCACACATCGCCCGATACCCTGATCTCATCAGGGCTTCTTGGATGGGAGGATGACTATGAATAAGGAGAAGCTTAAGCGAAGAAGCCAGTTCATAGCCGTGCTTTCCCGGTATTTCAACGATTATCTTCCATCCCGTCGTTCTGAGAAGACAATAACCCATTACAGGGTCGTCATGACGAGATTCCTGAAGCATATTGCGGGAAGAGGGGCCATGCGGCTTGATGAGCTCTCGTTCGAGGATATTACCAGAGACAGCGTTGAAGGATTCATCAGAACGCTTCATGAGGATGAGAAGCTTTCGGCCTCGACATGCAACAACTATCTCTCGGTGATAAGAGCCTTCATGAAATATGCATCAACGCAGTGCATCTCGGCGAACAGCCCTGAGATAATGCTCGTGGAGAAGATAAGAGAACCTAAGACGATGGCGGTAAGGCATCTTGAGATGGAAGCCGTACGAGCAATACTCAGTGCAGTCGATACCTGCTCATTCGAAGGTGCAAGGGACCATCTATTCATCCGCCTCATGTTCGATACGGCCGCAAGGCTTTCGGAGATGCTGGATCTCAGGATACAGGATATTGTCCTTGCCAGAGGGCATTCGTACGCCATCATCGAGAACGGCAAGGGCGGAAAGAAGAGGAAGGTTCCGATAACAGATAAGACGGCTTCTGAGACTGCAGGATTCATCAATGCTTTTCATTCCGGTTCCATTCCTGAGGACTACCTCTTCTACCAGAGGAGAAAAGGTTCTGGCAAGAAACTGAAGATGACCGCATACAATGCAGAGCGGATCGTAAAGAACGCTTCAGACAGAGCCCGTTCTTCATACAATTCAATCCCCGGGAATGTTACCTGCCATATGTTCAGGCATAGCCGCGCAATGCAGCTATACCGTAAGGGCATGAGCCTTTCGATGATTAGTCAGCTTCTTGGCCATTCTAATCCTGAGACGACGCTCATTTATGCATATGCCGACACCGAAGTGAAAAGAACTGCGATAATGAAGGCTGCAGAAGGCTTTCCTGATCTTCCACGACCTGTCATAAAGGCACATGCGTATGATGAGGAGGCTGTCCTAACAGCGATGGGGCTTAAAGATTAAATCAAATTCTTCAGCAGAAAACCCCATCCTAGCTCGTTAGAATGGGGTTTCGTTAAAATTTGATTTAACAAGATTTTTCGTTTAGAGCCAAAGATGGGAGTCGAACCCGCGACCTGCTCATTACGAGTGAGCTGCTCTACCACTGAGCTACTTTGGCATTCAAGCACTGTTGAGATTATGCACAGAATGGATATCAAAGTAAATACCGTTTGCAGAAGATTTCCTATCGATTTATCAGCAAGAGCGTGATACTATCCCTATAAGGTTGATATATTGTTGACTGAAGATATGAAACGGTATTATCTTAACTCCGTTGATCAGGAGGTCTTTAGATGGAAGAATTGATTCTGGATTCTGCAGAAGATCTCAGCGGCGGTTTCTCTTTTCTCCATGAGATTACGGAGAGATCAAGGAACAGTGGGGTGCAGGTAGGCGTGCCATGGGCGCAGAATGTCTATGAGTACCTCTTTGAACTTCCTTTCGACAAGGAGCTCGGCCTGATATTCGATGGGCTGGAGCCATTCGATTCCTCGGACCTGCAGGATTACGATATCAAATAAATGACTGTACTCGGCATTGAAACAAGCTGCGACGAATGCTCGGCCGCAGTCGTCAGGGATGGGCATGAGATCCTTTCCAATATAATCGCTACGCAGATAGAGCTGCACAAGCCTTACCAGGGGGTGGTGCCTGAGCTTGCCTCGCGCCTCCATACCGAGTGGATCGCGCAGGTGGTGGAAGCTGCCCTCAGGACTGCCGGCATCGACAAGGCAGACCTTGATGCCGTAGCCGTGACATCGCGTCCGGGTCTCCTGGGCTCGTTGCTCGTAGGCGTGAGCTTCGCCAAGTCCTATGCTACCGCGCTCTCGATCCCCTTCATCGGCATCGACCATATCAGGGCGCATCTCTATGCCTCGCAGATCGAGAACCCTCTTGAGTACCCGTACCTCGGCGTGCTGGTATCAGGAGGGCATACGGTCATCTGCAAGGTCAACTCCTACGATGACGTGGATGTGCTTGGCACGACCATCGACGATGCGATAGGCGAGGCCTTCGACAAGGTCGCCAAGTTCTATGACCTCGGCTTCCCCGGCGGCGTCGTCATCGACCGCCTGGCCAGGAACGGCAATCCTACCGCCTTCCTCTTCCCGGGACCGTCCCTGGATAAGGATGAGCATATGTACGACATGAGCTATTCCGGCCTGAAGACAGCCGTCATCAACCAGAAGGACAAGTTCAGGACGGAAGGTGCCGAGGATACACCGGAGAACCTTGCCGCGTCATTCCAGCGCCAGGCTGTCGGCATCCTGATGAAGCGCGTGAAGCTCGCGCTCAGGGACACTGGCCTCAGGCGTGTCAGCGCAGGCGGCGGAGTCGCTGCCAACTCGCTTCTCAGGGCTGAGCTCAAGGATCTGGAGAAGAGCGGCTATACAGTCACGTTCCCATCCCTCAAGCTCTGCACCGACAATGGTGCCATGGTAGCCGGGCTTGGATACAGGTACCTGATGGATGGCAGGCGCGATGATGAGTTCCTCTCGGCATCGGCACGCGTGTCCGCATTCAAGAAGTTCTGAGCTAATTCCTTTGCATGCAGAGCGTTGTGAAATTATTGGAACAATTTCCGCGAAACGTATTGACAGATATGCGATAAACCCGTAATCTTGCAGAGGACTTAGGAATTGGGATGTGGTGTAACGGTAACACTGCAGATTCTGGTTCTGCCTTTGGGGGTTCGAGTCCCTCCATCCCAGTAGGGAGAAAAATGGTTCCTTCGTCTAATGGTTAGGACAGGAGATTCTCAGTCTCTAAATAGGGGTTCGATTCCCCTAGGAACTAAAGAAGCCAGCTTGCATCAGGTGAGCTGGCTTCTTCTTTTATCTGAGGCTACCACATCATCGCCAGCATCCATAGCGGGATCGCGTGTCCCGCTGGATAGTCAATCAGGTCCCTTACCGCATAATCGCTTTCCTTGGCGCTCTTCTTCCTTCCGCCGGCTTCCAGCGTGACTGGCCTGCCTTCGCGGCCTATCGCAACGAAATCACCGACTTCCTCCTTCTGGCTTGCGAAGATTTCCATGCCGGCTGACCTGAAGGCAAGGGCCGTGAGCGATTCCCTCATATTCCCTTCACGTCCACCTAGGGCCGTATACATCGATGGATTCCCCAGGAGGATCTTGGACCTGCTGAACTTCTCCTTGCGGTCGCCGTATTCAGGGACGATCATGACAAGCCCTGTCTTCTCCATGGCATCGAGAAGCTGCATCAGCTTCTCATAGCTGACTTCCCACTGCCTCGTGAGCTTCTCCGTCTCTATGCGCGGCACTCTCGCGGTTGCAAGATAGCGGAGGATCTCGCGCATGAGCTGCATATGGGTGCTTCTGATCTCGGGGACGAAGAAGGGGATATCGGAGGAGATTATCTTCGTGATTATGTCCTTGAGCCGTTCCTGGTAATCGCCGCAGAGGAATATAGGGAGGAATCCCTCCTTCTTGTATTCCTCGAAGAGATGGAGGAAGGCGGCATCTACCCTGAAGCCCAGCTCCTGGCTGAAGGGGAAGCCGATCCTGGGGAAGGCCTGCCCGGTCTTCAGGTAGAGGTATTCCCTGAAGGAAAGCAGGGGCAGCGATCTTGCAAGGTAGCGCCTTGCCGTCTCCCCGATGCCTGAGCGGAGGCGCAGCGATGAGGAGTCGCTTGCCCAGATTGCCCGGTCCTCGTATTTGTCATATAGGCTCTTGAGGGTCCTGTCCCATCCGGAATCGAAATGGACCTCATCGATTAATACCCCTTCATAGCCGAGGGCGAACGCATCTGCAGCGATGTCATGGACGCCGTTTGCAGGGACATCGTAGTCATCGGCAGAGAAATAGAGAATCCTGCGGCCACGGGCGTGCTCAAGGAGCAGCGTGGTCTTCCCTGATCCCCTTGGTCCCAGAAGCAGCATATGCCTTGGCAATTCCACCATCTCCCTGATGGCAGGACGCATCGGGTATGAAAGCTTGTTCGCAGCAATCCTTTCCATGGAAGCCTGCAGTTTATCGATCAGTTCGCGGTTCATACATTGATGATAGCATAATCTGTAGTTTCAAACTACATTATCTTACGCAATCCGTAGTTTCATAAGACATAATGGCCTTGTCAGCTTCCCTGTAGTACTTCCTGTAGAGCCTGGGAAGCTCTGTGGCTGCGAGCCTGTCCTTGAGGCCAGGGTTCCTTTCTATCTCATCAAGCGGGTATGGGCCGTTGACCTTCCAGCCATCAAGGAGGCCGATGGAGATGGCATCCGCGGGGCATGACATGGAGCAGCGCGTGCAGAGGATGCATCCGGTATGGAAGATCGGGCGGCCGTCCTCCATCGTGATCGCCTGCATAGGGCAGCGCCTGGCGCAGAGCCCGCAGCCTGTGCAGCTCCCGCCGGCCTTCATGTGCTTCCCCTGCATGGAGGAATAGGGCCATTCTATCCTGAGGATAATGGAGAGGAGATGGCGAAGCGGCATATGGGGATAGCGCTCATGGATTCCCTCCATCAGCGAGCGGGCATGGATCTCCACCAGCTTTCCCATATACCAGAGCATATGCCTTGCCATCTGGTCGGAGTGGCGGAAGATCATGTTGTATGGCATCACGTAGTGCCGCTCTGAGAGGATATCGAAGCGGCGGAGGATATGCCTGAGCTGGAGAGATGATGAGTCATTGAGATGGAGGCCCTCGCCGCCTGTATGGAAGATGAACAGGGGACGTGGAGTCTCATTCGACAGCTTCCTGACGAAGCTTATCATAAGATGGGGCGGGTTGAAGGCATGGACTGGGTAGCCGATGCCTATCATGTCAGCGTCCGCATCATGCATGGGCACGGTATCCCTATCGATATCGATGATGGCTGTCACGGAGCCTTCGAGGCGCCTGGCGTACTCATCGGCCACCCGCCGCGTGTTGCCGGTGCCGGAGAATACGTAGATAATGCACTTCATCACCCTGTCAGCTTAGCTTCATGGCAGGATGTCTGCAATATCTATTTGTTGACAACAAAAGGAGCAATTGCTAACATAGCCACGGCCTTGACGGCCTATCATATACATTGGAGAAGCAATGATCACAGCATCTAACGTCTCGTTGTCATACGGAACACAGGTACTTTTCAAGGAAGTCAATATCAAATTCACGCCAGGCAACTGCTATGGCATCATCGGCGCGAACGGCGCCGGCAAGTCCACGTTCCTGAAGATCCTCTCAGGCGAGATCGAGCCTGATACGGGCGAGATCATCATCACGCCCGGCGAGAGGATGGCAGTCCTCAGGCAGGACCACTTCGCCTTCAACGACTACCGCGTCATCGATACGGTCATCATGGGCTACCAGAGGCTCTATGACGTGATGAAGGAGAGGGACGAGATCTACTCGAAGGCTGACTTCTCCGAGGAGGATGGCATCAGGGCCGCGGAGCTCGAGGGCGAGTTCGCCGAGCTCGGAGGCTGGGAGGCCGAGGCCAATGCCGGGCAGATGCTCGACGGGCTCGGGATAGAGCAGGCGCTCCATGAGAGGAAGATGAGCGAGATCGAGGATAACCTCAAGGTCCGCGTCCTCCTTGCCCAGGCGCTCTTCGGCAATCCCGATATCCTTCTCCTGGACGAGCCTACCAACCACCTTGACCTGGAATCCATCCACTGGCTGGAGGACTATCTGGAGACGTTCAGCAACACGGTCATCGTCGTCTCCCATGACAGGCACTTCCTCAACACTGTCTGCACCCATATCTGCGATATCGACTACGGCAAGATCCAGCTCTACGTCGGCAACTACGACTTCTGGTACATGTCATCGCAGCTTGCCGCCAAGCAGATGAAGGATGAGAAGAAGAGGAGGGATGAGAAGATCGCCGAGCTGAAGGAGTTCATCCAGCGCTTCTCCTCCAATGTCGCCAAGGCCAAGCAGGCTACCAGCCGCAAGAAGCTGATCGAGAAGCTCACCATCGATGATATCAAGCCATCCTCGAGGAGGTTCCCCTATGTGGCGTTCAAGCCCAACAGGGATATCGGCAACAACGTGCTGGAGATCAAGAACCTCTCCAAGACCATCGAGGGCGAGAAGGTCATCGACAATCTCTCGCTGCTGGTCAATCCTGGCGACAAGATAGCCTTCGTCGGTCCCAACCACTATGCCAAGACAGTCCTCTTCCAGATCCTCGCAGGGGAGATGGAGCCTGATGAGGGCACATATACCTGGGGCGTGACGACATCGCTCTCGTACTTCCCCAAGGACAATACCGGCATGTTCGCCGACAATGAGTCGATTGCCGACTTCCTGCAGAAGTACTCCAAGGAGGATGACGATACATACGTGCGCTCCTTCCTCGGCAGGATGCTCTTCACCGGCGATGAGGCGCTCAAGCCCTGCAATGTCCTCTCCGGCGGAGAGCGCGTCAGGGTCGTGCTGGCCAGGATGATGCTCGAGGGCGCGAACTGCATGATCTTCGATGAGCCGACATCCCATCTTGACCTCGAGGCCATCCAGTCGCTGAACAACGGACTCATTGACTTCAAGGGCGTGGTGCTCTTTAATTCCCATGACCACCAGTTCGTTGACTCCATCGCCAACAGGATCATCGAGTTCACGCCTGCCGGCCTGATCGACAGGATGATGAGGTTCGATGACTATATCAATGACGAATCCATCAAGGCCCTCAGGGCGAAGGCCTACAAGGATGTCAAGGGAGTCGTGCTTCTCTGATGCTGGTAGCTGCTGATATCGGGAATACCAATATAGTGATGGCCATCTTCGACAGGGGGAGCTTCGTCAAGTCATGGCGCGTCTATACCGATGCGAAGAAGACGAGCGATGAGTACTTCGTCGTCTTCAATGCGCTCTTCCGCGAAGGGGGCGTGAAGTCAGGAGACGTGACATCCGCCATCATCTCATCTGTCGTCCCCAACCTCACGAGGTCGGTGGAGAAGAACCTGAAGAGGCTCTTCTCCGTCACCCCGCTGGTGATTACCCATGACATAGAGACGGGCCTTGTCCGCGAGTCGATTCCCGCAGAGCTCGGCTCCGACCTCCTCTGCAACCTGGCCTATGCCCATGACCGCCATCCAGATAAGGATGTGCTTGTCGTCGACTTCGGCACGGCGCTGACGCTCTCCGCAGTGGACAGGAAGGGGTATGTGGTGGGCTGCTCGATCGCGCCGGGGCTCGTGACTGCCGTCAATGCGCTCTTCGGCAGCACGGCGCAGCTTCCGCAGGTCGAGCTGAAGGTGCCAGAGAAGGCGATGGGAAGGGACAGCCAGCAGTCGATAAGGGCAGGCATCATGATGGGGTATGCAGGCCTTGTGGAGTCGCTGATCGCCAGGACCGAGAAGGAGATGGGGACCCGCCTCCATGTCATCGCCACGGGCGGCCTGAGCCAGACGATATCGCCGCTCATCCCCCGCATAGATGAGCTCAATCCCCACCATACGCTATGCGGGCTTGACCTTATCGCGCGCCTCAATCGGCATTGATGAAGCCATCAGACGCTATCGTGATCTCATCGCCATCGGCATCGGTGGCGATTATCTCTGTCGTCTCGCTTCCGAACGGTATCGTCAGGAAGGCGATGCTGTCGTTCGCCCCCGAGAGCGCTTCCTCTGTCAGCAGCCCGTCAGGCTTCGGCCCGCCAAGGGTGATGGCGAATGTCCTCATCCTGTCCCAGTCCGGGATGGCATAGAGGCCATCGCGGCCCCTGCCGATGGAGTCCGAGAGTATCAGCTCTGAGACCCTGCCTGCATTGGCATCCTGCTTCAGGTACCACTCGAAGGGGAACGATGCGCTGTAGTCTGCCAGCTCGCCGCCGCGGTAGGAGAGGGTCAGGTGCCTCTCCGGCTCCGAGAAGAACATGAAGGGGCGCGTCGCGGTGACCGTGCCCTCGACGGTGCTGCTGTCTATGATGCGCGAGATCTCGCCTGAGGTTATGGCCGGCACGAAGCGCCTGCCGTCCGCCAGCTCGCAGATGCCGGTGACGAACTCCGTTCCTCCCAGGAACGAGAAGGAGAGGTCGGTGCCGTTCTCATCCGTTATCCTGCAGCTCCTGAGCGAGAGGCTGTTGAGCTTCCTGCATTCCTCCATTACCTCGTCCTCGCGTTCCCTAAGGCGGGTGAGGAAGCCGTCATCCTCGAGGAAGAGGAGCTCGGAGAGCATGGCTAGAGACCTTTCGTCGGCAGCGCTGTCCCAGTCCTCGGAGGGAACCGGCGCGGATGCGAAGGGGACCATGGGCCTCCGCAGGTCGAGCGGCTCGGCAAGGTGCCTGTACTCCTGCAGCTCCTTCAGCGGCAGCCCCTCGATGGCAGCATCCCTCTCCCTCCTGCGGAAGACCGGCAGGTGCAGGAGCGCCGTCGGGTTCCTGCCGATGGGGAAGTCCGTCTCGGCCTCCTCCTTGTCGGTGACCTTGCCGTTCTCTATGTACTGTATGTAGGTGCCGTTTCCCGTGAGGGCCTTCGCCTTCCTGGCGACCAGGTGGGCGACCTCGTCATTGGCCTCCTCCGTATTGATGGAGAGCACATCTCCCTCCGAGAGCCTCAGCGCGTAGCGGAGGATCGCATCGGCATAGCGTTCCATGATCTGGTTCATCGGTTGCGTCCCTTATGAAAAAAGACTCTCCGCTGCAGGAGAGCCTCTTAAGCGACCGACGGGAATCGAACCCGCATCTTCAGCTTGGAAGGCTGAGGTAATAGCCATTATACCACAGTCGCATCAGTCAACGGACTGTACCTTACACTAATGCCGGTCACGTGTCAATATGCCGGCTGTATTGTCCATGACCGGCATTGTCGGTAATATTCAGGCATATCATAAACCAACGGAGGGCCCGTGAATGGGAGAGCGTGGAGAGGTCTTTTCGACCAAGCTGATCAAGGATGACCGCACATACTTCTTCAACGTGAAGGAGAATATCTATGGCGATCTCTTCCTCAATATCGTAGAGTCCCGTCCTACCAATACGGAAGGAAGGTATCTCAGGCAGTCGGTAATCGTCTACCAGGAGGATATGGGGGAGTTCATCAAGGAATTCCAGAAGTCGATCGACTATATCAAGATGCATGGCACCAGGAAGCCGGAGGATACGGGATTCCAGAGGCGCAGGCGGAACATCAGAGACCAGGAGAGCTGAAAAGGTCAGGCTCCTCATCCCTCTCGAGCCCTGTATGGAATGTCAGGCGCTGGATGGGCGAGGGGCCATTGATGCGTATGCTCTCTATATGCCCGGCCGTGGGATAGCCCTTGTGCTTCGCGTATCCGTACTGCGGCCACTTCCTGTCCGCCAGGGCCATGAGGCGGTCCCTCTCGTTCTTGGCGAGTATCGATGCCGCCATGATCTCGGGGACCTTGGCGTCGCCCTTGACTATCGCCCTGCAGGGGATGTCCGCGGAAGGCGTCCTGTTGCCGTCGACGAGGAGCATGTCGGCATGGGCTATCCTGCTTGCCTTCATATAGGCGCGGCTCATCGCCAGCAGCGATGCGTTGAGTATGTTGATCCTGTCGATTACCTTATGGCTTACCGCTGCGGTGGCCCAGGCGATGGCCTTCTCCTTTATCACGGCTTCCGCCTCGAGGCGATGCTTCTCGCTCATCTTCTTGCTGTCGCCGAGCAGCCCGATGGGGAAGTCATGCGGAAGTATCACCGCGGCCGCGACCACGGGTCCTGCGAGCGGGCCCCTGCCGGCCTCATCAGAGCCGCAGATGACCGTGTCTTCCGAAACATCGATAAGCAGGTTTTCCATCAGCGTCCCAAATGCTATAATCATCCGCGGTTTCTTTCAAGGAGGAGGGAAGGTTGTTCCTAAAATCACTCGATCTCTATGGCTTCAAGAGCTTTGCTGACAAGACCCATATAGACTTCGCGGACGGCATCACGTCCCTGCTCGGCCAGAACGGCACCGGCAAGTCGAATATCGTCGATGCCATCAAGTGGGTCCTCGGCGAGCAGTCGATGAAGACCATCAGGGCAGGCAAGAAGGAGGATGTCATCTTCAATGGCACCGATACCAGGAAGCCGATGAACTTCGCCGAGGTCACGCTGGTGATCGACAACTCTGAGCACCGGCTGCCGACGGACCTTCCCGAGATAGAGATCAAGAGGAGGGTCTTCCGCTCAGGCGAGCCCGAGTGCTATATCAACAAGCAGCGCTGCCTGCTGAGGAACATCACGGAGCTCTTCTACGATACCGGCGTCGGCAAGTCCGCCTATTCCATACTCGAGCAGGGCAAGATTGACCAGATCCTCTCCACCAAGCCTGAGGACAGGAGGTACATCTTCGAGGAAGCGGCCGGCATCTCCAGATACAAGAAGGAGTGCACCGAGGCGCAGAACAAGCTCGAGCATACCCAGGAGAACATCAGCGACATCGAGATCCAGGCCAGGGAGGTCAAGAGGATCTGCGACAGGACCAAGAGCCAGGCCGAGAAGGCGCTCAGGGCCCGCGAGCTCGACAATGAGATATTCGACCTCGATGTGCAGTACCACCTCGGCCAGCTGAGGACATATACCCTGATGAACCAGGAGAGGGCCAGGCTCAAGACCGAGGCCGAGATCATGATAGCGAAGACGAAGGAGCAGCTCGACGCCTTCACCGATGACATCAACCAGGAGCAGGAGGCCCTCAAGGCCAGGAACGAGGAGCTCCATGCCCTTGAGATATCCATCACCAAGGACAATGGCGAGATCGGCATCATCGACCAGAAGATCAGCAGCGCCGGCGACAGGCTGCAGGACTATGCGATCTCCGAGCGCGCGAGCCGCGAGAAGGCCGACAGCACGAAGTCCTCCCTCGATATCGAGAAGGCCAGCAAGGAAAGCTATGAGGATACCGTCCAGGAGAACATCGAGAGGCTGGACGAGGCCAGGAAGCAGCTCGAGGCCCTGCGCAGCATGAAGGAGGAGACTTCCGCGAAGATCGGGGCAGCCGAGGGCGAGATCGCTTCCCTCGAGGAGGAGAACGGCAGGCTGGATGAGGAGCTGCAGCAGCTTTCCGAGGCGCTGAAGGCAGTCATCGAGGACCTTATAAGCGAGGTTGACGAGAAGACAGGCACCGAGTATTCGGCAGAGCGCCGCAGCAATGCCGAGGAGGCGCTCCTGAGGAAAGGGAGCGAGCTGAAGAAGCTTGCCGATGACAAGATCGCCTATATCGCGTCGCTCAAGCAGGATGTGCCTATTTCCAAGGACATCACGGCAAAGGATTTCACGAAGCTTTCGTCAGGCATCGATGAGCTGATCTCCCTCTTCGCCGCATACAAGGCCTCCATTCCTCCCGTGATCGATACGCTCCTCTCCCCTGAAGGGCTCATCGGGCGCAAGAGGGAGGTCGAGGGCAGGGAGGACGGGGTCCGCAGGCAGATCGCCATGAACAGGGCCGCTATCAGCTCGGGCCAGGAGAGCCTCCGCATAATGCGCGCCGACCTGGAGTCGCTCAGCGAGACGATCGATGCAGCCAGCGGGCACTGCTACCAGCTCGAGGCCAGCGTGGAGAGCTCCAAGGAGATCCTCGCCAATATGGAGAAGGCCATCAAGGAGAAGGAAGACAGCTTCTATGAGGCGCTCTCTGCGGCCGAGAGGGCCAGGAACGGCATGGAGGAAACCTCTGAGGCAATCAGGGAGCTTGAGTCCTCGAAGCAGAGGATGAAGGAAGAGGTCGAGAGGAAGAAGGCATACCATGCTGACCTGACGATAAAGGTCGGCGAGATGAACAGCGCCATCATGAGGAAGAGGCAGGAGAAGGAAGACCTCGTCAACAGGCTCTCCAGCGCCCAGAAGCAGGCCAGCGAGCAGGCCATCTACCTCAGCAATTCCGACCAGCTCACCAATACCGTCCTGCAGAACTTCTTCAACAAGCATGGCCGCAACCTCGGCGAGTTCATGGAGGAGTTCAAGGACAGGGATATCCCTTCCGAGACGGAGACGCTGAAGCTCCTGAACGCCAAGCAGAAGGAGAGGGAGGCCTGCGGCAGCATCAACTACATGGCCGAGGATGAGTACAAGGAGTCGCTGGAGCAGTACAGGTTCTACGCCAAGCATCTCGAGGACCTCGAGAAGGCAAGGGCAGACCTCCAGCAGGTGCTTGATGAGATCACTGCCAAGTCGGTTGACCTCTTCACCAGGACATACAGGCAGATAAGCGAGAACTTCCAGGCGATGTTCAAGCGCCTCTTCGGCGGCGGCAGGGCCGAGATCACCCTGGAGGACCCGGAGAACGTCCTCACGTCAGGCATCCAGATCCTTGCCCAGCCGCCAGGCAAGAAGCCGCAGTACCTGAGCCTGCTCTCCGGCGGGGAGAGGTCGATGACGGCCGTCGCGCTCCTTTTCGCGACCTACCAGGTCAAGCCGTCGCCGTTCTGCATCCTCGATGAGCTCGATGCCGCGCTTGATGACAGGAACATCGGCTACTTCCTCTCGGTCCTGACCGAGTTCTCGAAGACGAGCCAGTTCATCATCATCACCCACAACAAGCATACGGTGACCGGTTCCGAGCAGCTCCTGGGCGTCACGCAGGAGGAGGCCGGCGTCTCGACGACGGTCAGCTGGAAGCTCGGCAAGATAGCCGGCGAGCCCACCATCCTCAACGAGAGGAACGAGGTCGTGAAGGTCGGTGACTGAGCCTGCCATCCTTGACAGATTGCATGCCATTAATGTATAAGCTATGATGTTGCCTTCTGGGCATGACTGGATATGTTTGACGGTATTACAAGCAAGTTCACGGGGATAATGAGAACCCTCTCCGGCAAGGGAAAGATCTCAGAGAAGAATGTACGCGATGCGGTTGACGAGATCAAGGAAGCGCTCCTTGATGCCGATGTCAATCTCCGTGTCGTGCGCCGCTTCGTCAACTCGACGCTTGACGAGGCTCTCGGCGAGAAGGTCCTTGCCTCAGTCAATCCAGGGCAGCAGTTCACCAAGATAGTCTATGACAAGATGGTCGAGCTCCTCGGCGGCACCGAGTCGGCGAACCTGCTCCTCAAGGGCAGGGACACGACATCCATCATCCTGCTGATGGGCCTGCAGGGCTCCGGCAAGACGACGGCGGCGCATAAGCTCGCGCACAGGCTGAAGAAGGAAGGCAGGAGCGTGATGCTCGTCGCCGACGACCTCGTGCGCCCGGCTGCCATCACCCAGCTGCAGGTGCTCGGCGAGAAGGCAGGCGTGCCTGTCTTCACCATCCCAGGCGAGAAGGATCCCGTCAAGGTCGCCGAGGCGGCTGTCTCGAAGGCAAGGCATGACCTCATCGATACGGTCATCATAGACACGTCCGGAAGGATGCACCTCGACGAGGCCCTGATGAATGAGATCCAGAGCGTCGCCAGGGCGGTCCATCCCGACGAGACCCTCTTCGTCGCCGATGCGATGACAGGCCAGAGCGCTGTCGATATCGCGAAGGAGTTCGAGGAGAAGGTCGGCATATCCGGCGTCATCCTCACCAAGTTCGATTCCGATACCAGGGGCGGTGCGGCCCTCTCGCTCAGGTCGGTGGTAGGCAAGCCTATCAAGTTCATCGGCACGGGTGAGAAGATGGAGGACCTCGAGCAGTTCCATCCGGAGAGGATCGCCTCGAGGATACTCGGCATGGGAGATGTCGTCTCCCTCGTCGAGAAGGCGCAGGAGCAGTTCGACCAGAAGCAGGCCGAGAAGCTTGCGAAGAAGATCGAGAAGAATACGTTCGACCTGCAGGACTACCTCGAGCAGATTGAGAACATGTCCAAGATGGGGACAGCAGACAAGATCATCGAGATGATCCCGGGTGCCAAGGGCAATGTGTCCGAGGAGGACCTCAGGCTCGATGAGTTCAGGAAGCAGGCATCCATCATCAGGTCCATGACCAGGTTCGAGAAGGAGAACTACAAGATCATCGGCCCCTCGAGGAGGAAGAGGATCGCCAAGGGGTCCGGTACCTCGGTCGCCGATGTGAACAGGCTTCTCAAGCAGTTCGAAAAATCGCGGCTGATGATGAAGAAGGTCATGACGAATAAGAAATTACAGGCTGCATTCATGAAGCAGTTCGGTATGTAGCCTTCAAGCAGTATAAGGAGAATACAGTGAGCACAACAATGAGACTCAAGCGCTTCGGCGCCAAGAAGAGGCCTTACTACAGGGTAGTCGTACAGGATAGCCGCCTGGCCACATCCTCGAAGACGATCGACGAAATCGGATTCTACCGCCCGGTCGAGGAGAAGGACCAGCTTGTCATCGATGCCGAGAAGGCGAAGGCATGGATCCAGAAGGGCGTCGTCGTTTCCCCGACCGTTAAGGAGCTTCTTAACTCACAGGGCATAACGCTTAGCCGCAAGGACTGATGTCCGGAGGCCCCTATGGAGAAGGAACTGATCGAATTCATTGTCAAGAGCCTTGTCGATGAGCCGGACCAGGTGACTGTCAACGAGATCGAGGGCGAGAAGTCCACGATCCTCGAGCTGCATGTCTCCGAATCCGACGTGGGCAAGGTAATCGGCAAGCAGGGCCGTATCGCGAAGGCCATAAGGACCATCCTTTCCGCTTCCGCGACCAAGGACGGCAAGCGTGCCGTGCTGGAGATACTTGACTGATGGCGGCAACCCTTCTCACTGCGGCGACCATAGGCAGGACCCATGGACTCGAGGGCTATCTGAAGGTCTATTCCCTTTCCGGGGAATACGATCATCTGATGCGCCTGAAGGAATGCGTCATCGCAGGCAGGGATGGGAAAGAGCGCAGCGCTCTCGTCGAATCAGCCAGGAGCCAGGGCAATCTCCTTCTTATGAGATTCAAGGGCTATGATACCCCTGAGAAAGCCAGGGTGCTTTCGGGTTCGGATCTGCTGATAAGGCGTTCCGATGCCCCTGAGCTTGAGGAAGGAGAGGTATATGTCGCCGACCTTTACGGGCTGACCGTCATGCATGGCGGCACCGCCGTCGGAGAGGTCGTCGATACATCGGAAGGGGCGCAGGCGCTCCTTCTGCATATCAGGAGGGAAGGGCGGATATACCTAGTGCCGTACCTTCCCGTATTCATCTCGCATCCGGATCTCGAGAAGGGTACCATCGAGCTGATGATGCCGGAGCTTCTCGGATAGCATGCATATCACGATACTTACATTGTTCCCGGAGATGGTAGTGCCTTTCTTCACGTCCTCTATCATGAAGAGGGCCGTCGAGAAGGGCATCATCACGTATGACGTCATCGACTTCAGGGACTTCGCAGAGGGAGTCCACCGCAAGGCCGATGACATCCCGTACGGCGGGGGAGCGGGAATGGTCATCATGCCGGAGCCCCTGTCCAGGGCCCTCGATTCTGTCGGCGCCCAGGGAAAGCGCGTCGTCTTCCCCACGCCGTCGGGCAGGCTGCTCACCGAGCGCTATGCTGAGGAGCTGGCACGGGAGGAGGAGCTTGTCTTCATCTGCGGCCACTACGAGGGAATCGACCAGCGCGTGATAGACAGGTACGTGACGGACGAGATCTCCATCGGCGATTATGTGCTCTCATCGGGAGAGACCGCATCCATTGTCGTCATAGATGCCCTCTACAGGCTCATCGAAGGCGTCATCAGCAGCGAGTCGCTTGATGAGGAGAGCTTCACCTCGCCGCTCCTGGAATACCCCCAGTACACAAGGCCTGAGAGGTATTGCAACAAATCCGTGCCTGAGGTATTATTATCCGGTCATCACCGCCATATCGCCCAATGGCGTCTTGACAGACGGCTGGAGAAGACGATGCACTCAAGGCCGGATCTGCTCTCTGATGCCTCTCTCAGCATCGATGAGCGAAAAAGACTATTGTTTATTTTGGATAAGGAAGATCGGAGATGGACATTATCAGAGCTATAGAAGCTAAGCAGATCAAAGAGAATGCTGAGAATTTCAGCGTTGGAGACACAGTCCGCGTTTCCTTCAAGATAGTTGAAGGCACGACTGAGAGGATCCAGGTATTCGAGGGTATCGTCATTGCCAAGAACAACACCGGTATCCGCAGGACCTTCACCGTCAGGAAGATAAGCTACGGCGTAGGCGTCGAGAGGATTTTCCCGATGCACTCACCGCGTGTCGAGAAGGTCGAGGTCGTCAGAAGGGGCCGCGTCAGAAGGGCGAAGCTCTACTACCTCCGCGACAGGGTCGGCAAGGCTGCGAAGGTGCCGGAACTCATCATCAGGAAGAATGCATAGCATATGGATGGACAGCTGGAAGGCTGTCCATTTCATTTATCGGCTTTTTCGGCTATCATCGCTGTATGAAGAAGAACACGAAGGGCGGCCGTTTCGAGCGGCCCAAGGCGAAAAAGAAGAAAAAGGACCCTATCTCCGGCTTCACGTCGCTCAATCAGGTGACCGGTGTATCGAAGCCGAGGCAGCATCATTCTTCTATCCCTGTCCCTGAGCCGGCGACAATCGCAGAGCCGCTTCCCACCTGCGCTTTCTGCGGCGAGCGCATCGAGAATATCGCATCATCATTCATGTCTCCCGATGGGGGATACATCCATTTCGACTGCGTGCTTGATTCCATCACGCAGGCAGAGCACCTTGCCGAGGGGCAGAAGGTATCATACCTCGGATCCGGCAATTTCGGCATCGTGGGGAAGGACGAGGAAGGGAAGCTCGCCATCATCAAGCGCATCCCCTTCGAATCAGCTGACTCATCCAAGGCGATGAAGGAATACATCGAGGGGCTCAGGCATTGAGGAAGGCTATGTTCCCAGGGACCTTCGACCCGCCGACGAAGGGACATATAAACATAATAGAGAGGGCTGCAGCGCTCTTCGATGAGCTCTATGTCGTAATCGCGGACAATATCGCCAAGAAATGCCTCTTCACGACGGAGGAGAGGAAGGCCATGATAGAGGAGTCGCTGCCTGACGTGGAGAACATGAAGGTGATGGTCCATCAGGGGCTTACCGTCGACTTCGCTGCCAAGCACGGCATCGATGTCATCGTGCGTGGCGTGAGGGCGATGAATGACTTCTCCTACGAGTTCGAGCTGGCGATGACGAACAAGATGCTCAATCCCGATGTGGATGTCGTGTTCATCCCCACGGATCCCCAGTACTTCCTTATCCGCTCCTCGCAGATCAAGGAGATGGCTGAGTTCGGCGCCGACTTCTCGCCGATGGTCCCCGAGCCTGTACGAAGGAGGCTCAAGGAGAAGTTCTCAGAGAAGCGCGGCTAGGGCCTGGAAGGCAGGCGCAAGCACCAGGGCGGGAAGGAAGTTCCCGCTCTTCGTGTCCTTGATGCCGAGGAGCTTGAGGGCGATCATTATCAGGAGGAGCCCGCCTTCCGCGCTGAGCGCCTCGATCCCTGCGCTGCCTATCAGCGATTCTATGTATCCTCCCAGTATGGTGAAGAAGCCCTGGTAGATGATGATCGATACAGCGGAGAGCAGGGTGCCGAAGCCGTAGATTGCCGAGAAGACGATCGCAACCATGCCGTCCATCACCGACTTTATGTAGATAAGGCTGTAGTCGCCTTCAGTCCCTGCCTGTATGGAGCCCACGACCGCCATGGCGCCTGCGCAGAAGAGCACCGACGCATTGAGGAAGCCAAGGCCTACGGAACCGCTTTCGGCACCGGCTTTGGAGCCGAGCTTCTCGCCGAGTCCCAGCACGCGGTCCTCAATCTTAAGCAGGGTCCCTATGATGCCGCCTATGGCAAGGGCGAAGAGCGCGACAAGCGTATTCGGGATCTCCAGCGACATCTGTATGCCCAGTACGAGGACAACCGTTCCGGCCGCATACATGATGACCGACTGGAGCGATGCGTTGATTCTCTTGCCGAAGAGGAGGCCTATGACCGAGCCGAGGACTATCGCGAAAGCATTGACGAATACTGCACCCATACGGTGAATCATAGGTAAAGAGCCCGGCAGCTTCAATCGTCTTGTGCGCATTTTGATGAACATTTCCATGTGTCCATATGCAATGGTTTATATTATAGATAGATAATGCAATAGAAAGAAATATTATCCGTCCGCTATTGACATAATGTGCCGATTCAGGTTTAATACCATTGTTCAAACGGAGAGGTTCCCGAGCGGTCAAAGGGGGCAGACTGTAAATCTGTTGGCTTAGCCTTCGAAGGTCCGAATCCTTCTCT
>CALXQU010000020.1 GCA_944390725.1 uncultured Spirochaetaceae bacterium
AAGCATCTGCTTCGGTTAGATTTCATTTATGATTCTCAGCACCTATTTCGGTTAGCTTTATTTTTGAGGCATCACGTGAAATGCGTTAAACGGAATCCTTCCATGGCGGATCTGCATGCTGCCTTTCCAGCTATCGAATGATTGAAGGATAGGGACCATACCTGGCCATCAGCTTCGGAAAAGGCTACCTGATGATATCACCATTCCAGAGCCGCTCAAGGAAATCCTTCCAGGGGAGTATGAGTATGCCATCTTCAAGCATCCTAGGGCTCTCTTCCCTTGATACGACGATGTACTTTGAGAAGATCCCTTCCTCCTTGAGTTCCCTGAGATTGGCAAGATGCCTATCCGTAACCGTCTTCGCGCTCTTCACCTCGATTGCGGCTTCATCCCCGAGGATGAAATCGACCTCCCTCTTCCCATCGCTGGTACGGTAATAGGTGAGTTCGGTATCATGCAGCCCGGAGTAGTCGATGTATGCAGCTAGCTCCATTGCGATGAATGTCTCGAATAGCGTTCCATACTCAGCCATCGTCTCCGTAGGGACATTCATATGGGCAATGCTTCGAACAACGCCGACATCGAAGAAGTAGAAACGGGAGAAGGATGTCTCCTTCCGCTTCCTCGTCTTCCCATATGGCTTGATCTCCATCACCATCAATGTGTCGAGAAGGATCCTGTACCATGTCTTTATCGCCTGGCGGCTCACGCCGACATCGGATGCAAAGGCCGAGAAGTTGATCTGCTGGCCGTTTGAGATGGCAGCCTTCTCAAGGAAGCCGATGAACCCGGGAAGGTCATTGACTTCATTCTCGAGCTGTATCTCGGTTTCCAGATACAGCCCCTCATAGGCTTCAAGGGCTTCATCTGCATCTTCTGGATGGAGGTACATCTCCGGCAGGAGCCCTGTCCTGAATATCCTTTCAAGGGTGCAATCGCCTCTGTCCCTTATCTCCGGATAGCAGAGAGGGTGGAGCTTCTTCTCAAGCGCACGGCCGCCAAGGAGGTTCACGCCGCCAGCCTTCAGCTTCCTGACGCTTGATCCAGTCATCAGGAACACAAGGTCCGTATCCTCGATGAACTGATGGACTGTGTATAGTAGCTGAGGGGCACGCTGTATCTCATCGATGACAACAAGTCCTTCCGTGAACCCTTCGGCCTTGAGTGTCTCTTCCAGCAGCGCCGGATTGCGGATAATGCGGTAGTAGAGGGTGTTCGAGAGCAGGTTCCAGTAGAGTGCAGGCTTCCTGATCTCATTCTTCGCATACATTGACTTGCCGCACATCCTAGGACCGATGAGAAACACCGATCTGCGGTCAAGGATCCTATCGAGGTCTAGATAGCGCTTCACATATTCTTTCATGATTCTGCCTCTCTAAAAATCATAATATACTGAAAATCGAATTTCATAAAGTCATTATTTGCAGATGACATCATTCCCTCTACAAGCCTAAGGAAGATGGTGCGCAAGCCAATGTCCGGCATCCTTGACACATCCGGATACTGCGAAGCAGTACAGGGCGTGGATGGGAAATCCATTATGGCCAGATTGATCGGGAGGAAGCTATGATTCTGCAATTTAGGGAGCGAAATCGCTGTAAAATTGGGAATCAGATTCTGCAATTTGGGGAGTGAAAACGCTGTAATTTAGGGAGTCTGTTGACAATTTCATTGCAATAGAAGAAGATATTCATATGGAGAGATATCTTCCCAGAATCGTTGATGATGTACTTGCTTTCAAGCTCAATAGCAAAGGAGCTGTCCTTGTGGAAGGACCGAAATGGTGCGGTAAGTCAACGACATGCAGAAGGCAGGCAAGATCGGTCATATTGCTCCAGGATACAGAGACAAGGGACCAGGATATAGCGCTTGCCTATGCTTCTGCTTCAACGCTGCTGGACAAGGAGCCGCCCCTTCTTATCGATGAATGGCAGGAAGCTCCTATCCTATGGGATGCGGTAAGGAACGAGGTGGATAGGCGGGATAGCTTCGGGCAGTTCATGCTTATCGGTTCCGTTTCCCCTCTTAAGGAGAAGGCAAAGGCGGAAATGCATCATTCCGGCATAGGGCGCATCGCATCGATTGCGATGAAGACCATGTCGCTGTATGAGTCCGGTGATTCCGATGGAAGCGTCTCCCTGAAGGCCCTTTTCGAAGGCGGCAATGCCGCTGGTACATCCAGCAGGACGCTGCAGGACTATGCGTATTTCCTATGCCGGGGAGGCTGGCCGAAGGCAATCGGGCTGGAAGCCGATGCTGCCCTGGAGCAGGCTTATGACTATTACGAACAGCTTGTGAGAACGGATTTCTCCAAGGCGGTCGATGGGGATTATTCCAGGGAGACGCTGCAGAGGCTGCTGCGCTCCTATGCAAGGCATCTCAGCACTTCCGCAACGAAAGCCCTGATCAGGAGGGATGTAGGGCCTGAGGCTTTCTCTGAGAAGACGTTTGACCGGTATTATGAAGCGCTGAAGGGGCTTTTCGTGATAGATGATATCCCGGCATGGAATCCGAATATAAGGTCCAGGGCACGGATCCAGGCTGCCCCCACGCGCCAGTTCTGCGATCCATCGATCGCTGCAGCCGCCCTCGGGCTTGGACCCCAGGACCTGATTGATGATCTGAAGACATTCGGCCTCTTCTTCGAATCGATGTGCGACAGGGACCTGGGCGTATACGCCTCGGCTATGAACGGCAGGCTGTACCACTACCGAGACAGCAATGGCCTTGAAGCGGATGCGGTCATACATCTGCGTAATGGCAGGTACGGGCTTGTCGAAATCAAGCTTGGCAGGCAGGACGATATAGATTCCGCTGCAGAGCACCTTAAGGCACTGGCAGGGAACATCGATACGGAATATATGGGTGAGCCTTCCTTCCTGCTGGTGATAACAGCCAAGAATGCTGCCTACACGAGGCCTGATGGAGTGCATGTGGTGCCGCTGGCCTGCCTGATGCCCTGACCTGCCTTATCTGGCGAGCCGCCTCCTGATGATGGAGAAGATGCTGTAGTAGGCGCAGTCCCGTGGTACATTCGCAGGAAGAAATTGCCAGAGGTCTGCCTCTGGCGCTACGGCAGGGAACTCGCCCCTGTCCGGCTTGGTATAGCATATCCGGAAAAGGATAATCCAATCCTAGGAATCTGCATGCGCCCCCGAAGGAGCGCATCCGTCATTTCCTCTTCCTGTTCAGCGTCACCTTGACCTTGTTGCGGATCAGGTAGCACTTGTGGACATTGGGGTCGTTCCTGAAGTCCTCACCGATGGTCTCTTCCGTGATATCCTCGACAAGGTACTTCTCCCTGATGGAATCCTCGAGCCTGAACTTCCTGAAGTTCGTCGAGAAGATGAGGATGCCGCCGGGAGCCAGGTGCATGGCCGCGGCCTTGATCAGCGCGTAGTGGTCGCGCTGGACATCGAATGTCGCGCGTCCCTTGCTGTTCGAGAAGGTGGGCGGGTCGCAGAAGATGAGGTCGTAGCGGTCATAGGTCGCCCAGAGCCAGCTGATGGCATCATCCCTGTAGAAGAAGTTCTCGATATCGGTCGGATAGCCGTTCATCCTCAGGTTCGCTATCGCCCAGTCGAGATAGGTTGACGAGGCATCGACGGACACCGTCGAGAGGGCTCCTCCCTTTATCGCATTGAGCGTTGCCGAGCCCGTGTAGCAGAAGAGGTTGAGGAAGCGCTTGCCGTCCGCCATCTCCTGTATCATCTTCCTCACGGGCCTATGGTCGAGGAAGAGGCCCGTATCGAGATAGTCCTGGAAGTTCACGAGGAGCTTGAGGCCGTTCTCGCGCACGATGTTGAACCTGTTCTTGGAAGCGAGCTTCGTATACTGGCTCTTGCCCTTCTGCTCCTTGCGCTGCTTGACGTAGATGTTCTCTATATCGATGGAGAGCGCCCTTTCGGTGGCATAGATGATCTCGTTGAGCCTGGCCTCAGCCACAGCCGGGTCGACTGTGGGCGGGGCGGCATACTCGGCAAGGTTCACCCATCTGCCCTCGTAGATGTCGATCGCGGCGGCGTATTCCGGGATGTCCGCATCGTAGACGCGGTAGCAGGTGACGCCTTCGGCTTCCATCTTAGGCTTGAGCGCGGCAAGGTTCCTGGTGATCTTGTCGAATACGAGCTGGGCGCCGGGTGAGAGAGGCTCGGCAAGCCTCTGCCTCTTCTTCTCGATGGCCCTCTGCACCATCGCCTCGCGCTCCTCATCTGTGTAGATGATGTAGTGAGCGGCCTGGCAGAGGATGCCGCCGTTGTAGAGCGTATTCGTCCTATCCGGCTTCATGTCTATGTTCTGCAGCATATCGCTGGCGCCGGTGAGGATGGTTGCCCTCCAGCCCTTGAAGGCCGTCTGCAGCACATTGCCCAGGTCCGTATAGAGCTGGGCGAGGTCATCGACATGCATCCTCTCGCCATATGGCGGGTCGGTGACGATATAGCCATTGTCACCGGGCCTGTCCTCGGCGGTATAGTCCCTTATGTTCCTGACCTGGAAGTCGATGAGCCCGTCGACGCCAGCTTCCTCGGCGCAGCGCCTGGCGATCTTTATGGCACGCGGTGAGACATCCGATGCATATATGCGGATATCCTTCTCATCGAGGGCCTTCTGCCTCTTCTCCGCGGCCTCCTCCTTGATCCTCGCCCAGAGCTCCGCATCGAACTGCGGGAGCTTCTCGAAGCCGTATGGCCTCGTCCTGATGAGGCCGGGAGCGGTATCTGTGGCCATCAGCGCCGCTTCGATCGCGATCGTGCCCGTGCCGCAGAACGGGTCGAGGAAGATGCCAGGGTTGTCATCTGCAAGCGTCTTCTTCCATTCGCTCCTGAGGATGAGGGCCGCGGCAAGGTGCTCCTTGAGCAGGGCATCCGTCTGCTCGCCGTATCTGTAGCCCCTCATATGGAGGGCTTCGCCTGAGAAGTCGGCATACCATTTGACGACGTCGCCATGCACATGGACATGTATCGTGATATCCGGATTCTCCGTATCGACATCGGGCCTGGTGCCTTCGAACTTCTCCTTGAGCCTGTCGCAGATGCCGTCCTTCACCCTCAGCGCCGCGAAGTGCGTGTTGCGTATCCAGCGGCAGTTCTGCGTAGTGCATGTCACCTTGATTGTCTTGTCCGGGGTGATCCACTCCTCCCATGGAAGCTGCAGCGTCGATTCGAAGAGCTCCTCATCGTCCCTGGTATCCTCATCGATATAGAGCGCCAGGAGGAGGCGCGATGCCACGCGCGCATTGAGGCAGAAGCGCATGCCTGTCTCGAAGGTGCCGTCGAACTCGACTCCCGAGGCTGTCGTCCTTACATCGCCGGATCCTGCGCGCCTTGCTTCCTCGGCGACGAGGTCATTCTGGTTCGCGGCGCACTGTGCGAAGAAAATCATCTGCGGTCCTCCTTGAAGAGCGATCCAAGCTCATCGTGCGTGAATCTGTATTGCGTGGAGCAGTTGAAGCACTCCAGGACGGTATCATCGTCTTTCGCAAGAAGCTCTTCCTTCTCCTTGTCGGGAAGGGATGCGAGATACGATGAGAATGACCCCTTGGAGCATGGGCAGGAGAAGCCGATGGGGAATCCCTGCTCATATACAGGGTCCAGCCCTGCGAATCCTGCCTCGATATACTTCCTGATAGCCGTCCCGTCAGCCATGGCCTGGCCGAGGTTGGGAAGATTCCCTGCAAGGTCCTCGGCCTTGGCGAGGATGTCGTCAGGGCAGCCGGGGAGCGCCTGGATGAAGATGCCGCCCGCGCCTGTCACGCGGCCGAGCCTGTCGAAGCGGATGGAAAGGTAGAACAGGGTAGGGGTCTGCTCGGACTTGCTGAAGTAGAGGGCAAGGTCATTGGCGAGATTGCCGTTCTCCATCATCACCTGGCCGGTGAACGGTGTCCTGCTTCCCTCGAGGATCTTCGTCAGCGAGAGGAATCCCGGGCCATAGAGCATCGATGTGTCGAATGAGTCGACCGGCTTCGAAAGCGGGATCGGATTCGCGAGAAGATAGCCTCTGACGGCTCCTATCGCCCAGGATTCGACTGACATGCCCTTGATGGGGCCGCCGCACTCGATGTCGAGGCGTATCCTGTCATTGCCCTTTACCGTTGACTGGAGCAGCGCCCCCGCTATATATCCCTGGCCGAGGACGTATGTCTCCATTATCCCCGTGCCATGGTTCGCCCTCATATGGTTGACCATCGATGTCGCCGAGACTCCGGAGAGCCTCAGCGTGCCATCCGCAAGGAGGAATACCTCCCTCCTGTCTGCCGGCAGGGCCTCTATGTGCCCCGCAAGCTCAGTATCTTCTATCTTCTTGAGTATCATCTGGTTACCTGACCTACAATCATAGATTAATAGATTCCTGCAAGTCAAAGGCCATCGGCATAGGGAAAGCCCCCTCCAGGACAGCGCCCTGAGGGGGCATGGGTGGAAGGCGCCGGCGCCTCAGCGTGCCTTCACTGTGTTCTCGTCTGCGAGCTTCCTGAACTCGTCCTCCTCCAGCACTTCCTTGCTGAGGAGCTCCTGGGCGATCTTCTCCAGCGCGTCCCTGTTGGCCTTCAGGGCGGCAAGCACATGGCTGTACCTCTCCTGGAGGATCCTCTCGGTCTCGTTGTCGATATACTCCTGCGTAGCTTCTGAGTATTCCCTGACGCCTGAGACCCCTTCGATGCCGGAGTTAGTCTTCGGCAGCGTCATGTTCCTGAACTTGCCGGACATGCCGTACTCGGTGATCATCTGCCTGACTGTATCCGATGCACGCGAGATGTCGTTGGAGGCCCCTGTCGAGATATCGCCGAAGACGGCTTCCTCCGCGGCCCTGCCGCCGAGCATGATGTCCACGCTGCCGAGGAGCTCGCCCTCGGAGAGGAGGAACCTGTCCTCCGTCGGATACTGCAGCGTGTAGCCGAGCGCGCCATATCCCCTCGGTATTATCGAGATCTTCGATACCGGCGATGCGCCCGGGGTGAGGTAGGCCGTGAGCGCATGGCCTGTCTCATGGTAGGCGACCCTTGTCCGCTCCTTCTCGTTCAGGACCCTCGACTTCCTCTCGAGTCCCGCTATCGATTTCTCGATGGCGTTCTCGAAGTCGGCCTGCACGACCTCCTGCCTGTTCTCGCGCACCGCGAGGAGCGCCGCCTCGTTCGCTATGTTGGCGAGGTCCGCGCCTGCAAGCCCTGCGGAGGCCTGCGCGATCTTCCTCAGGTCAACATCCGCGGCAAGCTTCATGCCCTTGGTGTGGATCTTCAGGATCTGCTCCCTGCCGTCGAGGTCCGGCTTGTCGACAAGCACCTGCCTGTCGAAGCGGCCTGGCCTGAGGAGCGCCGGGTCGAGGATCTCCGGCCTGTTCGTGGCAGCGAGGATGATGACGCCAGTGCGGGAATCGAAGCCGTCCATCTCCACAAGCAGCTGGTTGAGCGTCTGCTCGCGCTCGTCATTGCCGCCGATGCCCGCTGCTGAGCGCTGCCTGCCGATCGCATCGATCTCATCGATGAAGATGATGCAGGGGCTCTTCTCCTTCGCCTGCTTGAAGAGGTCACGCACGCGTGCCGCGCCCACGCCGACGAACATCTCGACGAAGTCGGCTCCGCTCATGCGGAAGAATGGCACTCCCGCCTCTCCTGCGACAGCCTTGGCGAGCAGGGTCTTTCCCGTTCCCGGAGGTCCTACGAGGAGCACGCCCTTGGGGATGTGGGCTCCCATCTCGGTGTACTTCTCCGGACGCCTGAGGAAGTCCACCACCTCGACAAGCTCCGCCTTGGCCTCATCCTCTCCTGCGACATCGGCGAACTTCACGCCGGTATCGCCCTCGGCGACGAGCTTGCTCCTGTTCTGGTTGAAGGACATGACGCCCTGCGCCTGCCCTGCGATCCTCTTTGACAGCCACCAGTAGAAGACAATGAAGATGATGACGGGGAACAGGAGCGATATGAGGCTTCCCAGCACGGAAGGCTGGGGCGGCTCTGTCGCATAGTATTCCACTCCCTTCTCATCGAGCAGGGGGACGAAGCTGGGATCGTCTATCACGTATGTCTGGTAGGCGATGATCGACGATGAGTCCAGGCTGTGCGGGATCTGCCTCGTCGCCGCGATCTGCCTGAGCGTCGCCGCCGCATCCTCCTTCGTCATCGCATAGCCTATGTACTGGTCGCCGTCGAATGCTACCTGCACGATGGTGCCATCATCTATCAGTGACTTGAACTTGCTGTAATCGATATTCACTGCCGAGATATCGGACCTGTATACCATCATGTTGACGAACATCATGAAGAGCATCGCCAGGATGAATATCCAGATGGAATATGCCCATTTCCTGCGCCTGTCGCTCCCGCCCTTGCCGTCGGTGTGGAGCCCTGGCTCGCTCTCGTGCTTCTTCCTGCCATCCGATGCCTGCAGCATCCTGTTGTCGTTGGGGTTATCCATATCTACCTCTAAGCTAAAGTTACCACCGGCGGCGGAAAAGGGAAGGAAATTCCGCGGCAACTCCACCAAAGCCACACAATCGTCCCCGATTCTGCTAGACTTGTCGTATGAAGAAGAGGCAGGCAAGGGAGAAAGGACGTCTATTCGGCTACGTGGTCATCACGCTATGCTTCTCGGCCCTCATGATCCTCGCCATCGTCCTCTCCTCGCTTCTGATATCCACGGAGAGGCTGCGCCGCGAGAACGCCGTGGAGCGCGCATACAGCAATATCATCATGGCGATGAACCAGGGCGAGAACCAGCTGCTGCAGACGCTCGGCGATGAGGGCGTCATCGGCTTCGGCTACTATTCGCCTACAGGCTATCCCCGCTATGTCTGGGGCGATGCATACCAGCGCCTGCCGCTTACATCGTTCCCAGAATCATACGGGACCGGGTCATACATCTCCTCATACAATGGCGAGACCAGGGTGCTGGAGAGCGTGCGCTACGCCTTCCCGCCGGGAGTGGAGCCCGACAGGTTCCTGCTGGACAGGGCCGACCCGATGGTCTTCCCCGATATCATCTACGTATCGTTCGACACATCGGCCTCGGCTGCCACCATGCGCCTGATATCGCTGCTGATCGCCGTGCTGCTCTCCACCCTCTGCGTCCTCTATATAATCGCCATGAGGATGTTCAAGCAGAACTGGGAGTACAGGGAGGCGCTGAGGATGCAGGAGAACCTCGTGAGCCTGGGGCAGGCGGCGAGGACGCTCACCCATGAGATAAAGAACCCGCTCTCCGCCATCAAGCTGCAGGTCGCGCTCCTGAAGAGGGAGTCGCCGCCGGAGCTGCGTGATGATATCGCGCTGATAGACAGCGAGACAAGGCGCCTGGTCGCCCTTACCGACAAGGTCTCCGACTTCCTGCGCAACCCGCGCGGCAATCCGTGCAATACGGACCTTGCCGAGACGCTCAGGAGCCTGGTCCAGCTCTTCTCACACAGGATCGACCTCTCGGTGCCTGATGAGCCTGCGGTCGTCTACTTCGACAGGGACCGCCTGCGCTCCGTGCTGGAGAACCTGCTCAAGAACGCGGTGGAGGCCTCGGAAGACAGCGCCCCTATCGAATGCGAGGTTACAAAGGACGGGAGAAAGCAGTATCATGTATTCATCCGCGATAGGGGCTCGGGGCTTGATGCGAAGGACCTGAGGAAGATCTTCGACCCGTTCTACACGACCAAGATAAACGGATCGGGCATCGGCCTCTCGATAACGCGGCAGTTCATCGAGGCAGCCGGCGGCTCCATATCGCTCTATCCGCGTGCGGATGGCGGTACCGTCGCGGAAGCCGTGATACCATCCGTCGGCGCCGCCAGGCCCGGCAGGGAAAGGAGGGGCAAGTGAAGGTTCTTATATGCGATGACGAAGCCAATATCAGGAACCTGATGAAGCGCTTCCTCGCAAGCGAGAAGATAGATTCCGATGGCGCGGAGAACGGGCTCTCTGCCCAGCGCCTGCTCGAGAGCGGCCATTACGATGCCCTCCTTGTCGACCTCAGGATGCCCGGCATGGACGGCCTCTCGCTGATCCGCTGGGTCAGGGACAAGGGCCTCCATATCCCGACGATAATGATCAGCGCCCATGGCGAGATCCGCGATGCCGTCTCGGCGATGAAGTACGGGGCGGAGGATTATATCGAGAAGCCCTTCGAGCCTGAGGAGCTGGTAGAGAGGATCAAGAGCCTCGTGGAGGCGGACAGCATCAGGAACGTGGCCGAGAATGATGTCCCATCCTCCGGCTTCATAGGCGAAAGCCCTGAGATACTGCGCATCAAGGCCATCATCGAGAAGATAGCGCCTTCGCAGGCCAATGTGCTCATCACGGGGGAGTCGGGGACCGGCAAGGAGGTCGTGGCCAAGGAGATACACCGCCTCTCATCCGTTTCCGACGGGCCCTTCATGGCCATAAACATCGGCGGCGTGCCAGAGAACCTCATCGAGTCCGAGCTCTTCGGCTACGAGCGCGGCGCCTTCACGGGGGCCGACCAGCGCAAGCAGGGCCTCTTCGAGCTCGCTTCCGGAGGCACGCTCTTCCTGGACGAGATAGGCGATATGCCGCTCTCGCTGCAGGTGAAGATCCTGCGCGTGCTGCAGGAGCGCAGGATGACGAGGCTCGGCGGCACCGTCTCCATACCGATAGATGCCAGGATCGTGGCAGCCACCAACAAGGACCTGGAGAGGATGGTGGCCGAAGGGACATTCCGCGAGGACCTCTTCTACCGCCTCAACGTCGTGAGGATATCGATACCGCCGCTGCGCGAGAGGGTGGAGGACATACCGCTCCTGGCCGGCCGCGTGATACGCAAGTACAACCTGATGATGGGCATGAAGATCATGGGTCTTACGCCGGAGGCCCTCAATGCGCTGAAGGCCCACCCGTTCTACGGGAATGTCAGGGAGCTGGAGAACATCATAGAGCGCGCGATGATCTTCGCCGCCTCCGAGGTCATCGACTTCAACGACCTTGACCTGGGCGGGGCCATTCCCCGCGAGATGCCCCAGCAGCAGGCGGTGGCCAGCGAGGAGACGCTCTCTCTAAGGGATATCGAGCGCAATGCCATCATCCGCGCCCTCCATCGCTGGGAGGGCAACCGCACGCGTACCGCGGAGGAGCTGGGGATATCGCGCAGGACGCTGATCAGCAAGATCCAGGAGTATGGAATCGATCTCTGATTGGCGCTATATTCAGGGTATGAGAAGAACCGTTATAGCTTTGATGGCCCTCCTTGTCGCAGCGGCCATCTCCCTTCCGGCCGCTGGCATATCCGTCGCTGCCATGAGGGGACCGACGGCGATGGGGCTTGCTGGCCTGATGGATAAGGCTGCCGCAGGGCCTGTCGATGGCAATTCATATAGCTTCACCCTTGAGGGCTCTCCCGATGCGGTGGTGCCCCTTATCGTGCGCGGAGATGCCGATATCGCGGCCATACCCGCCAATCTCGCATCCGTGCTCTACAACCGGACGGAAGGCGGGGTCGTGGCGCTCGCGGTGAATACGCTGGGCGTCCTCTATATCGTCGAGAACGGCGATACGGTCCATTCGGTCGATGACCTGAGGGGACGCACCATATATTCGGCAGGCAAGGGGGCGACTCCTGAGTACTCCCTCCTCTATATCCTCTCGCAGAGCGGGCTGGAACCGGGGAAGGATGTCTATATAGAGTGGAAGAGCGAGCACGAGGAGTGCGTGGCTGCCCTCGCATCCGACCCTGACGGCGTCGCCATGCTGCCGCAGCCGTTCGCCACCACCGCCATGATGAAGGACAGCTCCATACGCATCGCGCTTGATGTCAACAGCATCTGGGAGGACCTCACGGGCGTCGGCATGATAACAGGCGTCACCGTGGCGCGCCGCGGCTTTGCCGAGGAGAATCCGGAGGCTGTCGCATCATTCCTGGCGGAGTATGCGGAGTCCGTCGCCTTCTGCAACGCATCCCCCGATGCGCCCCGTTCGATTGCATCGTATTCCATCGTTCCCGAGCCGGTCGCCCAGCTCGCGATTCCGTACTGCAATATAGTCATGATCCCCGGAGATGAGATGGAGGAGATGCTCTCCTTCTATCTCGATGTCCTCTATGAGGCCAATGGCCAGGCCGTCGGAGGCAAGGTGCCCCTTGAAGACTTCTACTGGGTGGAGTAAGGCCCTGGCGATAGCCTTCTGGATCTGCGTCTGGGAGGCTGCTGCCATCATCATAGGCGAGGAGCTCTTCCTCCCTTCACCCATGGCGGTGCTCATGGCGCTGCTGCGCTCGATGTCTGAGCCGGGCTTCTGGGGAGCCGTGTCATCGACCCTGCTGAGGATCATGGCAGGCTTCCTGCTTTCCGTCGCGGCAGCCCTTGCCGCTGCGGTGCTTGCCTGGCGATGCCAGCCCCTGCGGATGCTTATCGACCCGCTGGTGAAGATCGTCAGGGCGACGCCTGTCGCATCGGTGACGATCCTCCTCCTTGTCTGGATCTCCTCCCGCAGCCTCAGCATCGCCATCTCCTTCCTGATGGTGTTCCCCATCATCTACACGAATGTCCTCAGCGGCATAGAGGAGACTGACAGGACCCTGCTGGAGATGGCCTCCTGCTACAGGATGCCGGCCTGGAAGAGGATCCGCTATATCTATGTCCCCTCTGTCATGCCATACTTCAGCAGCGCGGTCTCGATCGCGCTGGGGCTTGCATGGAAGAGCGGTATCGCCGCGGAGGTCATCGGCCTTCCCGATGGCTCCATCGGCGAGCGCGTCTACGAGGCCAAGATCTATCTGGCTACCCCTGAGCTCTTCGCATGGACCGCCGTCGTGATTGTCCTGGCATTCCTCTTCGAGCGCTTCTTCCTCAGGCTCTCATCGCTTGCCGCGGGGAGGATCATGAGATGAAGGCGCATATCGAGGAGAAGCGCTTCGGCGGCAAGCTGGTCCTTTCCGGATTGGATATGGAGATCGGCAGGGGAGACAGGATTGCCGTCACCGGTCCTTCCGGCAGGGGCAAGACCACGCTGCTGCGCATCATCGCAGGCCTCGACCGGGATTTCAGCGGCAGCATATCGGAGCCGTTCTCCCGTCCTGCGGTGCTCTTCCAGGAGGACAGGCTCGTGGAGGCCCTGGGCGTGCTCTCGAACCTCAGGGCAGTCTCCGACGACCGTGCCAGGATCCTGCAGGCCCTTGGCGGGGTCGGCCTTGCGGCAGAGTCCGGCAGCATCGTATCCACGCTCTCAGGCGGGATGAAGAGGAGGCTTGCCATAGCGCGCCTCGTGCTGCTTGATAAGGATGCCGTCTTCCTTGACGAGCCCTTCCGTGCCCTCGATGCGGAGAGCCGCCGGCTCTCTGCGCGGCTGCTGCTCTCCTGGGCCGGGGATTCGCCTATGCTCTTCGTGACCCATGACGATGATGACATCGAGCTTCTCGGCGCGACCCGCATCCTCTCGCTCTAGGCGTTGGTAAGGAACCATTACCAAATCCAATTGCTTGCATTGCAAGGAGAAGATATCCGAAGACACCCTAGGCAGGATACATTCGCAATGGCTCCTTATGAAATGCCGTGCCATTGTGCATGATATCCGCATTCATGCTAGACTCGTCGTATGAGCTATCCAGGAAGATGGGACCTCGGGAGCATCTATCCCGACGGCATTGATGATGATATAGCACGGCTGAAGGCCATCGGTACGGAACTGAAGGAGCTGTCCCTTGCCGACGCGCCCCTCAGCACCCTGATCGGAAAGAAGGACGAAGGCGACAGCATAGCCATTTCCATCACGGCGTATGCCGATGCGGCGCTTTCCGTAGATTCCTCGGACCCAGGGCTGATGAAGGCCGCCGAATGCGCTGAGCGCGCTGCCGCAGAATACGCAGAGGCCGGGGATGCATTCATGCGGGCAGTGGGCCGCTCAGGCGAGGAGGCTCCTGCAGGCTATGGCTATTACGTCGCCGCCGTGCGGAGGGATGCCGGGCATCTGATGTCGCCGGAGGAGGAAGCCCTTGCCGGGCAGCTGGCCCTTTCCGGATCCTCCGCCTGGGAGAGGCTGCAGGAAGCCCTTTCGTCGACGGCGTCCGATTCGGGGAAGACGCTCACCCAGCTGAGGGCTGATGCCTCATCTTCATCGCGCAGCCTCAGGAAGGAGTCGTTCGGCAGGGAGACCTCCCTGCTGGGCACCTATGGCGTCCCGTTCGCATCGGCCCTCAGCGGCGTCAAGGGCACCGTGCTCCTCCTGGACAGGAAGAGGGGCTGGCAGGATCCCCTGGAACGCTCGCTTGCCGAGTCGAGGTTCGACAGCGCCGCACTCTCTGCCATGATGGATGCCATCAGGGATTCCCTGCCCATGTTCAGGGAGTACTTCCGCATCAAGGCCCGCCATCTCGGCATCAGCGATTTCTCCTTCTTCGACCTCTTCGCGCCTGCCGGCCAGGAGAGGCGCTATTCGTTCGATGAGGCGGCCGCTTCCGTCTTCCGTTCCTATGGTGCGTTCTCGGACGAGATGGAAGCCTTTGCGCGGGAAGCCGTAGACAGGCGCTGGATCGACAGCGATATGCGCCCGGGCAAGGCAGGAGGGGCCTATGATGTCTATTTCCCCAATGCGGGGGAGAGCAGGGTCTTCCTCAACTTCGACTCGACATACGACAGCGTGCTGACCCTCGCCCATGAGCTCGGCCATGCCTATCATGACAGGGTGCTCTCGCCGCTGCCGCCATCGCTTGCGGCCTATCCGATGACGCTGGCCGAGACTGCCTCGGTATTCGCGGAGAAGCTTGTCTTTGCCGATATCCTCGCATCCTGCAGGACCGGAGGCGAGGAGGTCTTCGTGCTTGATGCGTTCCTCACGGCAGCGAGCCAGGTCATCGTGGATATCTATTCGCGCTTCATCTTCGAAAGCCGCGTCTTCACGGAGCGGGAGGAAGGGCCGCTTCCGCCTGAGCGCCTCTCCGCGCTGATGGAGGATGCGCAGAGGGAAGCCTATGGCGATGCGCTTGCCGCCTTCCATCCCTATATGTGGACCGTCAAGTCCCATTACTACTCCGCGGACTTCAGCTTCTACAACTACCCGTATGCATTCGGAGAGTTCTTCTCCCTGGCGCTTTTCTCCAGGAAGGACGAGCCCGGCTTTGCAGATGTGTACAGGAGGATGCTCTCGATGACAGGCTCCGCTGATGCCTGCGATGTTGCGGCATCTGTCGGCTTCGATATCCATTCGGATTCTTTCTTCCGGATCGGGATTGATTTTATCGCAAAGATGATAGAGAGGTATGCATCATGGCTATAAGGATAGAGAAGGCTGTATCGGACTGCCTCGGCTTCGGCCACGATGGGGATGGCAGGGCCGTCTTCGTCGAGGATGCCCTTCCGGGAGAGCTTGTCGAATGCACCGAGAAGGAGCGCCGCAACGGATTCTCCATCATGGAATGCGCCGAGGTGCTGGAGCCATCGCCTCTGCGCAGGGCGCCGTACTGCCCGTTCTACGGCAGATGCGGCGGCTGCTCGTTCCAGATCGTCGATGAGAAGGATAGCGCGGCTATCAAGGAATCGGTCGTCAAGGATAACCTGAGGAGGATCGCGAAGCTGGAAGAGCTGCCCCCGTTCGACCCGCCCGCGTATGGGCAGGCGGCAGGCTACAGGAGGAGGGCACGCTTCCATGTCGATTTCCGCGGCAGGAGGGCAGGCTTCCTCTCCCCGTCGTCCTCGGAGCTCGTGGAGCTTCCCGCATGCCCGCTCCTCTCACCCAGGCTCTCAGCGCTCCTTGCTGAGGGGAAGACGCTCTATGAGGAAGGGCGCAGGGCCATGTTCAGCAATATGGTCAACAGCAGGACAGGGCTTGCAGAGGTCCCTGCCTTCGATGGCGATGATGAGGTGACGTTCTCCGATAAGGCGGTGCTGGTCACGGTTGCCGGCATCAGGTACTATGTCTCGGCCGATGTCTTCTTCCAGTCCAATCCCTCGCTTCTGCCTGAGCTCCTTGCCTTCGTCAGGGACAATGCCATCGGCGGCAGCATCATGGACCTCTACAGCGGCGTCGGCACCTTCTCCGCGCTCTTCGAGGGAAGCGGCAGGCGCGTGTGGGCGGTCGAGCGCGACAGGCGCTGCCTGATGCTCTCCAGGAAGAATGCCCCCTCGGCGCTCTCATTCACATCCGATGTCGCATCATGGAGCCGCAGGAGCGGGAGGAAGGTTGATACGGTCATCGTCGACCCGCCGCGTACGGGGCTGGGGCAGGAGAGCGCATCGCTGATTGCCTCATTCGGCGCCGCGAGGATCATATATGTGTCATGCAATAGCGTGACCCTTGCCAGGGACCTGCCGCTGCTTGCGGGATACAGTCCCGTAAAGGCACGCGTGTTCGATTTCTATCCCGGCTCCGGACATGAGGAAAGCGCGGTGGTGCTTGACCGGGCCTGATCAGATCGAGAGGTCGGCGATCCGCAGCGATGAGATGAACCTGTCGAGGTCCACCTCCTCCTCGGAGGAGAAGATCACGTTCTTCTCGGCTGTCGGGCGCACCGAGATCAGGTTGTCCGAGAACGTGCCCGGCACATCGGTCTCGAGGTATGCATCGAACGATGGGTTCTCGGTCGTCAGCTTCACGTTGACGGACCTGGGCCCTGCCTTGGTGCACTCCGTCCTGAGCCCTGACCTGAGGTATCTTGACCGCCTTGGGCTGTCGAGCAGCATGACGCGCTCGCGCAGCATCCCCTTGGTGGCGAGCTTGGCGTAGCAGAAGCAGTCATCCCTCATCACGCGCCCGAGCTCGATAACCTCCGAGAGCGTCACGCTCTCCGCCGGGGCCGTGAGGGTGAACTCCCTGGTGAACTTCTTCTGCCCGGAGAAGGTCCTCAGCTTCACCGAGAGCTCCGTCTCGAGCTCCTTGTCCGAGTCATTGACGATATAGACCAGCAGCGAGGATCCCCTCATGATGAGCAGGGGGAAGAGAGGGGAGAAGAACTGCCTTGCCGCATACTGCAGCAGGCTCCAGCGCCCGTCCTCGCTTACCGTCAGCGGTATCATGACGCCGGCGGCTCCCTCTATCCTTTTCCTTGCCGTGAAGCGCTCGGCCTCGACAGCCTCCATCAGCTGCGGCAGGTAGCCTATCCGGTCCGCGGACTGCGGATGCTTGTATGTCCTCTCGAGCGTCCATTCATCCGCATCGATCTTCTCGGGCATCTGGGGAAGGGATGATATGGAGACCGATGAGGGGCTGCTGCCCTGCATGCCGCTGCGGGAGACGGCAAGCACGCCGGCCCTGTCGGCCGCATCATAGACAGCCTGCGGTATCTCCCCGTCGAGCACGACCATGTTCATGTTGCAGTCGGCGATTCCCTTGAGGATGCCCTCGCATCTCCTGCCGTCGATGGGCTTGTCCGGGCAGCATGCCTTGATGAACATCCTCCTCCCGTTGATATAGAGCCAGCCATCGCGCTCCTCGGCCGTGCGGAAGCCGATATGCCTGTCCTCCTGCCTGCCTCCTACCGATACGGAGAACGGATAGAGTCGCGGGAACCCGAGCCCCGCCGGATACCAGAGCGTCGGATCCTCGACGCTGATGCTCCTCTCGATATGGTTGGCCCCTTTCCTTACCTCGATGGGGAAATCCTCCCTGGCGCCATGGAGGTCCGTGCATACCACGGCCTCGCCGCTGCTGCCCGATTCGAAATCGAGGGCAAAGTCCAGTCTCCAGCTGCCGTCCGCGATATGGACGGGCCTGGCATCAAGGTGTGAAGAAAGTATATCCATCTGTCCTCCTGAGGCAATTATACCTCATCTTCTTTTATGCTACCATTCAGGTATGCGTGATGGATTTGTGAAAGCAGCGGCGGCGTCTCCCGCGCTTAAGGTAGCGGACCCCGCCTTCAACAGCAGCATGATGATAGGGATGATGCGGCAGGCCGCGGAGAGCGGCGTCAGCATCCTGGTCTTCCCGGAGCTTTCCGTATCAGGGTATACGTGCGGCGACCTCTTCTTCCAGAGCCCGCTCCTGGACAGGTGCGAGGATGCCCTGGAGGATATCATAGAGGCCAGCAGGGGGCTGGAGATGCTGGTGTTCGCCGGGTTCCCGTTCAGGTACAGGGGCAAGCTGTACAACACTGCCGCTGCCATCTGGGACGGCAGGCTGCTGGCGCTTGTTCCCAAGCGGAGCATCCCATCCTATGGGGAATTCTATGAGATGAGGTGGTTCACCCCATCTCCGGAGGAGAACCAGTGGATCGATACGCGCTATGGCAGGGTCCTCTTCGGTCGCAGGACGGTGATAGGCTTCAGGCATCCCGAGGCGCTTGCGGTCGCTGCCGAGATCTGCGAGGACCTCTGGGTCGCCGATTCACCCTCCGTGCAGCTCGCGCTCTCAGGCGCCACCGTCATCGCGAACCTCTCCGCCTCCGATGAGACCATAGGCAAGGAGGAGTACCGGAGGTCGCTTGTCTCCATGCAGTCCGCGAAGCTGGTGTCGGCTTATATCTATGCCGATGCATCCATCGGCGAGAGCACTACCGATATGGTCTTCACTGGCAATTCGATGATTGCCGAGAACGGCTCCATCCTCGCATATGCCTCAGCCCAGAGCGGCTCCTTCATCACCGCCGATATCGATACGGGGAGGCTGGCCGCGGAAAGGAGGCGCATGAATACCTTCCATCCCGCGGATGGCTATGAATGGATATATGTCGGGAACGAGGAGAGGGAGACCGTGCTCACGCGCTCATTCGCGAAGCATCCGTTCGTGCCGGAGAGCTCCGGGGAGCGTGATGCCAGATGCCGCAGGATCCTCGACCTGCAGGCGCTGGGGCTGAGGACGAGGCTGGAGGCCTCCCATGCGGCGAAGGCCGTGGTAGGGCTTTCCGGGGGGCTGGATTCCACTCTTGCCCTGATCGTGGCCGCAAGGGCCTTAAGGATGCTTTCCAGGCCGCTGGGGGATATCATAGCGGTGACGATGCCGTGCTTCGGCACCACTGCCCGTACCAAAGGCAATGCGGAGAAGCTGGCCGAGGCATACGGCGCCACGCTCATGACCGTGGATATCAAGGAAGCCGTCATGCAGCATTTCAGGGATATCGGGCAGAGTCCTGATGACCTCTCGACGACGTATGAGAACTCGCAGGCGAGGGAGAGGACGCAGGTGCTGATGGATATCGCGAACAAGGAAGGGGGCATCGTCATCGGCACCGGCGACCTGTCGGAGCTGGCGCTGGGCTGGGCTACGTACAATGGCGACCATATGAGCATGTATGGCGTCAATGCATCGGTGCCCAAGACGCTGGTGCGCTATCTTGTCGCATATGAGGCGGACTCGGCGGACAGCGCAGCTGCTGCGGTGCTGCGCGAC
Organism: uncultured Spirochaetaceae bacterium; assembly: GCA_944390725.1. Lineage (GTDB taxonomy): Bacteria > Spirochaetota > Spirochaetia > Sphaerochaetales > Sphaerochaetaceae > Ornithospirochaeta. Next base: position 19,244 of record CALXQU010000020.1, read on the forward strand.
ATCCTGGCAACGCCTGTCTCGCCGGAGCTGCTTCCGGCGAAGGACGGCATGATCAGCCAGGTGACGGAGGATATCGTAGGGCCCTATGAGCTCCACGACTTCTTCCTCTACTTCATCGTCCGCTTCGGCTTCCCGCCGCGCAAGGTATTCCGCATGGCCCGCATCGCGTTCGGCGGCGATTATGACGCGGCGACGATAAGGAAGTGGCTGGTGACGTTCATCAGGAGGTTCTTCGCCCAGCAGTTCAAGCGCAGCTGCCTGCCTGACGGCCCTAAGGTCGGCTCGGTGACCCTCTCCCCGCGCTCTGACTGGCGCATGCCCAGCGATGCATCAGCCGCGCTATGGCTGGAAGAGGCCGAGGGCATCGATATAGGGTAGGCTGGGGAGGTTCCAAAAAGGCTTCCGATCGGTCTATCATCAGAGTGCAGGCATTGCGCAAGGAGGTATGGCGGGTTCCCGCCTATTGATATATGAAAGGCTATTTCAGCGGGCTCATAGGGATATCATCCGTCGCGGCGATACTCTTCCTGGCCCTTTATTTCTTCGTACCCGATGTATCGATCCGCTTCTTCGGCATCGCATTCAATGCCGAGGGCGTGATGGATTCGACTATCCATGCTGCCGTCGACGCAGCTCCCCTGAGCGACGAGACCAAGTCCTCCATCCTCTCATCGCTTGATGACGAGGCCATAGATGCGCTGCTTGACGCTGCCGGCGACAATGTCGGCAGGTTGATGGACTATCTGTCATCGGAGGAAGGGCAGGCGATGATGGACAAGGCCGCCGAGCAGGTCTCCGCAGGCGCTGGAAGCCTGGCGGGCTACTTCAGCTCCGATACCGTCAGGGACGAGATCGCTTCCGTATGAGGATCACCTTCCTGGGGACCGGTACCAGCCATGGCGTGCCTGTGATAGGCTGCCATTGCCCTGTCTGCTCCTCCGCCGATCCCCATGACAGCCGCTGGCGCTCATCGCTCATGGTCGAGAAGGACGGGACCAGGGTGGTCATCGATACAGGCTGCGAATTCAGGCTGCAGGCGCTCAGGAGCGGCATCGGCAGCCTCGACGGCGTCCTCTATACCCATGCCCATGCAGACCATCTGATGGGGCTTGATGACCTGAGGGTATTCACCTCGGAGGAGAAGCGCCTGCCGCTCTATTCATTCGGCGATGTGCTGGACAGGATCTCGGCATGCTTCCCATATGCCTTCGCGGACTATGCCTACAAGGGCGTCCCTAGGCTCGAGAAGAGGGTTGTGGAGGAATACGGCACCTTCAGCATCGGCAGCCTCCGCTTCCAGGCGATCCCCGTCCTCCATGGCATGATGAGGATAGCTGGATACAGATTCGGCAGCGCCGCGTATATAACCGATGTGTCCGACCTGCTGCTGGAGACGAATGCCAGGTACCTGCAGGGGCTTGGCCTGCTGGTGATCGGCGCGCTGCGCAGCAGGCCGCACTGGAGCCATTTCTCATTCGACCAGGCCCTGGAGAATGCCAGGAAGCTGCGTCCGCAGCGGATACTCTTCACCCACATCAGCCATGAGACATCCGATGCCGAGATACGCAGGCGCTACGCCCCCGAGGCATATCCTGCATATGATACACTTACACTGGAGGTTGATGATGAGCGGTGACCTGTTCTCCGGTATAGACGGAGATGATATGGAGATGGATGTGCCTGAGGCACCTGAGGGCAAGGCTACCGGCAGATCCGGGAAGACCCTTTTCATCATAGACGGCTATTCCCTTGTATACCGCTGCTACTATGCCCATGCATCGCGTCCGCTGACGGATCCGTCAGGGATGAATATCAGCGCATACTATGGCTTCTTCTCCTCGCTGATGATGCTCCTTTCCGAGTATGGCGCCGATTATGTGGCAGTCGCCATGGATGAGCGCCATCCGACCTTCCGCCATGAGATGTATCCCGCATACAAGGCAACCAGGCCGCCTGCACCAGAGGACCTCCATGCGCAGATCCCCCTGATAGCAGAGACGCTGGCCAATGTCGGCATCGGCATCGTCAGCAGGCAGGGCTTCGAGGCCGATGATATCATCGCCTCCCTTGCCGGCCTGGCGGGGAAGAATGGCATCGGCACTGCCATCGTCACCTCCGACAAGGACCTGATGCAGCTTGTCTCCGGCCATGTCTATATCCTCAGGCCGTCTACGAAGAAGACCGGCAGCGGCTATGCCGAATACAGGGAGAAGGAGGTCGAGGCGGAATACGGCGTCAGGCCGGAGCAGATGGTCGATTACCTGACCATCCTCGGCGATACCGCCGACAATGTCCCCGGCATCAAGGGGCTGGGTGAGAAGGGCGCTGCGAAGCTTCTTGCCGAATATGGCTCGCTTGATGGCATCTACAGCCATCTTGACAGCCTTTCCCGCTCCGTGCGGGATAAGCTCGAGGCAGGGCGGGAAGGGGCGGAGCTCTCGAAGAGGCTCATCATCCTCTCCCGCGAGGCTGTCGGCAGCGATTTCGATTTCGAGGCGCTTTCCGCAGCGCATATCGACTTCTCCAGGGGTGCCGATGACTTCGTCAGGCATGGCTGCATGACGCTGGCCAAGAGGGCAGGCACCATCGTGATGCCGTCCCATGCGGCTGGGCAGGTGGCGGAGAAGGTGGAGTACATCATCGAGAAGGACCTCTCCAGGGTCGGGGAGGACCTTGCCAGGGCAGCGGGGTCTGCCGGCATGTTCGCCATCTCGATCCAGGCGGAGAGCGCGAAGTATGATGCCAGGATGACGGGATTCGCCTATTCATCGGAGCCAGGCAGGGCTGTATATGTGCCCGTTGATGCCTGGAATGCAGGCGATGTCCGCACCCTTCTCGGGGAATACCTGGGGACGGGGAGGATAAGCCCCGCGGTACATGATGCCAAGGCTGCCATCCATGCGCTGGGGAACATGGGCATCGGGCTTCCCTCCGTACGCCTCGATACGATGATCGCAGCCTGGATGATCGACAGCGGAGGGGGCTGGTTCGACCTTGATTCCGTCTACCGCCGGGTGATCGAGGGCAGGGATGACCCGCCGAAGAGGGCAAAGAACACCACGGAGGAAAGCAGGCAGCTTGCCGCCGCGGAGGATGCGGACAGGACGCTGCGCCTGGCTGCGTACCTCGAGAAGGCAATCGATGAGCAGGGATTCCGCAGCCTCTACAGGGAAATGGAGGAGCCGCTTATCCGCGTCCTTGCCGATATGGAGAGGGAGGGCATCCATGTCTCGATGGGCAGCATCAGGAAGATGGATGAGGAGCTCGCGGCCAGGATCGATGCGCTGACTGCGGAGATCCACGGCCTTGTCGGCCATCCGTTCAATATCGCGAGCACCGTGCAGATGGCCAAGGTGCTCTATGATGAGAAGGGCTTCCCGCGGCCGGGCGGCGGCAGGTCGTCCTCCGTGAGGGCCGAGGTCCTGCAGGGGCTCCTGCCGAAGGGCGGCAGGCTGATCGAGGCAATCCTCGAGTACAGGAACTGCAGCACGCTGCGCAATACGTTCACCAAGCCCATGCAGTCGATGGCTGATGCCAGGAGCCGTATCCATACGACGTTCCTGCAGACAGGCACCGCCACGGGCAGGCTCTCCTCTCGCGAGCCGAATCTGCAGAACATCCCCATCAGGACCGATGAAGGGCGCCGCATCCGCGATGCGTTCACTCCCAAGGAAGGCACCGTCTTCATCTCCGGCGATTACTCCCAGATCGAGCTCGTCGTCCTCGCCCATATCACGCAGGACAGGTGGCTGATGGAGGCTTTCCGCAATGGGCTTGATGTCCATAGGTACACGGCCGGCATGATATTCTCCAAGCCGCTGGAGGAGGTGACCCCCGCTGAGAGGAGGATCGCCAAGACGATCAACTTCGGCATCATCTATGGCATGAGCGCATACGGCGTCTCCTCCGACCTGGGCATCTCCAGGAGCGATGCGGCAGCATTCCGGAAGAAGTACCTGGAGCGCTATACGGGCATACAGGACTTCATCGAGAGGACGGAGGCGCTTGCCAAGGAGACGGGATACGTCACGACCATGCATGGGCACAGGAGGCGGATCGAGAGCGCGGCGGCAAGCAGCCGCAATGCCTCTGCGGAAGCTGACAGGATGGCCGTAAACACGGTGATCCAGGGCAGCGCTGCCGAGATCGTGAAGAAGGCGATGCTCTCGGTATCCAGCGCCATCAGGGAACGTGGCATGAAGACCAGGCTGCTGCTGCAGATCCATGACGAGCTGATCTTCGAGGTGCCCATCGAGGAGAAGGAGGAGGCCGCCGCCATGATAAAGGAGCTGATGGAGAATGCCGAGAAGCTCTCCGTCCCGCTCAGGGTATCCATCGAGGAAGGGAAGTGCTGGGGGGCGATGCATTGATAGTAGGGCTTACAGGCAAGACATGCGCGGGAAAGGATGCCTTCGCGGCGATGCTGCCGCAGGACCGCTTTGCGGTAATCGATGTCGACAGGCTCGGGCACGAGGCGCTGGAGGCGAACCATGAGGCGCTGGAAGCGGCTTTCGGCCCCTCCATCTTCGCCAGCGACGGGAGCGTTGACAGGAAGGTGCTGGGGCCTATGGTCTTCGCGGATCCCGCCAGGCTGGAGACGCTCAACGCCATCACGCATCCCTGGATGAGGGAGGAGGCCCTCAGGCTTGCCGCCGAGGCGGAGGGCAGGGGCCTTGTCCCCGTGATAAACGCGGCGCTCCTGGAGTCGATGGGCTTCGTGGAGCATTGCAGTCTCATAATACTCGTCACGGCTCCGCTTGAGGTGCGGATGAGGCGCGCTGCGGAGCGCGACGGGATATCCTCCGAGGAATTCATGAAGAGGGCCCGGGCCCAGAAGGATATAGGGCTCTCGCTCTTCTCCTCGGGGCGCCGCGTGATAACCGTGATCAATGACTCGACGGAGGATAGTCTTTCTCGACAAGTCGAAAATTGCTGTGGTATCATTGGATAAGAGGCGTGAAGATGGGCAGAAAGATCCGGATCGTATTGCTGTCGGTAACCGCAGTCGCTGCGGTATTCTCATTTGCATTCATGCTGGCGACGAGGCCAGGCAGCGACAGCACGGTACTGGATGCCGCCCGCGCAAGGCAGTCGGAGCCTCTTCTCTCCGTTGCGGAGCCGCTGGAGACCGATATCGACGCCATCACGGCGGAGGAGGAGATGACGCGCAAGGTCAAGGAGCTCCTCCTTTCCGATGAGGAGTTCATCAAGGCCGTCTCCGATGATATCTACGAAGGCGTCCCGGAGCTCGTGGACAGATGGTTCGCCGGCGAGGAAGCGGAAGCCATCCTCAGGACGCTGCAGGAGAACGGGGTCGATGCAGCCATCGCCAGGATCGTGACCGAGGAGAATATAGATGCCATCGCCGAGCGCGTGGCTGAGAACCTCGGCACCGATTCGAGCGAGGCCTATGCAGCCGCCTCCGAGAGGCTCGTCAGCGCGGTAGCAGGCTCCATCATCATACCTGAGCTGCAGAGGCAGACGGCGGAACGTGCCGTGCTGGACTTCTACCAGGATAACAAGGATGCCATCGCCGCCGATGTGATCGATAGGGCGGTATCTGAATACAGGTCGCTTTCCGTGGCAGGGAAGGCGGAGCTGCTCTCGCTTGAGGCCATCTATGCAGCCTATGGCGATATGGTCTCCGCCGATGCCATTGCCGCCCTTGAGGCCCTTCCCGCCGATGAGAAGGCTGCCATCATCTCCTTCAGCACCACCGCTGACAGATATTACCAGGAGAACCTTGGCACGGTTGTCGAGGATGTCAGGGAAGCCCTCGGGCCTGAGGAGGCCATCGATGTCGAGGCCGAGGTCCTGGCCCTTTACGATAAGTACAGGTCCGCGCTCGTCTCCGATATCATCCTCGATATCATCGAAAGGTATGATGCCCTTTCCCATGACGAGCAGATGGAGGTGCTCGGCGTCGATACAGAGGCTGATGTGCTCGCCCTCTATGATAAGTATGGCGATGCGCTTGCCGAGGATGTTGCGGCATACATCAGCGAGAACTATCCTGCCGAGGCTATCGACCTGGAGGCTGAGGTGCTCGCGCTTTATGGCAAGTACAGGGAAGGCCTGGCTGAGGATGTGGCTGCCTATATAGCGGAGAACCATCCTGATGAGCCTCTCGATATCGAGGCAGAGATCCTTGCCCTCTACGATGAGTACGGCGATGCTCTGGCAGAGGATGTCGCCGCATACATCAGCGAGAACTATCCTGACGAGGCAGTCGATGTCGAGGCCGCGGTGCTTGCCCTCTATCCTGTATACAGGGAGGCCCTGGCAGAGGATGTCTCATCTTACTTCAGGCAGAACTACCCGGCCCAGACTGTCGACGTGGCTGCCGAGGTCGAAGGCCTCTATGCCCGTTACCGCGACCAGATCGCTGAGGATGCCGCCAGCTATATAGCGGAGAACTACCCAGCTGAGGAAGTGGATATCGCGGCGGAGGTGGAGAGCCTCTACAGCCAGCATAGGGACCGCATCGCCGAGGATATAGCCAGCTATATACGGCAGGAGTATCCTGCGGAGGAGATCGATATCGACGCGGAGGCGCTGAGGCTCTATGACGAGTATGCCGATAGGGTAGCAGAGGATGTGATTGCCTACTGGAAGGCGCACTATCCGCAGGAGAGCCCGGCAGCGTTCGTCGAGACGCATGGCGAAGAGATCCGCGAGCAGGCTGCCAAGGCCCCGATAACGCCGCCGTCATTCGGCACGGATGCGCTGCTTCCTGAAGATGCCGGAATCGATGAGTACCAGCAGCTCAGGAGCGATATCCGCCAGGGAGAGGCAGAGCGCTTCAGCGCATTCCTGGCACAGTGATGGAAAGGGGCTGTTAAGAAAGTCTAGGCTTTCGAGACAGCTCCTTTGTTTTGTCCACAAGAGATGGAAGATAAGGAGTAAT
>CALXQU010000021.1 GCA_944390725.1 uncultured Spirochaetaceae bacterium
TATTGATTCATTAAATCCCCCCCCCCCCCCCAGTTGTGGATTGTCAACACTTTTCTGCGCCTATTTTTGCAAGTTTTTATGGACCACTCGGATTTGAAGATTCAACGGCTGCTGTGTTGCATGGTTCTGTAGTTGATTTTCCTGATTATTCGCCTTACGGGCGGCAGGATTTCACTTCTGTATATTTCACGTTCTGACCGATTCAAGAGGAAAGCATTTGGGAGAGAATGGCTGGCTGCCTTTGGTATTGAGAAACATCGTCTTTGCTTCCATACTTCTTACATGGATGCTATTTCGTCAGTAGCTGTCTTCTCCGGCTCTTCGGCGGGAAATGACAGCAGATATGCGGAAGCGGCTGCAGAGCTTGGATGCCTGATAGGTGAAAGGAAGCTTGATTTCATCTACGGAGGAGGATGCCTCGGCCTGATGGGCATTGCCGCCAGGAATGCCGGTGAGCATGGAAGCAGGGTCATCGGCGTGCTCCCGGAGATCATGGATACGGATGAGGTGAAGAGGGAACGCTATGAGACAGAGCTCATCATCGTTCCTGACATGCACTCGCGCAAGGCGAGGATGTACAGCCTTGCGGATGCCTATATCGCGCTTCCCGGAGGCATAGGCACGCTGGAGGAGCTTGCGGAGATCTATACCTGGAAGCAGATCGGCTACCATCAGAAGGAAATCGCGCTGCTCAACACCGCAGGCTACTGGGACCCTCTGATCGCCATGCTCGACAAAGCCGTGGCGGAAGGCTTCCTCTCAGAGGCTGTCCGCCGGATGCTTATAATCGCAGACAGCCCTGAGAGCCTTATGGAATCCTTAGAGATATCTCCAGCATGAGGCAATCCCTGCCGGGCTTCTGCCGTCGATGAAGGCCGCCATCAGCAGGAAAGCAGCTACGGAAGAGCGCTTCCTGACCGAATCGCGCCCCCATGAGGTGAACTTAAGCGCAGCAGCCTCGGTCTCCCTTCCCTTGCCAGAGAAACCAATGAAGACCGTGCCGACATCTTTCCCTTCGCTCTTGTCAGGGCCTGCGACACCGGTGATGGAGAAGGCGAAATCGGAACCGATTGCCTTCCTGGCACCATCGGCCATCGCCATGGCGCACTCTGCGGAAACCGTGCCATGCTCCCTGATGATTCCATGATCCACGCCGAGGATGCCTTCCTTGACGGAAGGGTCATAGGAAGTGACGGAGCCCATCATGAAGGCAGAGGACCCGGCACGCTGCGTCAGGAGCATCGAAGCCATGCCGCCCGAACAGCTCTCTGCGCAGCCTATCGTGGCATGATGCCTCTCCAGGGCATCGATGAGGATATCCAGCGGTTCACGGTTGCCATCCGCGATGCGGCACTCACCGACCTTGTCCCTGAGCCTGGCGATAGCATCGTCCCTTTCCGCAGCAGTCCCGCCGGAGACATAGAGCGAGATCCTGTAATCCTGGAATCTCGTCCCCCAGTCAAGCCGGGGATCGATGGCCTCATACAGCTCCTCGAGCTTGGCCTCTGCCGTGATGAATGAGGAATACTCATCCCTCTCTGCCTCCGGCAGGTCAAGCTTCCCGCGGATCAGCGGCAGCACCGACTCATAGAGCATCGGCTCCATCTCTCGCGGCGGCCCGGGAAGGCAGATGAGCAGCGTCTCCCCGCCATAGCCATAGAATCCGGGGGCTGTCCCGTTATGGTTGGGAATCATCGTGAAACCCTCCGGGATATATGCCTGCTTCTCATTGGCGCCGTAAGCCCTATCCCCCAGCCTGCCGAGGAGGAAATCCCAGCACCCGGCATCCTTCGTCAGGGGAACGCCAGCGCACCCGGCGATGACGCTCCTTGTCATATCATCGGTAGTGGGGCCGAGCCCTCCTGTGATGATGATCAAATCGGACGACCTCATAAGCGCCGAGAGGACAGGGCCTATCGTGCCATCATCAGGCAGCGATACGATTTCCGCCACATGGACTCCGAGATGGGTAAGCTCACGGCTCAGGAGCACCCCATGGCTATCCTGGATGATGCCGCGGGTGATCTCCGTGCCAATCATGATGAGGCTGGCCTTCACCTCTTCCTCCTGGCAATGCCGGCTATCCTGAGGGCAGCGCCGATGATGAGGATCGCATATGAGGCATATTCGGCGATACGTCCGAAGAGGTCGATATGGTCGACATAGAACGTATTGGCGCCTTCCTCATAGACAGGCACATGATAAAGCTGCCAGCCCATCTCGAAGGGAGGCATCTTCTCATGGATCACCCCATCCGGGGTTATCAGGCAGGTGATGCCGCTGTTGGTTCCGCGCATCATCGACTTGCGGGTCTCCACGGGCCTGAACGAGGCCATGGCGGCATGCTGCATCTCCGCAGACACCTTCTTGGACCAGTTGTCATTGGTCATATTGACGATTACATCGGCACCCTCATGCACGAACTCAGCGGAAATGTAGCCGAATGTATCCTCGAAGCATATCGGGGTGGAGAAATGGATGCCGTCGGAATCGAAGACGTAGCTCTCCTCACCCTGCTTCCACCAGTTGAAGTCATTGGCGAGAAGCAGGTTGTAGAGCCATGGAAGCTCCTCCTCATAGGGGAAATGCTCGGTGAACGGCACCAGATGCTGCTTGCGGTATGTACCCTTGATCCCACCATCGTCGAAGAGGATGACCGTATTGTAGTCGATCCTGTTGCTTGTCCCGTCGGCAAGCACCGGAGGCTGACCCGGATCCGCAAGCGTACCTTCGGAATTGCCTGTCAGGAGCGGCACGCCGAGGCCGGACCCGAAGGCGACGAAATCATCGACGAGGCCGTCAAGCTGCTTCTGGAAGAGCGAGTCGTTCGGACCGTACTGCGTGTACCAGGCTACGGAGGGGACGAATGCCGTCTCCGACCAGATGACGATATCGGGATCGGTGGCCCCGAGGCTCTCCAGCGTCATCCGGCGCAGGTTGTTGAAGTTATGGAGATAGGTGGCATAGCCATTCTCCCATGAGTCATGGTTATGCTGCACCGCGACGACATCCCATACCCTGTCCGGCTCCTTGCCAGTCCACTCAGAGAGCCTTACCGTGCCATAGATGAGGTCAAGCACCATCAGCACGGCCCAGAGGATGATCGTAACAGGCTCTGCCTTGATATAGCCCTTCAGGCTCCTTCTCCCGGAAAGGTACTCAGCAAGGAACCTGCCGAAATACGCCTGCGGCAGCACTGCCAGGAATACGATGCCCCATACTCCCGTGATATCCGCGATCTGCACGAACGGGTGGAAGGCGTAGAAGACGTATGCGATATTGCCGTATGGCACGCCTGCGAACCATGATTCCGCCAGATACGCATAGGCGACCCAGACGATGGCCTGGAAAAGCGGCGACAGCTTCCTGAAGAAGGCCGCGACCGCCTTGAGCGCCAGGAAGAGGAATATCATCTCGAATCCCTTGATTACCGGGATGAGCAGGATCGCAAGCGGATGGAAGCTCTTGAGCCAGTAATCGAAGAAGATATAGAAGACGAAGCCATACATGAAGCCATAGGCCCATACGAGCTTCCAGCTTGTCCTCCTGATTACGGCGAATACGGGGATCAGGGCCAGGAAGCCGATGGGCCAGATGCCATCTGCGGACATGAAGCCCGGGAAGGCTATCGAATAGATGAAAGCGGAGGACAGTAAAACAAGAACCTCAGAACCTACGGTCCTGAGGCTTCTCCTGTCCTGCGTGTTATTTATAGCAACTGCAGCAGCCAAAGCTTATCACTCCTTTTCAGGCGGTGTCGTGATATCCCAGACGAAGTCCTTCAGCTCCTTGCCGGCACGGAAGATGGCGACTCCATGCCTATCTACGGAAACGACATCGCCGGTCTTCGGATTGCGGGCCTTTTCCCTGCCCTTCCTGATACGGACCTCGAACGTGCCGAATCCGCGGAGCTCGATTATCCTGTTGCTCTTGAGGCCATCCTTGATTTCCTCGAAAAGCTCATCAATGATCTGGTGGATCTCGATTTTGTTCACACCGAGCTTCTCATTGATATTCTCAATGATTGCAGCCTTAGTAAGTTTCTCCATATGGCACCTCCGGAGACTCAGACCATCTTATGATATGCGTGTGCGAGCCTGCTCTTCTTCCTTGCAGCTGTGTTCTTGTGGATGATGCCCTTTCCTGCGACCTTGTCGAGAAGCTTGCAGCTGAGCGCCATTGTCTTCTCTGCCTCTGCCTTATCGCCGGCAGCCACTGCCGCATCGAATCTCTTGATTGCTGTGCGCATGGTGCTCTTCGCAGCGCGGTTGCGAAGGCGGCGCTGAGCTTCCTGGCGTTCTCTCTTCTCTGCTGACCTGTTAGCCATTTATTCCTCCAAACATTTTCAATGAATGAATTTATCTAAACAAAACGCTGTCTATCAATAACAGCGCTTATGCAAAGTACCACAAAAGCGATGGATTAGTCAACACTTTACATGACAACGCTTTACCGTATCAGGAAAAGTACTCCTCCTGATACTCCTCGCTCACTTCCCAGTAGCCTGTCTCGTCATTGTACCAGATTTCATCGAACGGGACGCTGATCGTACGGCCCTCGGAAGCAGCCAGGCTTATCTTGCGCGAGAGGATATTGACCTCCGTGACCTTCCACAGCTCGCGGTCTATGCGTATCCTCGTGCCTTCGGGAGGGCAGCCTGCCTTCTCCTCCAGATAGTACTCGTTCTCATAGGCAAGGCAGCAGAGCAGCTTGCCGCACGGCCCGGAGATCTTCATGGAATTGAGCGACAGGTTCTGGTTCTTGGCCATCTTTATGGTGACGGAGGACTTCCTGTCGGAACCTGCGCCGGTCATCGCATGGCAGCAGTAGTCCCTTCCGCAGACGGAGAGCCCGCCAATCAGCTTCGACTCATCCCTGTCGCCGATCTGCCTCAGCTCTATCCTCATGCGGAACACGCCGGAGAGATCCTTCACGAGGTCGCGGAAGTCCACGCGCTCCTCGGCGGTGAAGAAGAAGACGACCTTCGGCTCTGCCAGCATGAAGTGCGTGGTGACGAGCTTCATGTTGAGCCCATGCTTGCGGATCTTCTCCCTGCAGATCCTCAGCGCATACTCCTCCTTCTCCTCATTCTCCGCATAGCGTGCCATCTCGGCAGGCGTCGCCAGATGGTCGATCCACGAGACATCGCCGGAGACCTTCATCTTCTCCGGCTCTTTCGCAATCTGGCAGCAGAAGCAGCTGTCGCACTGGTGCTGGCTGTCATCCTGGCTATAGCGGACATCATCCTCTTCCTTCTCATCGCCGAAATGCAGGCAGGCCCCGCGGACCTCGCTCCAGCCAGGCTGGTACGGGCGGCCAGCGACTCCCATCGGCCCCACGATGAGCCCGAGGTCCAGGCCGAACCTCGTCTCATACATGACAGGGGTGCCGGAATAGAGGATGGAATCCCAGGCTCCGAGCGAGACATCGTTGTAGGAGGGATTCTTTATGTAATATACGTATGCGTACTCATCAGAGGAGCTCCTCGACGTACGCTGAGATCTCTTGTCCATACAGAAGAAGCTATCACATCGCAGGGCGATTGTGAATCCTACCCCAGCGCGGAATCGTCCCCTTGCAGCGCCATATCATACAATCGCGACATAGCCCTTTCCAGATTCGCCATCAGGCCCTCTCCGGACAGGCTGGCGTATATGGCCGCGATATCCTCATCGAAACGGTCGGGAAGCCGGCTGCAGAGGAGGTGGGAATACCCCATCAGCCTCTTCTCCCCCGGATGGAGCACCCTGTTGGCCGCGAACAGGATATCGAAATACGATGCCATCAAGGCGGCCACGCGATGGTTGATGCTTACCAGGTCGCCGCGCGCCACGGCATTGCCGACCTGCCTTATCCAGCTACTGGAAAGAGGCCCGGTGGCCATGCGGCTGTTGAATGCGATGATATTCCCGGCAAGCTCATCCGGATACGGGCTATCGAGGCGGGCCAGCTCCCTGGCGAGGAAGCCATGCCTGTCGAAGAGTATCCTATGCGTCTTCAGGTTATGGAGGAATGCCGTCGAATAGCCGAGCGACGGCTGGTGGCGGACCCAGACACGCTCTATCTCCCTGCCTGGGAAGCCGCAGTCCCTATACATGATGTCATATATGCATCCATCGGCAGCCAGCTCATCGCCAGGCTCGAAGAATGACAGTCCGGCAAGCATGCTATCAGGGCAGAGCGAGCCGAGGATACGCTCCCTTTCGGGGACAGGCACCTCGCCTTCCGCATATACGTAGATATCCCAGTCGGAAACGCTGTCATGGATCGGGCTTGTCCTCGACCCCGCCAGTGCTACTGCCTCGACCTGCCCAAGTACGGAGAACGCCTCCGCGATCCTCTCGGCCATTCCATGCATACCGGTATATTAGCATTAAGCGCGCAATGTTGTACTATCTCCACATGCAGGAACATCCCCTTTTCCTAGCGCCTCTTGCAGGCTACACAGACAAGGCATTCAGGCAGATTGCCCATTCATTCGGGGCAGATGGCTCCGTAACCGAGATGGTAAGCGCGGAAGGGCTTGCCCGGGACAGCGCGAAGACGAAGGCGCTGCTGGACCGCTATCCAGGCGAGGAGAACCTCATCGTGCAGATATTCGCGCCCTCGGAAGACCCTGTAGCAAGGTGCCTGGATACGCTGCTCGCATTCAATCCCTCGATGATAGACATCAACTGCGGCTGTCCCGTGCCAAAGGTCGTGAAGACAGGGGCGGGATCCGCGCTGATGAAGGACCCTGCGGCCGCGGCGCGCATGGTCAGGACGATAAAGGAACGCACGGACATCCCCGTATCGGTGAAATTCCGCCTCGGCTGGGATTCATCATCCATCAACTACATCGCATTCGCCGATGCGGTATATGAAGCCGGCGCATCGGTGCTCACCCTCCATGCCAGGACACGGGCACAGGGCTATGCGGGACAGGCTGACAGGGAGGCGTTCAGGCAGCTTGCATCCCATATGGAGGGAAGCGGCGCCTTCCTCTTCGCTTCCGGCGATATCTTCACGCCGGAGGATGCCGGGGCCGTCATCGATGGATGCGGCATGGATGGCGTCATGTTCGCGCGCGGGGCAATCGGCAATCCGTTCATATTCCGCATGGCGAAGGAATACATGGCCAGCGGAAGCTACGCGCTGCCATCAGCCGAAGAGAAGGTCATGACGGCGCTCAGCCACCTCCGCCTCGCTATCGACGCATACGGGGAGGCTGTAGCCTGCCGGGAGATGCGCAAGCAGCTGATGGCCTACATAAAGGGCATCGAGGGTGCCAGCCGGGCCAAGGCCTCGCTCACGCAGGCATGCACCGAGGAGGAATGCCGTTCGGCGCTGCTGGCGCTGATCGGCAAATGAGCGGGAAGCTGCGCAGATTTCTTTGATTTTCCAATTCCGGTGTGGTAGCGTTTATTCAAGAGGAGGTGAATATGCGCGTTCTTCTGCTCGGCTCTGGAGCAAAGGACCATGCTATGGTGTGGTGGTTCAGCAAAAGCCGCTACATATCCGGACTGTATGCCGCACCTGGCAACCTTGCCACATCCAGGATAGCAACAAACCTGCCTGACACCGACCCATCTGACCCAGAGGCCGTATACAGGGCATGCCTGGACCATTCCATAGATTTCGTATTCATCGGGACGGAACAGCCGCTGTTCACCGGAGTCGCAAGCTACCTCGGGGAGAGGAATATCCCTGTCTTCGGAGCTCCCGAGAAGTCCCTGAAGCTTGAAGGCGACAGGTCGTTCTCCAGGGCATTCATGGCAAGGCACAACATCCCTGTCCCGAAGGGGATATTCTTCGATAGCGAGGAGCCGCTCGAGAGATATCTTGACCGCCACGAAGGGACGACATTCATCATCAAGAGCAATCTGATGACCCCTTCCAGGATCATGCTGACATCATCGAACAAGGATTCCCTGATGGCATTCGCGAGGGACCTCTTCAGGCGCGGCCCTGTCCTGCTGGAACAGTATATCAGGGGAATCCCTGCCTCCTGCTCCCTGCTCATCGATGACAATGGCTACCTCATCCTCCCTCTTACGAGCGACTGCACCAAGAAGTCGAAGAACGACATGACGCCTACAGGCGGCATGGGGTCTGTCTGTCCCGTGCCGGTGCTTGAGGATATGATGGATATCATCAGGGAACGCATAATCGACCCGACGCTCTATGGCCTCAAGGTCGAGAAGCTGGCCTATAAGGGAGTGCTGACGCTTTCACTGATGCTCGATGAAGCGACAAGGGAGCCGTATCTGGTCGATTACCACGTGCGCTTCAGCGATCCGTCCGCGCAGGCGATGATACCGCTTATAGACACCGACATCATCGAGATACTCTGGGCGATGGCCGAGAACAGGGTGAATGAGATTCGGCTTGAGCGTTCCGACCTCTGCTCCGTCGCGGTCGTCCTCGCATCGGAAGGGTATCCGATGGACATCCGCACGGGAATCGAGATAAAGGGAATCACCAATGTCTTCCTCGAGCATGTCGGCGACTCGCCGATCGTATTCTGCGGGGCCCTCAGGGATGAGGGCGGCAGGGCGGTAACCACCGGCGGAAGGAATATCACGGTGGTAGGGCTGGGCAAGAACCTGCAGATAGCCAACCAGGCCGCATACAGCCTCATCAAGGGCAAGGCCTTCGAGCATCTCTGGTACAGGGATGATATCGGCAACGATTACTTCATCACCGAGTGATTCCTCCTGAACTCATACATGAGGATTCCCGCAGCGACTGAGACGTTGAGGGAATCTATATGGCCATGCATCGGAATCGAGATGATATGGTCGCAGTTCTTCCTCACCAGCGATGAGATGCCGCTTCCCTCGGATCCCATGACGATAGCCGTACGGTCGGAGAAGGACGCATCATATGAGCCATCTCCTGCCATATTGGCGCCATAGACCCAGAAGCCATGCTCCTGTAGCGTCTTTATCTCGCGCGTGAGGTTGGTGACGACCGCAAGCGGGACGTACTGGGCCGCTCCTGACGACACCTTGACGACTGTCTCGTTCGCCTGCACCGAGCGCCTCTCGGGAATCAGCACGAGATCGGCGGAGAACTGGTCCGCGGAACGCAGTATCGCGCCGAGGTTATGCGGATCGGTGATGCCGTCAAGTATGATGACGAGCGCCCCCTGCCCTTCCCTGAGCTTCGCGCAGAACTCGCTGACGGATGTCTCCTGCAGCCTCGAGGCCCCGCGCCTGGGACCGCCCATATCGAGTATCGCGCCGCGGATATCCACGCCAGGCATCATTCTCTCAAGCTCATCACGCGACAGTTTCCTCACGGCGACCTTGCCGGTAAGCTGGGCCTGCCTTACCAGGGCCTCGATACGCTCGCCGCCTCCGCGCTGCACATAGAGCGTGGAACCCATACCGGCCTTCCTGAGGCCCTCCTCGATGGCATGATGCCCGTAGATCCTCTCACCCATCAGCTTCTGAACTCCATCGGCTCCGGAGTATCGGTCTCCCTGAGCTCCGCAGCCAGGTCCTTCATCAGGCTCCGTGCCTTAAGCGAGAGCCTCTTCGGGATATCCACGATGAAGCGCACGTACATATCGCCGCGCTTCCCTGTCCTCATCGAGGGAACGCCCTTCCCTCTCAGGCGCAGCATCTCGCCGGACTGCGTCCCCGGATTGACGGAGACAGGCGTGTTGACGCCATCCACGGTAGGCACGTTGACAGTCGCGCCAAGCGATGCCTGCGCAATCGAGATCGGTATCTGTATATAGATGTCGCTGCCATCCCTCCTGAAGTACCTGTCAGGACGGACCGATATATTGATGATGAGGTCGCCGCTCGGCCCGCCATCGCGTCCGGCATCGCCCTTGCCCCTCAGGCAGAGCTGCGTGCCGTTGTCGACACCGGGCTGTATCGTGACCATCAGCTTCTCCTTCTTGCTGGTGACCCCGGTGCCATGGCATGAGGCGCATGGATTATCGATCACGGTACCGCGGCCTCCGCATGTGCGGCATGTGGTCGAGATCTGGAAGAATCCCGAGCCCTGGAGCTGCCTTCCCGTGCCTCCGCACGTCGGGCATGTATGGCGTCCGGTACCTCCCTGCCCATTGCATGACGGGCATGTCACGTTATGGGCGAAGGCAATCTCCTTCTTGCAGCCGAATACGGCCTCCTTGAAGTCGAGCACCATATCGTACGAAAGCGTGGCACCAGGCTCTCCCGTGCTGTACTGGCGCCTTCTTGAGCCGCCGCCGAAGAATGATGAGAAGATATCCTCGAAGCCGCCTGCGCCGCCGAAGATATCAGAGAAATCACGATATACGTTGGAATAGTTGCCTGCCGCTCCGCCCTGGAAGCCATTGACGCCGCTGAAGCCGAACTGGTCATAGGCACTGCGCTTCTTGGGATCCGAGAGCACCTCATAGGCTTCGCTTGCTTCCTTGAACCTCTCCTCCGCATCCTTATCGTTCGGGTGCGTATCCGGATGGTTCTGCAATGCAATCTTCCTGTATGCCTTCTTGATCTCATCCTCAGTCGCGTTCTTGGCGATGCCGAGGACTTCATAGTAATCCCTCTTTGCCATCTTTCTCCCTTCACTTAAGAAAGCAGCATGTTCTCCATGCTGCTTTCATCCATTCACCCAGCTATATTATATCTCTTCGTAGCTAGCGTCCACCGGGCCGTCCGAGCCGGAAGAGCCGGATGATGCACCAGCATCAGGACCGGGCTGCGAGCCGCTGCCGCCATTCTGGCCGCCCTGCTGCTGGCTCTGCTGGTAGATCCTCTGCCCGAGCTCCATGGAAGCCTGCTGGACCTTCTCCGTCTGCTCCTTGATGCGCTGCGGATCGGCATTGCTGTCCTTCAGCGTCTCCTTGAGCTCATTGACTGCGGCCTCTATCCTGCCTCTCTCGTCGGCAGAGACCTTGTCGCCATGCTCCTTGAGGGCCTTCTCAGCTGCATAGACCACGCTCTCGGCATTGTTCCTTGCCTCAATCGCATCCCTGGTCTTCTTATCCTCGGCAGCATGCGCCTCGGCATCCTTGACCATCTTCTCGATCTCCTGCTCAGAGAGCCCGGAAGAGGATTCAATCCTGATCTTCTGCTCCTTGCCGGTCCCGAGGTCCTTGGCCGATACATGGACGATGCCATTGGCATCGATATCGAACGTGACCTCAATCTGCGGTACCCCGCGCGGCGCCGGTGCGATACCCTCGAGGTTGAACGTGCCGAGGGTCCTGTTCTGCGATGCAAGCTCCCTCTCTCCCTGGAGGACATGGATGGAGACAGCTGTCTGCCCATCTGCCGCAGTGGAGAAGATCTGGCTCTTCCTGGTAGGAATCGTCGTATTCCTCTCAATCAGCTTCGTGCATACGCCGCCGAGCGTCTCGATACCGAGCGAAAGCGGGGTCACATCGAGAAGGAGGACATCCTTCACATCGCCCTTGAGGATTCCGCCCTGGATGGAAGCGCCGACCGCGACGACCTCATCCGGGTTGACTCCCTTATGGGGTTCCTTGCCGAAGAGCTCCTTGACCAGCTCCTGCACGCAGGGAATCCTGGAGGAACCGCCGACGAGGATGACCTCATCGACATCGGAAGCGCTGATGCCTGCGTCCCTGAGGGCATTGAGGCAAGGCACCTTCGTCCTCTCCACGAGAGGAGCGATCATCTGCTCGAACTTCGCCCTTGAAAGATCCATCTGCAGGTGAAGCGGGCCATTGGCGTTCGCCGTGATGAACGGCAGGTTGATAGTCGTGTTCGTCGAGGACGAAAGGACGATCTTCGCCTGCTCCGCGGCTTCCTTGAGCCTCTGGAGCGCCATCGTATCCTTCGAGAGGTCGATGCCGTTCTTCGACTTGAAGTCAGCGACCATCCAGTCAATCAGGCACTGGTCGATGTTATCGCCGCCAAGGTGGGTATCGCCATTCGTGGACTTGACCTCGAATACGCCGTCGCCAAGCTCGAGGATGGAGATATCGAATGTTCCGCCACCGAAATCGTAGACGGCAATCGTCTCCTCCTTATCGCTCTTGTCCTTGCCGAATCCATATGCGAGCGCAGCCGCAGTAGGCTCGTTGACGATCCTCTTCACATCAAGTCCCGCGATCCTGCCGGCATCCTTCGTTGCCTGGCGCTGCGCGTCATTGAAGTAGGCAGGAACCGTGATGACGGCTTCCGTCACCGGCTCGCCGAGATAGTCCTCCGCGGTCTTCTTCATCTTCTGCAGGATGATCGCGGAAATCTCCTGAGGGGAATACTCCTTGCCCCTGATGTCGACCTTGATCTCATCGCCGGCACCCGAGACCACCTTATACGGCACCATCGAGATCTCCTCGGAAACCTCATGGTACTTCCTGCCCATGAATCTCTTGATCGAATATACGGTATTCTGCGGATTGGTTACCATCTGGTTCTTCGCGGGCTTGCCCACGAGGCGGTCGGACTCCGTGAATCCGACTACAGACGGCGTAGTCCTGTCGCCTTCGCTATTGGCGATTACGACAGGCTCGCTGCCTTCCATCACCGCAACGCAGCTGTTAGTAGTTCCAAGGTCTATGCCTATGATCTTTCCCATTTTTATCTCTCCATCTGTTGTTTCGTTTTCCAGGACGGGCCCATGCCCATCACAACGGAAAAAATAATAAGGCTATCGCAAATCGTCAATTATCCTTCTTCGGTTTTGCGACCACGACCTTAGCCGGCCTTATCACCTTCCCGTTCAGGATATAGCCCTTCATGAATACCTGGCTGACGGTCTCTGTCTCGACCTTATCGTCCTCCTGCATCATGCAGGCTTCCATCTTCGCAGGGTCGAAGGGCATCCCTTCCGGCGAGAAGGGCTCCAGCCCCCAGTTGCGCCTCAGCAGGGTGAGTATCTGGTCCTGGACCATGATGACTCCCTGGCGCATGGTCTCGAAGTCCTTCGTCTTCTCGGCAGCCTCGATTGCCCTGGAGAAGTTATCGAGCGGATCGAGGAGATCCTTGATGATGGACTCGTTGGCATACTTGACGGCATTCTCCTTGTCAAGCCTCAGGCGCTTGCGGTAGTTCTCCGTATCCGCAGCATCCCGGAGGAGCCTGTCCTTCATGTCCGCGACCTCATCCTCGAGCTCCTTGATGCGTGACCGGAGCTGCTCCTCGCACGAAACCTCTTCCGTGGCTTCCTGCCCTGCAGCCTGCTCTTCCACATGAGCCTCCTCAGCGACTTCCTTCTTCTCTTCTTCTGCCATATGCTTCCTGCCTTTATCCTTATTCTTTGCCATAATCATGAGAAGTGCCCGCGCACGGGCACATAATGAAGATAATCAGGATAGCATGCAGAGTCAAATCGGCGTCAGCTGTCGCTCTCGTCGGAGAGGTCCACATCCTCGACAGCGCCTGTGAAGATATCCTCGGGGAACTCCTCGATCATATCCTTGTAGCGGCTCTCCTTCTCCGGCTCTTCCTGTACGCTGGCGTCATCGTCCTTCGCTGCCCTGCCTGCGAGCTTGTCCCTCTCAACCTTCAGGCGCACGATCTCCGCCTTCTTCTCATCCATCTCGCGCCTGCACTCATCGAGCTTATCCTCGAAATCATGAAGGACCTTCTGCTGCTGGTCGATTTCCACGCCGATCCTGCTGCGCTCCTGCTGGGCGTCGAAGATCTCCTTCCTTGTCGCGGTGATCTTCTCCTGCAGCTCAGCAAGCTGGGATTCGGCTCCCTTGATCTTGCCGCCGAGGCCCTCAAGCCTCTCGACAGTCTCGGTGATCTTCTCGGTCTCTCCCTCGGAAAGTATGGATATCGTCTCCCTGGTCTCCAGCAGGCTGTCGGAGATACGCTTCAGAAGCTCATCCGCATCATCCCGCAGGCGCCCATAGCGCTCATCGGCAGATGACATGAGCTCATCGTACTTCCTGCTGATCATATCGGCAGAGGAGGCGATGAACTCGCCGCGCGCCTGGTCGAGCCCATTCCTGGCGCCATCAAGCGTCTCAAGGCTCTCCGCCGCCACGGCCCTGACGGCCTCCGCCGCGCTTTCCGCATCGCCCTTGGCCTGCGAGAGCATGGCGAGCGTCCTGTCCTTCTCATCGCCCATCGAGGAGATGAAGCTGGCAAGGTCCGCATCAAGCTCCGCCTTCCTCGCGTTCACGGCCGCATCAAAATCAGCGCCTATGTTCCTGGCCAGCTCCTCAAGCCCGGCCTTCCTGGCATCCATGGCCTCGGAACCTTCATCGATGATCCTCGTGCAGGCTTCCGACAGCAGCTGCCTGCTCCTCTCACAGGAGGCAGCCGCCTCGGCAACGGCATCATCGATCTTCTTCCTGGCTGCCTCCTCCTTCTCGGAAAGGTATCTCCCGCAATCCTCCGCATGGCCTGAGAGGATCGCCTTCTCATCATCGATGGACTTCCTCACATCATCGAGCACGGCAGATGCCTTTGCATCAAGCGAATCGACGGTCTCCTTGGCATTGGCGACAACGGCATCGATCGCGCTCCGGTAGCTTGCCATCTCCGCGCGGCCGTCATCGATGGACTTCAGTATCTCATCGCGCCTGTCCTCGGCAGCCTGCAGGTCAGCTGCGGCCTTGTCGGCATTCTCCTGGAAATACGACCCGATGGATTCCTTCTCGGAAGCCACGAAATCGGTGAAGCGGCTCTTGAAGCCCTCCATGGCAACCGCGAACTCCTGCAGCATATCCTGGTTCTCGTTCTTCTGGTTCTCGGCTGCCTGCCTCAGGCTCTCCCCGGTAGATGCCACAAGGCGCGCATACTCATCCTTCAGGTCATTCATCTCGCCTGTCAGGCGCTGCGCATCGGCCTGGAATATGCGGATGAAGTCATTGACCGTCTCAGCCTTGCGCACCTCGTCCTGGACAGCCTTGATCCTGGCCTCGGCCTGGTCCGTGGCGATCCTGAGCTTATCAAGGGCATTCTTGTAGCTCACGCAGACGGACTGCAGCGCGGAGAGGTCCTTGCTGTGCTCTGCCAGCGATTCGAGCCCTTCCGCCACCTTGGATACCATCTGCTCGGCGACTACCGTCTTGGCATCCACGTTCTGCAGCGTCTCCTGGCCGAGGGCCCTGATCCTTTCCGACAGGGCAGACACCTCGCTGCGGAATGTCTGGATCTGGTTGTTTATATTCTTGATGGTCTTCTGGTCCCTGTCCTTCCTCCTGATAACCAGCGTGATAATCAGGTTTACAAGGACGGAAATCGCGATTATCAAAACAGTCATGAGCGTGGGATTATCCTGCATTTGGCGGCACCTCTATAGAACCTTATCTATGAACTCCTTCCAGGAGGAGAACTTGAAGTCAGATATACTATACACCTTGTTGGGAGAAGTAGAAATAAGCGCGGAGCGCATTCCTGCGGCGGAAGCTCCCCTGATATCCTTCGATTCCGAATCCCCGACATAGAGGACCTCCCCCGCTTCCAGCCCCATGGCGGAAAGCATGGCATCGAAAGGCACGCGCGAAGGCTTGAGGGCCCCGGAATCCTCAGATGAGGCCACATACTCGAACAATCCCTCGACCCCCAGGGCCTTCAGCTTGACGCCGATAGGGAAATCGGAGATCACTGCCAGCCTATAGCTCCTCGCTGCCTGCTGCAGGGCAGCATTCATCCAGGGATACGGCCTGATGGAGGCGAAGCTCCTCTCCCAGCGGCGGCGGAAGAGCCAGTCCTCCATGCGGATGAACCTGCCGAGCCTGGCTTCGCTTCCGTACATGAGCCGGCACTCACGCTTCCTGAACCCCTCGAATGAGCAGCCTGTTCCTCCGGTGCCGTCTTCCCTGCGGATCTGCTGCCTGACGGCATTATAGCGCAGCGCGAAGGGGATGCAGGGCAGCGATGAGACGAACAGCCTCAGCAGCATCTGGCGCTTGGGATAGAGGGTCCCGTCGATATCGAAGGCAATCGCCTTGATTCCCCATTCTGCGGCAAGTCCCATGCTATCTTCTCTTCTGCTTCTGGTTGCGGACGATCTTCTCGGCCCGCTCGCGTGCCTTGCCCATGCGTGCCTTGCCGCCCGGCTTGCGTGCGGTGCCGCCCGAGGCCTTCTTCGGCGATACGGAGGACTTCATCACCTTCTGTATCTCCTTCTCCGTCTTCGTCGGCCCCTTCTCATTGAGGCTTGGGTTGCGCCTCCTCTCCCTGAGAGAGATATCGACGGGAACGGATCCGAAGCCGAAATCGCGGCGGATCATGTTCTTCAGATACGAGACATATGTCTCAGGGAAGCCATGTATCCTGTTGACGAAGAAGAGGAAGCGCACGGGAGCTGCCGACACCTGCGTGCCATAGAGGACCTTGTAATGGCCCTGCGCGCCGCGCGGAGGCTCGTTGTCAGCGGTCCACGAGGCAAGCGCGGAATTGAGGGCAGATGTATCCACCCTCTTCTGCAGCTGCTTCCATACGTTCCATACCATATCGAGAAGCTTGCCTATATCAGTGCCGTTGAGCGCCGATATCGGCACTATCGGGGCGAAGGAGAGGATCGGGAAGAGGAAGCGCACGCGGTCCTTGATGGCTTCCATCTCATTCGGGATCCCCTTGAGGAGGTCCGTCTTGTTAAGCACGAGTATGATGCCCTTTCCTCTCCTGACGATCAGATTGGCGATCTTCTTATCCTGCTCGGACAGCCCCTCCGTCACATCCATCATCAGCAGGACGATATCCGCCTCGTCTATCGTCTTTATCGCCCTGTTGACCGAATAGTATTCGACATCCTCTTCGACCTTGCTCTTGCGCCTGATGCCTGCCGTATCGAGGACGGTATACTCCGTCCCCTTATAGATGAACGTACCACGCATGACATCGCGCGTGGTGCCGGCAATCGGCGAGACGATGGAGATATCGCGGCCGGTGAAGAGATTCGTCAATGTGCTCTTGCCGGTATTCGGCTTGCCGAGGATGGCGATCCTGATCGACTCGGGCTCCTCGGGGATCTCCTCCGTACGCTCGAGGTCGAGCACGCCGAGGAGGGCATCCTCCAGCTCCTCGATGCCGAGGCCATGCGCCGCCGAGATGCCGACCACCCTCTGGTATCCATATGAGAAGTAGTTCCAGACGAGGTCATCCCTCTTCGGGTCATCGACCTTGTTCACGGCCAGGACCACCTTATCGGAATATGGACGCAGCTGGTCGATAAGGAGCTGGTCCTCGCGGGTGACCTCCATGCAGTCCATCAGGAAGATGATCGCATCGCTGATAGGAAGGAGCGAGAGCGACTTGTCGCTGACGGCATAGTCGATCCCTTCCTTGTCGAGCTTGACGCCTCCTGAATCGACGAGCGTGACAGGATTGTTCCCGAGCAGCCATCTCTCTGGAATCGGGTCACGGGTGACTCCCGGCGTCGGATCGGTGATGGCCCTCCTCTTGCCGATGAGGCGGTTGAACAGCGTGGACTTACCCACATTCGGACGTCCCACTATCGAGATGAGAGGGAGCTCCGTATCTATATCTGCCTTGTTCCTTATATCAAGCTTTTCCATACTCTGCGTTGAATTCCTTCAGCACATCCTCAATAGAGGAGGCATCCGAAAGTGAGAGTACATGATTTACAAGCCGGGTGCAACCGATGCTGTCCAGCATCTTCATCCGCCTCTTGGCGACGAGGATGGAATGGTTCGCCATCGAGAGCTCATCGAAGCCCATGCCGATCAGCAGCGGCAGGTATTCAGGCGTTCCCGCCATCTCGCCGCACATCGATACGGTTACGCCCTTCTCCTTGGCGCAGTCCACCACATGCTTTATGAGGCGCAGGACAGCCGGATGGAGGGGCCTGTAGAGATAGGAGATCTTGTCATTGCCCCTGTCGACGGCAAGGGTATACTGGATTAGGTCATTGGTGCCGATGGACATGAAGTCAACGTAATCGGCGAGTATGTCGGCGCAGATCGCTGCCGACGGGACCTCTATCATCGTGCCGATCTTCATATCCTCGTTGAAAGGTATCCCCTTGCTCCTGCAGATGGCCTTGACCTCATCGAAGAACGCCAGCACCGACTTCAGCTCCTCGATGCCCGAGATCATCGGGAACATCAGGCGCACGTCATCGGCATATGCGGAAGCCTTCAGTATGGCAGCAAGCTGATGGGCGAAGATATCCCTGCGTTCCATGCAGAAGCGCACGGCACGCCAGCCGAGGATGGGATTCTCCTCATTGACATCCATCCACTCGGTGAGCTTGTCGCCACCGAAATCGAACGTGCGGAACGTGACCGGGCCATAGGGGGCCATGCGCTTCGCAGCATCGATATAGAACTCCTCCTCCTTCGATTCGGAAGCGAAGAAGTCCTTGCCGAGGGCGAGGAACTCGGTACGGTAGAGGCCGATTCCCTCGGAACCTGACTCGATGGCAGCATCGATTCCCTGCGGTCCCGCGATATTGCTCATCAGGTGGATGCGCTTGCCATCTGCCGTCACCGCAGGCTCGCCTGCCCCTTCCCTGAGCTCCTTGTCATAGCGCCTGCTGTCGCTTATGAGGCGGCGGAAGCGGGCGCCTGTCTTCCTGTCAGGATCCGCCACCACCGTGCCTTCAACGCCATCCAGGGCGACCGTCATGCCATCGCTGACCTTGGAGGAGAAGTCCCCCAGCCCCATCACCGCGGGGATATTCGCCGTCCTGGCAAGTATGGCGATATGGCTTGTCAGGCCGCCCCTGTCGGAGGCAATCCCCAGCACATTGCCGCGCGGAAGCGCTATCAGCTCGGACGGCGAGAGATAGTCCACGACCAGGATTGCGGGCTTGGAGAGCTCTATGCTGCCTGAGACTCCCTCAAGAGCTGCCAGTATGCTCATCTCCACATTGCGGATATCCCCGGCTCGCTCGCGGAAGTATTCATTGCCCATCCCCTCCAGGATGGATGAATAGCGTTCGCTGGCAGCCTCGACGGCCCAGCCTGCTGTATATGACAGGTCATTGATATTGGCATGAATCAGGGCGATATACTCCGGGTCCTCCAGATAGCCCATGGAGACGGAGAGCATCGAGCGTTCGTCATCATTGCCGGGCTCTATCCGGGACAGCCCCTCCCTGACGGAAGCGATTGCCTCATCTGCCTTCTGCAGCTCCGCGGCCTTATCAGTCGCAAGCACGTGCTCCGGAGCGACAGCCGCATGCCTTACCACGACGGCAGCAGCCATCACCACGCCTGAAGATGCACCTATGCCGCTCGCCCGTTCCATACCAGTGATTCTAGCCCCTGCCCGATTGTGTTGTCAAAGAGCTATTTGGGAAAGTAGAATGTCCATATGTCGGATAACAGCGGCAGAAGCCGTATCAGGTATATACCGATCCTGGCGCTGCTGGCCCTGGCCTCCGCAGCGGCCTCGGCAGCCTTCTGCATCTCGAGATGGGATGGATTCGCAGAGCGGTACAGGCTCGAAGAGCATATGGAGGCCTACCGGGACAGGAAACCGGGGAACGTAGCGATCATCCCAGTGGTCGCCTATTCATCAACCTATCCGGTGACAGTGCTCAGGACGGTGGAGACCGATGACAGGGATTCGCTGCATGCGAGGATAGAGGCGGTGCTCGCCGACCCCAGCGAGGCTGAGATAGCTGATTCGATAAGGTCGTGGATACCGGAAGGGACGAGGCTCCTCGGAGCAAGCGAGAAGAACGGCTACATCTTCGTGGACCTGTCGGAAGAGATGCGCGATGCCCCGGATCTCGCCTATGAGGAAATCGGCAGGTCGCTCGCCCTGTGGAAGGATTACAAAAGCGTCCGCTTCATGATAGACGGACGCCTTACCGAGAAGAGATACTCACCATGATCAGCGCTGGATGCGCTCAATGGAGACCGCCTTGCCCGTCGCTTTATCAGCGACGATGAGCACCCCCTGTATCGTTCCCTTGCCATCTGCTGGCTCGCTCTTTATCGGGAGCTGCGTAAGCTGGCGCTCGATGGACTTGCCGGGATCGGAGCCTATGACAGCATCCGCGACTCCGGTAATGCCCAGGTCGGTTATATAGGCAGTGCCGCCCGGGAGGATCTTCTCATCAGCTGTCTGCACATGGGTATGGGTCCCGACAAGGGCGGTAGCCTTCCCGTCGATATAGAAGGCAGCAGCCTCCTTCTCCTCCGTGCTCTCGGCATGGAAATCGATGAAGATGAGCTTCGTCTCCTTGCGGATCTCCCTGACGGCATCGCTGATCTTCCTGAACGGGTCATCGATCGGATTCATCATCAGGCGTCCCTGCGCATTGACCACCCCGTAGGTGATGGCTCCCTTGCGCTTTATCGTGAACCCCTTGCCATGGCAGGGGTCAGGATAGTTCACAGGGCGCAGGATATCATCGGAATTATCGAGTATGGGATAGATATCGTCCTTCTGCCAGATATGGTTGCCGCTGGTTATCACATCGACACCCATCTGCCTGAACGCGCGGTAGTTCTCCTCGGATATGCCGAAACCGCCCGCGGCGTTCTCGCCATTGACGATCGTGATATCCGCCTTCGTATCCCTGACCAGCGAGGAAAGCCCGACGAAGAGGGCGCTCATCCCGGCGGAACCCGAGACATCGCCGATCATCAGGACACGTACTGTATCTTCTTTCACTGGAACCTCCGTATGAAAAAGCCAGGCGCGAGGCCCGGCTTATATCATCTTGCGTACTCGATGAACCTTGTCTCCCGGATGATCGTCACCTTGATCTTGCCAGGATACCTCAGCTCCGCCTCAATCCTTTCCGCGATGCCCTTGGCGATCTTCTTCGCCTCGTCATCGGATATCTTGTCGCTGTTGACCATGATCCTCAGCTCGCGTCCGGCCTGGATAGCGAATGCGTTGTCCACGCCATCGAATCCCTTCGCTATGTTCTCGAGGTTCTCAAGCCTCTTGATATAGTTGTCGAGAGACTCCCTCCTGGCGCCTGGGCGTGCCGCCGAGATGGCGTCAGCGATCTGCACGATTATAGCCTCGATGGAAGCAGGCTCCACATCATTATGATGCGAGAGGATCGCATTGACGATGCGCGGGTCCTCGCCCAGCCTCTTGGCGAGCTCGCCGCCGATCTCCGCATGGTTGGCTTCGCTCTCCGTCTCGGCGCCCTTGCCGATATCATGGAGCAGGCCAGCCCTCTTCGCAATCTCGGCATCCGCGCCGACCTCTGAAGCGATCATGCCGGCAAGGATAGCGACTTCCTTGGAATGCAGCAGCACGTTCTGGCCATAGGATGTCCTGAAGTGCAGGCGTCCGAGGGCCCTGATCATCTCGGTGCCCATATTGTGGATACCGAGGTCGAAGACGACCTTCTCACCCTCATCGACGATTACGCGGCCGACTTCCTTGGACACCTTGTTGACGACCTCCTCGATGCGGGCCGGATGGATCCTGCCATCCTGCACGAGGCGCTCGAGGGCAACCCTGGCAATCTCCTTGCGTACGGGGTCGAAGCAGGAGATGACGACGGCTTCCGGCGTATCATCGATGATGATATCCACGCCGGTGAGGGTCTCGAGGGTGCGGATGTTCCTTCCTTCCCTGCCGATGATCCTGCCTTTCATCTCATCGCCAGGCAGCGATACCGATGCAGTGGTGATCTCGCCGGAGACCTCCGTCGCCAGGCGCTGGATGGATGTCACGATGATATCCCTCGCGACCTTGTCGGCCTGCACCTGCGCTTCCTGCTCGATCTTGTTCACATAGACCTGGCCATCATGCTCAGCTTCCTGCTTCATGCGCTCGATGATGAGGTTCTTGGCATCCTCTTCGGTCATGGATGCGACCTTCTCAAGCTCTGAAAGCAATTCAGCTTCCCTATCCTTTGCTTCCTTCTCCTTGCTGCTCAGTGCTTCGCTTCTCTCGAGCAGGGACTGCTTAAGCTTGTCTATCTCCTGCTGTCTGCTCTCTAGATTTTCCTCTTTCTGCAGGAGCCTTCTCTCGGTCTTCTGCAGTTCCAAACGTCTTTCCCTAGCCTCTTTCTCCTGAGCCTGCTGCTCCTTGAGGAGCCTGGCCCTGGTTTCGAGGATAATCTCCTTGGACTGCGATTCAGCATTGGCTACCGCGTCCTCGGACAATCTCTGAGCCTTCTGTTCGGCGGAAGTCAGCTTCGACTTCGCGTAGAACCAGCGGGCTAGAAAACCTATCACACCACCAAAGCATATCAACAGGAGAGAAATAACCACACTAGTCATAGATTAATTCCTCCTTGGCTTAATGTTCTGATATTGTTACAAAGTTGGCTGACTGTCAATGGTTGTATGAGAATCATATAGTCCGCAGATCGGCATCATGGCAGCCTCAGCGCCCACGCAAGAGCATATGCCGTACGGATTTCCCTCCTGAAGGGCATCATATGATTTCCCTATGGGACTTCACATCAAATACAGAATCGGCAAAGGCTAACGGGCACAAGGCAGAAACTGCCCCATGCGCTGGAATGGAATCTATGGAAATCATGGCAAGGATATTTTCTTAAAATTTCCATAAATTCAATTTTATTGAAATAAATCCGGGAAATAGTAAAATAATCTCAGGGAGGTTGGCGTGCTTTCATCAGAACTTGAGAATATCGTAAGCAGAATCCGGACATTGGGATGCGAACTCCAGCATGTCGAGCTCAAGGCTGCGTCGAACGAGACGCCCAGAAGGCTCTATGATACCTTCTCAAGCTTCGCGAATCAGGAAAACGGAGGCCTCATCATCTTCGGGATCGATGAGGAGGATGATTATGCAGCCTGCGGCGTATATGACCCGCAGGACCTGCAGGCGAAGGTCACCGAGCAGGCAAACCAGATGATTCCGCCTGTACGCCCTGCCTTCACGATTGCGGAGATTTCCGGCAGGATCATCGTAAGCGCGGAGATACCTGAATGCGATGCCTTCGACAAGCCATGCTATTACAGCGGGGCCGGGAGGCTGCGCGGCTCCTATATCCGCGTAGGCGGTGCCGATATGCCTATGACCGAATACGAGGTATACAGCTACGAGGCATTCAGGAGGAACATCCAGGATGAGCTCCGCATCGTAGAGAGGGCTGATTATGCCTCCTTCGACAGATATGCCCTATCTGGCTACTTCTCTTCCCTCAGGGCAGCAAAGCCGAATCTATCACAGCTCACAGAAAACAAGATCCTGCAGCTCCAGGGCCTTGTGGATAATGACAAGCCTACCATGGCGGGATTGATGCTTTTCGGCGAGTATCCGCAGGCATTCTTCCCGCAGCTCAGCGTGACGGCTGTCGTAATCGATGGCACAAAACTCGGCGACTACGGGAACGCCGGCGAACGTTTTATCGACAATCAGCGCATCGAAGGCACGATACCGCAGATGCTTGAAGGCGCCATCGCCTTCATCAGGCGGAATACAAGGACTGCCACCATAGTCGATAAGGATGGCCGACGGGCAGATAGGAGCGAATACCCGATAATCGCTATCAGGGAAATCATCCTGAATGCGCTTACCCATCGCGATTACAGCATGCACACGAGCCAGTCCCCTATAAGGATCATGATATTCTCTGACCGTATCGAAGTGGAGAATCCTGGCGGGCTTTATGGCAGGATGACAGTGGATGAGCTTGGCAGGACCGCTGCCGATACACGCAATCCATTCATCGTCGGGGCCCTGGAGGTAATGAGGATCACAGAGAACAGGTTCTCCGGCATCCCGACGATAATGGCAGAGATGAGTAAGGCAGGACTTCCCCCTGCTGCATTCGAAAGCAGGAGGGGTGTCTTCAAGGCAATCCTCTATAACGGCAAGGCTCCTGCCTATAAGGATGATGCAGAAGGCCTGGTGGATTATTGCTCGACCCCACGCTCAAGGGAGGAGATAGCGATGTTCCTCGGCATGAAGACGCCCTCGTACGCAGTGAGAAGATATGTCAATCCGCTGCTAAAGGCTGGCACGCTGCGCATGCTCCTGCCTGATACGCCGAAAAGCAAGAACCAGAGATATATATCCAAATAGAATGTGATTTCCTACGGAAAGTTATTTTCAAGGAATCCCATTGTTCCCAATTAAAAGTCATTGAGGATGATGCAAACAGTAGAATTTGCTAAAAAGAAAACGATGCCTGCACGAGACACCGCCTATCCGTAAAGTCTATCGCTATCTGACAAACATTTACGTCATTTCTGGCTGTAGTATACTTCCGCCACTGCAGGAAAAACAAGGCCCATCGACAAAACAGATAGTAAGAATATCGGGCTCCCGTTGCCGAGAGCCCTAGCATTGATATCTCCATATAGGGCATCACACCCTTTCCCGGTATGCCCATGAGTCATCGCCCTGGGCGTACCGCCGCCTGTAGTCCCTGACCGTGTACTTGTTGAGACCAGTCATAGTAGCCGTGCTCTTGTACCCGTTCCCTTCCTGGAACAGAGCCAGGCATTCCTGCCTCTTGTCCAGCGAGACCCAGTGCCTCTTCGGAGAGAATCTTCCTTCTTCCATAGTTCCCTCCAAAATAACCTGCTCTGAAGAAAAATTGTATTTTTCAGCTAGCAGCAACTGGGGTTACAGTTGTCTGGTAAACAACATCATATCCAATCAGAGAGAAGGTGAGAGGATATGCCTTGCTCGCCGCATATGCAGGAATCGTCACCTGAGATCCTCCGTTAATCTGGAGAAGCGAATCAAGTTCAACACCTTCCGGAGCTGCTGTCTTCGTGCTGGCCCATGTCTGCGTTGCTACCTTGAAATTGCTTGCAACTAGAGTTTCCCCAACCGATACAGTACCTGGTGATACAGTAAACGAAATGAGTTTATCTGGTGCTGGATTTATTGTGACTTCTCCAGTCCACTTCTCATTTTTCTCACCATATCCAGCCGTATACTCGATATTGATAATCACAGGATCAGCAGTGAATTCGCTGGTTGCCGTGAATTCCTCGTCTGCGTATTTTACTGTACCAGTAAGAGGATTCTCTTTACCGCTTCTATATGTTGCTGTAAGAGTTACCCAATTCGAGGCCTCGCCTGCTGTACCACGAACATACGCAACTGTTCCTTCTTTCTGCGTAGCGACTATGGATACGATATAATCAGGCAGAAGTGTAATCCTTGGTTTTTCTGCAGCAGTAATCGCCGCTGATGTCTGGAATGTCGAAGCCGCTGTGAAAGTAACATCTGCAAATGATGTATTGCTTGCTACAGCATCAACAGATGGCGTGTATTCGCTGGAAGTGAGCTCTCTTGAGTAAATGATTTCACCGTCATCATCCTTTGCAATACCAGTAACCGTATAGGCATCTGTCCTGAGTTCTACATCAGTAGCTGCACCATAATATGGCTCTGTCTCAGATCCGCTTACCGTAATCTCATCCATTGTGAACACATATGCGTAAATATCAGCGCTCACAGTACCAGTGCCATATGTAGCGCCCGTGTACCTTACAGTTCCAATCTTACCAGCAACATCCTCAGAAACAGATGTACCAACAAGAGCACCGTCTTTAACCTTAGTATCATCGAAATCAAATTCAAGATACTGCGGATTGACCACAGCTGTTTCACCGCTTACCTTCTTCGCTGTTACAGTGAAATCTGTTGCTTCTACTTTATCGCCCTTGAAGAAGCTTGGCGTCTCAGATGTGATGCTAATTTCAGTCACCATTTCCTCAACACCAGCCATTGGCTGATTATTGCATCCGGCAAATGCAAAGAGCATCAGCGTTGCAATCATTCCAACAAGAATCGTTTTCTTCATCTTGCTATCCTCCGATTATTGATGCATTAAATATACCCCCCCCCCCCAGTTGTGGATTGTCAACACTTTTCTGCACGATTTTTCAGTCTTTGTTTTATAGCTGTACGGGGTTG
>CALXQU010000022.1 GCA_944390725.1 uncultured Spirochaetaceae bacterium
GTGCTTTTCTTGGTCATCTGCTGCCTTTCCCTTTTTACAGTAGCATTTTCCAATTACACAAAGAATCTTACAGGCCCCTGTCCACTATGAGTCCGAGATTCACCTGCGGAAGATCCTCGTGGTCCCTGTTGTACCCGAACTCCACCATCTCGTTCTCCCTGGAGTATGATGAGATCGATGTTATGTCGTTGAAGCATGCCCTTCCCGAAGCCGCAGCATTCCTCCACGCCTTCAGGAACTCCTTCCTCCTTGCTTCCTCCATCCCCGAGAAGAGAAGCGAGATGTCCGGATCCGTAAGCTCCTTCCCAAGAAGAGGGCTCTCATGATCCTCCGACCATGAAGGAAAGAGATATGCCGCATTCCTCCCTGATGACACATAATAGAATGCGACTGCAAGGATCGCCCTCCATGTCTTCGGGAATGACTCCTTCAGCATTTCAGTGAGCTTTATATCCTCCGAGATCCTCCAGAGCACCCTGACCATCCCGATCCTCTTCTCGTCGAGCATGCTCAGCTGGCAATCCTCTGCTATGTCTGCTTTCACCAGATGCTTCTTCTTCGGGATGAAGTTCCCATCATCATCGATCTTGCCGACATATTCGAGCGATGTCTCTGCCTGCTTCTTCTCCTTGTTCCAGACATGGGACTTCTGTATGTATGCATATTTCCGGCCGTTCACCTCGTTGATGTAATAGCCGGTCTTCTCATCCTTCTTCATGGTTATTAATATTACTATGAGAGCAAAGAAACTTCAACTAGAAATGCATTATGATTTCATTGAAACAAAAGAAATTATGAGAAATTCGCTATTTTTCCATAGTTAATAGAATAGAGTTCAGGACGCTTGCTGCTTCCCTTGTGCAGGACTTCATATAGCTTCTTTAGGCTTCTGACGATTTCACGTTTACCGGTAGATGGATTCACGAAGTAGGCATAGTAGGCGTTTCCCTTGTCCTTTCTTCGCGTGATATAGAAAAATTGCTTCATCGCTTCCCCTTTATGGAGGCAAAAGAGCAAAAAGTCTTACACCCTTTTTTACACCCTTTTGCATTATCCACAGAGCAGTTTTAGTTAGAAGCAAAGAAGCAACTGTGTTTAATACAATAACTTAGTCTGTTTGCTGTCTCCAGGAATCGAACCAGGGACACAAGGATTTTCAGTCCTTTGCTCTACCAACTGAGCTAAGACAGCGTTTCAACGTGTGGTAATTTAGCATAAGAAATGATGATGTTCAAGTGGTTTTGCGCAGTTTCGGGGCAGTGTCATGCTTTTCACCGTCCAGCTTGATTTCAGCCCTTACCGTGAATATGCCATCCTTAGCGGATATATCCACCGTACCGCCCATCCTGGCGACCGCTTCCCTTATATTCCTGATGCCGAGCCCGTGGTTGCGGCTGTCATCCTTATGGGTGATGAATGAGCCGTCATCGGCTATCCTTACATCACCTGCATATGAATTCGTGCATGTAAACAGCAGCCTGCCGTCCTTGTCGGAAAGCATGACATCTATCTTCCCATCAGGCGGATCCGCTTCAATCGCGTTGTCCAGGGCATTGGCTACCATCGTGCAGACGTCCGTCTCATCAAGGTCCAGTTCCCCGACATCAGCCGCTATGTCTATCCTGATCCCGTCTATCTTTGCCATCTGGTATTTGGAATTGAGTATCGCATTGAGCAGGGTATTCTTCGTGAAGGTCCTCGTGAGGCTGGCGAAGTCTGCTCCGAGCTGCTTGAAGTAGCTGATTGCCTTGTCGTTCTCGCCAAGGTCCAGATAGGTGGCAATGACAGTGAACTGGTTCATCAGGTCATGCTTGAATTTCCTGAACTGCAGCTGCTGCGCCTCCACTTCCTGGTAATAGTCCGCTGAGGCCCTGAGCCTTGAGTTCTCATCGGCCAGCTTCATGCTCCTGCCGATATGGTACAGCAGCGGGAACATCGCCGTGGCTGCGGCGACCGCGAAGAATATGATGGAGATGAAGAGCACCATGTTCTGCAGCGGGAAGGCGATGAGGGTGAATATCAGGAGGGCCGGGCAGAACGCTATGAATGCACAGTATCCCCAGACTTCTGCCGTGAATGATGAGAGTATGCTCTTGTCGGCGAATTTGCCGACATACTGGCGCAGGATGATGAAGTAGATCGCATATATGGCGACCAGGAGTATCGCTATGGCTGCTTCCAGGATCAGCGGCATGGTCTGCATCGCCATCGCCTCGAACCACTTTATCCCGAATACCGAGCACGACGAGATGATGGAATAGAACAGCATCGTTATCGCTATCGACTTGCTGCCCCTGTCCCGGAAGAATGCCAGCGTATATATGAAGAATGCCAGGAAGGAGAGCATGTATGTGACGAGAAGCGTCGGGATGATGGGCAGCATGCAGATAAGCGATAGCACCAGGGCAGAGCATATCCTGCCTCCTTTCGAGGGGAAGCGCGGCTCCAGCATCACGGGGATGGTGAGATTGACATTCACCGCGATGATCAGGAAGAGGATGAGATGGAGCAGAATCGCCATATGGAGAAGATAGCATAAAGATGCTTCGTTAAGAAGACTCCTAGTATGATGCCATTGCCCTCTATTTTGCTGTATCATGGCCATATGAAGGTAAGGGTCGTCGGCGCAGGCGCTGTAGGCACGGTGGTCGCATTGCAGCTTATGGGACATGGGGATATCGGATTCATCGTCGATGAGGAGCGCAGGGAGCGCTATTCTCAGGGACTCGTAATCAATGGCAGGAGCTATGCATTCCCGCTCTATACTCCTGCAGAGGCGGATGAGGCCGACCTCGTGATCTTCGCGGTCAAGAACATGCAGCTGCATGATGCGATAGAGGAAGCGCGTCCCTTCATAGGGGAGTCCACGGCTGTGATGCCGCTTCTCAACGGCATCGATGCGGAAGGCGAGCTCGAGGCCGCCTATGGGCCGGGAAAGGTGCTGTATGCGTTCATAACCGACCTGTCTTCC
Source organism: uncultured Spirochaetaceae bacterium (assembly GCA_944390725.1). GTDB lineage: Bacteria > Spirochaetota > Spirochaetia > Sphaerochaetales > Sphaerochaetaceae > Ornithospirochaeta. Next base: position 2,972 of record CALXQU010000022.1, read on the forward strand.
AACCATCAGGGCAACGAGACCACCTGCTTCTCCGGCAGCGGCACGATCGTGTTCAATGAGAAGGACAGCCGCAGGAGCAGCCGCGTCGACAGGATCGCCGCATTCTTCGATGAGGCAGGCCAGAGGTATACGGTCCCTGAGGATATCATCCATGACAAGTGGTGGAAGTTCATGCTCAATACATGCTTCAACACGCTTTCCGCGATACTCCTCGCCGATTATGCCTCCATATCCGCCAATCGTGACTTCATCAGGCTTGTCAGGCTTATCGCGAGGGAAGTGCAGGCGGTCGGTCTCAGGGAAGGCGCGGTCCTCAGCCAGGAGGATGTGGAGGAGATGATACGCCGCGTGACGGTGCTCTCTGACCATGGCAAGACATCGATGCTGCAGGATGTGCTTGCGCATCGCGAGACCGAGAACCGCTATTTCGCAGGTGCCGTATCGAGGCTGGGCAGGAAGCACTCGGTTCCTACGCCTTACTGCGACTTCATACAGATCATGCTGGAGGCCAAGCGCTATGTCCTCAATATCTGAGGCCGAGGGCGCCAAGGCCTATGAGACGCTGCTGGCCCTGCTGCAGGATGAAGGCAAGGCACTGCAGGCATACAGGATGATGGCTCTGGCAGCGGATGTCTCCGACCCGCTTCCATCATACTGCTCGAGGATCGCAGGGCGCCTGCCGTTCAGCGAGGACATGTTGCTCGCTAAGTGGCGGGAGGTCAGGGATGCCTTCGAGGCGGACAGGGTAGTGTCTTCGGTCCTCTCCGAGGAATCCCCGCTGTTCCCCAGGATGGAAGGAGCCTGCTTCCCGTTCATATATGCGGCGGGCAATACCTCGCTGCTGCTTGGCAGGATCGCCGTGTTCCTGGGCTCTCCGCAGCCTTCGATACAGGCCAAGAGCGATACCCTTGATGCAGTGGCTGAGTTCATATCGCAGGGCGGCACAGCGCTGGCGCCGATGGAACCGGGGATCCCGGCCTTTGCGCTCCAGCTCGCGCTCAAGCTCGGAGGACGCGCTATCGGAGTCCTGGCATCCCCTCTCTCGAAGTGCCCATCCGAGGGCCTGCTGCCGCTGCAGAAGGAGCTTTACGCCAACGGACTGCTGCTCTCGGTCTTCTCCCCTTACAGGAAAACCGAGAAATGGTTCCAGAAGATAAGGAACTCCTTCATATCCTCGATGGCTTCATCCGCATTCCTTGCGGAGGAGAAGGACGGAGGCCCTTCATGGGCCATCGCCGACAGCTGCCTTTCCGGCGGGGTGCTCATGATGCCGGAGAAGATCGCATCGAATCCTTCGTTCCAGTGGATGGCCAGGCGGCTGGCGGATGGAGCCCTGCCATATTCGAAGCCGAAGGATATCCGCAGGATCCTGCCGAAGAAGGCAAGATCGGCAGAACCGGACCTATTCTCTTGACCATATCTTTATGCATGAATACGATGAATCGGAAACAGAGGTGGACTTATGAAGGAAATCACGGCAAATCAGCTCAGGAAGCTCTATATCGATTTCTTCGTCTCTAAGGGACATAAGCAGATATCGGGTGCATCGCTCATTCCGGAAAACGATCCGACGGTGCTCTTCACTACGGCAGGCATGCATCCGCTCGTGCCATATATCCTCGGCGCAGAGCACCCGGCGGGCAGGAGGCTCACCGATTACCAGAAGTGCATCCGTACCGGCGATATCGACAGCGTAGGGGACCCGCATCATCTCACGTTCTTCGAGATGCTTGGCAACTGGTCCCTGGGTGACTATTTCAAGCAGGAGATGATCGGCTACAGCTTCGAGTTCCTTACCAAGGTCCTTGAGATTCCCGTGGACCGCCTTTCCGTCACCGTCTTCGAAGGCGATGCCGAAGTCCCGCGCGACACGGAAGCTGCCGCAAGGTGGCAGGAGCTCGGCATCGACCCTAGCCATATCTACTTCATGCCCAGGGAGGACAACTGGTGGGGACCTGCAGGCGAGACAGGGCCCTGCGGACCTGATTCCGAGATGTTCTTCGACACTGGCAGGGAAGCCTGCGGGCCTGACTGCAAGCCGGGCTGCAAGTGCGGCAAGTACTTCGAGATCTGGAATGATGTCTTCATGCAGTATCGCAAGGAGGCGGATGGCACATACCATGAGATGGCCAGGAAGTGCATCGATACGGGAATGGGCATCGAAAGGACGGTAGCTGTCCTGCAGGGCAAGAAGAGCGTCTATGATACCGAGGTCTTCCAGCCGATAATCCGCAGGATCGAGGAGCTTTCAGGCAGGAGGTATGGCGACAATGAGGAGGATGATATCTCCATCAGGATCATCTCCGACCATATCAGGACTTCCGTATTCATCCTCGGCGACCAGCATGCGATCGCGCCTTCGAACGTCGGCCAGGGATATATCCTCAGAAGGCTCATCAGGCGTGCGGTAAGGCATGGCAAGAAGATAGGCATCGACCACGAGTTCCTCTCCACGGTCGCTGAGGTCGTCCTTGACCTCTATGGAGAGCCGTATCCAGAGCTTCTTGAGCACAGGGATTTCATCTTCGATGAGCTGAAGAAGGAGGAGGAGAAGTTCTCCCTTACGCTCACCAAGGGCGAGAAGGAATTCGAGAAGATGCTTCCCAACCTCATGAAGGGGACGAGCAGGACCATATCCGGCCGTCTTGCATTCAAGCTCTATGATACATATGGCTTCCCGATCGAGCTGACGAAGGAGCTTGCCGCTGAGCATGGCTTCACGGTCGATGAGGAAGGCTTCAAGTCGGCATTCGAGAAGCACCAGGAGCTTTCCAGGGCAGGTGCTGAGCAGCAGTTCAAGGGCGGCCTTGCTGACCACAGCGAGCAGACGACGGCGCTGCACACTGCCACCCATCTCCTCCATGCCGCGCTCAGGAAGGTCCTTGGCACGCATGTAGGGCAGAAGGGCTCGAATATCACGGCAGAGCGCCTGCGCTTCGATTTCACCCATCCGGCGCCGATGACGAAGGAGGAGCTCAAGCAGGTTGAGGACCTCGTGAACGATGCCATCAGCCGCGACCTCCCGGTCACCGTCGAGACCATGACGCTCGATGAGGCGAGGGAGCAGGGAGCGATAGCGTTCTTCGATTCGAAATACGGGGAGAAGGTGACGGTCTATACGATTGGTGATTTCTCCAAGGAGGTGTGCGGCGGCCCGCATGTCACGCATACTGGCGATATGGGCCATTTCCGCATCCTGAAGGAGCAGTCATCCTCGGCTGGCATCAGGAGGATCAAGGCCGTACTTGAGAAATGATGATGGAGCTGCCTGCGGGCAGCTTCATTCGTCTTCTTCCTCTTTTTCCAGGACATCGAGCATCCTCTTGCGCAGCTCGCGGATCTTATCCAGATACGCAAGATGCTCAGGCGTGCTGTCCTTCTGGGATTCCGTCAGGAAGAATTCAGCAGGGGTGCGGCCCAGCGCGGTGCAGAAGGTATCAAGGTTCTCCGGGCTTGGGTATGCCTCTCCGCGCTCTATCTCGGATATCGCCCTCGTGGAGATGCCTGTAATCGAGGAAAGCCCCTCCTGCGTCAGCCCGCGGGACTTGCGGATTTCCCGTAGGTTCTCTCCGAAGATCATGCGTATCCTGTACATGCTGATAGTATAGGAGCGGGCAATCCTGCTAACAATGAAGCACGGCTTCATGTTTATCCTGCCTTTGATGAAGCATAGCTTCATATTATAGAAGCCCTGCTTCGTATCTACGGCCGGATGCCGGAATCGTCCCTTCTTGTCTCTGATGCGAGCTGGCCGCATGCACCGCTGATGCCGCGCCCCTTCTCACGCCTGATCGTGTAGGGAACCCCTGCGGCTCTGAGATATGATTCGAATCTCCTTATCTCGGCATCATCCGGCGATGAGAATGGGAGTCCCTCGACAGGATTCCATGGGATGATGTTCACTACCGCATCGAGTCCCTTCATGAAGGACCTGAGCTTGTCGGCGCTTTCCTTTCCTGTGTTGACACTTCCGAGAAGGCAGTATTCCAGCGTGATGCGCCTGTCCTGCCGGTGCTGGTAGGCCTCTATCGCCTGCTTGAGCTCCGCAAGGGGGAATGACCTGTTGACCTTCATGATGCTGGACCTCGTCGCGTCATCGGCGCTTACGAGCGATACTGCCAGGCGGATGGGCAGGTCAAGCTCGGAAAGCCTCCGGATCCCGGGGACATATCCGCAGGTGGAGACAGTCATCTTCCTGAAGGAGATATTGAATCCATCCTCGCGGTGGATCTCCTCAGCGCTGTCTATCAGTGCGGTGAAGTTCGTCAGCGCCTCTCCCATGCCCATATAGACGATATGGGAGATGCGTTCCCCGAGCATCTCAAGATGGAGCAGCTCCTCGACAATCTCGCCTGCCGTGAGATTCCTCACGAGCCCCATCGTGCCAGTCTTGCAGAATGCGCATCCCATCGCGCAGCCGACCTGGCTTGAGAGGCATGCGGTATATCTTCCCTTGCCGTCTGAGAGGCGTACGCATTCCACTATGCTGCCATCGTCCAGGAGCACGGCAAGCTTCACGGCATCGCCATCCTCATCCTTCCTGATGACCTTCGAGGAAAGCGCGGTACCGAAGGCGGCGCACAGCCTCTCCCTTTCGCTTTTCGGCAGGGAAGTCATCTGGTCGAATCCTACGACTCCCTTTATGAGATTCTGGTATACGATCCTGGCCTGGAATCTCTTCTCAAGTCCCAGGATCTCGGCAATGCTGTCAAATGATCTTGCAAATAGGCTTTCCATCAGAACATCATGAATATGGCGATGATGACGCCAGTGATTCCCTCGCCTCCCAATAGTCCAGAAGAGATCAGCGCAGCCTTCTCCTCAGCCTTTCCCCTGAAGATCCTGCTGCATGCTGCCATTATCACGGCGCCGAGCGCCATCGCTGATGAGATATATGTCGGAAGATAGACGCCGAGCCCGAGCGTGGCGCTTGGCAGCCTGAGGAGGAAGAGCAGGATGCCGATTGCCGCTCCTGCGAAGAATGCCGCATGGTTCTCGAGTCCGCCTGCCATGGCTGCGACAGCCCTTGCCTGCGGTGCCGGGAACATATCGCTGCCGAACCCTGTGGTCCTGCCGATCGTATAGATCACGAATGCCGCGACCAGCGCGCCTATGATCCCGCCGATGCCTTCCGCCATTATCTGGTACCTTGGCCTGGTCCCTACAAGCGAGCCTGACTTCAGGTCATTCATCACATCCCCTGTAAGGCCGCATGCGACTGCGACTACGCCGGCAATCGAGAAAGCTGCCGCGAGGGTGGGGCTGAAGACTGCCGAGATAGCCAGCAGGACGAGGATCGCGAAGATCTCCATCGGGTTGATGCCAGTCTGTCCCGTGAGCATCCCTGAAAGGTATGTGGCGAGGTATGTGCCGATTATCAGGAGGACTGCCTCTATGATGGTTATCTCAGTAAACAGGGCAAGCATTATGGCGGCAGCCGCTGCTACTGTAAGTATCACTGCGGCATCCTTGCCGGTGACGACGCGCTTCCCGTCATTGTCCTTCCTGCGGAATGCTGAGATGATGGCCTTTATCGCCACGCCGAGCCCGGTGCCGATCATCAAGCCTATGCCGAGATTGCTCCTGAATACGTCAGCTTCCGCCATCGACTGGAAAAGGCCCAGCCCCAGCCCTGCAGGTGTGATGATGAAGTAGCCGATGATTGCCCCGAGGAACCATACCAGCGCGAGTATCGGCCCGATGATTGCCCCGATGCCGAATGCCATCGGCGATACCCAGATGGCAAGGGAAGGGAAGAGCGTGCTTCCGGAGAACAGCGTGAGAACCGCGGGGATCTTCCCGAGCCCATCCCTTATATATGTGAATACGGCGCTGAGCCCGAGCGAGGTGAACAGCAGCGGTGCGCCTTTGCCTTCCTTTCCCGCGATAAGGGTATTGTAGGCAGCCTCTCCCATCGGATATGGGAGCTTCTCCTTCTCGATGAATGTCTTGCGGAATATAATCGTGAATAGGGTCCCGAGGACAGCTCCCGTTACGGCTATGACCGCAATCTGGAAGAGGGGAAGCTCTTCGCCCGGGGCTATCATCGAAAGCCCTGGCAGGGTGAATGCAAGGCCGCCCGCCACCATCGCGCCTGCGCTCATCAGGGTGTGCGTGCAGTTGATTTCCTCGAGCGTCGAACCCTTGGCCTTGCCGAGCACGGCCATCGACAGGACGGTCACGAAGACCGTAGGCCAGGGAAGCGCTCCCATCCTCAGCGCGACATAGGCGCTTGAGGCTGTTATGATGATGAGGCCGAGTATCCCAACGGCTAATGCTCTTATGGTCAAAGGATTCCTGACTTTGTTCATACCTAGATTGTAGCGATATGCCAGAAACCTTGAAAGACCCGAGATATCGAACAAAAATGCATGATTCTGTCGGATACCTATACCAATTCATCCCAATCAGCTATAACATACCTACGTACCATTTCCATGGTATGATGATTTTATGGAGGGTCTGAAGCCATACTTCAGATAACATTATGAAGAAAGCACTAACTGTACTTCTTGTATTGGTCGCGATTGTGGCAATGCCTCTTGCAGCTGCTGATTCGCGCGGAACTTCTGAGGAAGGCGCTATCGGAATCGGTCTCAACCTTGGTACTGTCAACGGTCTTGGACTCAAGTTCGGCATGGGTGATTTCGACATCATTGCAAATATCGGTCTTGATGTTTTCCATGCAGGAAGCAAAGGTCTTGCTCTTGGTGGTGATGTAGGCTTCCAGTATGAGGTCTATGATATCCAGATTGACGGACCTCACCACATGCCTGTCACGGTAGGTCTCCTTGTTCCGATGGGATTCTTCATTGGCGACCCGTTTGGGATGACTCTCGGCATCGAGGCGATGGCGGGACTTGAGTATCAGATTCCTGATGTTCCTGTTCTTTTCTATCTGCGACTGGCCTTCGGTGTGGATTTGGTCCTTGCACCGCAGTTTGACGTAGGATTTGGCTTCTCTGGCGCTCTCGGCGTGATGTACGTATTCTAAGGGATATAGAGCAAGAAATGATGGAGATGGCAGATGCTGCTGTCTCCATTTTTCTTTTCCAAAAGCAAACGGCCCCGATAGAGGCCGTTTCCTGTCAAGGTCTGGCTGGTCAGAAGGAATAGCCAACACCAAGGTATGGACCTCTTATCTCCATCCAAAATCCTCCTCTGGTGTTGTTTGGTCCGAAGCTTAGGAAATTCATGCCTACACCGGCCCCAGCCCTCATGAATACATTCTTCGAGAAATAGAAGTCAAGATATACATTCCCAGCTAATCCGAAGGTTCCCATATTTCCGATTCCCGATATATGTGGTCCTGCTGTTACCAGAAGATCGAAGTTTTCGAAGTATGTTTTATACACATAGCCTATGCTTGCAGCATAACCTACTGTTGTTGTTCTGCCAGTCGTCAGGTTGAATCCAGCATTGACATACATACCATGATTTTCATGGAACAAGATGTCTGCTTCTGCATCCAAAGAAAGGGAAAACATGAAGTTGCCATAACCAAAGTTATCTGTACCGAATCCAATTCCGATTGAGTTCCCCGTGGTCCCGGCGAGGCCGCCTACAAGGTCTACCGTGGTATCTGCGAAGGCAGCGGGAACCATCATGACCAGAATTGCAAGAAGGGCAATCAGTTTCTTATGCATACTTCTAAACTCCTGTCACAAAGATGAAGATTTATAGCTTCATTGTATCATGGGAAGAATGGCAGTATAGACAATATAGAATGTGTTCGTGTTCAGAATTTATGAACATGTATGACTTTTTCCAATATAAGAAAGACAGCTGGGAAGAAATGTTCCCAGCCGAATTCAAAGGATATCATCAGATATCAATATACGTATGATACACCTGCAAATGGCGCAAAGAAGAATCCTCCGATGTTCATGCTCTGGGATGTGTATTGTCCTCCTGAAGATGCTGTCACAAGTGTATAAACGGGTCCTCCCATAGCAAATCCTACATTGAGCCGCAAGAATTCAAGGAATGTAAAATCTGCTGTTATTCTTCCATATATAAATAGGTTTAGTTCATTTATATTCGTACCTTGCAGGCTCGACGGCTGGTATGCACCATTTAGACCAAGACCTGCCGCGAGTCCGAATAATTCAGAGAACTCATATCTGTATCCTGCACCGACTCTGAATACAAGGCCTGCTCCAGTTCCAGTCGTATTTATAGTGGAATTACCCTGCCATTGATTGATTGGAAATATTGCCCCCAAGCCGTATTCGATACCAAATCCACCTTTTTCCCCAAAATAATTCGCACCATCAGCCGTCAGCATAAAACGAGTCATTCCAATGCTGTATGGTGAATTCTGGCCTTCTATACTTGTAATCCATAACCATTCAGGGGTCAGGGAGATTCCTATCTGGCCTTCTGCAAAAACCGGAACCATGATGATGGCTAGCATCATTGTGATAGCTAATAGCTTTTTCATCCTTATTCTCCTTTTTGCTAAGTATATCAGCTTTTGTAAGAAACAGAGGAATTCATAATTACTCTTTCCATATATCGTATAAGTATTTTATTATCGAATTTATACAGTTGGGTTTTCAGGAGTTAGGGTGATGAATACAGAATCCGGGCTCATATATCCCCAGGCTCCTGTTACTGCATCTACAATAAGCGGAACCAGTCCTGTAAGGATATCAAGTACTACCCAACCAGCTCCTATTCTAGTATTCAGGGTAGCATAACCTGATTCATAGCCTTCTTTTGAAAGAGTTACGGAATATGCGCTTCCTTTCTCAAGTTCTACTACTAATGGTGTGGTTCCACGCGGAACCCCATTTATGGTCACGAGTGCTCCTTCCGGCTCTGATGAAAAGGATACTTGAGAAGTATTTCCCCAGAATATTGTTGCACATGATGTTGAAAAGATAGCAGTACAGAGAATAGCTAATATAATCCTAATCTTCATATTTCTCTCCCGCCATATAGAATAAGTAAAAGGCGAAATGCATGCTAGATGTATAATGCTCGTAAAAGGATTCGTGTAAGATTATGGCCTTTCCCAGTCCCTTTCATGAATGACTTTCTTTTTCGTGTATTTAGAAGCCAGCTCCCTGCGTATCCTTGCTTTCACGGTAACGGATGAATCAGAGTACTCGATGGACCTGATGGAGGCATCCGCTGATAGCCGTGAGATGATGTCGGATGATGCGTCTTCCGTAATCTCGATATCCTCGAATGCCTCATCCGTGACGCGGCACATGGCATCTATGAGGGAATCGATGCCTATGCCTTCCTTCATGCTTGTCTCAGCGATGATGAACGGCTGGCTCTTGAGATATGAGTAGGAGATATCGTCATAGATGGAATCGGTCTTGTTTATGGCGAGTATCCTGGCCTTGTCCAGGGCATGCAGGCTCTCAAGCGTCTCCACGGTGTTGCGGAAGCAACCTACGGCATCAGGATGCGACGCATCTGCGACGATGATGAGGGCATCGGCTGATAGCGCTTCCTCCAGGGTGGATGAGAATGCCTTCACAAGCCCTGCCGGTAGTTCGGATATGAAGCCGACCGTATCGGAGAGCAGCACCTTCTGCCCGTTCGGCAGCCTCATTGAGCGCGTGACCGTATCAAGGGTGGCGAAGAGCTTGTCTTCCGCGAGGACCCCTGCCTTCGTCAGCGTGTTGAGGATGGTTGACTTGCCTGCATTCGTATAGCCGAGGAGGGCGAATGAGAACAGCCCTGCCTTGAGGCGCGACTGGCGCTGCACGTTCCTGACTTCGGCGCTTTCCCTTATCGCGGAATCAAGGGCGCGGATACGCTCATCGATGCGCCTTCTCTGCAGCTCGATCTTCCTTTCTCCTTCTCCTTTTGCCCCGCGGACCCCTCCGCGCTGCTGTGAGAGGTTGGCTTCCCTGTCGGCAAGTCGCGGCCTGAGGTATTCGGCTTCCGCTTTCTCGATCTGCAGCCGGGCTTCCCTGGATCTCGCGTTCTGGAAGAATATCGAGAGGATGATGGCCTCCCTGTCAGATACCGGGACTTCAAAGAGCTTCTCAAGATTGCTCTCCTGCCTTGGCGAGATCGATGCATCGATAGCTACCTCATCCGGGGAGTAGGCGAGCACGGCTTCCCGCACGCTATCTGCCTGTCCCTTGCCGAGGTAGAAGCGGTTCGTCTTCTCCTTGACGGTGAATGAGAGCGCATAGACGACCTGCAGCCCCAGCGTGGACAGGAGCGAGCGCATCTCCGCCTCGCGCAGGAACGCCTTCCTATCGCTTTCGCCGGCCTCTCTAACTGATACAAGGAGAACAGTCCCTTCCATTGCGGCTATTCTAAGCCTTTAGGGAATCGCCATGCAAGTTGACACTTTGCACCTATTGGATAATCATTGGCCTGAGAGGTGAAGGATGGCACTCAACTGCGGCATAGTAGGACTTCCTAATGTAGGCAAATCGACGATATTCTCAGCTGTTTCATCGGCTCCGGCAGAGGCGGCGAATTATCCGTTCTGCACGATAGACCCGAATGTAGGCATCGTATCCGTACCGGACCATAGGCTTGATGAGATCGTGCGCCTGATACCTACCAAGAGGGTCGTCCCTGCGACTGTCGAGTTCGTAGATATCGCAGGGCTGGTCAAGGGCGCGAGCAAGGGCGAGGGACTCGGCAACAGGTTCCTGGCATCCATCAGGGAGGTAGGCGTAATCGCGCATGTGGTCAGGTGCTTCGAGAACAGCGACATCATCCATGTGAACAACAGGATCGATCCTGCCTCCGATATCGAGACAATCAACATCGAGCTCTCCCTTGCTGACCTTGAGACCGTGCAGAAGCGCTATGACAAGCAGTCCAAGCTCTCGAGGATCTCCAAGGAGCAGCAGAAGGAGAACGAGAAGGTCCTGCCGGTCTATGAGAGGCTCATCAAGTGCCTTGAGGAAGGGATTCCTGCCAGGACCCTCGGCCTTGATGAGGATGAGATGGCCCTTGTCTATGACCTGCACCTGATTACGCTCAAGCCAGTCATCTATGTCTGCAATGTCGATGAGGACGGCATCACCGAGGATAACGGGTACGTGAAGGCCGTACGGAAGATCGCCGAAGCGGAGAATGCCCCCGTGGTAGTGATCTGCGGCAAGATCGAGGCTGAGATCTCCGCTCTGGAGAGCGAGGAGGACAGGAAGGAATTCCTTGAGGCCTCGGGCCTTTCCGAGAGCGGGCTCAATCCGCTTATACGCGCAGCCTACAAGGCACTCGGCCTCAGGACCTTCTTCACCGCAGGTCCTGATGAGGATAGGGCCTGGACGTTCCGTGCCGGCATGAAGGCCCCGCAGTGCGCAGGTACCATCCATACCGATTTCGAGAAGGGCTTCATCAAGGCCGAGGTATATTCGGTTGATGACCTGATCGAATATGGCAGCGAAGCCAAGGTGAAGGAAGCCGGCAAGCTGCGGCTGGAAGGCAAGGACTACGTCGTCCAGGATGGTGATATCGTATTCTTCAGATTCAATGTCTGATGCAGCAGGCCCGGGGTTTCCGGGCCTGATTGGATCAGCAGCGCTGCATGGCGGCTCCTGCCGCCTGGCTTCATTTCCCCTGTGCCGATACCGTCAGCACATCATCGCCTTTCATGAAGACCGTATTGCCGTTCGGTATGAAGTCCTTCCCATCCCTTGTCACAAGCAGGATGAGGGCATCTGTCCTTATATCCTTCAGGCTCTTGCCGAGCCAGCTGTGGTTGCGGCCGATGGTGAACTCGTCGAAGTTCGCCTTATGCCTCTCCGTGGTATCCCTCATGCCGAGGATGAGCGTATCGCCTGCCTGTATCACGGTATTGCCTCTCGGCAGCAGCGTCTGGTCTCCACGCTCTATGGAGGCTACTATCACCCCCTCGGGGAAGACGGCGTCCTTGATGGCCTTGCCTCTCCATGGGCTTTCAGGCAGGACAGGGAAGTTGATGAACTGTATCGCGTCCTTGTCGTTATAGTCGGAGAAGGTCTTCATGACGTTTCCTGTCTCATCGATCATCTTCGCCTTCCTTGATACCGCAGGGAGGAGCGCACCCTGCACGATGATGGAGATGATGACGATCATGAACACGATGTGGACGATATCGGTGTTGAGGTAGGCGGGGTTGACAGCTGCCGTTATCGCGAAGACGATGGCGGAAGCACCTCTAAGGCCAGCCCAGGCTATCGTCAGCATCTGCATGGTCGTTGCCCTCGCAGGCTTCATGATGAGGAATACGGACACGGGGCGGGCTATGACGGTCATGAAGAGGAATATGGCGATGGCGGGGATGGCATTCCTGATGATCTCATGGGGCGATGAGACCAGGCCGAGCAGGAAGAAGATGAGTATCTGCATGATGGAATCAAGGCCGCTGAAGAACGATACCAGCTGCTTGCGGCCGCTGATGTCGGCATTGCCGAGCATGATGCCCGTGATATATGCCGCAAGGTATCCGTTGCCTCTTGCCGCCGAGGTGAGGGAGTAGGATAGGAGCGCGACCGCTACGATGAGCACGGCTCCGAATCCTTCCGGGAGGCGCAGCTTCCTAAGCATCCATATCGAGGCGAATGCTAGGAGGAAGCCGAAGGCACAGCCGACGCCTACCTGGAGCAGGATATCTATGAGGATTCCTGCTGGGGATATGCTTCCGCTTGCCATCATCGATAGCGCTATGGTGGTAAGCATATAGGCGAACGGGTCGTTCGATCCGCTTTCGATTTCCAGCAGCGAGTCGGTATTGTACTTGAGCGAGAGCTTCTTTGACTTGAGTATGGAGAAGACCGATGCGGCATCGGTTGATGAGACGACGCTTCCTGCGAGGAATGCGGTCAGGATCTCCATCTTCAGCACAAGATGGCAGAAGGCAGCCGTCAGCAGCGCTGTCATGATCGTTCCCAATGAGGAAAGGAGGATGGCGCTCTTGGCAACAGGCTTCGCGGCTTCCCACTTCGTGCCGAATCCGCCATAGAACATGATGAAGATAAGCGCGATGGAACAGACTTTCTCAGTCGCTATGTAGTCTTCGAATTCGATGCCGAGGATGCCGTCGGAACCGGCAAGCATGCCGATGAATATGAAGAGGATCAGGGACGGAAGCCCGGACCTGTCGGCAAGCTTGGTGCCGAGCACGCATAATATAAGGACCGCAGAAACAAGAATCAGCGCTGATACCATGTCCTGATGGTAGTGATAATCAGCGATTGTTTCAAACTATCGTGGCCTGTTTCCCTGCAGAAACAGCCATCTTGGCGATGATTGACACCGCAGCGCCTTTGCATATATGAAAGTGATAAGGAGATACGCTATGAAGAAAGCTGTTGTATTCATGCTTGTTGCCTTGGTTGCGGCTGCATCGGCATTCGCTGCCGCTGCTGACCCGATCGAGATGAAGGTACTCATCCTGCCCAAGTTCGAGAACGGAGAGATGTCCGGGGACTTCCCCGGCGAGGCCCAGTATTACTATGAGGCCTATGCCCAGGGCGGTGAGGAATATGATATCAAGGGAGGCATGCCCGGTTCCAGGCTCTACGTCAAGGATGGCGTGGGCATCTATGTGACCGGCATGGGCAAGGTCAATACGGCGATGAGCCTCAATTCGATACTACTCGACCCGCGCTTCGATTTCTCTGACTGCTATTTCATCAGCACCGGCTGCGCAGGGTCCGCTACGGAGTATTCCGTCATGGGTGATGTCTTCGTCATCACGGCTGCCATCGATTATGACCTCGGCCACCATGCGGATCCGAGGGAGATGGAGAACCCGGATTCCCCGACATGGTTCCACGATGCAGGCTATGACAGCTCATCCTACAAGCTTCTTGACCAGGATCTGATGGATAAGGTCTATGGCCTCGTCAAGGATGTCGAGATCGAGACTACGGAGAAGACACGTGCATTCATGGCCTATACGTTCGATGATGCGGACTGGGCCGTCAGGGATCCGAAGGTCCTCAGGGGCACGACAGTCACAGGAGACAACTACTGGAAGGGCGCATATGACCAGCAGAACGCCATTTCGATGTGCGAGGTATATGGCGCTCCGGACCCGTTCGCCCTTTCCGAGATGGAGGATGTCGCGCTGGCAGTCGTCCTTGACCGCTTCGGGCTGCTCGACAGGTACATCATCATCCGCGATAGCGTGAACATGGTCGTCTTCATGAACGGCGTCACGCCGGAAGGCCTCTGGGATCCGGCAAGGGTCACCGATTCGCTTTCCGATGAGGATTCGATCGAGGCTGCGGATATCTTCGCGACGGCGATGGAGAACAACTTCAAGGTCGGTTCGGTCGTCGTTGACGCAATCCTCGACGGAACGCTCTGAGCCATGCTGCAATCCCCCTGTCCAAGGGGGATCCATTGTTCCATCAGGGCTTGCTGCGTAAGAAAATACGCGGATTGATGATTGACATTCGTCCGCATGTCAATGTAGATTGTTAAAGCTGTGCTTAGCGCACAGCATAATCTGTCACTTTACTGGAGGGTAGAAAATCTATGGCAAGATACACAGGTCCTAGATTTAAGCAGTGCAGAAGACTTGGAGTGAATGTATGTGGACACCCCAAGGCAATGAACAGGGCAAACAACCCTGCTTTCGCAAAGAGGAAGAAGCCTACTGACTACAGCAGGCAGCTCACCGAGAAGCAGAAGCTCAGGGCCTACTATGGCATCCTTGAGAAGCAGATGAGAAGGTACTTCGACAAGGCTCTCAAGTCCAGCATGGCAACTGGCGATGCTCTCGTGATCTCCCTTGAGAGAAGGCTTGACAATGCCGTATACCGCATCGGCTTCGGCAACTCTATCAGGCTTGCTCGCCAGCTCGTTTCCCATGGACACATCCTCGTCAATGGCAAGAAGGTCGATATCCCTTCCTACCAGATCAGCGTCGGTGATGTCATCTCCCTCAAGGAGAAGTCCAGGAGCAATGAGCACTTCAGGGATTGCTTCCTTGGCCATCCGGCATTCAATCTCCCTTATTTCGAGAGGAATGAGGAGGAGTTCTCCGGCAAGTTCATCAGGCTTCCCGAGAGATCCGAGATCCCGGTGCAGGTCAATGACCAGCTCGTTGTCGAGTACTATTCAAAGTAAGAGTCTTCGATAGTCTTGCCGCATCTCCGATCCACAGGGGAAGAGAAGGGAGACGAACCACATTCCAATACCGTTCCATCCTGGAAGCGCTTCCTGACGGCTGCCCTCAAACAGGAAGCGTACAAGGCAAGCAAGGTCCCAGCTGCAAAGCTGGGATTTTTACCTGAAGATGCTATTTTCTTTATTGACTACTGGGTGGGGGGGGTATATACAATTAGCTCTTGAGGGGTTACTCATGAAAAGATTCATTATTGCTTTGATGATTGTATGCATGGCAATCGGCCTTGCATCATGCTGTCAGTATCCACCACCGCCTCCATTCTTCGGTGGTGATGATCCAGGTATTGTCATGATAACGACATACCAGCAGATGAAGAGCCTGCTTTCCGGTTCTGGCAGCGGTATATACTATCTGGATAATGTTCCTTTTGCTGCTGATGCAGAGGAGGTTGTTGTCAATGGAAAGAAGAATATCCTTGGTTCTGTCGATGTAAACGGTGCTGGGACGCAGGTAGTGGCCAAAGGCATTGCTGCAAAGGCTGATCCTAGCGAAACTTCAGAGTCCATAGTCATATTCAGAATCGCAGACAGCGCAGAGGTCTCATTCTCTAACTTTACCGCGAGTGTGAAAGCATCCGTGACAGAGAACGTTGAGATTATCTCCGTTGATGCTGGAAAGCTGAGTGCTAGCAATGTGGAAGTTGAAAAGGAAGCGAGCTCTACTGCCAGTGTCGTCGTCGTCGGCATAGCAATCGGAACGAATGCCAAAGCAGAGAACATCTCCGTAGTCAATTCCGCTTCCGCCTCTATAACGATTGCCGAAGGTAATGAGAATGCCCTTGATATCGTAAAGTCAATCAGGCAGGAGAATCCGGAAGCAGATACAATTCCGGAAATTAAGACTTCATATGATGTAGCTGATGCAAGTACTTTTCTTGGCTTGCTTGGAACTGACGGAAAAGTGAGGCTTTCCAGTGATATTGAACTGACTGCAGCTGATTTTACTGATACTGATGGACTGAAGGGAACAGATACGAAAAATAGGACTTACCTTATGTTCAGCCCTGGTACCTATGATATTGACCTCAATGGTCATTCTCTTACTTCTGAGGTGGGGTGGTATCTTCCAGAGTCTGAAACTGAGCCGTATGTAACGGTTTCGGTTTCCAATGGAAAACTGGAAATGAATCATTATTCATCTTGGGAAAAGGACAATGGGTCTATTCAGCTTCTCTCGAATGCATCACTTACATTTGAGTCTGTTAACTATGCATCGGATATTACAGGAATCTTCCTTGCGGATAAGAGTCATGGAATGAAGCTCAATATAACTGATTCAAACATGGATATTGAAGGATATTATGGCATTGGAACGAACGCGACAGGACCTGAATCCTATGACATAAATATCAATATCAAGAATTCGACAATCACTACGGTGGATGCAAAAGAAACTAATACATATGATAAAGGATTCCTTGATGAACCTTGGCTGACTGGTAATGCTGTGCCTATGGCTGCTTTGGTAATTGGGAATAGGGTAAACAATAATTCATATCCATATGGAACGGATGTGACATTGGATAATGTAACGGTAATTGCACCAGAGGCGAATAAGTGCTCGAAGCCTGTGAAATATTACGGAATCTATATTTGGCAGAATAAGCCATCAGAAAAAGTTTCTGTCATCGGTGATGTGAACAAAGGGGATGGATTTGCAGCCCAGAAGGTATTTAATGATGTTTATGATACTATTAATCCCGCAAATCAGCCTTCAGTAGATATAACAGTAAACAATTAATCAAGAATGGGGTCTGTCTGTTGCAACAGCCCCCATTTAATCATTATCGCTGCATAGAAGCACCGCTGCAAATCAGTGGTGCTCTATGCTGTACCTTTCAGTATTCGATTACGCCCTTCACGACATTCCTGATGTCCTGGTAGCAGGTCCTGAAAGCCTCCACGGTGTCATCGAAGCTGAACCTGTGCGAGATGATCGACTTCACGTCTATCCTCCCGTCCCCGATGGCATT
>CALXQU010000023.1 GCA_944390725.1 uncultured Spirochaetaceae bacterium
GGTCAGGGACTCTTACAAGTATAAGAAGACTCAAAAAGAGGCTGCTCAGAAAGCCTAGACTTTCTTAACAGCCCCTTTTTTTAGGAAAGAGCCAATATGCTGGATTGATTGGCAAAGCACAGTATTCTATCCGAGGCAAGAAGGAATTGTATTTGCCTTGGCGTATCATGCTGATGAAAGGATCCCCCATCATCGATCTGCCTTTAAGGGTCTTTGCAGGATCGTGTGCGATTTATACCTAAGGGCCTCTAGTGAAGCGAATTTAAGGAAGAAGTATCCGGTATCCCTGAAGTCATAGGCCTTCCTTCTTAGCGTCTTGATCAGATTATCGGATAGAGGAGAAGGCCATCATGGCATTGGCGTTGA
The DNA here is from genome assembly GCA_944390725.1 of uncultured Spirochaetaceae bacterium. Classification (GTDB taxonomy): domain Bacteria; phylum Spirochaetota; class Spirochaetia; order Sphaerochaetales; family Sphaerochaetaceae; genus Ornithospirochaeta. Next base: position 367 of record CALXQU010000023.1, read on the forward strand.
TTTTGGCAAAGGCTTAGTGTAATTTATCATTAGCTGGGATAACCAGTTAGGGGTTGGTCGAAATGACCCTGCCCCCCCCCCTGATGGCGGGTAAGACACCCGCTTTTTTGAAGGAACACATGTATGCCGTATCAATTTTGATATCTATCCCTGGATATCATAATCTGCCCTGCTTCTCGCGATGGGAAGCAGGGATTTCAGGTTCAGAGGGTATTCCTGCCTTTCCGTATGGGGATTATGCGCCTTGAGCTGTTCTTTCCCGTTGTGGTTATGAGCTCAAGTTCGGCAAAGCCTCCATCATAAAGCGTACAGGTGCCATTATGTATTTCCGCTATGCCTTCAAGGAGGGAATCTGATGCATTGTAGGCCCGAAGCATTCCCATACCATCTTTGCTGAATGGGATGATGGAGTTCTCCCTGGCGTAAAGAGGCAGCGAGAAGTAGTCGTATTCCCTGCAGATCCAGCAAGGGCCTTCTTCGGAGCTTCCATCGATCAGCGATACCCATTTCCCTTCAGGAAGGTAGCAGCGTCCTATTCCGTCTTCCCTGAATACAGGTGCGGCAAGGATAGATGGGCCTAGCATATACTGCTGGTCGAGGTATTTGATTACCTCGTCATCTGTCCCGAACTCAAGGAGCATCGGCCTGATGACAGGAATGCCTTTCCCATGCGATTCCTTAGCGCACTGCCAGAGGTAGGGCATGAGCGATTCCTTCAGTTTCGCAAAGAATGCAGTCACCCTGCAGGCTTCTTCGTCGAATGCCCAGGGGACCCTGTATGATGAGCTGCCATGGAGCCTTGAATGGGATGATAATAGGCCGAAAGCCACCCAGCGTTTGAAGAGATCCGGGGAAGTCGTATCCTCGAAGCCTCCGATATCATGGCTCCAGAAGCCATAGCCTGAAAGCGCAAGCGAAAGGCCTCCCCTCAACGTGCCTGCCATAGAAGGATATGTCGCTACATTGTCGCCTGCCCAATGTACAGGGAACTGCTGTCCTCCGATGCTTGATGAGCGTGCGAAGACGATGGCATCATCACCCTTCATTTCCTTCTGCACCGCATATACCGTTTTATTGTAGATATAAGAATAGTAGTTATGCATCAGCATCGGGTCTGAGCCGTCATGCCATGCGACGTCATCAACAGGGATATTCTCGCCGAAGTCGGTCTTGAAGCAGTCAACCCCCATCCTGGAAAGCTCCCTGAGCTTGTCCTTATACCAGCTGGCTGCTTCCGGATTGGTGAAATCGACGATGGCCATGCCTGCCTGCCATACATCGCATTGCCATATGCTGCCGTCCTTCCTCTTCAGGAAGTACCCCTTTTCCGCACCTTCGCGGAAGAGCCTGGATTTCTGTGCTATATAAGGATTAATCCATACGCTTGTATGCAGGCCTCTTTCATGCAGCTTCCTGAGAAGGCCTGCAGGATCCGGGAACATCCGGGAATCCCATAGGAAGTCAGACCACTGGAATTCCTTCATCCAGAAGCAATCGAAATGCATGACCGAAAGCGGTATGCCGCACTCCGCCATCCTGTCCACGAACGAGAGTACTGTCTTCTCACTGTAGTCTGTCGTAAATGATGTTGAGAGCCAGAGTCCGAAGGACCATGCCGGAGGAAGGGCCGGCCTGCCTGTTATCGCGGTATAGCCTGAGACGATATCCTTGATGCTGTCTCCTGCGATTATGCAGTATGAGAGGCATTCTCCTGGAACCGAGAACTGGGCGCATTCCGTAACCTCGCTGCCCATTTCGAAAGACACCTTGCCGTAGCTGAGCACCAGTACGCCATAGTTCTTCGATGAGATGAAGAAGGGGATGTTCTTGTGTGACATCTCGCTTGCGCATCCGCTGTCGAGATTCCACATCTCGACCTTCTGGCCGTTCTTCACGAATTGGGTGAATCTTTCGCCTAGGCCATAATATGTCTCACCGATATCGGTTGTCAGATATTCTGCTATGTATCTGCCTCCTGGCGTTGTCATGCATCCGGAGAGCCTCGAGAAACGGGAGGTAAGGGGCTTTCCCTTATATGAGAATGAAAGCCCATTGCTGCTGAATTCAGCTTTAAGGTCCTTTGAGATTATGGAAGAAGCGCTTATGGCAGCTTTTCCTGAGACAGGCAGCTCCGGTGCTGGCTTGGGACTTGCAGCGCCTGCATGATGATAGACGTCGACTCTCAGGATGTTATCCGCGACTGCGCGGATTTCCGTAGTCATCACAGGGTTGTTGAGGGTATCGTTCCTGCAGCTGATGGGGCTGGCGCAGGCATATAGCGTGAGCTTTCCTCCATCTGTATCGATATCAAAGTATTCTTTGTGCGCATATAGAGTCACGCCATCATCAAGATGCCAGAAACCATTCCTGAATCTCATTTTCAAACTCCTTTTTACGATAAGTATCATTTGGGAGAATGCTTTTATCAAAATAAAATAATCAAATTATTTTTGAAAAACGGCTAGTATATTCGCGGAATTACATAACAAAAACTATAGAGGTTTCAGGAAAGCTGCGTATTTTTCAAAAAAAATCTTTGACAAATCAGCAATGCGGATTTCTAATGGGAGTGAGGAATATGGCGGGTGGGAGGTGTCTGGACACCGAATGCCCGGATTACAGATCGCGAATCCGCAATAGGAGGTTTGTTAATGAATTTCAGAAAAGCAATGGCAGTTCTCTCTGTACTCATGCTTTCCATGGCGATGGTTTTCGCTGGCGGCTCATCAGAGGCTTCTTCTGATTCCAAGTCCGTGGAGGTATGGAGGATCTCCAATCCTGATGAGAAGATCATCGCGGCTTTTGACCAGGTAGCCGAGGATTTCAAGGCAGCTACGGGAATCGATGTCAGCTATGTCCTTGTCCCTACTAACGATTTCCACACGAAGCTTGTCACCAGCATCAGCGCAGGAGTATTCCCTGACGTGATTATCTGGAACAGCAATCCTGGAATCGAGTTTGCCAATACCGGCAAGGTCCATCCTGCCAATGGCATCCTTGAGGAAATCGGCATGGACCAGTTCGGCGAGAGCATCATCAAGATGTTCGAGATCGATGGCGTGATCTATGAGTCTCCGTTCATGGTAAGGCCTGCTGGTATGCATGCAAGGCGCGACTGGCTTGAGGCTGCTGGCTACGACCTTACGATGAAGACAGATGAGAACGGCAAGTACTATATCGAAGGACTTGAGACATGGGAGGACCTGCTTGAGGCTGGCAAGAAGATCACGGATGCCGCAAATGGCAAGTATGGCCTTGGCTTCCCGATGTCCAGGAAGGCATTCGGTGACAGCGCCGGATTCTGCTTCTCCGTAATCGCATCATTCGGCGGAAGGATCCTCGACGATGAAGGCAATCTTGATATCGATACGCCGGAGATGAGGGCAGCGATCCAGTATCTCATCGACATCTGGAATAGCGGTGCCGTTCCTTCTGCGGCAACCACATGGGATGGAAACAGCAATAACCAGTTCTTCCTTACAGGGGATATCGGCATTGTCTGCAATTCCAACTCCATCATGGGCAAGCTCAATGCCGAATCGGCAGTGAAGCCTGAGCAGCTTGTCATGCTTCCTCTCCCGAAGGGACCTACAGGACATGGCTACCAGCAGGCGACTCCGGAGTCGATTACCATGTTCGAGACAAAGAATGTCGAGAGCGCAGAGGAGTTCGTGAAGTACCTCCTCAGCACGGAGACGCAGCTGAAGATGTTCGAGACGATGGGCTTCGGCTATTACAGCCCGCTTAAGAAGGATGTTATCAACGACCCGATGTTCGCAGACCTTTCCGATAATGAGAAGGTCCTCCTCAACAGCGGTGATCAGTACATCTCGGCTTCCTTCCCTGGCGAGCCTGATGCAAGGCTTACCCAGCTTTATTCTGCATTCTTCTATGATGATATCCTTTCCCATATCGCAGTTGATGGCTGGAATGTCGACCAGATCATCGATGAGATGGAGAAGACAGCATCTGAAATGCTCTTTGACTGATTTCGTCAGATATCATGCCATGGGACTGCCATGGCATGATTCTCTCTATTAGGGATTGTTGTATGGCTGTTGCAGATATTTTAAGAAACAGGAACACGAATCAGCTTCCTTCTCTTGAGAGGAGGGATAACAGGGTAGGCATATATTTCCTGCTCCCTGCTGTGATCGTTCTGATTATCATCGTTGCATATCCTGTCATCTATTCGCTTGTCATGAGCTTCCATAGATGGCGCCCTACGGATATCAACAGGAATTTCGTTGGATTTGACAATTTCGCGAGGGTGGTTACCGATTCAAGATTCCCCCAGTCGATATTCAATACGTTCGTCTATGCCATTGTCGGTGCTTGCTTCAAGGTCATAATCGGCATGATCCTTGCGCTGATGATGAACAGGGAATTCAAGGGACGCTCCATTGCCCGTGTACTCCTGATGCTTCCCTGGGTCATTCCCGTGACAGCCAGCGTAACTACCTGGAACTGGATGTTCGATGGCATGTATGGAATCTTCAATGTGCTTCTGATGAGGCTAGGGGTCATCGATGAATATGTCAATTTCCTCGGTATCAAGGGGATTGCGCTTGCCTGCGTCCTCATCGTAGGCATCTGGATGGGCTATCCGCAGATGATGATGATGCTGCTTGCCGGCCTGCAGTCGATTCCTACGGAAATGTATGAAGCCGCGAAGGTTGAAGGCGCAGGGCCTTTCACTATCTTCTTCAGGATAACGATCCCATCGCTTGCGAATGTCCTCTCCATGACTATACTCCTTTCGATAATCTGGACATTCAATTCCTTCAACGTAATATGGCTTATGACTCGTGGCGGCAGCGGTACGCATACCATGAACACGCTTGCATACGAGTTCTCATTCGTCAATATGCGCTATGATCTCGGTGCGGCAATGAGCGTCATCATACTTGTGTTCCTTGCTGTCTTCCTCTTCATTTACCAGCGCAAGCAGAAGGAGGACTGATTATGGCTATCGGAATGAGAAAACAGAAGCTTATCAAGAACATAGCATTCTACTTCTTCCTGATCCTGATCATCTGTGTCCTGGATTTCCCGATCTACTGGATGATCAAGTGCTCGTTTACCGATGTTGACCAGATAATGACAAGGGATGTCTCCCTTGCGATGACGGAGCTTGACCCATCTGCATATGCGCAGGTATGGACAGGTACGGGATTCGCCAGCCAGCTGCAGTTCAAGGCTTACATGGCAAACTCCTTCATTGTCGTACTCGTGAGCTCCGGCATATCGATCGTGCTTGCGACCCTTGCCGGCTATTCGCTCTCAAGATTCAGATATAAGCATCGCAATGGCATATCGCAGGTCATCCTTTATGTATATATGTTCCCGCAGATGCTGCTGACGACTCCTCTGCTGACGCTTGTCATCAAGATGGGCCTCTACAACAGCCTCTGGTCGCTGATCATCGTTTACTGCACATTCTCTCTTCCATATTCGATCTGGATGATGAGATCATACTTCCAGACGCTTCCGAAAGAACTTGAGGAGGCTGCCATGGTTGATGGCTGTACGCGTATCGGCGCAATCAGGAGGATAATGATGCCTCTGGCCCTGCCCGGCATCGTTGCGACCATCACATACACATTCGTGCTTGGCTGGTCCAATGTCATCTACCCCCTTGCTTTCATCACGGACGAATCGAAGAAGCTTGTATCCATTGGTTTCAATTCGCTGGTTTCCGGTGATATGACGCCATGGAATGGCGTTATGGCGGCAGCTGTCCTCAGCGCATTGCCGGTAGTACTTGTCTTCCTCTTCCTGCAGAAGTACCTGGTTGGCGGGTTGGCTGCAGGCGGAGTCAAGAGCTGAAAAAGGAGAATGAACTATTATGAAGATTACGGATCTTGTTGTTACACCCATCGCATTCGATGATCCGCCGCTGCTGAATGCGGCAGGACTCCATGCGCCGTATGCGCTGAGAATCATCATCGAGGTGAAAACCGATGAGAATATCTCCGGAATAGGGGAAATCGCAGGCGGCAGCGCGGCTCTGAAGAGCCTTGAGCAGGCAAGGGATTTCCTTGTCGGGATGAATCCATTCGAAAGGAACAGGATCAGGATTGCCATCGAGAAGGGATTCGAGAATGTACAGGACACTATGAATGTCGGCTATGCGCCTAAGAACATTGCCAAGCGTGTCTATTCAGCGCTGAATATCGCCCTGCTCGATGTCTGCGGCAAGGCTGTCGGGAAGCCGGTATGCGACCTTATCGGTGGACGCGTAAGGGACAGGATTGATTTCTCTGCGTACCTTTTCTATAAATACGAAGGCGCTGGCGGCAGGTTCGGCTTCGGTGGCCATGATCCCGAGGCGACAGGCTGGCACAAGTTCAAGGAGAACCAGTTCCTCACTCCTGACGAGATCGTCGAGGAGGCGAAGGCGATGTGCGATGAGTTCGGCTTCAAGAGCCTGAAGCTCAAAGGAGGCGTCTTCGAGCCCCAGGTCGAGACGGATACGGTCATTGCCCTGTATAAGGCCTTCGGAGAGGGCACGCCTGTGCGCATCGACCCGAATGCCTGCTGGACGCTTGAGACAAGCATCAAGTATGGCAAGATGCTTGAGCCGTATCTTGAGTATTATGAGGATCCATGCAAAGGCCAGGAAGCTATGGCCGAGCTTGGCAAGGCTGTCTCGATACCGCGCGCAACGAATATGTGCACGACAAGCTTCGAGGAGATTCCTTCTGATATCAGGCTCGGGAGCGATGATATAATCCTTGCTGATCCTCATTACTGGGGTGGAATCGAGTCGACGATGCAGCTTGGCAAGATATGCTCTGTGTTCGGCAGGAAGCTCAGCATGCACTCGAACAGCCATCTCGGTATATCCCTTATGGCTATGGCGCATCTTGGAGTGGCCTGTCCTGAAATCGATTATGCTATGGACACTCATTATCCATGGCAGAAGGATGAAGTCATAAAGGGCGGAAGGATCCAGTTCGAAGATGGTGCGCTCTCTGTATCCAATGAGCCAGGCCTTGGTGTCGAGCTTGATTACGAGGCTCTTGAGCGGCTTCATCAGAACTATCTCTCATGCGGATATACGGAACGCAATGATGAGATTGAGATGCAGAAGGTCGTTCCCGGCTGGAAGTTCAGCACCCATATTTTCTGAGATGATAGCCACGGAGAGCCTTTTTCTCTCCGTGGCTGACTGGCAGGATTTCATCTTGCATGATTGCATTCAGCAATCTGCATTTGATTTTTCCTAAAACCATTAGGGGAATATTCAAAAAAAATTTGACAAACACATAAAGATGATTGAATATCATAAATGTGCATTAGGAGAGAGCATGGAAAAGAATGGTTTCTTCAAAGGAATTGTTCCGCCGATAGCGACACCTATAGATGAGAATGAGCATGTCATCGAGAGCAAGCTCAGGGAACACATAGACTTCCTTATCGATGGCGGTGTCAGCGGCATACTCGCATTCGGATCCAACAGCGAGTTCTACATGATGGATGAGGATGAGCAGAAGCCCGTCCTGAAGATCATAATCGACCAGGTCAGCGGCCGTGTCCCGGTATATATGGGAGTAGGGGCCATCAGGACAAGGAAATGCATCTCCATCGCCAGGATGGGCAAGGAGATGGGGGCGGCGGCAATCTCCGTCCTCCAGCCTATGTTCCTCAAGCCGACGGAGGATGAGCTCTATACCCATTTCGCCTCCATTGCCGACAGCCTCGGCGATACGCCGATGCTCCTTTACAACAATCCGGGCAGGACCGGGTATGGCATGAGCCAGGGCCTTGTCTCGCGCCTTGCGCATGAGAAGGAGAACATCATCGGCATGAAGGACAGCTCCGGCGATATCACGCAGACGGAGGAGTTCATCAGGCGCAACCGCGATGTAGGCTTCCGCGTCATGTGCGGGAAGGACACCCTGATATACAGCGGTCTCTGCCTGGGTGCTGTAGGAGCGGTCTGCTGCACGGCTAACTTCCTGCCATCCCTTGTCGTCTCGATCTACGACAGGTACATGGCTGGCGATACAAAGGGCTCTCTGGAAGCGCAGTTCGAGCTCAATCCCATCAGGCTGCAGATGGACGCCTCGTCGTTCCCTGTGGCGATGAAGGATATCGGGAACATCCTGGGCCTCGGCCTGGGCAGGCCGTTCCTGCCGAACAAGCCGTCTACGGAGAAGCAGATGGAAGGACTGAGGAAGGTCCTTATCGATAGCGGATATCTCAAGGAGGAGTGATAGAGATGAGAATCGGTTTCATTGGTTTGGGGATAATGGGACGCCCGATGGCGAAGAACCTTATCAAAGCTGGCCATGAGCTTATCGTGAACGATTTCAACAAGGACGCGGTCGCAGACCTCGTCAGCTGCGGAGCCAAGGCCGCATCCAGCGCAGCCGAGATCGCAGCCCAGTGTGACCAGGCGATCACCATGGTTCCGAATAGCCCGCATGTAAGGGCTGTCGCGCTTGAGAAGAATGGGCTTATCGAGGGAGCGAAGCCTGGCTTCACGCTCATCGACATGTCATCCATCGACCCGGTCGAGAGCAAGAAGATCGGCGCGGCCCTGGCGGAGAAGGGCATCGACATGCTTGACGCTCCTGTATCAGGCGGTGAGCCCAAGGCCATCGATGGCACGCTTTCCGTCATGGTAGGCGGCAAGAAGGATACATTCGACAAGTACCTGCCTGTGCTTCAGGCAATGGCTGGCTCTGTAACGTATGTAGGAGAGCTCGGCGCTGGCAATATCGCGAAGCTCGCCAACCAGATCGTCGTCGCATGCAACATCGCGGCAGTTGCCGAGGCGCTCACATTCAGCAAGAAGGCCGGCGCCGATCCCGAGCTTGTCTATAAGGCGATCAGGGGCGGTCTTGCAGGCTCTACCGTAATGGATGCCAAGGCTCCGATGATGCTTGCAGGCAACTACAAGCCGGGATTCAGGATCGAGCTCCATATCAAGGACCTCAACAACGCGCTCAATGCGGCACATGCCATCAACTCCCCGGTCCCGCTCACAGGCGAGCTTATGGAGATGATGCAGTCCCTGAAGGCGTACGGATGCGAGAAGGACGACCATTCGGCGCTTGCCAAGTATTACGAGAGGATCTCCGGAGCCTCTATCGTCAAGTGAGGAAGAGATGAAGATAGTAAAGGTTGAGGCCAAGAATATCAGGTATCAGTCAGTCATGGTCAGGGATGGCGAGGGCCATTCCCATCCTGGCAAGCCGCATGATGCGAAGGTCGGCTTCCTGACGATCACATGCGATGACGGCACGGAAGGGCACGCAGTCGGCGGCAATATGATGGTCGACGTCCTCAACAGGGTGGTCGGACCAGCGCTCATTGGCGAGGATCCCTTCATGCATGAGAGGATCTGGCAGAGGATGAGGACATGGCAGCGCCTCCATTCCGATTTTACGGACAGGACGCTCTGCGCCATGGACCTCGCGCTCTGGGACATCTGCGGCAAGAAGTGCGGGCAGCCTGTCTACAAGCTGCTGGGCGGATACCGCGACAAGGTCCCTGCCTATGGCTCGATTATGGTCGGCGATGATATCAAGGGTGGCCTTGATACCCCTGAGGCATATGCGGACTTCGCGAAGAAGCTCGTGGGCATGGGCTACAAGGCCATCAAGCTCCATACATGGATGCCGCCTATCATCCCTGAGCCGGATCCGAAGATGGATGTCAGGGCATGCCAGGCAGTCCGTGAGGCTGTCGGCCCGGATATCGAGCTGATGCTCGACCCGTACCACGATTACACAAGGCAGCAGGCGCTCTATATCGCCGATGCCCTTGCAGAGCTTGACTTCCTCTGGATGGAGGAGCCGATGGACGAGCATTCGATGTCCTCCTACGTATGGCTCACATCCAACACCCCGCTGCAGATCTGCGGCCCGGAGACGATGGAAGGCAAGAACAGGATGAGGGCGGAGTGGATCAAGGCCGATGCTGCCGATATCGGCAGGGCAGGCACGGAAGTCACGGGCGGCATCACGAGCGTGATCAAGTCAGTCCATCTCTATGAGTCATTCGGCATGAGCCTCGAACTCCACGGAAATACGATCGGCAACCTCCACGTCCTCGGCGCTATGGGAATCGACGGCAAGTACTACGAACGCGGACTGCTTCATCCGATGCTCGACTACGAGACGCCTAAGCCGTGGTTCAAGACCATCTATGACCCGATGGACAGCGATGGAAACGTGAAGATCCCTGACCAGCCTGGCCTCGGATGGGATTTCGATTTCGATTACATAAACAGCAATCTCTGCTGATAAAAAAGGAGTTAAGAATGAGAAAGGTACTTTCATTACTCATGGTCGCTTTGCTCTCCACCGCCTTCCTTTTCGCTGGCGGCAGCAATGAAAGCTCGGACGGACCGGTTGTCATCAACCACTGGTACTGGGTTCCGAATGCCGATGTAGCACGCTACACGGAGATGATCGATGAGTTCAACAGGACCCACACTGACGTGCAGGTCAACTGGGAGAACGTTCCCCAGGATGATGTCAGGACACGCTTCATCACCGCTTTCCAGATCGGTGAAGGCCCTGATACGTTCGGCATGGGCGGAAACTGGATTCCTGAGTTCCAGGCCATGGGCATGCTTGAGCCTCTCAATGACTACATCGATAACTGGGACCAGAAGGATGAGATCATCGATACTCTCTGGTCGCAGTGCACAATCGGCGACACGATCTACGGCATGCCATGGAAGCTCCTTGTCACATATATGTACTACAGGGCTGACTGGTTCGAGGAAATGGGCATCGAGCCGCCTGAGACAATCAGCGAGTTCATCGATGCTGCATGCAAGCTTACCGGAACCTATGTCAATGAGAACGGCGAGACTGTAGACCGCTATGGCTTCGGCCTCAGGGGCGGCAGCGGCAACGGCGAGGGCTACTTCATCTGGTGTCTGACACAGGGCGCTGAGTTCTTCGACGAGGAAGGCAATGTGATCTTCAACAGCCCTGAGACAGTGGCTGCTACACAGCTCTATATCGATCTCTACCAGAAGTACCACTGCGTACCGCCATCCTGCGTAGGCGATGGATTCGCGCAGATCGTTGGTGCCTTCAAGAGCGGCAGGACAGCTATGTTCAACCACCACATCGGAACATATGTTGAGATTTCCGAGGCTCTCGGCGACAAGGTCGGTGTCATGCTTTACCCGGCTTCCGATGATGGCCACAGATGGTCTGAAGGCTCTGTCATCTCCCACGGCATCAGCTCCATCTCGAAGCACAAGGACGAGGCTTTCGAGTTCGTCAGCTGGATGAGCGAGAACTGGGCCGTAGAGCATCAGTCAAGGTACCTCGGATCCATTCCTGTCACGAAGACAGTCTCCGCGATGCCTTACTTCAGCGAGAATCCGTTCTACGCTGTTTCCGCTCAGTCTGCTGAGTATGTCGGCGCATTCCCGATGACAGTCAACTGGGGCGGAATCGTGAAGGATAGGGCAGTCACGCTTCTCCAGCAGGCTCTCATGGGCGATATCACTGCTGAGGAGATGGTTGCAAGCATCGCAGAGGAACTTGAGAAAGGACTCTGATAGCTGGTTTTTCCTGAGTGTGGGGATGGTTTCATCCCCACAATATGAATTGGGGTAGATATGATTAACAAAGGCAAGATATATCCATATATCCTCGTGGCTCCGGCATTAATAGCGCTTGGCGTGATCCTGCTCTATCCGATGCTTACAGGCCTTTTCCTCAGTTTCCAGAACAGAGTCCTCACAAGGCCGCTGGAAAATGGGTGGATAGGTCTGCAGAACTATATCAACATGTTCCAGGATGATGTGTTCTGGATTTCCATCGTCAAGACATTCTGGTGGGTGATTGCTTCCGTAGGCTTCCAGATCATCCTCGGCATGGCCACGGCGCTCCTTCTGAATGAGAAGTTCCCGGGCAGGGCCCTCGCAAGGGGACTCATACTGATTCCATGGGTCATGCCATCTGTCGTTTCCGGCCTTATGTGGGCATGGATATTCGATGGAACATATGGCCTGGCCAATGATGTGCTGATGAAGCTTGGGCTTATCGACCAGTTCATACCTTTCCTCGGAGATTCGAAGACTGCATTCCCAGTCGTTATATTCACCAATATCTGGAAGGGATTCCCGTTCTTCGCCATCAGCTTCCTCGCTGGTCTGCAGAGCATCTCAAGCGACCTCTATGAAGCTGCCGAGATCGATGGCGCTGGAAAGTGGAGGAGATTCCTGACAGTCACTATCCCAGGCCTGAAGCCGGTCATCATCACGACTACTGTCCTCCGTCTCATCTGGACAGCCAATACCACGGACCTCATCTTCACGATGACGACAGGCGGCCCCGGATACTCAACGCACGTCCTTGCCCTCTATACATACCTCACGGCATGGACCGATCTTGATTTCGGCTATTCATCGGCTATGGCTATATTCCTCATGCTGGTGCTCCTCATCTTCATCGGAATATATATGAAGCTGATCAACAAGGATAAGGAGAACGATATCATATGAACAGGAAGAAACCTTGGTATTATACGGCGTTTGCCGTCAGCATCCCGGTTGCGATTATCTGCATATTCGCAGTTCTCCCTGTCGCATGGGCTTTCATAACATCGATAAAGAGCTCCGCGGAAATCCATGTGGCTTCCGTGCGCTACTGGCCGCAGCATCCGACCCTGGAGAACTATGTCGATGTCTTCAAGACGACTGACTTCGTCATGCAGTTCAAGAACAGCGCAATCGTCTCCCTTTCCACTACGGTGCTCTGCGTCATCCTTTCCGTTACGGCAGCATATGCATTCAGCCGTTTCCGTTTCAGGGGATCGAAGTTCCTCAGGAAGTTCTTCCTTTCCTCGCAGATGTTCCCTAAGGTACTTATCATCATCCCGCTCTTCGTCATCATGCAGGGACTCCACCTCCTCAATACGAAAGGCTCGCTGGTGCTCGCATACTCGACATTCTCGCTGCCGTATGTCATGTACATGCTCATCGGCTATTTCGCGGGAATCCCGCAGGAGCTCGATGAGGCTGCCACGGTCGATGGATGCTCAAGGACGGCTATCCTCTTCAAGATAGTCCTGCCTCTGGCTGTTCCCGGCATCATCGCGACTGCGATCTATACCTTCATCCATGCATGGGATGAGCTTATGTTCGCCGTCATGTTCACCTCGACAGCCGCGCAGAGGACGCTCCCTGTCGGACTGAAGATGTACATCGGTGAGTACGGAATCGAGTGGGGCAGCATGTGCGCAGCATCGCTTCTTACCTCGCTGCCGGTAATCCTCCTCTTCATGTTCCTCCAGAAGTTCCTCATCGCGGGAATGACTGCAGGCGGAGTAAAAGGCTGATGACGGACGCGGAAAAGAAAGAGCTGAATTCTCATCCTTGGACTTTTTCCACGGCCCCTTTCCGCATCGCCGGCAACCTGTATTTCGTCGGGAACAGGGATGTAGGGGCATATCTCATAGATACTGAGGAAGGACTGGTGCTGATTGACAGCACCTATCCTTCCACAGCGCCCCTGCTTATCCAGTCGATTGCGGATCTCGGCTTCTCTGCCAGGGACGTAAGGCATCTCATCCACACCCATGGACATTTCGACCATTTCGGCTGTACGGGATTCGTGAAGGCCCTCAGCGGCTGCACGACATACCTCGGGCGCCGCGATGCCGAGATGTTCGTCCGCGATCCCTCGCTGATACTCGCTGGAGACTGCGGGATCCGTGACTTCGGCCCGTTCGTCCCTGATGTCCTTCTCGATGGAGGGGAGACGATCAGGTCCGGCAGCACGGAGATTGAGGTAGTCGCCACACCGGGGCATTCCGATGGCTGCATGTCCTTCTTCTTCTATGTGGAGGAGGATGGCATCAGATACAGGTGCGGCCTCTTCGGCGGTGCCGGCTTCAATACGCTGAAGGATGGGTTCATCGCCATCCATGGCAATACATGGAGCCGCGGCGAGTACCTGCAGACGCTGGACAGGCTTGCAGGGGAGAAGGTCGATATAACGCTGGGGAACCATACCAGCCAGGCAAGGATGCTCGAGAAGCATGCCGAGGCCGTGAGGGTAGGTTCCTGCCTGCCGTTCGTCGACAGGGAGGAGTTCGGCAGGTTCATAGGGGAACGACGTGAGCGTTTCCATGCTGAATTCGGCTGATGATCGTATTATGGATTGACTATAATCATATTATGCTCTATCCATATTCCGTATAATATGTGTATGAAAAGGCAGAGAGGAATCAAATGGCAAAGGAAAACGAGCGCTATAATATAAATGCAGTAGAACGCAGCTTCCAGATCTTCGACCTGCTTGCTTCCACCCAGGAAGCTGTTTCAATACACAATGTCTGCGAGGCCCTGGATGTCAACAGCAACATGGCGTTCAGGCTCCTGAAGACGATGGAGGATACGGGGTATCTCGTAAAGGATCCCAAGACGGGGCTCTATTCGCTCTCGCTCAAGGTCCTCAAGCTCTCGAGGACAGCGCTGCAGTCGCTTGAGATCAGGAAGTTCGCGATGCCTTACCTCGAGATGCTCTGGAACAACTTCCCCAAGGCCAATGTTAACCTCGGCATGAAGAACGGCGATGAGATAATCATGGTAGGGCGCATCGATGGCAACCGCCTTCCCCGTACGTACTTCACTCCCGGCAAGGTCATACCGTTCCACTGCACTGGACTGGGCAAGGTCCTCTGCTCGGCTATGCCTGACGAGGAGATTGTCGCCATGATAGAGCGCGCTGGCGGCCTGAAGGCATATACCGCCAATACGATAACCGAAACGGACCGCTTCATCGAGGAGATCCACAAGGTGCGCCTCGAGGAGGTCGGCAGGGACCGCAACGAGTATATCCTCAACGACAACTGCTCCGCTGTCCCTGTCAAGGATGCCGATGGGCGCATCGTCGCCGCGATCTCGGCAAGCGCCCTTTCCCCGAATATGCCGGAGGATGAGATCGAGGCGACCATCCCGCAGCTGAGGGAGACCTCGAACAGGATCAGCAGCCTTCTTGGATACCAGGCGCTTTAAGGCAGCAGGATTGTTATCAGCATGCAGGGACGGCATGGCGCGGCTATGCCGTTCCTTGACTTTTACCGCAAAACAATCGATATTTAGATGTACGAAATTCTGAATAACAGGAGATTCTTATGAGCATTATCGAATTCATCGAAGCTAGAGAGATCCTTGACTCACGCGGTAATCCGACTGTTGAGGTTGACGTAATCCTTGAAGACGGCTCCATGGGCCGCGCTGCCGTGCCTTCCGGCGCTTCCACAGGCGTCCATGAGGCAGTAGAGCTCCGCGATGGCGACAAGGGCCGCTTCGGAGGCAAGGGCGTACTCAAGGCTGTCGACAATGTAAACAACATCATCGCACCGGCTATCGAGGGCATGGATGCGCTCGACCAGGTCGCTATCGACCGCGCGATGATCGAGCTTGACGGAACGCCGAACAAGGGCCGCCTTGGCGCCAATGCCATCCTCGGCGTGTCGATGGCTGTAGCACGCGCTGCTGCGGACTTCCTCGGCCTGCCGCTCTTCAAGTACCTCGGCGCATATCATGCATGCGTGCTTCCGGTACCGATGGCCAACATCCTCAATGGTGGTGCTCATTCCGATAACAAGGTGGACTTCCAGGAGTTCATGGTCATGCCTATCGGCGCTCCTTCCGAAAGGGAAGCAGTCAGGTGGGTCGCAGAGGTATTCCATGCCCTCAAGAGCGTCCTCAAGAAGAAGGGATACAACACCGGCGTCGGCGATGAGGGCGGTTTCGCTCCTGACCTCCAGAGCAACGAAGAGGCTCTCGACGTCATCATGGAAGCCATCAAGAACGCAGGCTACACAGCTGGCAGGGACGGCGACTTCATGATCGCTCTCGACCCGGCTACATCCGAGCTCTATGACGAGAACACCAAGAAGTATACGCTCAAGTGGACGACAGGCGAGCAGCTTTCCTCCGAGCAGATGGTCGACCTCTGGGAGTCCTGGGTCAACAAGTATCCTATCATCTCCATCGAGGATGGAATGGCAGAGGATGACTGGGAAGGCTGGAAGATGCTCACGGACAGGATTGGCGACAGGGTCCAGCTCGTTGGCGACGACCTCTTCGTAACGAACACCGAGAGGCTCAAGATGGGTCTTGAGAAGGGCGTTGCGAACTCCATCCTCATCAAGGTCAACCAGATCGGCACCCTGACAGAGACATTCGAAGCCATCGACCTTGCACAGCGCAACGGCTACACGGCTATCGTATCCCACCGCTCCGGCGAGACTGAGGACAGCTTCATCGCGGACCTCGTAGTCGCTCTCCAGACCGGCGAGATCAAGACAGGTTCGATGAGCCGCTCCGACAGGCTTGCCAAGTACAACCAGCTGCTTAGGATCGAGGATTACCTCGGCGATACGGCTAAGTATGCTGGACGCGATGCATTCAGGGTCCTCTAAGGGCTTGCTGATGCGCATGCGGGCAGTTCCATTGCGGGGCTGCCCGTTTTTCATGCAGAATCCATATTTCCCTATCTTCCTGCATAGCATCTTCATGTATAATTACCTTGATTGATTTGGAGGATACAGTGAAAGGAATCTCGAAATTCGCTTTTGTACTCATGATGAGCCTCCTGCTCCTTGCAGGATGCCAGAGCCAGGATATAGAGGAGGCCCCTACCGTAGTGGAAGCTCCCGCCGAGGCTGCAGTACCTGCCGATATCCCGGCAGCTCCGGTACAGGAGGCTGCCGAGCTAGCTCCTGCTGAGGAACCGGCAGAGCCTGTGGCCGCTGCAGAGCCTGCAGCTCCCGCCGAGCCTGTATCGGCATCGTTCAGCTACCATGGCTATGAGCTGGATATCAAGGCATATGATGGCTATGCGGTAATCACATATCCATCCATCGTCACCAAGGATGATGTCACAAGCTTCCTCGGCTATGCAGCGGAGGCGCTTCCTGCCGTCGCATCCGAGATCTCCTACTCGTTCGATAGCGATACGGCGCTCCGCCTTGTCTACCCGGCAGGCGTGGATGAGGACGTGCTGAGGGCCTATGCGGCTATCTTCGGCAGCGGCGCGCTCGATGTTGCCAAGGCAGCCTATCCATCATCGGATCCATACACGGTCACCTATGGATACGCAGGCTATGAGGTGGTTGCCACAATAGGCGATGGGGAGGCCACGCTGGCATATCCTGATGTCATCCCAGCCGCCGATATCGAGTCATTCTTCGCCTATGAGAATGTCAGGACAGCCGGTTCCGGCATCCTCGACGGTGTCTACTATTCGATTCCGCAGGCAGGACAGGTCGATATCTCATACCCTGCCTCGACGACCAGGGCGGAAGCCATCGCATTCTCCGCTATCGCCGTCAACGATATGATCCTGTTCTTCGCCGTATAAGCGGAGGCATGCTTTCCCGGGGGCTGCCGTTCGGCAGCCTCTTTCCGTCTCCGGGGATATCCATCCGCGATGCCCCATCCAGGTGAGAAGAATCTTTCCGGTGTTACGTTTCTGCACACTTCAGCGCCGCAATCCATGAGCTTTTTCCTTTCTTTACGTGAAATTAATCTAGTCGCCTGCATATGCTGTGCTATCATCTTGAATAGTTAAGATGCTACTCACAAAGGAGGGAACTTGTGAAACGCATATTCAGATTCAAGATGGTGACGGTCCTGGCGGTTATCCTGATAGTGCTTCTTCCATCATGCCAGACGACAGAGCCTGTAGATATAGCTGATGTCCCTGCGATAGTTCTGCCGACGCTTCCGGCAGCTGCGGAGGCAGCAGCTCCAGAGGCGGAGGAGACGCAGCCTGAAGGGGAGGCCGCCGTATCCGATCCTGCCCTGACGCTTGATTATCTTGGCTACACCGTATCCGTAACGGCTGCGGATGGCTATGCCGAGATCATATATCCTGAGGCAGCGGTCACCGTATCGGATGCCCAGGCATTCCTTCTCTACGAAGCGGAGAAGTATGGCGATGAGGTAAGCGGGGTCGTCTATGATGTCTCCGTCCCCGGTACGATCATGCTCACGTATCCTGAGGGAATACCTGAGGAGACACGCTATGGATTCGCCAGCAGCTTCCTTGAGGATATCGTAGAGTATGTGGAGATGCTCTATCCTGCCGAAGCGCCTGCCCCGGCGGAGATCTCCGTCCCTGCCGAGACCACCTGTTACGATGTGCTCGGCTATACAGCAGAATTCACGGTAGAGGATGGCAGGACAACACTTGCACTTCCTCCTGTAGTAATCGAATCCGATGTCGATGGCTTCTTTGCATATGAAGTAGCCAAGTACGGATCCTATGTCGATGGTATCCGCTACAGCTACACAGGCAATGCTGTCGAGCTTACGTATCCTGAGACAATCTCGAGAGCTGATGTGAAGGCAAACCTGCCTGCATTCGTGGATGACATCGCAGAGTATGCGGCAACGCTTGCAGTACCTGCAGCTGAGCCTGTTGCTGAAGCAGTGGAGGAACCAGCTGTTCCAGAAGCCGAGGTCATCAGCTATGAAGTGCTTGGCTATACAGCTGAATTCACAGTAGAGGATGGCAGGACAATCCTTGCGCTTCCTCCAGTGGTAATAGAATCCGATGTCGATGGCTTCTTTGCATATGAGGTAGCCAAGTACGGATCCTATGTCGATGGTATCCGCTATAGCTACACAGGCAATGCAGTCGAGCTTACGTATCCTGGGACGATCTCAAGGGCCGATGTGAAGGCAAACCTGCCTGCATTCGTGGATGACATCGCAGAGTATGCAGCAACGCTTGCAGCACCTGCAGAGGAGCCAGAGCCAGCTGTCGTTGAGGTTCCCGTAATCAAAGAGGAGCCTGCCGAGGTCATCAGCTATGATGTGCTTGGCTATACAGCTGAGTTCGCGGTGGAAGATGGCAAGACAACGCTTGCCCTTCCTCCTGTGGTAATAGAATCCGATGTCGATGGCTTCTTCGCATATGAGGTTGCTAAATATGGCTCGTATGTAGACGGAATCCATTACAGCTATAAAGGTGACGCTGTCGAGCTTACGTATCCTGAGACAATCTCAAGGGCCGATGTGAAGGCAAACCTGCCTGCATTCGTGGATGACATCGCAGAGTATGCAGCAACGCTTGCAGCACCTGCAGAGGAGCCAGAGCCAGCTGTCATTGAGGTTCCCGTAATCGAAGAGGAGCCTGCCGAGGTCATCAGCTATGAAGTGCTCGGCTATACAGCTGAGTTCGCGGTGGAAGATGGCAAGACGACGCTTGCCCTTCCTCCTGTGGTAACCAAGGAGGATGC
>CALXQU010000024.1 GCA_944390725.1 uncultured Spirochaetaceae bacterium
CCATCCATAGCCTTGGCAGAGTGGGTGCCAAGCCTCTTGGCATCCTGTTCGTTCTTCAGATCATAGAATGCCTTTTCCACAGCATCCTTGGACCTGTAAATCTCCAGAACCTCGCGGCTGGTGAGATCCACCTGATCAGTCACGATTGCCAAGTAGCCTGCGTAATGACTTTCTGCGTCCTCAAGGGCCTTCTCTTTGTAGGAGTAAGTCTTCTTCTCAACACCATCAACCGTCTCCACATTCATGTCGAAATACTTTGCATAAAGGGCGACATGGGCCTCGTTCCAGTCTCCTGCATTGAGCTCCCTGAAGCATTCGGCAAGCTTCATGTCCAGCTTCATCCCCCTCCTGCCGGCATCTTCGTTGTCGGATGTATAGACATGTATCCGGCAGGGCCAGTGGAAATCCTCGTTGCTCCAGTACTGCAAAGATGATGTCTTTGCATAGACGGCCTCTCCGTTACTGGTGACGATTATGTTGGACGGATGCCTGATCGATGGCCTCACCTCATCAATGGCTGCTTTTGCCTTGCCTGAAGACAGGGGCATTGCGACAATGAACTGGTAACTGAAGCTGTACATTGAATTTATGTTGTGCTTTGCATAGAAACCCTTGTCCATGACGAACAACATGTTCTTCATGTTGAATGCAAAGCCCTCCTTCATCACATGCTCAAGGGTGGAAACATCCCGGATGTCGCCGTCATGCACATGGTAGTAGAGCGGCAGCTTGGATCCGCTGTCAACAACAAGGCCAAGATTGATCTGCGGGAGATCTTCATGATCCCTGTTGTAGCCGAACTCCACCATCTCGTTCTCCTTCGAGTAGGATGAGATTGATGTTATGTCGTTGAAGCAGGGCTTGCCTGAAGAGGCTGTATTGCGCCAGCTCTTCAGGAACTCCTTCCTTCTTGCCTCTTCCATTGAGGAGAAAAGCCTGGTGATGTCCGGCCCCTCAAGACTCTTTCCCTTAATCGGGCTTTCATGATCCTCCTGCCATGAAGAGTACAGATAGGCGGCATTCCTGCCTGATGATACATAGTAGAACGAGAGCGAGAGTATTGTGTCCCATGTTCTTGGAAATGCTGCTTTCAGCGTCTCTACAAGTTTGATCTCTGTTGCAATCCTCCAAAGCACACGGACCATGCCGACCCTGTTCTGATCGGCAAGGCTGAGTTTTGTCTCCTCGTTTATCTCCGCTTTGACTAGATGCCGCCTCTTCGGGACCAGCTTGCCACTCTCGTCAAGCCTGCCGACATACTCAAGGCTTGTCTCAGCCTGTTTCTTCTCCTTGTTCCAGACATGCGACTTCTGGATGTATGCATATTTGCGGCCGTTGACCTCGTTGATGTAATAGCCGGTTTTCTCGTCCTTTTTCATAGTTATTAATATTACTATGAAAACAAGAAACACACAAGCCTGTTTTGATAGACAATTTCAAAAAAAAATACATGGAATTAATCTTGAATGGGCATTTGCTGCATAGTTATTATGCCAGAATTCAGGATACTTCTTCCTTAAGATCAAGTTCGCTTCATTGAGAGGACCTTATAGATACAAATCCCACACAATTTTGTAAAGACCCACTTTTGCATCATCCGTCAGTGAAAATTGGAGGACAGATTTCATATAGCAGAAAAACCTACAATCCGTTCGATATGATGCAATTAGGGAGACAGATTTCGTATTTTGAACCGGATTTACCCGACTGACTTTTGGCGTATCTGAAGGCATGGGACCGAGGTAAAACTACTCCAGTTTACTACTCCAAAAAGTCACGAAAAAAGCAAATCCATTCATATCCTGGATTTGCTTTATGGAGCTGATCGGGATCGAACCGACTACCTATTGAATGCCATTCAATCGCTCTAGCCAGGTGAGCTACAGCCCCGTGCTGATGAAATTAGCATAAACATCGCTGTTATGCAAGAAGTAATCAGAGAATACGGAATTCTTCGCAGCATCCGCTTTCGATGAACTTGATTATATCGGCTTCATGCCTCTTCATATCGATTGCGACCACGGCAGAGAAGACCAGGTGGCCAGAGCTGTCCTTCTCGGTCTTGAAGCCCCTGAATGACATCCCCTTTGCCGCCAGCATCTCCCGCAGGCTATTGATATCAAGGCCCTGGCTTGTGAGATCGATCTTGATGAAGCCTTCCGTTACCTTGTTGAAGGGCAGGGATTTCATGTGGAGCAGGGCCTGCGCAGCAATCAGCAGCAGCGTGGATATGATGGCAAGGAAATACATCCCCGCGCCCATGGCGATGCCTATGGCGACAGTGGCCCAGATGCCGGCAGCCGTGGTAAGGCCGATTGCGGAGCTATGGCGTACGAAGATGATTCCCGCTCCCAGGAATCCTATCGCGGATACCACCCCGGAGACGACACGCGACGGGTCGAGCGAGATGCTTCCATGGGAAAGCACATCGAAGAATCCGTATTTGGATATGATCATCATCAGGGCAGATGCGATAGCGACGACCACATGCGTCCTGATGCCTGCGCTCTTCTGCCTGCGTTCGCGTTCTATGCCGAGGGCGCCTCCGCAGAGGGCCGCCGCTATGAGCCTGATGATGAATTCAGCCTGCATGCCGGATAGCCATTCCATAATCATATTCTATACCGGTTTCCTCTGCCGGTGATGCCTGATATCCTTTCGATATGGCAAAGTGCGTGATGTTCGATTTCGATGGGGTAATCGTAGATAGCGAACGCTATGGGCTTGAGCTCTTCATGCGGCTGATGAAGGAGCAGTTCTCCGTTGATATCTCCTTCGAGGACGCAGAGCATGTCGTAGGATTCAATACAGCCAGCACCGTTGATTATATAAACAGGGAGTATGGAGTCCATGTCACTGCGGAGGAATATGCGGAACGATATGGCCTCTATGATAATTTCTATGTGGATTATCCTGGCATCAGGCCGATAGAAGGCGCCCCTGGATGCATCAGGAAGCTCCGCAGCGATGGGTTCAGGGTAGGGCTCGTATCTTCTACGTGCGCCGTGCTCATCCTCACGGCGCTGGACAGAATCGGCATGGCTGACTGCTTCGATTTCATCGTCACCGGCGATATGGTGGAGAACAGCAAGCCGGCGCCCGACCCATACCTCAAGGGCCTTGCCATCGCCCAGACGGATGCGCAGGATGCCTTCGTCGTGGAGGATTCGACATCGGGCGTGCACGCAGGCAAGGCAGCAGGGATCTTCACCATCGGCTTCAAGGCTGCCAGCGTCAGGCTTCCGACACCCGAGGCCGACATAGAGCTGGGCTCATATGCAGAGCTGTATAGGTTCCTTACAGACCCCAAGAGTGTTACCTGATTAACATAATGTGAAATATCCTACATTTTTATCCGTAAAGTCTTGCATATGCGACCTAAAACAATTAATCTCGTGCCAACACCTTCTAGGGAGAATAATGCAGTGGGAAACAAGAAGTTCAAGGTAGCCGTTATCGGCGCAACAGGGGCTGTCGGCCAGGTCTTCATGTGGATGCTCTCGGACCATCCGTGGTTTGAGCTGTCATATGTTACTGCATCTGCAGCCAGGGTAGGGCAGAAGTATGGCGCTACCGTGCATTGGGTAATGCCGTTCGAGATGCCTGAGTGCCTCCGCGATATGGAGGTCAGGGAGTTCAACTTCGAGGCTATGAAGAAGGCTGGCGTGCAGATTGTCTTCTCGGCCCTTCCTGCTGCTGTGGCGAGGGAGGCGGAGCCCCAGCTCAGGGCCAATGGCTTCTACGTATTCTCCAATGCGGCGGCGATGCGCTATGACAGCGACGTCCCTATCCTTATCCCGGAGACGAATTCCGAGCAGCTCGACCTGATCAGGAACCAGGGCTATCCGCAGACCGGCTTCGTCGTCACCAATGCCAACTGCGTCACTACGGGCCTTGCCATGGCACTGGCTCCGCTGAGGAAGTTCGGCATCAGGAATATCACGATCAACAGCTACCAGAGCGTATCCGGTGCCGGATATCCAGGCCTTTCCTCGTTCGATATCACGGATAACTGCATCCCATATATAGGCGGCGAGGAGGAGAAGATCGAGAAGGAGATCAAGAAGATCCTCTCAATCGATCCTGAGGTATATGCATATACGGTGCGCGTTCCCGTCATGTTCGGCCATCTTGAGACTGTCTGGCTCGATTTCGACCAGGAAGTCGAGACGGATGATGTGATCAGGGCCTGGGAGGGCTTCAGGGAAGCTGCAGAGCTGCCTTCGACGCCTGCGCAGCCCGTGGTCTACTCTGATGAGCCTACGTTCCCCCAGCCAAAGTATGCTTTCTGGGGCAATCCGAAGGGCATGGTCGTCTATACCGGCAGGCTCAAGAAGAAGAACGGCAGGATAGGCTTCGTGCTCCTAGTGAACAACATAGTCAAAGGCGCAGCCGGCGGCTCGATACAGAATGCCGAGGCCTTTGTCACCAGGTTCGGGCTCAGGTAAGAGTTGACCACGCCCTAGCTAAATGTTACTTTCATGACAGTGCCTGCCACAGGCAGGCGCTGCTGGATTATTCTATGAAGGAGGATGGCGGGAAAGCCCAGGCGCCCGCCCGAGAGAGATTATGGATGGATCGATGTACCCTACGCTAGTCACCTTTGTGCTGATCATACTTATTTTCTACTTCCTGATCATCAGGCCCCAGAAGAAGAGGGACAAGGAAGCAAAGGCGATGATCGACGCTATGAAGAAAGGAGATAAGGTCGTGACGATCGGCGGTATCCACGGCACTGTCGTCATGGTCAAGGACAAGACTGTCATAGTCAAGGTCGATGACTCCGCAAGGATCGAGTTCTCCAAGACCGCGATCTCCTCCGTAGTAGGGAAGGGAACGGAGAAGCCTGCTCCGCAGAAGAAGGAGAAGGGCAAGGAAGAGAAGGAAGCTGTCGAGCATAAGGGCGGCGAAGCCGGTTCTATCGGCGTCGATGCCAAGCCTGCCGAGGATGCCCAGGCACCCAAGGGCGGAGACGACGGCAAGTCTGATAGATAAAGTATCCCGATATAAGGAGACGGCCCATTGCACCAGATGCTTTGGGCCTTAAATTTTGGAGTTGAATCGTGAAGAAAACAGGCCGTATTCTGCTTGTCATAGCCGTAATCGCCGTATGCGCGCTCCTGCTGTATCCGACAATCAGGTGGTATCTCCTCGTCCCTGAGGATGTGAAGGACCTTGCCGCCGGCAGCAGCGAGAGCATCCGCGATTACGCCAGGGGACAGGCTTCGAGGGAAGTGCAGGAGCTGCTGGATATCCTGAGGCAATCTCCGGATGTCCCTGTTCCTGATGGGTTCAGCTACCTTGCCGATGATGCCGGCAGGGCAAGGAAGGACAGGGGGCTGGATGAGCCATCATCATGGACGGTATATGAGCTTCTGTCATCCTTCCCATCGGAGGATGGCCTGTTCCAGGCAATCGAGGCCCATTACCGTGACACGCTTCTTGATGCGAAGAGGCTTTCCGGCAATGTCCTCCAGCTCGGGCTTGACCTGAAAGGCGGCATGTCGGTGGTGCTGGAGGCTGACCTCGATGCCTATGAGGCCCTCCATGGCACAAGGCCGTCGGGAAGCGAGCTTGAATCGCTGCTTGCCGATGATATCGACATCCTCACGGCGAGGATAGACCAGTTCGGCGTCACCGAGCCGGATATCCGCATGCAGGGCTCAGACCAGATCCTGATCGAGGTCCCCGGGGATGCCGACCCCGAGCGCGTGGACTCGTTCCTGATGAGCCGCGGCTCCCTGGAATTCCATCTCGTCGACCCGGTCCTGACCGCTAGGGTCAACGAGGAGTACCTCGGCCACCGGAGCAGGGCCTTCGACAGCGACGGCCGGATAATAACCCCGTCCTATATCCCATCCGGACGCACGCTCCTCGGCTATTACGTCGAGGATGCCTATGGCATAGATGAGCTCCAGCAGTTCGTCGTCATATACGATGATGTCGCCCTCGACGGGGTCCATCTCGAGTCGGCGAGGATGGAGCGCAATCCGCAGAACAACCAGCCCGTCGTCGATTTCCACTTGGATAGCGAAGGAGGCAGGATCTTCTATGCATTTACGTCATCGCATATCGGGCAGCAGCTTGCCGTCGTCATGAACGGCCGCGTCAAGAGCGTCGCCTCCATAAGCTCTGCCATCAGCCAGGATGTGCAGCTGACAGGCTCGTTCACCCAGGATGAGGCTGCATCCCTTGCTGTCGCCCTGCGTACCGCATCGCTTCCAATCGACCTTACGGTCGTATCGCAGCAGGGTATCGGGGCGACGCTCGGCTCTGATTCGGTGGCAGTGGCCGCCTGGGCGATCCTGCTGGGATTCGTCCTCGTCGTTGCCTTCATGGTCATCTATTACGGGCCGGCCGGCTTCATCGCCGATATCGCATTGCTTCTTAATCTCTTCATGATGGTAGCGGTCCTTTCCGCCCTCCATTTCACCGTGACGCTCTCCTCGGTGGCCGGCCTCGTGCTGACGCTGGGCATGGCCGTCGATGCGAATGTGATAATCTACGAGAGGATGAAGGAGGAAAAGGCTGCGGGCAAGAGGCCGTACGAGGTCGTCAGGCGCGGATTCGACAGGGCATTCTGGACGATCATGGATTCCAACGTGACGACTATAATCGCTGCCGTCGTCCTCTCCGTGCTTGGGTCGAGCAGCGTTAAGGGCTTCGCCAATACGCTGGCCATCGGCGTCACCTGCTCGCTATTCACGGCATTGTTCGTCACCCATCTCATATTCGACTGCTTCGTGAAGGAGGAGTCGTTCTCAGGCATCAGGCTGTCCTGGAGGAGGGGAAGATGAGGCAGCTCAACGTGCTCAGATACAGGTTCATTGCCATGGGTGCCTCAGGGGCCTTCATACTCATAGGCATCGTCCTCTTCTTCATCCTGGGCTTCAATCTCGGCATCGACTTCGGCTCAGGCTATGCAGAGGAGTTCCAGGTGGCCCCGCTTGGCTTCTCGGTATCCTATAGCGGCCCCGGCCAGGCAGAGCTCTCGATAGAAGGCGGTGCCCTCGCGCTCTCCATCAGGGATTCGCATGGTGTTGATACCGCTGTGTTCAATCCTGCCGGATACCCGCTTTCCGGGGATGTTGCGGCAGGTTTTGAGGAGAAGGGATGCGATGTCACCCTAGCAGATCCATCGCTGCCTTCCGTGAACATCGTCACCGGCTTTGGCTTCCCGGCTTCCCTCTCATCACCCGTGCGGGTCAATTTCGCTACCGATACGGTCGATGTCACCATCGAGGATATCAGGGAGGCGCTCTCCGGCATCGATGTCGATGTGCAGACGGTAGGCGATGAGGCTGACGGCCGCTATCAGATAAGGACGGAGATCCTGGAAGGTGAGGACCAGCAGGCTGCCGAGAGGAGGATAGGGACTCCGCTGGCTGCCGCGTTCGGCGCGGAGAACATCGTCGTGCTCAGGTCTGATTTCGTAGGCTCGAGGTTCTCGTCATCGCTATTCTCGGATTCCCTGCTGGGCCTTGCCATAGCATTGGCGCTGATCCTGCTCTATGTCTCCGTCAGATTCCGCTTCGCCTACGCGATATCCGCCATCATCGCGCTATGCCATGATGTGCTGGCGATGCTGTCATTCATCCTCATATTCCGCCTGGAAGTCTCCGCAACCACCGTCGCGGCGGTGCTGACGATCATCGGATACTCGCTCAACAACACCATCGTCATATTCGATAGGGTGAGGGAGAATATCAAGGCGGACCGTACGGCTGATGTCGATGAGCAGATAGCGAGGTCTGCGAGGCAGTCTGTGACGAGGACGATGATTACCAGCCTGACGACGCTCTTCGCCATATTGCCGCTGGCCATCCTCGGTTCCGGCGACATCCAGCTCTTTGCCATCAATCTCACATGGGGCATCGTGGCAGGTACGTATTCATCGATGTTCCTAGCCCCGGCCTTCCTCCATTACGCCAGCAGGCGCATGCCCATCAACGTGGAGAAGGAGAAGAAGGAAGAGGAGTATTCCCTTGTCTGAGGTGGTCATGGCTTCCATCTATGGCTTCTGCGGCGGGGTGAGGGCTGCCGTCAGCAAGGCTGAGGCCGCTGCCATCGCAGCCCGTGATGAGGGAGTCCCCTGCTATCTTTATGGGGATATCGTCCACAGCTCTGCCGTGATGGCCGGGCTTGAGGCCCTGGGAGCCGTGAGGATAGATTCGCCAGAGGGGCATGAGCCGGGCTATCTTATCATCAGGGCGCATGGGATAGGCGATGTGATGAGGTGCCGCTTTGCCGATGCGGGCTTCAGGATAATCGATGCCACATGCCCTGTAGTGCTGAGGAATATGGAGACGCTGCGCGAGGCGGGGAAGCCTGTCATCATCGGGCGCAGGGACCATGCTGAGGTCCAGGCCCTCCTGGGCTGCCGCTGCGTGCCCGTCATCGAGGACGAGGCAGGCGCTGCATCGCTTCCGGGGGATGGCTATCAGGCAATCGTGCAGACCACGCTGTCCGAGAAGCTCCTTGCTTCCATCCTGTCGTGCGGG
The DNA here is from genome assembly GCA_944390725.1 of uncultured Spirochaetaceae bacterium. GTDB lineage: Bacteria > Spirochaetota > Spirochaetia > Sphaerochaetales > Sphaerochaetaceae > Ornithospirochaeta. Next base: position 8,502 of record CALXQU010000024.1, read on the forward strand.
AAGTTCGTCTCCGCCACGTCAATCTGCAATGCAAGCGAGGAAAGACGGAAGGCGCTGCGTGCCATCCTCGGCTCGGTTGATGCGGTCGCCGTCGCCGGTGATGCCGGCAGCGCCAATACGATGGAGCTTGTGAAGATCGCTCAGGCGAGCGGCAAGGACGTCCTGCTTGCATCATCGCCATCGATTCCGGAGGCGTTTCTTTGCTATAATAGGATAGGGCTGACTGCAGGGGCATCCGCGCCGGATTCCCTTATCGATGCAGTCAGGAAGGAAATCGAAGGCAATGGCTGAAGGCAAGAATCCCATTCCCATACCTACCGTCAAGAGGCTGCCGTCATATCTCAGGCTCCTCAGGCAGGCGAAGGAGGAGGGCGAGACATACATAAGCGCGACGAAGCTCGCATCGGAGCTGTCGCTCAAGCCGATACAGGTGCGCAAGGATATCTCGAGCACCGGGATTGAGGGGAGGCCGCGCGTCGGCTTCACCATCGATGAGCTGATAGGCCGCATAAACCATGTCCTCGGGTGGGATGATTCCACTGAGGCGCTTATCGTCGGGGCCGGCAATCTAGGTTCCGCGCTGGCGGCCTATGGCGGGTTCGAGGCCTATGGCCTGAAGATATCCGCCATCTTCGACAAGGACCCGCGCAAGGTAGGGACGCGGGCTGGTGCCCTTACCGTGATGCCGCTGGACAGGATCAACAAGTACATAGCGGAGAACCGCATGACCATCGCCGTAATCGCTGTCCCCGCCTCCCAGGCACAGGCCGTGGCGGATATGCTTGTCAAATGCGGCATACGCGGCATATGGAACTTCGCGCCTGTCAACCTGAAGCTGCCGGACGATGTCGTCATCCAGCGTACCGACCTCGCGACATCCTTTGCGGTGCTGTCTATAAAGCTGAGGAAGAAGCTGGAAGAGCAGCCGTAAGCATCTGTCACGCATGCTGAATGATGCCTGCTGCCAATATATGTGAACACAAGCATATTAATGCGCACCTTGCTGCGGTTAATCGTCCGATTGTTCTTTTCTGGTGTGTTATTTCTATGCCTTCAATCATTTTATTGACTTAATCAGCTTCATGCTGTAGTCTTCTATATTGACTAGGAGAGACTATGGCTGAAAAGGAGAAGCTGCAGGTGGAGCTCTGCATGGGATCCAGCTGCTTCGCCAGGGGCAACAGCGCGGCGCTGTCTGACCTGGAGGCATACATCAACGAGAACGGTCTGGAGGATAGGGTGGAGCTGGGAGGCCATCTCTGCCTCGGCAAGTGCAATACAGGTCCCCACATGAGGGTCGGAGGGAAGGAATACTCCGGTATCATGGACCCGGCCTGCATCATAGATATAATCGCCAAGACGCTGGAGGAGATGGATGCAGAACCCGATTTACACTGAGACCACCAGCTGCCGCGACTGCTATAAGTGCGTACGTTCATGTCCCGTGAAGGCCATCCAGATAAAGGACGGCAATGCGATGATCATCAAGGACAGGTGCATCTACTGCGGCAAGTGCGTGCATGTCTGCCCCAACAGTGCCAAGAAAGTCAGGAACGACGTATCGCGCGCCAGGCTTGCCATCGCCTCGGGACGCAAGGTCTTCTGCTCGCTGGCACCCTCCTATTCATCGGAATTCGCAGGCCAGGAGGAGAAGCTCCTCGCCGCCCTCAGGAGCCTTGGCTTCTATGCCATCTCGGAGACTGCCATAGGTGCCGCGCTCGTGACGCAGGCGCTTGATATCTATGCCTCCGAGCATGATGGCAAGTGCCCGTTCATCGGCACCGCCTGCCCATCGGTGGTGGAGCTGGTCAGGAAGTACTACCCCGATGATGTGTCCAGGCTCGCTCCTGTGCCATCTCCGCTGCAGGCCCATAGCGCATACCTGCGCTCCCTCGGGGACGAGGATATCGTCATCGTGTTCATCGGCCCGTGCATAGCCAAGAAGATGGAAGCGGACCTTACCCCGGGCTATCCGGACCTCGCCATCACGTTCGATGAGCTGAGGGCATGGCTCGATGAGGAAGGCATAGACCTTGACGGCATCGAGGCTGTCCCCGTGAGGTTCTTCCCGAAGAAGGCCGGCATCTCGTCGCTCTATCCGATCGAGGGAGGTCAGATCAGGAGCTCCTCCATCTGGGGAAGCGAGACATCCCTCCAGCCTGATGCGATATCCATGGCTGGCGTGGAGAACATCATGTCATCCATCGCCGATATAGGCGGCGCCACGCCGTTCCTGGAGCTCCTTTCCTGCGAAGGAGGCTGCGTGAATGGCCCGGGCAGCTCGAGGAAGGGCTCCCTTGCCGACAAGAAGCGGCTCTCGGCGCTCTGGACGGAGAAGCGGCTCAAGGAAGAGGACCTCTTCACCGGCGATGAGGCGTTCGCGAGGAAGATGCTCAGGGAAGGATATGGCATCCTCCATTCCGAAGGCCCGAAGCCGGAGCCTGTGAGGAAGGGCCATACGGAGGAGGAGATAAGCGAGGCGCTTATCCAGCTTGGCAAGCTTACCCCTGCCGATGAGCTCAACTGCGGAGGATGCGGCTACAATACCTGCCGCGATATGGCTGCGGCATACCTTGACGGCATGGCCGAGATCGAGATGTGCGTCACCAAGATGAGGAAGGAAGCCCAGAGCAAGGTCGATGTCCTTCTTTCCACCATCCCCACAGGTGTCGTCATCGTGGACAGCGACCTGCAGATCGCGGACTGCAACCTCCATTTCCTCGATATGTTCGGCGATATGGATGAGGGCGTCCTCGACCAGTCGATGCTCTCCATGATAAAGGGTCTGCCCCTTGAGAGCTTCGTCCCGTTTGCGGAGAAGTTCCGCGAGCAGTTCTACATATCCCGTCCGGGCCAGTACCGCGTGCACTTCAAGGACAAGTACCTGCGCGTCACGTTCTTCCTCGTCGATGAGAAGAGGCTCCTCGGCGCCATGTTCGAGGATATAACGAACCCGACGATCAAGCGCGAGACCGTCGTCAAGAAGGCGGAGGATGTCATCCAGAAGTCCCTTGAGACCGTCCAGCAGATAGCGTCGCTGCTCGGCGAGAACGCGGCGGAGACGGAAATCATGCTCAATTCGCTTATCGATGCATTCAGCGTGCATGGAGCAGGTGATGATGAGGGCACGTTCACGGAGGACGATGGTAACCTGACATGAACAATATCTTCATAGACATCGACTATGCACAGATATTCAAGCATGGGCAGAAGATCGGCGGCGACGTATACCTCCTTTCCAAGAGCCCTGAGGAGAACCATATCGTCTCCACGCTTTCCGATGGCCTCGGAAGCGGGGTCAAGGCGAATGTCCTTGCATCCCTTACTGCCCATATGGCGCACAGGCTGTCATTCTCGCCGATCGACCTCAGCCATTCAGCGAAGATCATCATGGACACGCTTCCTGTCTGCAAGGAGAGGAAGATCAGCTATTCGACATTCACGATCGCGGATATCCGCTATGCCGATGACCTGGAGAAGATATCGGTCAATCTGGTCGAATACGACAATCCTCCCGCACTGCGCTTCCGCGGCACCGAGCCGATATCCTGGACGCGCGACAAGACCGAGCTGCAGAGGGAGGGGGCCTTCAAGAAGGAGGTCATCTCCCATTCGGCGTTCGAGCTTGAGATCGGCGACAGGCTGATAGTCTTCTCCGATGGCGTTACCCAGTCAGGCCTTGGCAAGGGGCTGCCCCTCGGCTGGAGGCTCGATGGCGTGCGTAAGTTCGTGGTCGATGAGATCGGGAAGGATCCGGATATCTCATCCAGGGACCTTTCCAGGGCGATAGTGCAGAAGGCGTACTCGCTGGACGGGCTGTCTTCCAAGGATGACATCACGTGCTCCGTGGTCTATGTGAGGCGGCCGCGCAGGCTCCTCATAGTGACAGGGCCTCCGTTCCTCAAGGAATCCGATGCGGTCCTGGGACAGAAGATCCGCGAGTTCGACGGCAAGAAGATCGTCTCCGGCGGTACGACCGCGCAGATCGTGTCGAGGGTCTTCGGCGCGAAGCTGACGCTCGACCTCTCCTGCTGGTCGAAGGATGTCCCGCCTGCATCGAAGATGGAGGGGATCGACCTCGTGACGGAAGGGATGCTCACGCTTTCCAAGGTAGCCACGATCCTTGAGGGGAAGATCAATCCCGCGGACCTGCCCAACGATCCGGCGAAGAAGTTCGTCGAGATGCTGCTCAACAGCGACCAGGTCCACTTCATCGTCGGCACCAAGATAAACGAGGCCCATCAGGATCCGAACATCCCGGTGGAGATCGGCATCAGGAGGACCATCATAGGGCGTCTCAGGAAGGCCCTTGAGGATATATATCTGAAGGAAACTTCACAAGAGTATTTATAGGAGAAATAGATATGAAGAAATCCAAGGTGAAAGTCAGAATCTGTCTCGGCACGGCGTGCTTTGTCCAGGGGGGAGCGGATCTCCTTCTCTATAACGATTTCGTCGATCCGGCAATCCTGGCAGAATGCGAGATCGAAGGCTGCTCTTGCCTCGATGAATGCAAGGTAGGCAACGGAAGCGCTCCATATGTGTCTATCAACGATAAGGTCTATTCTGGCGTGAATCAGGATATGTTCTGCAAGCTGCTCGCGGAGGCTGTGAAGAATGCTTGAGCTGAATAATCAGTACACTCTCATGAAGAGGAAGATCGACACGGAAGTCCTCAAGAACTTCTTCAACGATACCCTCGTTGAGAATGCTGACAGGCTTCCCCTGGAGATCATCCCCAAGCACAGGACGCCATTCAGGTGCTGCATATACAAGGAAAGGGCCATGGTACGCTACCGTATCATGGCTATCGGCGGCATCGATATCGAGCGTGAGGATGATGAGGAGAAACCCCTTGCGGAGTATATGCAGGAAGTCCTGGATAAGGACAAGCCGCCTCTTCCGCTCCTGACTACCATCAGCACCGGATGCTCCGGCTGCCCGAAGTCGCAGTACAGGATCTCCGATGGATGCAGGGGCTGCTTCGCACGTCCATGCATGTCCAACTGCCCTAAGGATGCCATCATCTTCATCAATGGCCAGGCCCATATCCAGGAAGATAGGTGCATCCGCTGCGGCAAGTGCATGGAGGTATGCCCGTTCCATGCCGTGGTCCATATCCCGGTACCATGCGAGGAGGCATGCCCTGTCGATGCCATCACGAAGAACGAGGAAGGCTTCGTGGAGATTGAGCACGACAAGTGCATAGGCTGCGGCAAGTGCGTACGCTCCTGCCCGTTCGGCGCGATTGTCGAGCGCTCAGGGCTGTTCCCTGTGGCGAAGATGCTCAAGAACGGCGAGAAGGTCGTTGCCATGATCGCGCCAGCTATCGAGGGGCAGTTCCCGGGTACGCTGGGACAGCTCAAGGCCGCTATCAAGAAGGCTGGCTTCTATGATGTCGTCGAGGTAGCGGAAGGCGCCGAGGTGACTTCCATCAAGGAAGCCGAGGAGCTGCACGAGAGGCTTGAGTCGGGTGAGAACTTCATGACGACGTCATGCTGTCCGTCCTACATGGAGCTTGTCGATATCCATATCCCGTACCTGAAGCAGAAGAGGTCCACGACCCTCTCTCCGATGGGCTACACCGCACCGATCGTCAAGGAGAAGTATCCTGATGCAAAGTGCGTCTTCGTCGGTCCGTGCCTTGCCAAGAAGGTGGAGGTGGCCAAGAAGTACAGGGATTCGATCGATGGCATCATCACGTTTGCTGAGCTTGCCTCCATCTTCGTCGCGAAGGATATAGATGTGCGCGAGATGGAAGCCGATGACCTTGGCGATACTGCCTCGTTCGAGGACTGCCGCCAGTTCGCGGTGACCTCAGGCGTCGCGGGATGCGTGATGTCCAGGTATGCGAACGAAGGGAAGCCGGCTCCCAGGATCATGTCGATCAACGGCCTCGACAAGAAGACCGTCAGGCTGATGAAGACATGGGAGAAGAGGGCGCCCGATGCGGACCTCGTCGAGGTGATGGCCTGCGAGGGCGGATGCATCGCCGGGCCGGGCACGATCGTAAAGCCTGCGCTTGCCCTCAAGCTCAGGAACGCTGCGAAGCCTGCCCAGAAGTGACCGTATCGCATCGCTTTCTTCCGATTCCCCCTGGCGCCAGGGGGAATCGTGCATGGTAGGGGCCCGCATTTCCTTGAGTATCTTGAAATTCATTCCCTTTTGATATATTTTCTAGCTAACGGCTATGACGGAGACGAGTAGCTTCTGATTCTGCCTCTGAGAGGGCATCCGCGTTATGTGGGTGAGAGATGCCTGGGGATAGGATGCGAAAACCACTCCTGAGCTGCATGGCGGAAAGGAAACGAGTATGCTGTGCCGTACCCAGCGTGAATGGATGAATGAGCGTCCCTTGGATAAGGGGAAGCAAGGTGGAACCGCGGAGCCTTTGCAGCTTCGTCCTTGCAATATGGCGAGGATGGAACTGGAAAGGCTTTTTTGCTGTATAAGGAGAAAGATATGGCTAATGACGAAAGACTCCAGACGATAAGGCATTCGATGGCCCACGTTATGGCTGAAGCTGTGCTTGAGCTGTTCCCCGGGACCAAGATCGCTATCGGTCCGGCAATCGAGAATGGCTTCTATTATGACTTCGACCTTCCGCGTCCGCTCCAGGATTCGGATCTGGAAGAGATTACGGAGCATATGAGGAAAATCATAGAGAGCGGTGTCCCTTTCGAGAGGAGGGAAGTGACAAGGGAAGAGGCAAGGAAGCTCTTCGCGGACCAGCAGTACAAGCTGGAGCTGCTTGATGCCATCCCGGAAGGCGAGGCCGTCTCCCTCTATACGCAGGGCAATTTCACCGATCTCTGCAGAGGACCCCATGTGGAGTCTACCAAGGAACTGAACAAGGATGCGTTCAAGCTCCTTTCCATCGCCGGTGCGTACTGGAGAGGAAAGGAGACGAATCCGATGCTCACCAGGATCTACGGTACTGCATGGACGAATCCGAAGGAGCTCAGGCTCTATATGGACCATCTTGCCGATATCGAGAAGAGGGACCACAGGAAGCTCGGCAAGGAGCTGGACCTCTTCTCACTCCATGAGGAGGCTGGTCCGGGCCTTGTCTACTGGCATCCGAGGGGAGCCAGGGTCCGCCTTGCCATCGAGGACTTCTGGAGGCAGGAGCACTATAAGAACGGCTATGAGATGGTCTACACGCCACATGTCGGCAAGTCATGGCTCTGGGAGACTTCCGGACACCTCGGCTTCTACAAGGAATCGATGTATCCGCCTATGGAAATGGACAATATGGACTACTACGTGAAGCCGATGAACTGCCCGTTCCATATCATGATCTACCAGAACAGCAAGAAGAGCTACAGGGACCTGCCGTGCCGCTGGGCTGAGCTCGGGACTGTCTACAGATATGAGAAGGCCGGCGCGCTCCATGGGCTGATGAGGGTCAGGGGATTCACTCAGGATGATGCCCATCTCGTCGTCACGCCTGAGCAGATGGACAGCGAGATCATGGAAGTCCTCCGCTTCTCGCTCTATATGCTCCACAGCTTCGGCTTCAATGATATCCATGCATATATCTCCACCAAGCCTGCGAAGTCCGTAGGCGATAAGGAGAAGTGGGATGCTGCTACCGAGGCCCTGAAGAAGGCGGTGGAGAAGGAAGGCCTTGCCTATGATATCGACGAGGGCGGCGGTGCCTTCTATGGGCCGAAGATCGACCTCAAGATCAAGGACGCCATCGGCAGGGAGTGGCAGCTCTCTACCGTGCAGTTCGACTTCAACCTCCCGGAGAGGTTCCATATGACATTCGTCGACCGCGATGGCGCCGAGAAGCAGCCGTATATGATCCACAGGGCGCTGCTGGGCTCTATCGAGAGGTTCTTCGGTGTCCTCCTGGAGCATTATGCAGGGGCCTTCCCGCCATGGCTCTCGCCTGACCAGATCGCGATCATCCCTGTCGGCGAGAACGCCTTCGGCTATGCCAAGGACCTTGAGAAGAGGCTGAGGCAGGAAGGGTTCAGGGTCGTCACGGACCTCAGCGCCGACAGGATGAATGCCAAGATCCGCAATGCGCAGAAGATGAAGACGCCATACATGCTCATCATCGGCGAGAAGGAGATGGAGGGGAATCTCGTCTCCGTGCGCTATCGCAGCGGCAAGCAGGCCAATGGCGTCAGGACGGAGGATTTCATAGCTGAGGTCCATGGCGTCATCGACCGCAAGGAACAGGTCTGAGGAGGGGCGATGAATCTACCTAATAAGCTCACGGTCCTGCGGCTCGTGATGGTCCCGGTATTCCTGATTGCATACCTTATCTCCAAGCTGGGCTTCTCCGGAAGCTCAGCCGTATCCGCCGTGCTGATGCTCATCTGCTATGCCACGGCGGAGCTTACGGACCTGTTCGACGGGAAGATCGCCAGGAAGCATGGGCTGGTCACCGACCTCGGCAAGGTCATGGACCCATACGCCGATACCCTTTCCCACCTGACGTTCTTCGTGTGCTTCATGGACAGCGGCCTCATGCCTGTGTGGGCGTTCCTTATCATCATGTGGAGGGAATTCACCCAGCTCTTCATGAGGATGCTGATGATGGGCGTGGGCAAGGCGGTACCTGCCAATATCTGGGGAAAGAGCAAGACGGTGCTCTATGCTGTCACCTCGATACTCTCCATTGCCTATATCGTCGCCAGCGCCTTCGTAGCAGGAGGGGACTGGAATGTGATTGCGGAAGGCGTGCTGTATGTCTTCTATGCGCTCTCTGCCATCGCGGCACTGCTGTCGTTCATTACATACCTGATGGCGATCATCAAGTCAAAGGCGCTTTCGGGGATGACAAGATGAAAGGCGCCGGGCTTCCGTTCGAGGGGTTCAGCGAGGAGGAGTCCCAGGGCATTGAGATCATCGTCAGCGATGTCGATGATACCATCACCAACAGCGGGAAGCTCCTCCCGGAAGCCCTTGCTGCGCTATGGGAAGCCAAGCGTGCCGGCAAGATGATCGTCCTCGTGACCGGAGGGTCCGCAGGATGGGCTGATGCGTATATACGCCAGTGGCCTGTGGACCTTGTCATTGCCGAAGGCGGGGCGCTTGCCCTTGCCCATGGCAAGGATGACAGCATCGTATATAAGTTCAATCCGCATATCGCGCCGGATGCGAAGAAGAAGAGGGAGAACCTCCTCAAGGCTACTGCGGGGCTTACCCTCTCTTCCGACCAGTATGCCAGGGTGCATGATATCGCCTATGACAAGTCGAAGCTCAGCAGCTATGAGCTGAAGACGCTCCTTTCCGTCGTCCAGGCGATGGGCGGCCATGCCTCGGTATCGTCCATCCATGTCAATGTCGGATTCGGCAAGTTCAGCAAGGCGTCGTCGTATATCATGTTCATGAGCACCCTCTTCGATATGCAGTACCCATCGGTCGTCACGAAGAGCGTCTATTTCGGCGACAGCCTCAATGATGAGGATATGTTCAGGCTGTTCCCGCTATCTGTGGGCATGCATTCGGTAGAGGACGCTAGGGATAGCTTCGAGATACTTCCTAGGTATATAACGGCAGAGTATGGCGGGAGAGGCTTCTCACGGGCCATCCATGCGCTGTTGGAAGCTAATTCCTGAAAATGCCGTGAGTTAAAAAATTTAAACAATTTCCGTAGAATCTTGTTGACAAACAATGGGGCTTTGAATTACCTTAATGAGGCACGCCAAGAATGGCGAGCATGATCTTTAACAGATATATCAGCGAAGGGAAGAGAAGAATATAGAAGCTTGGAAGCTTCTGTCAATTCGAGACGAACGGCAAGGGAATATAGCCGGTTCGTTAGCGAGCGGCAGGAAAGGACAACGAAGCAAGAAGCCCGTTGCCTCGTGCAATGGGAATCAATGACGGAGAGTTCGAT
>CALXQU010000025.1 GCA_944390725.1 uncultured Spirochaetaceae bacterium
AGCTCCCTGCACGTATGCGATGGCGTTGGTGCAGCCGTAGCCGATATTGATGACGATCGCGCCCATCTCCTTCTCATCGGCCCCGAGCACGACCTCGCTGTCGGCAAGCGGCTGCAGCACCATGCGCTGCACCTGGAGCCCTGCCTTCTGCACGCATTTGCGCAGGTTCTGGCATATGGAGGATGAGCCGGTCACGAGCAGCACCCTGGTATCGAGGCGGTGGCCGAGCATATCGATCGGGTCCTTGATGCCCGACCTGGAATCGACCTGGAAATCCTGCACGAGCGTGTGCAGTATCTCGGTATCCTGGGGAAGGTCACGCGCGCGGGCGACATCAATCGACCTGCGGATATCCTCCCGCTTGATCTCCTGGTCCTTGGACTGGATGCCTACGACACCCGACGAGGGGATGCCCCTGATATGGTCGCCGCCGATGCCGAGGATGACGGAGGAGACCTCCGTGCCGGCCTGCAGCTCCGCATCGGAGACCGTGCTGTTGATGACCTTCAGCGTCTGCTCGATGTTGACGATCGAGCCGGCCTTCACGCCCTCTGAGGAGCGCTCGGAGATAGCCTCTATCATCAGCTGGCCATCGCGGGAGACGGAGCCGATTACCGAGCGGATCCAGCTTGTACCTATATCCAAACCAACAAGTGTCTTATCTGTCGCCATCTACTCCCCCTCTGCCATGACGGTGCCATCGGGAAGGAGCCTGTAGCGGACGGCATCCTGGCCGAAGCCAGCCTTCCCTTTCCCGATTGCGTCTACCCCCTTCCTGATCGTATCGCCGGATACGGCCTCCGTGACGGAAAGCACGGCCCCGAGCGCGGGGATATCGATTGTCAATGCCGGTGAGCCATCAGGATTATTATTGCCATATTTCATCCAGGTTATCAAGCTGGAGAGCCCGGAGAGGGAGCGCGCGGCAGCGAGCACATCCTCGCGCCATGGGTCTGCCAGGAATCCCTCCTCAACCTCAACCAGCGGATATATGCCCATCAGGAACGGGATATCGTCAGCCTCGACGGGGACGAAGCTCCCCGGATAGCTGATATACGACCCATTCGCTGAGGCGAGCAGCACCCCGTCCTCCCTGTACTCCGTGCCGATGCAGGCCCTGCCGCTATTGAACGCGAGGGAGACGGAGCCAATATAGGGAAGCCTGGAGGCGGCAAGCTCTGCCTGGAAGCGCCTGGATGAGAAATAAGAGGTGCCTGCCAGGGGCAGGAATATCCTCTCGAGCGAAGGTGCCGGATCGACATCCACGGCGGCTATGCGCGCAGACGGGAGCCGTGCAAGCGCAAGGTAGAGCGCTATGGCCAGGATGGCGGCGATGATGAAGAGCGATGCTGTCCTCTCAGTCCTGCGCATTCTCCCTCCCTATCATGTAGACCAGCCTGTACAGGAGCACGGAGAGGGCCACGTTGATGGCCTCTTCCTGGACAGAGAAGGAGAAGAACGGCAGCATGACGCCGCCGAGCGGCAGCAGCCCTGAGGCATAGAGCATATCGAAGGCGGCCTTCAGCACGATGATGAGCGTGAACGATATGGCAAGCGATGCCGATGCCCTGTCATCCTTCCTGCATGCGCGCGACGCGGTCCTTATGCCCAGGACGGAGACGAACGCGAAGAGCAGCACGACGAATGCGCACCCGTTGGCTCCCAGCTCCCTGGCAAGGGAGGGGAATATCAGGAGGCCATAGGCATCAGCATACTGGAACGGATGCTCCAGCCCGCTGCCGAGGCCCTTGCCGGCGATGCCGCCGTCGGAAAACGACGCGAGCGCCCTGTACAGGTCCTGGTCATAGAAGGAAGGGTCATCGACGGGGAGGATGGAGGCCATCACCGGCGCCGAGATGAGGTCGCAGGAGAAGAAGGCCACCGCACCGCCAGATGCGATGAGGACAAGGATCAGCAGCACTGCCGCCCTGCCGGTGCCCTTGACCGCGTATGCGGCAAGGATGATCGCCGCAAGCATGATGAACCATGGCAGCCCTGACGAGAAGAGCGTCAGCGCCAGGAGGGCCGTCAGGAAGATGAACGAAAGGAGGTACTCCCTGACGATGCCGCCGCCGATGCTGCCGGCCTCGGGAATCGCATCCGAGGCAAGGAAGGCGCCTGCGATGAGCGCAAGGGAGCCCGGCTGCACGACCTGAATCCCGCCAAGCACGATATATCCACCGTCGCTGAAGCCGGGGAAGAAGGACAGCACGCAGGCCGCGGCTGCCAGCGGATAGAGTATGAGATATGATTTCCGCAGCGCCCTGAGCGGCAGGAAATAGAGGCCGATGCCGGCAAGGAACCCACCGCCTGCGGCGATGCACTGCATAGCGAAGTAATGGTAGTGCGGAAGGCCCTCCCTCACCGCTATGGGGAAGGAGATGCTATAGAGCACGACGAGGCCGAAGAGCACGAGCACGAGCACGAAGCAGAGAAAAGTGAATGGCGACAAGGATCCTGACTTATCGCCACCGTTTCCGACTCTGTATGTGATGTCATCGTAGCTTATCTGGTCTCTCGGCATATCAGGATTAGATTACCTCAAATAATCGTTTCTAGATATACCTGCGCTGAAGAAAAAGCCCTCTTTGATATCTGGATCGCCAGCGGCCAGGGCAGCCCTGAGCGCCCTTGACTGCGCATCCTCGTCCGCAAGCGACTCCGCCGCAATGGCAGAAGCCCTGGAGATAGTGCTTTCCGATCCCATCTGCCACAGGGGCAACAGGACGATGATGAAGCCCAGCGTGAGCATTGCAACAATCAAAGCCTTGAACGGACGCGACAGATTTCTCCCAACTTCGATTTCCTTCATCCTACACCTTCTCCACCACTCTGAGCTTCGCGCTCCGCGAGGGTGCGTTCTCTGCGATTTCCTCATCTGAAGGGACGATGGGCTTCTTGGTGAGTATCCTCACCCGGCCCTCCTTCTCTTCATCCTTGAAGAACCATTTCACGATCCTGTCTTCCAGGGAATGGAAGGTTATCACAGCGATCCTTCCTCCCTTCCTGGCTACCCTCTCGGCCTCCCTTAAAGCCGGCTTGATCCTGTCAAGCTCCCCATTGACCTCTATCCTCAGCGCCTGGAACGTACGCGTGGCCGGATGGATCCTCCCATGCCTGTACTGCCCCGGGACAGCTGACGCTATCACTTCGGCGAGGTCGGAGGAGAGCTCGAACGGCTTCTCCCTGCGCCTCTCCGCGATTGCCCTGGCGATGCGCCTTGAATAGCGCTCCTCGCCATATCGGTAGATGACATCCGCAAGCGCTTCCTCGCCGTAGCCGTTGACTACGTCAGCCGCGCTGAGAGCGCCATCCGCATCCAGCCTCATATCGAGCCGCTCGCCGTTCCGGAAGGAGAATCCCCTGCCGCTCTCCGCATAGTGGAACATCGAGATGCCGAGGTCGAAAAGCACTGCATCGGCACTATCCGCATCTGCCTGCGCGAGATAATCATCGAACCACGAGAGCACCGGATGGAACCTGGAGCCGAACGGAGCGAGGCGCTCTATGGCCTTCGCCTGGATGTCCCTGTCCCTATCCAGCCCGATTACCTCGAGGTCCGGATAATTAGAGAGGAAGAGGCTGGTATGACCACCCTCTCCCGTCGTACAGTCTATCATGCAGGACTTCCCTGGAGGGATGAGAAGATACTCCAGGACCTCCTTATGCATGACAGGGTAATGCCTGATTTCCATCAGCTCCTCTCCTCATGCAGGCTCTGCGCCAAGTCGGAGATCGTCTCGCCGTCATCGAATGACTCGAAGACAGCCGGATCCCAAAGCTCGACCGCAAAGCCCGTGCCTACGAAGAGAGCCTCTCCCTTATTGGGAAGAGAGTACTTTTCCCTGACCTTCAGCGGTATGCCGATCCTGCCTGCGCTGTCGATATCCACGTAGAGTGCCGGTGAGATGAGCTTTCTGATAAGGCTGCGTTTCTTCTGGTCGAGCATTGCCATAGGGGATGAGAGAATAGGCTCGCAGAAGTCCTTTTCGAAATACTCAGGCGTCATCAGCATCAGGTGGTTCTCGTCCAGCCCAGGAAGTACGACAACCTGGCTGGATGCCAATGCAGTCCTTAGTCTTGCCGGCAAAGACAGACGCCCTTTATCATCGATCTTCGCTGTATACATCCCTGTAAGCAACTGCATTCCGATACTACCCATTCGTGGGAATTCCTCCCACTTCCTTCCACTACTCTACACTATCTCCCATATATATGCAAGGAAAATCCACATCATATGCAGAAAGGCCATCCGGAGCTGCCGGATGGCCCTAGGGACTGCCATGGGAAATGGGTCAGAGCTTGTCTGGGTCGAAGAGCGTGTAGTCCATATCGGGGAAGATCTGGCTGCTACGCTCGGCGTTGATGAGCCATTCGGTGTTGACCGTGTTCTGGCACATCGACGAATAGACGACATTGAAGGAGCCCAGATGGTTGCGGAGCCTCTTCTCGGCGTAGGAGACGCTCGTCCTGTCATGCATGATGCAGGGCCAGTCCGAGGCCATCGCCAGCAGCACCTCCCTGGAGGCCTGGTTGAGGAACCTGCCCTTGAGCGATCCCTGCTCGGGGAAGCGGTGCGTCAGCTCCTCCATCCTGTCGAGGGCCTTCATGATATGCCTGTAGATCCAGGAGTTCGAGGCATCGAGCCAGGTATCGGAATAGCCGCCGGTGCCCCATGAGCTCTCGTTGACGTAGAGGCTGTCGTACTCATTGCCGTCGAGTATGGAGAGCATGGGCGTCGTGAATGCGATGTCGTCGCACTCCGCTCCCCTCCTGAGGAAGAGCTCGAGGAACCTGATGCCCTCATACCACCTATGGCCGAAGAGCTCGGCATCGAAGCAGAGGTTGAAGATCGGGTCGCCGATGCCTGACGTCTCGAGTGCCAGCCCCTTGCGCTTTATTGAATAGAGGTAGTTCTCGACATGCAGGGCGGTCTTCTCCATCGCCTTGCCATAGTCATAGAACCTCTTGTTCTCGGTCCTGCCCGTGATGGCATGGTACTTGTAACCGGTGAAGACCCTCACCTCGGGCTCATGGATATAGGGCCTCACGTAATCGAGCGGCAGGTAGTAGCCGATATCGCGGTAGAAGTCCCTGTTGTCGCCATCGCACGGATAGCCGGAGACGGAGGACCAGACAAGGGACGTCAGGCTCCAGTCGCGAGGGAAGCCTGCCAGGCCGCTGGGAAGCCTCACGGGCTTATAGCCGCCATAGATGGACTTGTCGCGTGCGGAGATGACGGAGTGCGATGCGAGCTGGCACCACATCACGCCATTGTCGTAGAGGACCTTGTCGAGTCCGGGATAGTAGCCGCACTCGGGGAGCCAGAATCCCTTGGAGGACTGGCCGAATACCCTCTCGTATGTCCTGAGGCCGGTGACGACCTGCGCCTTGATGGCGGTGGGATGGTTCTTGTAGATGGGAAGGTAGGCATGCGTCGCCGCCGTGGTGAGCAGCTCCACCCTGTTGCGGTCCGAGAGGTTGCGGTAGCCGATGAGGATGTTGCGGCCGCAGCGCTCGAACATCTCGAGGTTGGTCCTCGCCTCCTCCAGGTAGCACAGCGCCATGCCATGGCACTCCCTGTCCTCATGGAGCGTCCTCTCGGCCTCCTTCTCGCCCAGCTCGATGCGCCCGTTCATGTAGTCGACGAACCTCTCCTGCAGGGGCCCGTCCGTCAGCATCGTCACGAGCGTCGGGGAGAAGCAGATGGAGACATGGTAGCCGAGCCCTTCCATATCGAGCTTCTCGAACATCCTCAGAAGCGGTATGTAGGTCTCGTTGAGCGACTCGAAAAGCCAGTTCTCCTCGAGGAACTTCGGATATTCCAGATGCCTTACGTAAGGCAGATGCGCATGGAGTATCAGGTTGACCTTGTTCATTTCGCGATATCTTCCTCTCTGAACAGCTCTACTATATCCTCGACCACCTGGTTCTCGACCAGCGCGCCTTCCTTGGTGGTGAGCATCGAAAGATAGATCCTGTAGAGCATATCGCTGGATTTCATCTCGTCCCTGTGCCGGAGCCAGTAGGAATCGATAAGCTGTATGCGCTTGGAGACGGCATGGATGCGCCTGTCCCCGTCCTTCTCGGAGACGAGGCTCACCTCGGCCCAGCCGTCGCCATAGGGTATGCTGAGGTTCCACTCGCTGTCGCCGAGGGCGGCAGGGACCTCGAACCTGTCCATCCTGCCATCGACCATGATGGCGACGGAGAGATAGACGGACCTGCCCGTATCGGCGATCTCATCGGCCTCCTGCTGCGAGAAGGTCCAGTAGCAGTATGCCCACAGGCAGTTGCGCAGGACCAGGTGTATCTCAGTCTCGGAATAGTCATCGGGAAGGTCGACGACGCCGGGGAGCCCCCCTACATAGTCGCCGATCCCGCGGAAGTCGGTTATGCCGGAAAGATAGCGTGTATTGGCATCGCCGCTATCGGCCTCATCGTCATCTTCGTACCGCTCGCGGAGAGCATCGATCAGCTCCTCCCTGTCGAGGATAGGCGAATCCTCTATCCCTTCCTGTTCGGCTATGCTCCTGAGCTCTGACAAAGACAGAGATTCGATATTGACCAATATCATCAGCTACCCTCTCATTTCCTGCAGTATACACTCTAGGAAAAACGGCAGAGCATGTCAATAAAACACCAGATGTAGCATCCCCATGCAGCCATGCCGGAGGATGGCAGGGGCATAAACCGCTTTTCCGGCCCTATGCGCATCACCATAGGTAGCGCTGCGCGCCGCTCGTCGCTGCCAGGGCCTTTTTCCGCTGCCTGCGTATATATAATCGCGGCCTCTTATGGTATCATCGCAAGCATGGACAGCAAGAAAGAAAGGACTTCGCTCATACTGCATGGGCATTTCTATCAGCCGCCTAGGGAGAACCCGTTCACGGGCGTCATCCCCAAGCAGCCCAGCGCCTCGCCGTACGAGGACTGGAACGAACGGATATTCCATGACTGCTACAACGCCAACGCCCACTCGAGGTACCTCTCCTCGGACAGGCGCGTGATATCCATCACCAACAACTTCTCATATATCTCATATAACTTCGGCCCCACCCTCCTCTCCTGGATCCATGAGGAGCATCCGGAGGTCGAGGATCTGCTTAAGGAGGCTGACAGGGCCTCGATAGGGCGCCTGGGCCATGGCAATGCGATGGCGCAGAGCTTCAACCATACCATACTCCCACTGGACAGGCCGGTCGACGCAAGGCTGCAGATCGAATGGGGAGCAAGGTACTTCGAGAGCAGGTTCGGCAGGAAGGCAGAGGGCATGTGGCTCCCGGAGGCCGGTGTCAACGGCGCCGTGATCGACATGCTCGCCGAGGAAGGGATCCGCTTCATAGTGCTCTCGCCCTGGCAGTGCCGCGCGGTGGAGGGCGATGACGGGAAGATGGCGGAGCTCAGCGGCAAGCCGGCCCCGTACTGGGAGCCGTTCATCCTCACCGGGGACAGGGGCGGCACGATAAGCGCCTTCTTCTACCATCCGGGCCTTGCCGAGGGCATCTCGTTCGGCCATATGCTGCAGTCTGCGGACAACCTCTACCAGACGCTCAAGTCGATCAGGGAGTCCGAGGGGAAGCCCCTCATCCACACCGCCACGGACGGCGAGATCTACGGCCACCATGAGCCCTATGGCGACATGGCGCTGGCAGCCCTCATCAGGAAGGTGTCAGAGCGCGATGACTTCATGTTCGATAACTATGCCTCGTACCTTGAGCGCCATCCGGCGTCCAGGCATGCGGTCCTCCATGCAGGCGAGGACGGCAGGGGAACCAGCTGGTCATGCTCGCATGGCGTCTCCAGGTGGTACAAGGACTGCGGATGCACGACAGGCGGCGAGCCTGGCTGGAACCAGGCCTGGAGGGCTCCCCTCCGCAACGGCCTCCGCAACCTCGCCGACAAGCTGGACTCGATCTTCCAGTCGGAGCTGGAGAAGATCTTCCACGGCAGGATGGATGCCCATGCCATCCTGTCGAAGGCAGCCGGCTGCATCTGCGGCGACGAGAGCATGAGGGCGTTCCTGGAGCGGCTGCATGGCGAATGCTCATTCGACCCCAGCTACGACGTGGAGCTTGCCTCCCTGATATCCGGCATGAAGAACAAGCACTTCTCCTTCACCTCATGCGGCTTCTTCTTCGCCGACATCTCCGGCATCGAGCCGAGGCAGAACATCAAGTACGCGCTCTATGCGATCAAGATGTTCCAGCCCTACTTCCAGGGCGACCTCCTCTACCCGTTCCTTGCCGACCTCAGGGCCGCCAGGTCCAACATCAAGGCGCAGGGGGATGGCATGAGCATCGCGCAGGAGGAATCCAAGGGACTGCCGGGAGAGGCCGAGGCTGCGCTCTACTTCTTCCTCAACAGGGTCTTCGCGCCAGAGCAGTGCCGCAGGGAGGTATACGGGCGCTTCGTGCTGCTGCACCTGCAGATCGACGACGCAGGCAGCTTCTCCGCCGATATCGCGGACACGGTCGCCATGGAGGTCTCGCGCTTCACGGTGCTCTCCTCCTCATCCATCGACAACGGCATCAACCTCTACATCTGCCAGAACGACAGGAAGGACAATCCCATCAACAGGATAAGGGTCACCAACCAGGATATACCGCTGAGGATGATGGATGACCTCTACCGCTGGATCGATATCTCGATGAGCTCGATGACATTCTCCGAGCTCTCGGACCTCGCCAGGGACATGCGCCACTTCTCGATGCTGGTGAAGAACTCGAAGTACGTGCCGCTGGAGACGAACATCATGGAGAACCTGGGGCTGACGCTGAAGATCATCAAGTCGCTGTTCACGGTATATGTCACCATCCCGCCTGCGGAGAAGAAGGAGATACTCGGCAACATGATCGACTTCGTGAAGAAGAGCGGGCGCAATACCGATATCGGCTCGATCAACACCATCTTCTCGCAGAATGCCGCCTATCTCGCCAGCAAGATCCGCGAGAACGGCTTCAAGATGAAGGAGGCGGAGGAGATCGACGAGACGCTCTCGATGGCCTACTCCCATGGCTTCAGGCCCGAGATAGGCGCGCTGCAGGATGCCGTCTATCCCTACTACTCGGGAGCGAAGGCATCCGATGTCCCTGACGACCTTGCCAGGAAGACCTACCTAGCCCTGAACTTCGAGTAGCTTCCTCGCATGCTCGATGGCGATGCCGCTCTGGTCTCCGGAAAGGAGCCGGGCGGTCTCCTCTATCCTCTCCTCGCCTGATATCTCCCTTATATGCGATATCGTACGGCCGCCGCTCTCCTCCTTGTAGACAAGGAAGTGGGAGGAGGCCCTTACCGCTATCTGCGGCAGGTGGGTGATGGCTATGACCTGCGATGAGCGCGAAAGCTCCAGGAGCTCCTCTCCTACGGCATTGGCCACGGTGCCGCCTATCCCCGTATCGATCTCATCGAAGATGAAGATATCGACATCGCCCTCGGCCTTCATGGCTGCCTTGAGCGAGAGCATGATCCTGCTCAGCTCTCCGCCAGAGGCGGTATTCTGCACGGGGCTGAGCTTCTCGCCCCTGTTCGGCGCGATAAGGAAGGCCACCTCATCGCAGCCATGGGGAGTGAGCTCCGTGCCGGGCGTCACCCTGATGATGAACTCCGCGGCGGGCATGCCGAGCTTGCGGAGGTTGTCCCTGATAGCCGTGGAAAGGGACGCTGCGGCAGCCATGCGCTCCCTGGATATCATCCCGGCAAGCTCCCCGGCCTTCTCGCCGAGCATGGCTATCTCTCTCTCCAGGTCGCTGGCAAGGTCCTCGCCTCCCGATGAGAGCCCCAGCTTCTCCCTGTACTCCTCGCGCTTCGCGATAGCAGCCTCCAGGGTGGGGCCGAAGCGGCGCTTGATCCTCTGCAGGACGGCCAGGCGCGCATTGAGCCGCTCCAGGTCCTCCTCGGAGAAATCCACCGCGGAGAGGCGGTCGCGGATGCTCATCTGTATATCATCGCACTCGATGGAAAGGCTCTCCAGGCGCTCAGAGAGCTCCGAGAGCCCCGGGTCCCTGCGTTCCGCCTTGCGCATGGCGGAAAGCGCCTGTGAAAGCGCCGAGGAGGAATCCCTCAGCTCATCGGAGACAGAGGAGAGGCTCTCCTTGAGGAACTCCGAGGAATTGACCACGGCAAGGCGCGACTGTATCTCATCATCCTCGCCGGGGACGAGGGCCGCATCATCGAGCTCCCTGAGGCAGAACTCCATGTAGTCATTCTCCTCAGCGGAAGAGGCGAGCGTCTGCATGAGCCTCTCCCTCTCCTTCTCCTTCGCCTTCATCTCCCTGTAGGCATCCCTGTACTGGGAGAAGAGGTCCTCCCTGCCGGTAGCCTTGTCGACGAGGTCGCGCAGGACATCGGTCCTCATCAGCGACTGATGCGCATGCTGCGAGGAGATATCCACGAGCAGCTGGCCGAATTCCTCGCCTTCCTGCCTCGTGACAGGCGAGCCGTTGATGGAATAGGAGGAGCGCCCGCTGGAGCGGATCGTGCGCCTGATGATGACCTCATCATCCTCCATCGCGATATCATGGGCGGAGAGCCATTCCCTGGCCTCCTGGCTTGATGGGGTGAAGACGCCGGAGATCTCCGCGGCATCCTCGCCTTTCCTGACGGCCTCCTTATCGGCCTTGGCGCCGAGGAGTAGCGAGAGAGCGCCGAGCATGATCGACTTGCCGGATCCCGTCTCGCCGGTGAATACGGAGAAGCCAGGCTGGAAGTCGAGGTCGAGATGGTCTATCAGCACATAGTTGCGTACGATCAGCTTCTCAAGCATGGAGCCCTCCCGACCAGTGGAGCTTGTCGCGGATGACATCGGTGAAGCTGCGCTGGACAGATTTGATGAGGAGCGCCCTGCTCATGCTCTTCTCCACGGTCACCACATCATCCTCCTCAAGCGGGAAGTCGAGCTGGCCGTCAGCAGTCAGCACGAGGTCGGTGCGCTGCCCCGGCAGGACGCGGAGCGAGACGAGCTTGCCTGAGGTGACAAGCGGCCTGTTGGAGAGCGTGAAGGGGCAGACAGGGGTGATGATCACGGCGGACATATCGGGATCGATGATGGGGCCGCCTGCCGCAAGGGAGTAGCCTGTCGAGCCTGTGGGCGTGGCGATGATCATGCCATCGGCCCTGAAGTTTCCCAGCTGTATGCTGTCAAGCGAAAGCTCGAGGGAGATGACCTTGGCGATGCCTGAGGAGGAGATGACCCCTTCGTTGAGGGCCGATGCGCTCCAGATGCGCCTGCCCTTCCTATAGACCGCGATCCTCAGCATCAGGCGCCGGGAGAGGTTGTCCCCCTTATACATGTAGTGCTCAAGCGCATCCTTCCATTCATCCTTCGCTATCTCCGTGATATACCCGAAGGTGCCGAGGTTCACGGGGAGGATGGGGATGCCCAGGTCATGGACCGCACGCGCGGCATAGAGCACCGTGCCATCGCCTCCCAGGGTGATGACGAGGTCCGTCGACATGGGGACGGAGAGGCCCTCATCGCAGCTTCTCGTGCTGACGATGAAGCTGACTATCCCGCGGGATGAGAGATAGGAGATGATCTCATCCGCGAGCAGGAGGCTCTCCTGCTTCGATCCATTGGCGATGATAAGAACCCTGGAGACCATGCTTCCCTCCTCAGCCTATATGGCTGATCACGCGCTGCACGGACTCGAGGTCCGCCTTGGCGAGGAACGGATAGAGCGGGAATGATATCGCCCTGGTGATGGCGGCAATCGCATTGGGGAACCTGTCGTACTTATCCTGGTACCTATGCCCGATGCTGTCCGTGAATGTCCTGCGGCAGGATACGGAGTGCGATGTCGCGAATGCGATGGAGTCGTCAGGGCGTGCCTTGACGATCACCGAGAAGCCGTATCCGTTGGCGGTGAAGAGCGGCGATGCGCTGCCGAAGAGCCTGGACCCGCTCTTGAGCTGCGACTGCAGGTACATCCTGTAGATCTCGTTGCGCCGCGCGAGCAGCATATCTATCTTGGCGAGCTGGACTATCCCCAGCGCCGCGTTCATATCGGGAAGCTCGGTATACGGAGAGCCGAGGGATGCATACCTGCGGAGCTTCTCCAGGTACTCCTGGCTTGAGGTCACGGCCACGGCGCCACCGCCGGTGGAGATCACGCCATCCTCCTCCAGCGCCGCCACCACGATATCGCCGGCCATGCCTGCCCTGAAGTAACCGTCGGCATCCTTGTCTCCATAGTATGAGCCTATTGACTGCGTGATATCCTCGACCACGGGCAGCCCAAGGCCCTTCACGGCCTCAGCGTCCTGCGGTATCTGGCAGACAGGCTCGAAATAGAGCACTGCCCTGGCCCCGTCAAGATGACTGGAAGCATCCTCTGCGCTCAGCAGCCCATGCTCATCGGTATCGACGATGACGGCCTCCACGCCCATGCGCCTGAAGACCTCGAGATAGATCTTCGGCGAAAGCACCGAGACGATTACCTTATCCCCCTCCGATACGCCGACGGCTGTGAGGGAGGCAATCAGCACATCGATATAGGAACGCAGGCCGATGCCGTCCTTGCGGCCGATGAACTCGGAGATCTGCCGGAGGAACTCCTTCTTCCTCTCGCCAGGTCCGATCTTCTCATCGACCATGGTCTGCAGGACGCCGTCCATGTCCTTCCTGTATAATGCGGGTTTGAAGAATCTGATTGCCATATCTCTGGATTCTAGCAGACAAAGGGGGCTTTAGCTATAAGAAAAGGCCAGTCCTGCGGACTGGTCTCAAGCCTAACGGAAACCTGTAGGACAATTCAGGGAGGATTGGAAAAATACGCTGTCTCAGATTCCTATATCATTGTACCATCTGATGCCCGGATGAGGGTGCTGAATTTGGTGCAGATTCTGTGAAGATAGGCCCAATCCGCAGGATCCAGAAATATATCATGCTATATTGCAAGCAATTATCAAGATGATAAATTTTTTGCAGCAGGATATCGGAATTATATGGCAGCAAACTGCTATGATATGAAAACAGCCCCGGATTATGGGGCTGGAATAGACAAAAGAAACCTGGCAGCGACCTGCTCTCCCGCGGACGAGCCGCAGTACCATCGGCGCGAGGGCGTTTTACTTCCGTGTTCGGGATGGGAACGGGTATGGCCGCCCTGCCATGGC
>CALXQU010000026.1 GCA_944390725.1 uncultured Spirochaetaceae bacterium
TACACGAAGGAGCTTATGAGGCCGATGATCATATACACCGGAGCGATAAACAGCTCGTTCGCCTTCATAACAGCAGGAGCATTCATACTCGCTTCCGGCGGAATCACTCCGGAGATCATCCTGAACGTGCTTTTCTATGTAATCATCACACCTGTCATCTCGATAACGCTGACGAAGATCATGTTCAAGAGCGAGGAAGCGATGATCGTCCATGACGCGATCATGAGAGTGGACACCATAATGAGCGAGAAGCCGCAGAGCGATGCCCATAATGGCCTTACCTCCTCTGACAGCTCGGTGAAGCTGGAGCATGTTACATTCAGCTATGATGGCAAGAAGGATGCTGTCCATAATGTATCAATCAATATCCCATCAGGTTCCCTCGTTGCCTTCGTCGGCCCCTCAGGAGGCGGCAAGACGACGCTTGCCTCCCTTATCGCCCGTTTCTTCGATCCGCAGGAAGGAAAAATCAGGATCGGTGGATTGGATATCAGGGATATTCCGAAGGAACGCCTCATGCAGTATGTTTCCTTCGTCTTCCAGGACAGCCACCTCATAAAGGGAACGATAAAGGACAACGTGAAGCTGGCAAAGCCAGATGCAAGCGATGACGAGGTGCTTGCTGCTCTCAGAAGGGCTGAGTGCATGGATATCATAGAGAAGCTTCCTGACGGCATAAATACTGTGCTTGGAAGCGGAGGGATATACCTCTCAGGAGGAGAGACACAGCGCATAGCGATTGCACGCACAATCCTCAAAGATTCTCCTGTCATCATACTTGATGAGGCGACGGCATTCGCAGATCCAGATAACGAGGTAAAGGTTCAGAAGGCATTTTCTTCGATGCTCGATGGCCGCACTGTCATCATGATCGCCCATCGTCTCTCATCCATCACGAATGCCGACAGGATATATGTGCTTTCCGATGGCGAAATCAGAGAAGATGGTACATTCGATGAGCTTCTGGAGAAGAAGGGTCTCTTCAGCCAGATGTGGAAGGACTATCAGAGCTCCGTGGAGTGGAAGGTCGGAAAGGAGGCAATGTGATGATAAAGAGACTTGAAAGGACATTCGCACTCTCTGAGAAGGGTGCAAGGGATCTGATAAAGGGCTTCATTGCCTGTGCCGTGCATAATCTGACGCTCTTCATACCTGTCGGCATTCTCTATCTTCTTGCATCAGATATGATGGTGAACACCCTGACAGGGCGTGGAATATTCTACGCTGCATTATGCATCATCTCCGTTGCCCTCATCATGATTTCCTACCGATGTGTCTATAAGGCAACCTATTTCTCAACCTATGTCGAAAGCGGCGTGAGAAGAGTGAGCCTTGCCGAAAAGCTGAGGAAGATACCACTCTCATACTTCGGCAAGAAGGATCTTGCGGATATAACAAGCACGATCATGGCAGATGCCGCGACGCTTGAGACTGGACTCTCCCACTGGGTTCCCGAGCTTATAGGTGCTGTTATTTCAACGTCGATTGCAGCACTTTCGATCATGTTCTTCGACTGGAGGATGGGACTTGCAGCTCTCTGGCCAATCCCTGTCGCCATTCTGATAGTCATTCTCTCAAGGAATGTGCAGTACAGGCTCTCAAGGCGCTCAATGGACGCGAAGATGGAAGTGGCCGACGGCATCCAGGAATGCATAGAGACGATGAGGGACCTCAAGAGCTGCAATGCCGAGAAGAAGTATCTCAATGGACTCTTCAGGAAGATAGACAAGGTGGAGAGGAGAGCAATCATCTCTGAAGTCGGTACTGCTGTATTCGTCGTCTCCGCTTCATTCATACTGAAGATAGGAATCGGAACCGTAGCACTGGCAGGATCTGTCCTGCTTGCATCAGGTGAAATCGATGTACTGACGCTCTTCATGTATCTTCTCATCGCTTCCCGCCTTTATGATCCTCTTCAGAGTTCCTTGCAGAACCTCGCGGCAGTCATCTCCCTCAGGACGAATGTCGAGAGGATGGATGAGATACTCTTCCATCCACTGCAGGAAGGTAGGCCTGAGCTTACGAACAAAGGCTATGATATCTCCTTCGAGGATGTTCGCTTCGGCTATGGCAATGGCGAGGAAGTCCTGTCTGATGTGACTTTCACGGCAAAACAAGGAGAGGTGACAGCGCTTGTCGGGCCATCGGGCGGTGGCAAGACGACAGTCTCAAGGCTTGCAGCCCGCTTCTGGGATCCTGATTCAGGGAGAATAACAGTCGGAGGAATGGATGTCACCAAGACGGATCCGGAGGCGCTGTTATCACTCTATTCAATCGTGTTCCAGGATGTGACGCTCTTTGATAACACCATCATGGAGAACATCAGGATAGGACGTCGGGATGCGACAGATGAGGAAGTGATGGAGGCCGGAAGAATGGCACAGTGTCTTCCGTTCGTGGAAAAGCTTGCTGATGGCTGGAACACGATGATCGGCGAGAATGGATGCGAGCTTTCAGGCGGAGAGAGACAGCGCATATCAATCGCACGCGCATTCCTGAAGGACTCCCCTATAATCCTTCTCGATGAAGCCACAGCATCGCTTGATGCCGAGAACGAGACCGAGATCCAGAAGGCACTCTCGAAGCTGATACGAAACAAGACGGTTCTTGTAATCGCCCACAGGATGCGCACGGTCGAGAATGCAGACAAGATCGTTGTTCTCTCAGGTGGCCATGTTGCTGAGGAAGGCAGTCCCGAGGAACTGCTGAAGCAGAACGGGATATTCTCGCATATGGTTGCCTTGCAGAAAGAAAGCAGCGAGTGGAAGATCTAAGCATCCAGACTCATTGGGAGCAATCTGCATTCTGCAGGTCGCTCCCAATCTTTATTCCTACCCACGATTCCTATCCAAATTCAATCTGCAGAAGCTATTCCGGATGCCATCATGCAGGGCGCATGGAGCATCGAATCACTAAAGGCCAGCTGCCCTCTCAGGGATGAATGGGAGGCTCTTTGATCCAGGCATAAGAGGAAATCCACGATTGCCGTGCATGTTGCCAACAAGATGCTTTCCATAGGATGGATCCTTCTAAGGAGGAAGGAGCTCTATAACGGATTCGGAGACTACAGCAGGCTGAAGAGGAAGCTCAAGGAAGAGAAACTGAGTGCTATCGATACCAGCATGTTTCCAGAACTGGACGGATAGCACCCCTGAATACTTAGCAGGTTCAGGATAGCTCTCTTCAGTTCGCTGGACAACCCTCATTTCATGCAGGAGCACCTCTTCATGACCTGCCGTTGACATTATCATGGGCATCCTGCCTATTCCCACATGGGTAGAACATCCAATCCTTGAATCAGTTTTAGCGATGACGAATTCTGTGGCTTCATACAGAAGGAGCCCCCGGTCAGGAACCAGGGCGGACGGAGAACCCTGTATAGGATCGACGATTTCTTCCTCCTCTTCTGGTTCCGCTTCGTATACCGCTTCTCGTCTTCCATCGCATCAGGCAAGGGGGATCAGGTATATGACCGCATAATCGTCCCTGGCATCAATGAATCTTTGAACGCATGGCGCGCGATTACATCCTCAGATACGCCCCTGCCCTTCCTCGTCGGGGAAATCGGAAGATGGTGGGGAGGCAATCCAAGGACCCGCAAGGAAGCTGAAATCGATGTCGTCGCATTGTCTGCAGAGGACCGCGAAGAAGGAATCATCGCATCCTGCAAATACAGGAACAGGCAAATCGGCGAGGAAGAGCTTGCCCTGATGAAGGATTACGGCGATGCCATGGCTCTGGTGAGGAAAAGGCATTACTGGTTCTTCTCCAAGGATGGATCCACCCCAGGCATGCACGCCTGTGCAAAAGAGGATGTAAAGCTGTTCACGCTCGAAGATCTCTACTTTTGATGACAAGTGCACAGAATCTCATAGGCATCTAGGATAGTGTGGTATATTGCAGTTTAGGAAATCTATATTGTGCTGATCTTCATTGATTATAGCTATATATCTAGCTATAATAATGGTGAGGTACGAATGAAACTAAATACGAACGAAATCATCTCGATAAGCGCAGCCAACCAGAACTTCTCCAGCGCCATAAGGATTGCAGATAAGCATGGCAGGGCCGTGATCTTCAAGAACAATAAACCTAGGTATATCCTCATGAATATCGAGGAAGTTCCGATTATAGAGATGACGGATGATGAGAAGATCGATTTCGTGGCATCTAGGATCCTTAGGGAGCATATAGCTGCTTTCCAGGAACTTGCGAAATGATCAGGTTCTCTGACGATAAGGTAAAGCTCTTGTACAAGCTGATGATAGAAGCGACAGGAGGCTCATTCGGAATCAGGGATGAGAACCTGCTTGATTCGGCCCTGAATGGAGTGTTCCAGACATTCGATGGTGAGGAGCTATACCCCACAAAGGAAGAAAAAGGCGCCATGCTGGGATACTCCCTGATTTCCAACCATGCCTTTGTCGATGGCAATAAGCGGATAGGGGTATATGTCATGCTTACCTTCCTTGAGGTGAATGGAATCAGGATCGGATGTACAGACGACGAACTGATAGGTCTCGGCCTCGGAATCGCGGCAGGGAGAATCGGCTATGAAGAGCTGCTTGACTGGATCCTCTGCCATGAAACCTGATCCGATGCCATAGGGTCGGCTCCTGCATGGACGATTCCATGGAACAGGCAATCGCAGCAGCTGCCCTGGCTGGCATGCCTACAGGAAGGGATACCGTCCGGATAAATCAAGCGGGATACAGATATTCCCTCCAATAGCCCTTCCTTCCCTATCCCATCGGCCATATGGCGTTTAGAATCACCCTAGGAGGGACTATGGCTGACAATCTCATGGATGCATTCCTGCTGCAGGTGGATGAGGATGACAGTATCCGCATGGAGCTTGACAGGAGGATAATGGGCTATGCAGGCGCCCCTGCCCTGATTACCAGGGATGTGCTCGTTCCCTTTGCCCGCGAGCTCGGATATGACATGACCGTCGAGGATGTGGAATACTACAACGGCCATGCGAACGATGGAAGCGAGGTCCCGGAGCACCTCCTTGAAGGCAGCGATAGGCATTGAGGGATGGCATCATCAGGCCAGCAGGGGCTTCACTATAAGCATTTCCTGGGAGAGAATAGCAGAGGAGGAAAGCATATGATCAAGAAAGCATCAGAGATGGCAGAGACAAGCATCGAGCATATGAGAGGCGGCGACGGGACCGTCCTCAGGAAGGATATCCTCGGGCAGGACGATATGGCGAAGCACTCCAGGCTCTTCTCGCTCTTCACCCTGGGGAAGGGATGCTCGATCGGCGAGCATGAGCACAGGAAGGAGACGGAGTACTACTACATACTCTCCGGCAGGGGCGTCGTCACGGAACAATCCGGTGAGAAGGAAGTCTTGCCAGGGGATGTGGTGATTACCGGCGACGGCGAGTCCCATGCGATTGCCAATGCAGGCGATGAGGACCTGGTATTCGCCGCCGTCATCATACTCGACTGATCACTTGAGGAGGTAGGAAGGAATCTCGCCGCGCGAGTAGAGGATCTTCCTCTGCTGCGTGTCGAGGACCTTCTTGCACATCCTTATCGAAAGAGGCGTGACCTCGACCAGCTCATCTTCCTTGATGAACTGTATGGCACGCTCGAGCGTCGGCTTTACGACAGGCGTCAGCGAGACAGCCTCATCCTTCCCTGCCGCCCTGAGGTTGGTCAGCTTCTTCGTGCGGGTCGGGTTGAGCATGAGGTCGCCTTCCCTGTTGCGCTCGCCGACGACCTCTCCTTCATAGACAGGGTCGCCGGGCACGATGAAGAAGCGTCCGCGGTCCTCAAGCTCCCAGATGCCATAGGCCACGGCATTGCCGGCCCTGTCGCAGACAAGAGAGCCTGTCAGCCGCTCAGGGAAATCGCCCTTATACGGCTCATATCCCTTGAGATACGTATTCATGATGCCGAAGCCCTTGGTATCGGTGAGGAACTCATCCCTGAAGCCGATCAGGCCGCGGGCGGGGACCTCGAAGCGGATCTTGACCCTGTTGCCCGATGTATACGTTATATCGCTCATGATGGCCTTGCGCCTGCCCAGCTTCTCCATGACCGTTCCGGAGCTCTCCTCCGGGCAGTCGACCAGGAGCACCTCGACAGGCTCCGTGCGGTTGCCGTCCTCATCGGTATGGAAGATGACCTTGGGCCTGCCTACGCAGAACTCAAATCCCTCGCGCCTCATCTCCTCGGCGATGATCGCCATCTGGAACTCGCCCCTGCCCTTGACCGTGAAGGTGTCATCGGGATTCTTCTCAATCCTGATGGATACATTGCGCAGCGCTTCCTTCTGGAGCCTCTCCCAGATCTTCGCGCCTGTCACGGCCTTGCCTTCCTTGCCCGCCAGCGGCGATATGTTCTTCGTGAAGAGCATCGACACGGTAGGCTCATCGACCTCGATGCGCTCCAGCGCCTTGATCTCATCCTTCGTGCAGATCGTATCGCCTATCGATACGTCATTGACGCCGGCAAGCACGATGATATCACCCGGCTCCGCCTTGGGCACATCGGAGAATACCGGGCCGCTGTAGGCCTGTATCCTCGTCACGCGGAGCGGCTCCACCCCGTCCTTCTTCACGCAGACGAGCGAGTCATTCGTCTCCGCCGAGCCGTTGATGACCTTGCCGATGGCAAGGCGACCGAGGAAATCGGAATACGAAAGGTCGGATACGAGCATCTGGAACGGCTCCTGGTCATCGTACCGCGGCGCAGGTATATACGAGATTATCTCATCGAGGAGCTGGTGCAGGTCCGGCCTGATATCATCAAGGCTCCTGCCGCAGCGCCCCTCGCGCCCATTGGCATAGAAGACGGGGACCTCCAGCATCCTCTCATCAGGGGAGAGCTCGAGGAGCAGGTCATACACCTCATTGAGGACCTCCTCGGGCCTTGCGTCCGACCTGTCGATCTTGTTGATCACGACGATGGGCATGAGATTCCTCGCCAGGGCCTTCTCCAGCACGAACCTGGTCTGGGGAAGCGGGCCTTCCGCCGCATCGACAAGCAGCACGACGCCATCGACCATGCTCAGCCCCCTCTCGACCTCGCCGCCGAAGTCCGCATGGCCCGGGGTATCTATGATATTGATCTTCACGCCCTTCCACCTGATGGCGCAGTTCTTGGCGCTGATGGTGATGCCGCGTTCCCTCTCTATGGCACCGCTGTCCATGACGCGGTCGCCCTCCACGCCCTTGCCTGCCAGCCCGCTCTGCCTGAAGAGGCCGTCGACGAGCGTGGTCTTGCCGTGGTCTACGTGCGCTATGATGGCTATGTTCCTGATGCTGCTGTTTTCGACGATCATAAGCTGAAGGATATAACTTTCGGCCATTTCGGTGAATATGCCGCACGCCGAATGTTCCTCCGCAGACCATATTTTCCTTGACTTTAATCCATAGTGGTGTAGCATAGACTCTGGTTAGCGTGCTCGAGCACGAAGGAGAGGAAAATCCATGCAGAACATACCGGAAGTGAAACTCGGCCTGATTGCGGTAAGCAGAGACTGCTTCGTAATCTCCATTTCAGAAGGAAGAAGGAAGAAGGTCGCTGAGGCCTGCTCGAAGATCGGCATCAAGGTGTTTGAGGCACCTACCGTAGTCGAGAACGAGAAAGATGCCCTCAAGGCGCTTGATGAGGCGAAGGCAGCAGGATGCAATGCGCTCGTCGTATTCCTGGGCAACTTCGGACCGGAGACCCCTGAGACGATCATCGCGCAGAGGTTCGACGGGCCTGTGATGTATGCGGCAGCAGCCGAGGAAAGAGGCGACAACCTCCTCAACGGAAGAGGCGACGCATACTGCGGCATGCTCAACTGCTCATACAACCTCGGGCTGAGGAAGATCCCGGCATATATCCCGGAGTATCCTGTCGGAGATGCCGACGACGTGGCGGCCATGGTCGCGGACTTCGTCCCTGTCGCAAGGGCGCTCGTCGGGCTCAGGAGCCTCAAGATCATCACATTCGGACCGAGGCCGCAGGATTTCTTCGCCTGCAACGCGCCTATCAAGGCCCTCTATGATATCGGAGTCGAGATCGAGGAGAACAGCGAGCTCGACCTCCTCGTCTCCTACAGGGAGCACAAGGACGACCCGAGGATCGCATCCATCATCGAGGAGATGAAGGAAGAGCTCGGCACAGGCGACACCTATCCAGAGCTCCTGCCGAGGATGGCGCAGTTCGAGCTTACGCTCCTTGACTGGGCAGAGAACCACAAGGGAGCCAGGGACTATGTCGTATTCGCTGACAAGTGCTGGCCGGCATTCCCGAAGGAATTCGGCTTCGAGCCATGCTATGTCAACAGCCGCCTTGCCTCCAAGGGCATCCCGGTAGCATGCGAGGTCGATATCTACGGAGCCCTCTCCGAGTATATCGGCACATGCGTGACAGGCGCTCCGGTGACGCTGCTCGACATCAACAACACAGTGCCTAAGGATATGTACGAGGGCGAGATCAAGCCGAAGTACGACTACGAGCTCAGCGATACGTTCATGGGCTTCCACTGCGGCAACACGCCGTTCTGCAGGCTATCCGCAGGCGCCATCAAGTACCAGATGATCCAGAACAGGCTCCTCGAGAACGGCAATACGCCTGACTTCACGAGGGGAACGCTCGAGGGCGACATCGCACCGGGCGAGATCACGTTCTTCAGGCTCCAGACGACAGCCGACACCAAGCTCCAGGCCTACATCGCCCAGGGCGAGGTCCTTCCTGTAGCCACAAGGAGCTTCGGAGGCATCGGCATCTTCGCCATCCATGACATGGGCAGGTTCTACCGCCACGTGCTGATCCAGAAGCGCTACCCGCACCACGGCGCAGTCGCATTCGGCCATGTCGGCAAGGCGCTCTACTCCATCTTCCGCTATCTTGGCGTCGAGGATATCGCATACAACCAGCCCAAGGGCGTGCTCTACAAGACAGAGTGCCCATTCTGAGGTAAGCCATGTACGTAGCCGGAATAGATGCGGGAACGCAGAGCATAAAGGTCGTCGTCTACGATAGCGCCAGCAGGAAGATCATCGCCGATTCATCATGCCCGCTCGACCTCATCACGGGAGAGAACGGGCTGAGGGAGCAGAAGGCTGACTGGTGGCTCAATGCGCTGAGGTCATGCTTCTCCGCCATCGATGGCGATATACGCAGCAGGATCGAGGCGGTCTCGGTATCAGGGCAGCAGCATGGGTTCGTCCCCGTCAGCAAGGACGGGGAGGTCCTCTACAACGTCAAGCTCTGGTGCGACACATCCACCGCAGCCGAATGCAGGGAAATCGAGGAGGCATACGGAGGCAGGGAGAAGATCGCTTCCACGCTCGGCAACCCTATCCTTCCCGGCTACACGGCCAGCAAGATCCTATGGTTCAGGAAGAACCATCCGGACCTCTACGGCAGGATGGCCCATGTCATGCTTCCGCATGATTACCTGAACTACTACCTCTCCGGCAGGGTCGTCATGGAAAGGGGTGACGCCTCGGGAACAGGCCTGATGAACATCTTCACAGGCAAGTGGGACAGCAAGGCCGTCGAGGCCATATCCCCGGACCTGATGGCGAAGCTCCCTGAGATACTCCCGGAGCCGGCCATAATCGGCAGCGTCTCGGAAACGGCGGCGAAGGAGCTCGGGCTCAGCACGGAATGCAAGGTCGCTTCCGGCGGCGGCGACAACATGATGAGCGCTATCGGTACCGGCGCGGTATCCGACGGCGATGTCACGATGAGCCTCGGCACATCCGGCACGCTCTTCGCCTCATCATCGAAGCCGTTCTACGACAGCAAGAACAGGCTTGCGTCATTCGCCTCCTCGCACGGGACATGGCTGCCGCTGCTCTGCACGATGAACTGCACGGTCGCCTCGGAGCTGATGAGGGCGATGATGGAGCTGGGAGTGAAGGAGTTCGATGCCCAGGCAGAGGCTTCCGAGCCAGGTGCCCATGGGCTCTATCTCCTCCCCTTCTTCAATGGCGAGAGGATACCGGACCTTCCCAACGGCAAGGGAGTCCTGGTCGGCATGACGATGGACAATGTCACGAGGGAGGATATCGCCAGGGCGACGCTGGAAGGCGTCACCTACGAGTTCCTACTCGGGCTTGAGGCATTCAGGGAGAACGGCATCGCCGTCAGGCAGATAACCATGACGGGCGGCGGGTCGAAGAGCCGCTTCTGGAGGCAGCTTGCCGCGGACATGACAGGATGCCCTGTCAGGGTGGCGAGGATCTCGGAAGCAGCCGCATTCGGATCGGCGCTCCAGGCTCTCTGGCTGATAAGCGGCAAGCCCATCAAGGAGATTGCCGAAGAGCATCTGGCGTTCGACGAGAGCAAGTCAGCCGTCCCGGACATGGAGAAGCACGAGGCGTACATGAAGCATTACGCCAAGTGGATGGAATACGTCACGGCGATGACTCCGCTCTTCAGCTGATAATCCACGGGTGGTCCTCACGGCTGCCCGTATCTTTTTGCGTGCACGAGCACCCATCCTGTGGTAGGATAGATATATGGCAACGACTATCAAGGAAATAGCATCCCTGATCGGGGTTTCCCGGGGAACGGTGGACAGGGTCCTGCACAACAGGGGCAGGGTCTCGCCCGAGGTCAGGGAAAAGGTCTATGCCGCCATAAAGGAGCTTGGCTACGAGCCCAACAAGGCAGGCAGGATGCTCGCTGCCAAGAAGAACCCCTGCTGCATCGGCGTCTTCTGCCCGGGAAGCTACAACAGCTTCTTCGATGAGATCATCCGCGGCATGGAGGAAGCCACCGAGGAATACAGGGACCTCGGCTTCTCGCTGAAGGTAAGCATGGTCCGCGGCTTCGATACCGAGGACCACCTCAAGGGGCTGGAAGATCTCGTGGAAAGCGGGATAAACGCCCTGGTATCGGCACCGATCTGCAACCAGCAGATCATCGATTACCTCTCATCCCTGAAGATCCCCAGCGCAGTGTTCAACACCGACCTCGATTATGGGAATAAGCTCTACTACGTCGGAAGCGACTATGCGGAGAAAGGGAGAATCGATGCGGGACTGCTGATGCTGACTGCCAAGGTGAAGCCACGCATCATCATCGTGCGCGGTTCCGACAAGTTCTGCGGGCACAGCAAGATCGGCAGGTCATTCATAGAGACCCTGGAGAAGGCAGGCTTCGATTTCGATATCGTGGGCAGCGTCTCCACCGGCGATGACGATGGGAAGACGGAATACGCACTCAGCAGGCTGCTGGAGGCTAACGAGGTGAATACGGTTTTCGTCACCACGGCCGGCCTTGAGGGAGCCGTCAGGGCCATCGGCGACCGCGGCATCCTCCTCTTCACCTCCGATGACACCCCTATAGTGAGGAAGTACATCGCGGAGGGAAAGGTCGCCTGGACGATATGCCAGGATCCGCATATGCAGGGCTATATGGCCATCAGGAAGATGCAGGACTACTTCATCAGCGGCATCAGGCCGGATGACTATATCACGCAGCATGTGATAAAGATCAGGGAAAGCTACAGCTGAACACGGACATCCACTATGCCAGCTGCAGACATGATAGAATCAATGCATGGAAGGAATGGAACGCATCTGCCAGAGCTGCGGGATGGCCATGGATTCACCGGAGCTGCATGGCACCCATGGCGATGGCCACAGGAACGGTGACTACTGCATCCGCTGCTACAGGAACGGCCTCTTCACCTGCTCCTCGATAGATATCGCAGCAAATGAGGGGATATCGGAGAAGCGGCTTCATGCGCTGAAGCGCTGGATGGATGATGAGGACAAGGCGTCATGGATACTCGACCGATGCGGCTACATCACGCTTTCGACAATCGATGAGGATGGCTGCCCAAGGCCTGTAGCCATCGACCCGATCACGCATGACGGGATACGCGAGATATGGATGACGACATACCGCTCCTCTGCCAAGGTAAGGCATCTGAAGGCAGACCCGAAGGCGGGCATCTCATTCGTCAGGGAAGCCGACAGCGTCACCCTCACGGGCACAGCGGAAGCTATCACGGAGAAGGAGACGCTCAGGCGCTTCTGGAAGGATATATTCATCCGCTACTTTCCCGCCGGCCCCGATGATGAAGGCTACTGCCTCATCAGGTTCTCCGCCAGCAAGGCAAGGCTGTGGATAGATGGCGTGGCATCCACGCTCTCCTTCCGCTGATGATAGATATCAGAATGAAAAACAGCCTCTGTAAGGAGGCTGGGAAAAGCAAAAGAAACCTGGCAGCGACCTGCTCTCCCGCGGACAAGCCGCAGTACCATCGGCGCGAGGGCGTTTTACTTCCGTGTTCGG
>CALXQU010000027.1 GCA_944390725.1 uncultured Spirochaetaceae bacterium
AGATTTCCCAAAAGCAATCGGCAAGATTTCCTGTTTTCAATCGGCAAGATTTCCTGTTTTCAATCGGCAAGATTTCCTGTTTTCAATCGGCAAGATTTCCCAAAAGCAATCGGCAAGATTTCCTATTTTCAATCGGAAACTTTCTGTAGCGATATTATTATTTTCTAGAGCGAATAAAACGATTTATACTCCATTAGTATGAAACCGCCGGTTTTCCGGCGGCTCCATGGAAATACATTGTGAATCAGCTTACATCGACTCGAGGAACGGGATGCCGATGAGGGTGAAGGCGTTCCTCATGACAGTCAGCAGGTCGGTCACCAAACGCACCCTCGTGACCGTAAGCTCCTTCGTCTCGGCCTTGAGGATCTGGTTGTCATGGTAATAGTGGCTGAATGTCTTGGCCGCATCATAGAGGAATGCGGCGATTATGCTCGGGTCATATGTATCTGCAGCCTTCCTCACCTGCGATGGGAACGATGCAATGAGCTTCAGGAGCTCCTTCTCATCATCGACCACGAGCAGCGAGCCATCAGGCTCCACGCCCTTGAATGCATCGCTGTCGAACTTGCGCAGGATCGATGAGATCCTCGCGCAGGTGTACTGCAGATAAGGACCTGTGTTGCCGCTGAACGACATCGACTCCTTCGGATTGAAGACCATATCGCGCTGTGGCTGGACCTGCAGCAGGAAGTAGTTCAGGGCACCGAGCGCGATCTTGCGGGCAGTCTCGTCCACATCGCCGACCTCTGCCTCCCTTCCCTTCTCGATGATCTCCTGCCTGGCAAGGCCCGTGAGCTCCGCAAGGAGGTCATCCGCATCGACTACCGTGCCTTCTCGTGACTTCATCTTCCCGTCGGGAAGGTTGACCATGCCATACGAAAGGTGATGGAGCTCATCGGCCCACTGGTAGCCAAGCTGCTTTAGCACATAGAAAAGGACCTTGAAATGGTAATTCTGCTCAGATGCGACGACATAGATGAGGGAATCGAACGGCCAGTCCTCATGGCGCTTGACCGCCGTACCGATATCCTGCGTCATGTAGAGCGTGGTGCCATCGCGCCTGAGAAGGACCTTCTTATCCAGCCCGATAGGGGCAAGGTCGATCTGCACGGAACCATCCTCCTCCCTTTGGAAGATGCCCATATCAAGGCCCTTCATGACCTCTTCGCGCCCGAGCTTGTATGTATCGCTCTCGTAATAGAGCCTGTCGAAGGAGATGCCGGTATTCCTGTAGGTCTCAGCAACCCCGTCGAGGGTCCACTTGTTCATCTTCTCCCAGAGGGCGCGCACCTCCGGGTCTCCTGCCTCCCAGTCCCTGAGCATCTGCTGTGCCATCTGGTCAGGCGTATCATCGCCGGCTTCCTTCTCCCACTGGGCGAAGCGCACATAGTAGCGGCCGACGAAATGGTCACCCTTCTCCCCGGTCGACTCAGGAGTCTCGCCGTTGCCGAAGAGCTTATAGGCAAGCATGGACTTGCAGATATGCACGCCCCTGTTGTTGATGAGGTTCACCTTCATCACGTCAGCGCCTGTCGCGGCAATCAGCGAGGCGACTGCCTGTCCCAGCGAGTCATTCCTCATGTGGCCGAGATGGAGCGGCTTGTTCGTATTCGGGCAGGAGAACTCGATCATCACCTTGCGGCCCTTGCCGGAATCGTTCCTGCCGTAGGCCCCGCCTTCCCTCTCGACACGCCCGAGAATGGAATCAGCTAGCTGCGGGATGTCGAAGCGGACATTGAGGTACGGGCCAGCCAGCAGCATCTCGCCAGCCGGATGGCTCTCCTCCAGCCTTGCGGCAACCGCTTCCGCGATCTTGGCAGGAGCCATCCTCAGCGCCTTCGCATATGGGAAGAGCGGGAATGCCGCATCGCCCATCTCGCTCTTCGGCGGCTGCCCTATCGTAAGGGCCGGTATGTCATCAGAGCCTGCCAGGGCCCTCAGTTCCTTCTCTATCGCCTCTTTCCAGGCATACTTAAGCTCTTCAAGCATTGTATTCTCCGTAAGTAGGAGACTATCCTAAAGGTTCAGATACGTAAAGATACCTCGCCGGAAGAGAGGGCCTCCTCGGAGCCGTCATCGTACCTGACAAGCAGATGGCCGTCATCATCGAGCCCGTATGCATGGGCACGGCGCTCCGTTCCCGCCCTGAGGACATCGACATCGCGCCCGATCACGAAGCAGCGTTCCCTGTAGCGGCCGATGAAGTCCTTTCCCTGGATATCCAGCAGCCTACTCGTGATATCCGCGGCGAGGACGGCCCTCGTGACCGCAGGATGCCCGTCCTGATAGATGAATCCCATGCGGTCCCTGAGATCTGCGGGAATCATATCAGCCGTACCCGAGAGATTGACGCCGATGCCGACTATCGCCTCATCGAGCCCTCCGAGCTCCATGTTCACGATTCCCTCGGTGAGGATCCCGACGACCTTCCTGCCATCGATATAGATGTCATTGACCCATTTGATGGCGGTCTTACGCCCGGTAAGCTCCTCGATGCTCTCCGATATGGCAACAGCTGCCGCGATGGTCAGCATATCAGGGCGCGGTATATCCTTCCCTGGGATGGTCACGCACATGTAGAGCCCTCCTGGCGGGGAGAAGAAGGAACGCCCGAGGCGCCCCCTTCCGCCGGTCTGCGTGGCGGCAACGGTGCAGAACGGGGATCCCTGTCCTGAGGCGATGAGCTTCCTCGACTCAGCGAACGTGCTCACCGTCTCCGGGAAGAAATAGGCAGGGAAGCTGCCGAATGCCATCTGCAGCGTCTGCCCGGAAAGCACGTCGCTCTCGGAAAGCAGGTAGCCAAGCTTCCGCGATGCCTTGATATCATAGCCATCCGCAAGCAGCGACTGCACGCTTTTCGAGACAGCCATCCGCGAGCAGCCAAGCTCCTCCGAGATCCTCTGCCCTGATACATGCCTGCCCTTGCTCTCCATGAGGAGCCTAAGGACGCCATCCTTTACTGCCATATGCATATTCTAGCTGTTTTCCAGTTGACATTCATCAGCCTTTTAAGTAAACCATCGCTATAAAGATGGGTTTACATATGAAGATACTAGTACCTCTGTTCACCGCCTTGCTGGCTGCGGGGGCATACATCCAGATACCGGTCCCGCCAGTCCCGATTACGATGCAGACGCTCTTCGTCTTCCTCATGGGCCTCCTCCTTGGCTGGAAGCAGGGGCTGGCATCATTCATGCTCTACCTCTTCCTCGGCATCATCGGCCTGCCGATATTCACCTCAGGCGGCGGAATCGCCGCGGCCACGGGACCGACTGCCGGCTATCTCTGGGGGATGCTGCCCGCTATCCTCCTCGGATGCCTGCTCTCCTCAAGGCGCCATGGCTCTGTCCCGTATAACGTGCTGGTGCTGCTTGTGATGGAAGCGGCCATGTACATACCAGGGCTCCTCTGGCTGGGGATGTCACGCAGCATGACGCTGATGCAGACGCTGGCAGCGGGGCTTGCGCCGTTCATCATCGGCGATGCCATCAAGATCGCTGTCGCGGCAGCCAGCGCCAAGGCCCTGTATCCCGAGATCCTCAGGATGGCCGCACGGGATGGGAGGTAAGCCGCGCCAGCAAGCTATGCCAACAGGTTGTATTGGGTTATCATTCGGCTATGTACAACTCAGATAGATTCGTCGACTCATTCCTCGCCTCCTTCGCCCGCACGGGAAGGAAGGAGACAGGAAGGGAGAGCACCCTGCCGAAGATGCAGGATATAGAGAAGATGGAAGACCTGCTGATGACGCTCTTCTTCCCCGGACGCCAGGGGACCGGCGGCATCGAGGACCTGCGCAGCATCATCGAGTACGATATGGAGATGTTCACGAGGCTCCTGCATGATGCGATAAGGCAGGCGCTCTCATATGAGCACTGCGAACAGCCGGCATCCTGGGCCCTCAACCATGCGACGACGCATGTCGATGCTCTCTGCGAAGCCCTGCCGGATATCAGGAGGATGCTGAAAAAGGATGCCGAAGCCGGCTATATGGGAGACCCAGCGGCACGGAACATCCATGAGGTCATCCTCTGCTATCCTGCCATGCGCGCGATAACCGTGCACAGGGTCGCGCACTTCCTGTTCAGGCGCGGAGTGCCACTGATTCCCAGGATGATGAATGAGGTCATCCACCAGAAGACCGGCATCGATATCCATCCCGGCGCCGAAATCGGCACGAGCTTCTTCATCGACCATGGCACCGGCGTGGTAATTGGCGAGACGACCGTGATAGGCAGCAACGTCAAGCTGTACCAGGGCGTCACGCTGGGCGCGCTCTCCATACCGAAGCACGGCTGCGGGACGCTCCTGCAGGGAGCGAAGAGGCATCCGACGATCGAGGACGATGTCACCATCTATGCCAATGCCACGATACTGGGCGATGTCAGGATCGGACGGGGAAGCACGATAGCCTCCAATGCCTGGATCAAGGAGGATATACCCGAGGATTCGCTGGTGATTACCGCAACGCCGGAAATCAGGGTAAGGCCTAAACGCAGGGAGAGACAGTGACGGGATCTGTCGACGTGACTATCCCCCTGTAGATCATGCCCTTCACGGCAGCCCTTCCTCCGGGGAGGGCTATCCTCGCCTTCAGGTAGTTGCCGGTAGTGCCTGAATCGCCTTCCTCGGCAAGCACCTCCGTCTCCCTGCCCAGCTGGCGGGCTATATACTCCCTGCTATGGCGCGCCGAGAGCTTCCTGAGCTCCTCCGCACGCTCATCCCTCACCCTTTCCTCAACCCTGTCCCGGGCACCGTAAAGCGGCGTGCCCTTGCGCGGCGAATAGGGGAAGACATGCATGGCCGCGAATCCATTGCGCTCAAGGAATCCATAGGTCAGCCGGAAATCATCATCGGTCTCGCCTGGAAGCCCCGTTATCACATCGCAGGCGATGAACGGGTCGTCCTTGAGGCCCCTCATCCGCTCGATGATGTACTGCACATGGTCAATCGAATAGAGCCTACCGACCCTCCTGAGCACAGCAGGGGATGCGGACTGGATGGGTATATGGAAGTGCGGCTGCATACGATAGTCCGCAAGCGTATCGAGGAGCCTGTCATCGACATGGTCCGGCTCCATCGAGGAGAGGCGTAGGCGCATGCCGCTGCCAAGCGATGACAGCAGCTTCTCCACCAGGGCGCCAAGCCCATCGCCATCATGGTCATACATCGTAAGGTTGACGCCCGTAAGCATTATCTCATGGAAGCCGGCATCCTCTATGGCCCTGGCCCTCCTCACCACCTCATCGGTATCAAGGGACACGCTGCTGCCCCTGGCAATCGTGGTCCTGCAGTAGCCGCAGGCATTGTCGCAGCCATCCTGTATCTTGAGATAGGCACGCGAATGGTATTCGAAGGATGAGGCATCGAATGCGAAGAGGTCCGTATTGCGCTCGGTAAAGGAACGCACCGCATCATGCAGGGACAGGCCTGAGAGCACTGCGCTCCTGATATGCCCAGGCAGCGTCAGCAGCGATGCCTTCTCCTTCAGGGAGAATACCGTCACCTTATCGGAAAGGGAGCTCACCTCATCGGCTTCCAGCTGCGCATAGCACCCAGTGACTATCACCTCAGAACGGCGTGCAAAGAGCCTTATCATCCTCCGTGCCTTCTGCTCCGCCTTGCTGGTCACCGTGCAGGAATTGACGATGACGAGATCGGCATCCCCAGCAGCTGAGAGAGTGAAGCCTGCCTTGCTGAAGCGGTCGGCAATCGCCTCGCTTTCCGCCTGGTTGAGCCTGCATCCAAGGGTGTAGATATAGACGTTCAATCCTCTTCCTCCCGCCTGAGGGCGTTGAGGACCTTCTCGATCGCCACCTGCAGGGAAAGCCTCATCTCCTTCGCATATGGATTGTAGCGCTGAAGGTCATAGAAAAGCTGGATGGGGTCATTGCATGTCTGCTCCACGATGGTCATCAGCGACCTGTAGCCCTGCGTGGCTATGGGAGTCGGCTTCATGCCCATGGCATCAAGCGTGCGTCCCACGAAGTGCGTGACGCCCTGCGAATAGGCGGCTTCCTCATCATGGCGCTCCGCGCTCATCTCGAGCACCGCCAGCTCCATGCGCTCGAAAAGCGCCTTCACCTCACGGTACCTGCTGTCATCCGCAGTCGTGACAGGGCACATCACCACAGGAAGCCCCTTGAGCCCATGGGCGCCGGAATCGGGTCCGAACATCGGATGGGTGGCTATCATGAAGTTATCAGGGGAGACATATTCCCTCATCCACCTGCGCGGATAGATCTTGACGGAACAGGTATCCATGACCACGGTATCGCGGCCTATGCGCGGCGCGACGGCCTTCAGGACTTCCTCGAAAGCCGAGATGGATACGGCGAAGAAGAGATACGGGGCATTGAGGACCTCATCCTCCGTGCCGCGCCTGACACCTTCCGGCAGCGGATGCTCATGGCGTGAGTACGCGATGACTGAACACCCTGCCTTGGCAAGGCATCCCGCCCAGAACGATCCGAATCTGCCTAATCCGTAAATGCCGACATCCATGAGCTGAGGATAGTATCAAAATCGGCAGGAAATCAAGAATCCCCGGCTGGCCGGGGATCCTGGGATATCATGCTATACCATCACCTGCGCGGGTAAAGGCCCTCGAGATGATCCTGGAAGACCTCGCTTATCAGGCGGCCCTCCGCGAGCCTGGAGCCAAGCCCGCCGTAGTTGTCTCCGCCGGCGGCGATGAAGTCATTGGTAGCCACGGTGAGGACCGTCGCATCATCGGCCGGATCGAGGAGCACGCCATCAAGATATACGCGCCTGACCTTCTCGCCCTGCGGTGCGGATGCCGAATAGACGACCTTCAGATCCGTCTGGGCGAATGCGCCAGCCTCTTCTGGAAGGGTGGCATATCCATCCTCAAGCATCGCATAGATGCCCGCTGGCGTCGTCTCGCATGTCACGATGTAGTTGGCGAACGGAAGCACGTTGAGGATATCCGCTGCCGTAAACGGGCCGGCCTTGAGCGATGCCCTGATCGATCCCCCGTTTATGATGGAGAAGTCAGCGCCGCTTTCAGCAGTC
Organism: uncultured Spirochaetaceae bacterium; assembly: GCA_944390725.1. Lineage (GTDB taxonomy): Bacteria > Spirochaetota > Spirochaetia > Sphaerochaetales > Sphaerochaetaceae > Ornithospirochaeta. The sequence goes on from CALXQU010000027.1 coordinate 7,039, forward strand.
ATCGCCTCGCAGATCATCTTCGAGAGGTTCGTCTTCCTCGTCCTCACATGCGCCCTTTCGCCATCAAGCGACATCGGCAGATAGCCTATGACCTCGCCAAGTGCCTCATCAAGCTCAGCCTGCCTTCCGGCTATGTATCCGTCGACATCGGGATTCGATGGGATGGACGTGATGCCGAGGGACGCGAAGAATCCGCTCTCAGCAGGCGTCTCTACATCAGAGGCAGGGATAAGGAACGCATCCTCGGATACGGCCTCGCCGTCCCTCACCTTGATATCTACGACACCGAGGTTCTTCATGTACTCGCCTGCGGATACTATCAGCGTCCCGTTCACCATCTCGCCGCCATCCATCACCGTATGGCTATGGCCATCGATGAAGAGGTCGATTCCATCGAGCGCTGCCGCGATGTCCGCGCTCGTGATGGATTCAGGGCGGGCCTTCTCGTATCCGATATGGCCGAGCACCACGACATAGTCCGCAAGCTCATGGGCCTGGTCTATGGCCTTCTGCGCATTATCGAGGACTGCCTGGCTGAGGAATTCCACGCCCTCCGTATTGGCAGGATGGGACATGGTCTTCGTATCAGGGGTGGTCAGGCCCAGCACGCAGACGCTGAAGCCATTGAAATCATAGATCTGGTAAGGCTGGAAGAAGAGATATCCATCCTCATCGGATATGTTCGCGGAAAGGATCCTGAACGAACCGTTCTCCCTTGTCCATCCGTCGACTTCCTCAAGCCTCTGGAACCCGTAGTTGAAGTCATGGTTGCCTGGCACCATGGCATCATAGCCGAGCATATCCATGATCTCTGCCACGGCCTGGCCCTCGGAGTAGTTGGCCAGGATAGTGCCATGGAGCGTATCGCCGGCATCAAGGACAAGGATGTTATCCGTCATCGACCTGGCCATATTCAGCAGCGTAGCAAGCCTGGAATAGCCGATCTGGCCATCTTCCTCGACGATGCGGCCATGGACATCATTGGTATGGATGATGAAGAGGTCGAAATCATCGCTTCCCTGGTCATTCTTGGTTATCGGCTGCACACCGAATGGATACTCTATCGGCTCAGGCTCTGCTGCTATCTCCGCAACCGTCTCCGCAGCAGCTGGCTCTGGCTCCTCTGCAGGTACCGCAAGCGTTGCCGCGTATTCTGCGATGTCATCCACGAATGCAGGCAGGTTTGCCTTCACATCGTCTCTCGAGATTGTCTCAGGATACGTAAGCTCGACAGCATTGCCTGTGTAGCTGTAGCAGATACCATCGACATACGAACCGTACTTCGCCACTTCATATGCGAAGAAGCCATCGACATCGGATTCTATTACCACAGGAGGAAGGGCAAGCGTTGTCTTGCCATCCTCTACCGTGAATTCAGCTGTATAGCCAAGCACTTCATAGCTGATGACCTCGGCAGGTTCCTCTTCGATTGCGGGAACCTCAATGACCGCCTCTGCAGCAGGAGCGGCAAGCATCCCTGCATACTCTGCGATGTCATCCACGAATGCAGGCAGGTTTGCCTTCACATCGTCTCTCGAGATTGTCTCAGGATACGTAAGCTCGACAGCGTCACCTTTATAGTTGTAACAGATACCATCGACATACGAACCATATTTCGCTACCTCGTAGGCGAAAAAACCGTCGGCATCCTCCTTGGTTACCACAGGAGGAAGGGCAAGCGTCGTCTTGCCATCTTCCACCGCGAACTCAGCTGTATAGCCAAGCACATCATAGCTGATGACCTCTGCAGGCTCCTCTTCGATTACGGGAGCTTCCTCAGCAACGGCAGGCTCTGCCTTGAGCGATTCGGCATATGCGACGATATCAGCAGCGAGGAGAGGGATATATACATCCTTGACCTCTTCTGGCGATATGCTGGCAGGATATGTTATCGAGACCCCTGCTGGGACGAAGCCGTAATATACCCCATCAAGCATCTGGCCGTATTTTTCGACCTCGCTTGCGAAGAATCCCGTCACATCATCATCCGTAACTATTGCAGGAAGCTCGATGATAAGCTCGCCTTCGAAGATATATCCCACGAACTCGCTGCCAAGGTATGAATACCTGACGACAGCAGGCTCAAGGATCTCAGGTTCGCTGATTACAGGAACAGGGGCCGTAGGTTCCTCTGCAGTTACGGAAACGGCAAGCATCCCCGCATACTCTGCGATATCATCCACGAATGCAGGCAGGTTCGCCTTCACATCAGCCCTTGAAATCGACTCAGGATAAGTAAGCTCGACAGCATCACCCGTGTAGCTGTAGCAGATCCCATCGACGTAGGAACCATACTTCGCTACCTCGTAGGCGAAAAAACCGTCGGCATCCTCCTTGGTTACCACAGGAGGAAGGGCAAGCGTCGTCTTGCCATCCTCTATCGTGAACTCTGCCGTATAGCCGAGCACTTCATAGCTGATGACCTCGGCAGGCTCCTCTTCGATTACGGGAACCTTAATGACCGCCTCTGCAGCAGGAGCGGCAAGCATCCCTGCATACTCTGCGATGTCATCCACGAATGCAGGCAGGTTTGCCTTCACATCGGCCCTTGAGATTGTCTCAGGATACGTAAGCTCGACAGCATCACCCGTGTAGCTGTAGCAGATCCCATCGACGTAGGAACCATACTTCGCTACCTCGTAGGCGAAAAAACCGTCGGCATCCTCCTTGGTTACCACAGGAGGAAGGGCAAGCGTCGTCTTGCC